>JBNKUM010000105.1:0-9623 GCA_050298595.1 Gammaproteobacteria bacterium | reverse complement strand
TAAACGCGCCATACTGGATTGTTTCGATCACATTACCTGCAAGGTCATAACGTGATTCGGTTAGCTGTCCCTTGCTGTCGATTACCGCTACCTGCTGCGCACTGCTGTTATACAGATAATGGGTGTGTTGATCTTCGGCTGCTTCAAGTGGATTGGCTTCATTGACATCAATGTGAACGCCTAGTTTATCCTCACTGATATGGGCTGACGCATTCGCGTGGGATTGAACCTGTTCAGCGGATAGATATTTATCGAAAATAGCAACTTCATCGATATACCCCGTGAACCTATAGCTGCTATAACTCCCCCCTATATATGCCTTGTTATCAGATGCTATCGTGCCGACTACGACAGAACTGGTTAACGGGTTAACAATCTGTCCGTCATAGTACAGATCAAGCATGTCATATGAAGAAAACGTCGCTGAGATGTGATGCCACTTGTCGTCATTAACCATGATACCGGTGTAGTAAGCCCTGGCACCAACCATTTTAACCAGCTGATTATTATAGACATATAAGCCATAACTGTAGCCAGTACCTGTCCCTGTACCCATGGTTAAAATTGAACGCAAACTGGTACCCGCATTTGGGGTTTTGATCCAGGTTTCAGCGGTACCTTCTGTTAAAAACACAGCCTCTGGACTTTCTATACGCACAGTCGAATCAGTCGAGCCATTGAAATAATAGGCACGCGAAGTCATGTCCTGCTGATTAACACCATCCTGTCCCATTTTGGTATTTGACGCTATTTTCTCATTAACAACTGCAGTTATATCATTACCGCTAAAATCATTGACTAGATGACCTGTGACTTCATCAAACTTCCAGTAAGCGAGAGGTTGATCAACTAATACGGCATCCTTGACACTGCTTTCAAGAATACCTGTATTCGCTATTGGGTTAGCATACTGAATACTTTCTACTTTATTACCAGATGCATCGAAAATATTTTCGGTGACATAACCTTCCGCATCCAGAGTTTTAACGAGATTGCCATCATCGTCGTAGTAATAACGAGTTGTCCTGGCGGTTTCGTCGGCAGAAGTATCCTTGAGTACAGCGCCATTTGTTTCAACACCACCTAAAGCACTAACTGTAAATTCCCCATTGGCTTGCTTTAACACAGTGCCGTGTTGATCACGATATTGTATTGAATACTGATGGAGGCCTTCTTCAAGGTCCTCTATATGATGTTTATACTGGCCGTCTGTTTCTACTACTGACGCATATGGACCACCATCATGCGAGAAATAAACTTGGGCCGTTGCATAGGCTGGATCGGATTTCCAGCTGATGACTGTTTGCAGGTGTTCTCGCTTATCGGCATAAGGATTGACAAGATCAGCGTAGGTCCAGACCGTACCATCTGCAAATTGAACCTCATCCACCGCATAATTACTCGCCCCATCAGATTGAAAGAAGTTTTTAACGGTTAACTGATCTTGCGTGCCCTTTATTTCGAGAATCAGGTCATTTACACTACGCCCCACCCAAATATCATCAGGGCTAATATCAGCAGCAAATTGAATGACGTCGGTTGTGGTTAAGTAATCATAACCCGATCCATAAGTTATTACGTCCTGTCCAAAGCCTCGTTCGAAACGATAGATATCATTGCCGTATTCACCCTTCAGTGTATCATTCCCTTCACCTCCGATTAAGATATCATCACCTAAATTGGAGTACCAGCCACCAATAAGGCTATCATTGCCAGCCCCACCGATTAACACATTGTTTCCGGTATAGCCGATTAATGTGTCATTACCTGTACCACCCCATAAGGTGTCGTTACCAGCTTCTCCCTTTAAATAATCATTCCCTGCATTACCAAACAACACATCGTTATTATCGCCACCGTATAAATAATCATCTCCATCATCGCCTGAAATAGTATCCTGACCTATTCGACCATAAAGACTATCATTGCCTTGCCCGCCGCTAATTGGCATGCCTTCAAAATCTGAGTAAATGATATCCGCCTGCGGAGTATGCTGAATCACACGAGCATTTATTTCATCAACATCCCAGATTGTGCCATCATTAAATCGAATTTCATCAATGACTGAACGACTGGCATTATCATCATTAAAAAAATAATAAATCGTTAAACTATCATCAGAGTCTTTCAGTGTTAGTTTTAAATCATAGGTCGAGGAAAATGATAAAACCACATCACTCACCGTTATTCCAGCGCCCAACTGAACTACATCAAGTGAATCCGCATTTGCTGTGTCGTTTGAGTCATAGTTTCTAATAATGTCATGACCATATCCGAGATCAAATATATAGACATCGCTCCCGCCACCTCCATACAGCGTATCATTGCCTATCCCACCATCTAACGTATCATCTCCACCACCGGAGTATGTGTAATATGAGTCCCCATAGATAGTGTCATCTCCAGCACCACCTATCAGGTGGTCGTTACCCTGGTCCCCGTAAATACGATCATTTCCAGAACCTCCAAAAACGACATCATCACCCTCTCCGGCATTTAGATTATCGTTACCTGCTCCACCATAGATGACATCATCACCATCACCAGCATATGCGATATCATCACCTGCACCTCCTTCTAAGGTATCACTACCACCAGCACTGGAAAAATAATCATTGCCTTCATTACCAAGAAAATAATCAACGCCATCCTTTCCATAGAATGAATCTTTACCTAAGCCTCCATTCAATGTATCCCCGGTCGCGTAACTGTAAAGCTTGTCCTTATCATCGGTTGCCTGCTGAACCAGCAGTTTTACCTGATCGATATCCCATTCGGTCGTATCGCTAAAACGGATAATGTCAACCATTGAGGTGTTATGAATCCCATCTTTAATCGCATCGTTTACAAAATAATTTACAACCGTGATTCGGTCTTCCGAATTTATTCTATCCAGAATTAAATTCTCACCATCTCGATGCGCATAGATATCTGAGGCTAATATCCCATCGGTAAACTCAATAACGTCGATGGATAGTGTGTCCAGTTTTTTATTGTTATATAAGGTATCCCGACCAAAATTGGGGGAGAATTGATAGGTATTACTACCCAGGCTGTCATACCCAGAATTATTATTGAACCGGTCATCGCCGGCTCCACCAATGAATATATTATCACCGGTACCACCGTATAACGCGTCATTACCCACGCCACCAATTAATTGATCGTTACCGTCCTCACCATATAGAATGTCATCACCGGTACCACCATCCAGAGTATCGTGATCATTACCTCCATATAATTTATCGCCTCCTTCACCGCCTGCTAATAAATCATTCCCTGCATTTCCGTATAAAGTGTCATGCCCAAACTCACCTTGCAAATGATCACTACCGCTTAAACCATTTAAGGTATCGTTGCCCAAGCCACCCAATGCCAGAGCACCCGTTATATTATCATTTGCATCTGAGGTTTCATTCGATTGAGGTGTTGCAGAGGATTGCGCATTCAGTGCCACAGTCGTTGAAGAGTTATTCGATATATAATTACTATTCCATACTGAGACATTGGCCGCTGGATCTGTGAAAACGATCTGCCTAATAGTCGTATAATAAAAGTTATTGACCACATAGATTTGATCGCCGCTAACAATATTATTGATAATTAACGCGTAGTTATTACTACTCCAACGATTTAATGTTATATCTTCAGGTAAGATTCCAGGACCAAATTCAATAGAATTCACTCCACTATAATCATAGATATGATCGTAACCATCGTTTAGTTCAAAACGGTAAACATCATTGCCTTGCCCACCATCTAAAGTATCACTGCCTGCTCCACCGATTAAAGTGTCATTACTATTTCCAGCATTGAGGTAATCATTGCCATCGCCACCATCTAGCAGGTCGTTACCACCATAGCCGTATAAGCTATCATCACCTGCTTCACCAAACAGGCTATCCAGGCCATTTTCACTGGTAGAATTATCTCCATACAACCGGTCATTATTGTCACCGCCATGGAGTTCATCGTTACCCGCATGGCCATTTAAGTAATCATTACCTAAACCACCGTATAATAAATCATCACCCGTAGCACCACGTACGGCATCATCACCTGCACCGCCATCTAACGAGTTTCCACCCGCATAGGCGTATAGTGGATCATCATAATCTGTAGTTTGCTGAACAAGCTGTTTGACCTGATTGATATCCCAGACGATATTACTACCATCGGTAAAGCGAATTTCATTGACTACATAAGCGTCAGTCGCATCATTGTTGAAGTAGTTTGATACAGTTAATCGATCCCCCGTAGACTCAAAGTCCAGAATCAAATTTTTTCCGCTTCGATACACTCGAACATCATTGCTTGTAATATTAGGGCCAAACTCGATGACATCCAGTCGAGACAAATAACTTTCTGAATAACTATAGTCGTTATAATTATCTATACTGTCCCAGCCAAACCCTGTCTCAAAGTAATAAACATCATTTCCTTTACCACCGTATAAGGTGTCATTCCCTGTCCCACCTATTAATCGGTCATCACCACCACCAGCATGCAGAACATCATTACCCATTCCACCGATTAAGGTATTGGCTGTACCCGCTCCATTATATGAACTAGCATTCGCACCATAGAGAGAGTCATTACCAAGCCCTCCATCCAGCACATCATTACCGCCTTCTCCTATAAGGTAGTCATTGCCTGCACTACCATAGAGAGTATCATCACCAGTACCCCCATACAGATAATCATCTCCTTTATCACCATCCAACACCTGTCCAATATCGTTGCCGTTATAGTTAAATGATGAGCTATAAGCATACAACTGATCATCATCCGTGGAAGACTGAATAACCATGCTCTTGACATCATCGATAGACCAGACGGTATTACTTCCATCGGTAAAACGAATTTCATTGATCACATAAGCGTCAGTTGCTTCATTATTGAAGTAGTTTGATACAGTTAATCGATCCCCTGCAGATTCAAAATCCAGAATCAAATTTTTTCCGCTTCGATACACTCGAACATCACTGCTTATAATATTAGGGCCAAACTCGATGACATCCTGTCGAGATAAATAACTTTCTGAATAACTATAGTCGTTATAATTATCTATACTGTCCCAGCCAAACCCTGGCTCAAAGTAATAAACATCATTTCCTTTACCACCGTATAAGGTGTCATTCCCTACTCCACCAATCAGCCTGTCATTACCCGCATAACCATGTAAGGTATCATCGCCCAGACCACCAATTAAGGTGTTGCTCGTACCTGCTCCGTAATAATAAGTATTATCACCATAAAGAGTGTCATTTCCAGATCCGCCTTCCAGGATATCATTACCACCATCACCTCTTAGATAATCATTGCCAGCACCTCCAGATAATGAATCATCACCATCTTTTCCATACACATAATCATCGCCTTCACCACCAGTAAGTGAATCAGTTCCATCAGCACCCGTTATAGTGTCATTTCCTGCCTGTCCATCGAATACATTAATCTGACCGTTGTATCCGTAGATCCTATCTGTTTGGTCTGTAGTAATTAACGCCTGGGATTTAATGAAATCGATATCCCATACCGCACCATCATCAAATCGAATTTCATTGATGACGGAAGCGTAAGTAACTTCGTTATAGAAGTAACCTGATACGGTTACCCTGTCACCAGTCGCTTCAATATCCAGAACTAGATTAGTTTCATCGCGGTATATATGAACATCTTTAGTTGAAATATTGGGGCCAAACTCAATAACATCCATACGAGACAAATAACTTTCTTGATAACTATAATCACCGTCATTTATTATGGTATCCCTGCCAAAGCCTGTTTCAAAATAATAAACATCATTGCCTTTACCACCATATAAGGTGTCATTGCCTGCCCCACCTATTATCCGGTCATCACCAGCACCAGCAAACAAAACATCTTTACCTAAACCACCTTCGACTACATCGTCACCACCATCTCCATAAAGAGTGTCATTTCCCAGCCCACCTTTTAGGATATCATTACCATTACCTCCTCTAAAATAATCATTACCTGCACCACCAGACAGTATATCGTCTCCATCTTCTGCATAGGCTATATCATTACCTGCACCACCAGATAGCACATCGTCACCACTTCCTGCATAGATAGTATCATCACCTTCACCTCCATCGATAAAATCACTTCCGTCAGCCCCCGTTAAAGAATCATTACCTCCTTCACCATAGAGAGCGTTATTCTGATGATAGTAACCATATAGTTGATCATCTTGATCGGTAGCAACTATTACGTGAGATTTAACATATTCGATATCCCATGACGTCCCATCAATAAACCTGATTTCATCAACTATTGAAAAGCCATAATACTCCGTCGCTTTTAATGCATCATTTGCAAAATAAGATTCAATAGTTATGCGATTATCCGTGCCAGTCTGATCAATAATCAGATTACTACTCTGCCGATAAAGCCTGAAGTCATCAGCCGACATTCCTTCGCCGAACTGAACAACATTAATATCAGATGGATCATTTGACTGTGTACGGGCTCCATTCACTGCTGAGCCTATCGTATCTTGACCAAACCCTTGTTCGAAATAATAGACATCACTGCCTGCGCCGCCATACAGAGAATCATTTCCAGCACCTCCTATCAGACTGTCATTGCCTGAGCTCCCACTTAGGAAATCGTTACCACTTCCTCCCTGTAGAATATCATCACCCCCGTTACCCACTAGATAATCATTGCCCGCATCACCGGAAAGAATATCTACTCCATCTTTTCCATGTAATGCGTCATTTCCCTGACCACCCGATAACAATCCTCCTGCCGTATAGTTATAAAGTGTTTCATCGGATGAGGTCGATTGCTGTACTAAGTTATTTATCGTTGCAGTGTCCCAGCTAATCGCTGAACCATCGGTGAATTCGATTTGATCGATAACGTAATCCTTAGCATGACCAGAAGCATCATCGGGGTCATAGTAAAAGAAGCTGGAAACTGTTATCTGATCTTCGGTACCGACAAGATAGAGTTTTAAATCGCTACTACTGCGGATCGCTTTAATATCTGTTGCTGAAATATCCGAAGCGAAGCGAATAACGTCGATACTGATATCAAACCCATCGGAATTATAAATACTATCCTGACCAAACCCTCTTTCAAAATAATAAATATCGTAGCCTGCTTCACCAAACAAAGTATCATTACCTGCACCACCTATGAGGAAATCATCTCCATCACCACCATAAAGTGTGTCGAAACCAATCCCACCATTAAGGCTATCGTTCCCTGCATCTCCGTACAGGCGATCATTACCTACACCTCCAGAAAGCGAATCATCACCCTCTTTGCCTGACAGGTAATCATTTCCTTCATCACCCTGTATCGTATCGACTCCTGTAGACCCATAAATGAAATCATTTCCCAGACCAGCACTGATAGTCTGGTTACCTAAAAATGCATACAACACGTCATCAGCATCGCTACCCTGAGCGATAAGTGTGTCTATAGTACTGGCATCCCATAGCGTTGCATCAGCAAACTGGATTTGATCTATAGTATAACTTTCATATAAGAAGTGATTTTTTACCTTTATTTGATCACTTGTATCCCTTATTTGAATTATTAAGTCACTTCCTGATCGACTCACCTTGACATTTGACGAATCAATCCCTACTCCAAAGCTGATTACATCAAACCCACTCCCTGTTGAATCATCATAATTGTAAATTTCATCCTGACCAAAACCCTGTTCAAATACATAGATATCATTACCGGTGTAACCCCACAATGTATCATTTCCAACTTCACCATTAATAACATCATCACCACCATAACCATGTAGGTGGTCGTTCCCCGCACCCCCAAGTAATGTATCATTACCTCCATAGACCTCATAGGCTGCCCCATCACCAACCAGAGAGTCATCTCCGTCACCACCAATCAAGGTATCATCTACATTATTAGCACCTCTCTGATTATTTGCTACAGGTAAGTTCAAATCCATCGCAGCGATATCAGCTGGCGTCCAAACCACTGCATTCGAAAACTGAATTTGAGATATTTGGTATGCCTGACCTGAGAAATAACTCTTAACGATAACCTGATCACTAGAGTTAATAACTTTTAAAATAAGGTCATTCCCGAAACGATAGGCTATGACATCCGAATCATTAATACCGCCGGTAAACTGAATAATGTCGTTATCAGCTGCAGCATTACTGGTCTGGTCAATGATATCGTTACCGAAGCCGGGGGCGAATATAAAGGTATCGCTTCCCTGCCTTCCAATAAGAGTATCATTCCCTGCTCCACCTTCCAGCATATCGCTGCCAGATTCTGCATCTAAACGGTCATTGCCAACGCCACCAACCAGCGTATCGATACCTGTGCCACCTTGCAGATTATCATTACCTATTCCGCCGTTGAGACTTTGCAGAGATGCATCATAGGTCAGAAGGGTATCTGCACCATCAGTAGATTGTTGAACAAATGATTTTATGTCATCAACAGTCCAGGTTATTCCACTTCCGTCGGTAAAACGGATCTCCGGTATCGTGTATTGTGAGCGGTTGGTCGCACTCCGTACAGCATCTGCATAAAAATAGCTCTTTACCGTGATTTGATCAGAGGTTCCATTTAGTGTCAGTACTAAATGATAGCCAATACGCCTTGCTCTTATATCGGTTGCAGCGATATCACTGGCAAACTCGATAGCATCATTACCTGTACTGCTATAATTATTGTAGTATCTGGTTAAGGTATCTTGCCCAAACCCTCTTTGGAAGTAATACGTATCATCGCCCTTGTCATCCGTTAATTGATCATTTCCAGCACCTCCAATGATATAGTCATTTCCAGTGCCTCCATTCAGAGTGTCATTACCACTGCCACCAATTAATGTGTCATTTCCCGAACCGGAACTTAAGTTATCATTCCCTGATCCACCATCTAAAATATCTATGTCCGTCGTTGAAGCGGTGGTGGTTGTTAATGTATCGTTTCCGGCTCCGCCCTGGAGCAGGTCTGAACCGGTATTGCCAGTTAATGTATCATTGCCATCGCCACCCCATAAGGTGTGCGAGTTATCGTAGACATACAGATCATCATTTTGATCACTAGCCTGCTGAACTAATTCATTGATTGCATCCCGATTAATGATTTCAGTTGTGTCAGTAAATCGGATTTCATTGATTTTGTAATAGACACTACTATTAGCGTATGCAAAGTAGTTATTAATCACCAATACATCTTCACTTCCGATGATACTGATAACCAGTTTTCCTGAACTTAAGGCAGAACGCGTTAACACCAGGTCTGAGGGTAATATCCCTGGCCCAAACAGAACCACGTCCATACGGCTTGACGATGAATCATTGTTGGTAATCTGGTCCCGACCAAAACCTGATTCAAAATAATACGTATCACTTCCTGCTCCACCATTGAGCGTATCATTACCGCTACCCCCAATTAAATAGTCATCCCCGGCATCACCATTTAGCGTATCATTTCCGATGCCCCCAATTAGCGTATCATTCCCTGAGCCGCCATAGAGAAGATCATCACCTACTCCACCTGAAACATGATCATTACCAGCGTCACCATAAATTTTGTCATTACCTTCGACGCCAGAGAGCACATCATCCCCACCACGCCCATACACAGTGTCATGC
>JBNKUM010000104.1:0-17000 GCA_050298595.1 Gammaproteobacteria bacterium | reverse complement strand
GTATATGGTCACCGGAGCCGCCTCTGATATCTGAGCTGAAATAGCAATAATAGGGGACAGATCGCGGTTTATTGACATTCCTAAGCGAGAATCTAGAAATCAAGGGTTCAGCTTCTTGAAACGTATTTGAGACAATAACGGCAAATGTATGGTCAGGTCTTCGATTTATGATCAAGTATTTTTCTAGTATTACAGCTCACTTTTATGTTTCCTAAACGGCAACTTAGGGTTGAAAGCAGCTATACTAGCTAGAATAATGAATGTCCGCTATGTGTGATTTTGCAGGATAAAATCAAGACCAGATTCAGTACTTGTTAGATCAAATATAAGTCAGTACAAGTCAGCTGTCCTGTGTTCTCTCTTGAGAAGCTTCGGCCCGAAATGATGTAAAACATAACTTTCAGGCCGAAGCTTTTTTGCTTGTCTGGGATCAAGCCTCAGCTAAAGCCCAGACGGATATTACTCCTGCGAGGGTTATTCAAACGCTGGGAATGGTCCAACTACACCAATCCATGATTCCAGATGCTGTGCACCACTGGCTTTATCTTGATCACTTTCTCCGAATGGGTGCTGGATATCGGTTGTCAGGTAAGCGTTGCCAGCAATATAGGGATACCATAAGGGTGAAGTGGTCTCTGACCCATAAGGAGTGGTCAGGATTCGGGTCAGATCTTTTGTTAGCACGTTGTAAACCCAGATATAGTCAATGCTGATGCATGCCAGTATCTTCACCGATTATCAGAATATCTGACTTATCAATAAAGGTCAGATTATCAGGTTCAGCAATTGAGTTAATGGAGCACCTGTTACCATCAAACTCGCTACCTTCAGGATACTGTTTCATCTCACCAAATAGCTCTCCATTTTAGTTGGCAACAACAGACGAACTTGCAATTAAGTTGCCTTTGCTGTCTCTCTGGCTATTCTTGATATCCAGTTTATGCTGTTACTTCGCGAATGCATGGACGTAGGTGGTACGAGCTTATGGATGAGCGAAGGTACGACAATGCAGGATGCCAGAGTCGAGGATTCCTGAGCCGACGCATAGGAGCGTGAAAATACAAACTGACTAAGATCGTCTACGAAACAGAAGGTTATCCACTAATACGAGCGGTCAACTGCGGAATCCAGGTTTAACCAGCAAAGGGTCAATGCGCAGCATGATGATATCACCAGGCTAATAAGACATACCGGGTCATTGTCAAAGAGCCAGGCTTTGTCAATGGTGGTGATGCGACGGCTACGCCATCGCTTAACGTACACAAAGCTATTGAAGATGAGCAGGAGACTGGATAAAAAACAATTGATTAGAGCTCAAGTTTTTTGAAATATTTAATTTGTGGTGGAGATTTGAGTAAAGAGCCTAACTTACCCATTACTCCATTTTCATCAATAAATCTTAAATACGCCTGGTGGCTTTCTACAGAGAGCCACTCCTCATCCAGCAGCATTTCACTGTTGTTTTTGTCAAATAGCACACTAACCTGCATGTTTCCTTTAAACCCTCTTACGTTGGGCAGGTTGCTCTCAAGAAACGGGACCAGATCCTGAAACTTATCCGCTTTAACCTGACAGTTAAGCGTTACTCGAACACTCATATTGTTCTCCTTTTGGTTGAAAATCAAAGCTACCTTAACTGGGTACTCAGCTACAAACTACCTAAGGACTGTCAAAAATGACGTTTTTCTGTCAGTTAGCAAACTTTATCTTTTTTGGTGTTATTCCATACTTAAGTTTAAACGCCTTAATAAAATTTGATATGTTTTCATAACCCACTTCCAAAGCGACTTCTGTCACTGAAAGCCCCTGGTTATCAAGTAACTCTTTAGCACGTGACAGCTTTTTATCCTGTAACCATTTTTTAGGAGGTATTTTGTAGATCTGTTTGAAATCACGATTAAAGCTTGAAACGCTTCTTCCAGAGATATGGGCTAAATCACTTACGCTTAGATGCAGTAGATCTTGCTTTTCTAGCAGACGAACGAGATTGCGTTTTGGAGATACGCTATTCATTGTTAAAAGTAATCGGTGAAAGAGATTCTGGCTGTCTTGCGAGGCTATAAGGTGCAATAACTCCTGTAGTTTTATATTTAGATAGCCGGGTACATTTATGTCGAGCCGCACTGAATTAATAAATTTTAAAAACTCACAATCCTTATTCAGGAGGAAAAAGTTATTCTCGCTCTTGTTTCCATCATATTTTTTAACTTTACTTAAATAGTCAGTGATCACCTCTTCGCCAAAAAATACCAGATAGGCTTTAAGGGCCTCAGTTTTTTTAACGAAATCAGAATGAAGATTTAATCCTTGAGGGAGAAATATTCCTGACCCTGGGTGCAGCTCAATCGTATCGTTATTGCTGTTAGTGATTACCTCATAACCGCTTTCAATATATATAAAACAGGGGATGTTAGTGTAGAACTCAATATCTACCAGGTCCTGCTCAAGGCATTTGTAAAAAATCACCGAGTTTCGATGGCTCTTCAGAACTGTTACATCTCTCATCACAAATAGCGCCTGTGGGATCACTAGTACATTTTTCTGAGTATGTTTAAAAATTGTATCCATTTTTCGATTACCATGTTTTCAGGTGGCTGCTGAGTTCCAATCTTGACTGGTTTGTACATCTATACGGTACAACAAAAAGCATTAGCCTGGGTATACCAATAAGACTCTTCAATTAAATTAATAAATTGAAAAATCTTTTTTACATGATTCAAATACATTTGAATTGCTGCATAAGTGTTTGTCGCCGACACCTCCTTTTATCGAATTGTCAGGCCCTGTAGATGAAAAAGCATTGGCCGCCTGCATGGCCTATGTCGATCTCAATCCCATTCGCTTTCTTATGGCTCAGCCACCTGAGACACAGGATTAAACCTCCGTAAAACAACGCACAAATACCAGACCCAAACGTGCAATTCAACTCGTCGAACTGCGGATTCTAGATTTATTGAAACTATCGTGCTTGCTTGCTCTTTTGGCTTCCTGCAAGGAACCGCATTGATTACATAATAATGATGTAAGCTCTGCCAGCTGTGTCTCGCAGGAAACCAAAAGTTAGGTTTTATCTCTGTCTATATAATATTTACCATGAACAGGTATTAAATTAATGCCTACGGCGTCTCGGCGAGTGTCAGCGCAAATGCTTCTAGATCGCTTTGGTCATGTGCGCTACCGCCAAGCCGCTGCCAACCATTTGTGGCTTTATTCCATACATAAAGGCTTTCACCGAAGGCAGCAGAGTCAGGGCATGTGCCAAGCAAGGCTCCAACATCGATAGAACCACTGTAGTTGCCACCAGAAAGTGAAATATCATCAAGCGCTGTTGGTGTAACTGGGAATGTATGCAGGGTTGCAGAACCTCCTGCTTCACCATGAATCTCTACGACAGTCCCCGTACTCCCCTTGACGATCCTGAAACGCCAGCGTGCCTCATCACCTGGATGATCGGCTAGCCATCCATAATGAACCCTTTCGTTGGCAATATATGTTAAAAAGCCACAATCGTTTGCGCTTCCCTGTGAGGTACTTGGTGAAGCGATCTCAGCCGAACAGTCACGGTCATCTATATAGAGTTCGAAAACGAAATCATCATCCGGTTTCTCAGATGGATCTGCACTGCGTGTGTGTATCGTAGTATCGACTACATCTGTGGTTACAATAAATGTGAATGCGCCACCGGGCGAAACTTTTGCTCCTGTATCAGAGAAGGCCTCTATTCTGATCTCATAGGTGTTCCCATCATCGAGTCCGGCTGTTGGCAAAAAGGCTGCGTATAGATCACCCGATGTTACGAGGTTAATCGGCCATGTATGGGTTGTGCCGGTTGGAGCTCCCGCTTCTACTACAGGCGGGTTGTGTGGTCGAAACTCATACAGATTTTGTTGCCCTCCTTTAGACACCGGACCCAGACTTATACCAGGATAAGATACGATTGGCGGATTTCCACCAGCCTGCGGCTCAGTTCGTACATAATGCCTGGAGACAGGAGTCGTCATGTGCGCCCAATCATCTCCTGAGCCCTTCTTCCTGTAACTGAAACGGTAAAAATTGACTGCCGGTTTGGGGAGGTTGTTAGACCAGTTCATGCGCAATCCCAGAGTACTGCCGAAGGGGGCATCTGTCACATTGCCACCTATGTTGTTGATCCAGGAACTGACATAGCTACCACGACCATTTGGCCGCACCCATCCTGTCACTCCACCAGGTACAACACCTGCAGTGCCTGCGATATACATCCCCCCCACTGCAAGAGGATGAATCCAGGTGGTCTCAGCTGTATCAACTGTATCTTCCGGATAGCATGGCCTGGCCGCTGGATCACTGACCTCAACTACAATCTCGGAACCACAAACATAATTCCAGTGCACGTCTGCTGGCAGACTGGGCTTATAGACAGTCTTCCAGACGCCATCAATTTGCTGTTCAACCGTGAAACATAAATCTGGTTTATCCCCCTTGCAGGGATAAATATAGTAGGAGATAAAATAACCGTTTTCATCGGTGTTGACCGTGGTGAAACAGTCCCTGGAATAGATCCATGGCCACCTTAAAAACCTTGGCCACTCAGATAACAAGGAGCTGGCAAGTACACTTCGCAAAATTCTGGCATCAGTGGCTACTTTTAACTTAGATATCGACTCTTGCGGTAAAAGCTGCGGTTTTTGCAACAATTCTGCTCTTATCTTCAATAGTTCACTATCTGGCAACTTGCGGATGATGAGCGGCCAGGGGTCGACCTCGCAAATTGTAACCCTCGAATTACAGATAGGCAGTTCTTTTACCGTTCCATCCGGCTGATCCTCCCGCACTACCACTCGACCTTTGATGATGCAAAAACACCATATCCAATATGGAAAGATTGACTCCGGTATTTTAAACCTGAGTGGCTCTTTGGTACCCAGCATTACCCTTCGTTCAATTGCCTTTACACGTTTCAATTCAGCCAAACTCAGCGCGCGACCATCTTCAATAACAGGGCCTATGAAGATGCGAGCCTGACCTTGTGCCGACTTCCCTAGATCCAGTTTACCAACATCTTTCTTTATAATACTTTGACCCAATAATTTACCCTGCATGTCGTAAGCATAGGCAGCAAGAGTAGGTCGTTCCTCTGTAGTTCCGATAATATCGAGCTCGATCTGAATTTTTTCATTCTGTTTCATGACTTTCCCTCCTTATATTTTCTTTGATAATCAATTTTATTGTCATCTTGAATCTCCTTATTTAGCAGTCGCATCATTTATTGGCCTGTCACTTACTGCGACTTTTGCAAATGGCAGGCTGATTTAAAACAGTAGTTCAGTTCTATTTATTACCTCCTTCTTTTTTTGTTCGCCTTTCGTTTAGCTAAGCGATGAACGTTAGCATGACCAGTGGAGGCCCATCTTTTGGGGTCAGAACAATGTTTGAGCATCTTGTTAAGTGACTTTAATTTACTCAAAAGCATCAACAGTTACCTCCAATACTTCTTCGGGTATAAAGTACATGTTTAATGAAAACATGCTATCAGTTCATCATGAATCACTAATAAATTTACATCGTTTACATTGTTACCAATATTGCTACCAATTGGTCGGACCTATAACTACAGCAGGATTACTATTCGTGCTTGCATCAATAAGTAAGGTTTTGCTATGCAGCTTACATAGTTCATTATATCGATACACTGGCGTTGGATTCGCCCATTGCCAGTTTGGGTTTCGTGCTGTTACTTTGCTCGCGCTTCGTCCAGTTATATTGTTTGATGCCGACCAAAATTGATTCCAGAAAGATGTCAAACACGGCACGAATGACAAATCCTGTCTAAGTGCCTGCTTGATACTGAGTGCTGCCCTCCCACTTAAGCTTTATGGTATTTACTAGTGACTGGTCGGATCCAGAAAAATAGAAAAGCACACTGACTGATCAGCACTTTTATCAATTGAAGTCTAAGCCTTACAGCGTAGAACCTATTGAAGTTGCGACAGCAGTATCAGTATCCGCGTCCTTCGAGATCAATGTGGATCCTGTTGTGGTGTACCCTGTCTTCGCAAGCTCAAAGGCTAAAAGTCCAAAGGTAGTAGAGATAGCTAACGCATCCGCATCTGAGTATATGGTCAGACTGGGAATTGCAAGGCAAAAACCAGTCACCCACAATATTGAAGTACGATGATTAGCGCTATTAATTTTTCCCTCCTTAGAAATGTTAAAGTACAGGGAATATAAAAACCCTACTTACAGAGGTCAAAATAAAAAATCTTATCAACATTCCATAATTACTTTTTTTTATCAGTTGTGATTTCCAGTAACGCCAGCAATTTTCCACGATATTTTCATCGTACAGGCTGAGTGAAAACTGTTTCTCAGTTTTTCAACAGGAAAATGTGAGTTTTTATTCACTCAATTTCCTGTGATGGGTGGTAATTTAAGTTTCGGATAATGCAGATAAATTAACCCGTAGTGGGAAATATTTTTGTTTTCATACAGTTTGTATCGAGTTTTCACACTGCCTGTGCACATAGCTGTCTTTTGCTATGCACGATACGAATGTTAGCTTCAGACCAAATCATAACTTCTTTCTGAAACTGTCAAATGTCAATCGAGCTTATGGAATATAGAGTGTTCACGCCTATACCAGGAAGTATTTCAACCTTAAATGCCCTTTTATTTTACTGGTTTGAGCCCATTTTTTAATTCAAATGGGCTTACTATCTTTAGGACTTTTGCGAATAACTTTCAATCTACGTATAAAACAGGATCATAGGGTCATGATCCTCGCATAATTGACAGAATCGCACTATACTTGCCGGCCCATAATGGAGACAAGATAGCTCCACTCAAAGTTTGTTACAGGTTTAAACTCCCATCTTTATATTAATCCTCATCTGTTATCAGAAATTATGAATATTACCCAACGTATCGCTGAAGAACTTAACGCTCGTATTAATCAGGTAGAAGCTGCCATCCAGTTGCTGGATGAGGGTTCGACTGTGCCCTTTATTGCTCGCTACCGTAAGGAAGCGACCGATGGTCTGGATGATACCCAGTTACGTAATCTGGAAGACCGCCTAGGCTATCTGCGCGAGCTTGAAGACCGGCGCGTGGCGGTGCTGAAATCAATCGATGAGCAGGGTAAGCTGACTCCTGAGCTGAAAGCCGAGATTACCGCAGCCGATACCAAGACCCGGCTGGAGGATCTCTACCTGCCATACAAGCCGAAGCGTCGCACCAAGGCACAGATCGCGCGTGAGGCGGGGCTGGAGCCATTGGCACATGCCCTGTATGAAGATCCCTCTCAGGACCCGAATGCGCTGGCACAATCCTATATCGACAAGGATAAAGGTATCGAGGATGCTAGCGCTGCGCTGGACGGTGCTAAACAGATATTAATGGAAGAGTTTTCCGAAGATGCCGAGCTGGTGGGTAAGTTACGCGATTTCCTGTGGGAGCATGGCGTACTCAGTTCAACGGTTATTGCAGGCAAGGAACAGGAAGGAGCCAAGTTCACCGATTACTTTGAATTCTCAGAAAGTATTAAAACCATTCCTTCACACCGCGCTCTGGCGCTATTCCGGGGGCGTAAGGAAGCGGTGCTTAATATTGAGCTTTCTCTGCCGCAGGATGCCGAGCTGAAGGCCACTGAGGCGGGCGTGGCTGAGCGTATTATCGCCCAACATCTGTCGATTCATGACGAAGGGCGTCCCGCTGATCGCTGGTTGAAAGAGGTCGTGCGTTGGGCCTGGAAGGTGAAGATTTTTACTCATCTCGATACCGATCTGAAATTGCGTCTGCGCGAAGCGGCGGAAGAAGAGGCGATCAATGTTTTTGCGCGTAACCTTCATGATTTGTTACTGGCAGCGCCTGCCGGAGCACGAGCGACCATTGGTCTCGATCCTGGTATTCGTACCGGAGTAAAGGTGGCGGTGGTTGATGCCACTGGTAAACTGGTGGATTATGCGACTATCTATCCGCATGCGCCGAAAAACCAGTGGGATCAATCGATTCATGTTCTGGCGCAACTGGCTAAGAAGCATCAGGTCGATCTGATCAGTATCGGTAATGGCACCGCTTCGCGCGAAACCGATAAGCTGGCGGCTGATTTGATCAAGCAGCATCCCGATTTACGATTGAGTAAGATCATGGTCAGCGAAGCGGGCGCATCGGTTTACTCTGCCTCCGAATTTGCGGCCAATGAATTTCCGGACCTGGATGTTTCGATTCGCGGTGCAGTTTCTATCGCTCGGCGCCTGCAGGATCCATTGGCGGAACTGGTGAAGATCGATCCTAAATCGATTGGTGTGGGTCAGTACCAGCACGATGTGTCGCAGGTGCGTCTGGCGCGTCAGCTGGAAGCAGTGGTCGAAGACTGTGTTAACGCGGTTGGTGTGGATGTGAATATGGCTTCGGCCCCATTGCTGGCGCAGGTAGCCGGTTTATCTTTGACCATGGCATCGAATGTGGTGGCATATCGTGATCAGAATGGTCGATTCAACAACCGAAAAGAAATTCTCAAGGTGCCTCGTCTGGGTGAGAAAGCCTTCGAACAATGCGCAGGTTTTTTACGTGTGATGAATGGTGATAATCCGCTGGATGCGTCGGCTGTACATCCTGAAGCCTACCCGGTTGTACAACGTATCATCGATAAAAGCGGACGCCAGATGAGTACCCTGATTGGTGATGCTTCCTTTCTGAAAACACTTGCAGCCAATGACTTCACTGATGACAAGTTCGGTGAGCCGACGGTAAAAGACATCATCAGCGAACTGGAGAAGCCGGGGCGCGACCCACGTCCAGAATTTAAGACAGCTACTTTCAAGGAAGGCGTAGAAGATCTGAAAGATCTGAAACCTGGGATGGTTCTGGAAGGTGTGGTCACCAACGTCACCAACTTTGGTGCATTTGTCGATATCGGTGTGCATCAGGATGGACTGGTGCATATCTCTGCGCTAGCCGATACCTTTGTTAAAGACCCTCATAAAGTGGTTAAGGCCGGTAAAGTGGTCAAGGTCAAAGTGATGGAAGTTGATATCGCGCGCAAACGTATTGCACTGAGCATGCGTTTAGGCGATGAGTCTGAAAGACCTGCAAAACCTGTGCAGGGTAAGCCAACAGGGCAGGGGAGGCCCCAGGCAAAAAATTCAGGACAGGCTAAACGCCGCGAAAAACCGCAGCTACAGCAGGAGCCTCAAGGCGCGATGGCGGAAGCATTTGCGAGGTTGAAGAGGGGCTAGGAACTTGTAAACCTGATGTTGACTTCTATAATGGGCAAGAAAGAGTTGCCCCGGCTAACTTATGGACTGGCTGGGGTGCTTGAAGGAGATGCGATTATTTATAACACTTTTCCTGAAAGCTTGAAAATCTGTTATTTCCATTTATCCACAGAGAGCCCTGGGTTACGAGATAAATTGGTCTTAAATTAACCTAAGAAGTAAGCTATAAACTATGAGCTCTATACAAACAATTCTGCAAAAACATAAGCTTAATTCTAAAGTTGTCTATCTGCTTGAACTCATTCCCCTGATAGAAATAATCTGGGCTGATGGCAAGAATCAGGAAAAAGAGATCAGTATTCTGCAGGACTTTACCGTCAGACACCTTGCCAACCTCAGTAATGCAGCTGAAGGAATGGAAGTGATTTCTGTTGAAGAGGCGAACTCGTTTATAGATTATTTTATGAAACAGCGTCCATCTGATGAACTTCTGGCAGACCTTAAGGGGCTGGCTATAGAAAAACTTGAAGCGGAACTATCCAACAACACCCGAGACATGATTGTTAAATACTGCATGGATATAGCCGCTGCCTGTGTCACTGAATATCCGTTTCCTGCATCCGAGCGTGTACAGGCAGAAGAAAAGGCTATTATTACTGAGCTGATTCAAACTTTAGGGGTTCCCCAACAACACTGACAAAACCCACGTCATCTCGGTTCAGCATAAAGGTGCAAACAAATCTGGATTGAGTGTTCCAGAAAATCAAGGACTCATAAACAGAAACTAATAGGCTATTCCTGAATTTACAGTAGGATATTTTATGTTCTTAGTAGTAGAGAGGTTGTGTAATAGCAGACATTGGTTTGATGCAATGCATTATGCTGTTTGGTGCCAGGGGCGGTCATTCAGTACAAATTAGCGAAAACACTTCATCAATTCCTATATCGCAGTTCTTATCCTGTCTATGGCCCAATTTATCATTTCTAACTGGGTAACCTCTCTGAATATTTGATATGGATCAAAAAAACATTCAACTGGTCCCTGCCCTTATGGACAATAGAGTTCATAAGGCATAGCGTGAAACATTACACGCACCAACCCTGGTAAAAGAACATGGGTACAGTCATTTTCCCGATTTTTCTATCTTCTTCCTTTTGTTTTGTTGATTTCCTCCGGTGGTGGAAGCGGCAACTATACGTTTCAAGTTTGATGCGTGTAATTATTAAAGAGTTCTAAAGAAGTACAAGAATAAAGTAAGTTAATCCAATTATATATATTGAGGAAAATTAGGCATGAGTACAGGTACAGTAAAGTGGTTCAGTGCGGATAAAGGTTTTGGTTTTATTACCCCGGATGAAGGAGGAAAGGATTTATTTGTTCACCATTCTGAAATCCAGAGTGGGGGTGCTTATGCAACACTCAATGACGGTCAGAAAGTAGAATATGAAGTTGGCCAGAGCCAGAAAGGGCCCTGTGCAAATAAAGTTAAATCTCTCTAGCCTATGTTCGAAGAACGAGGCAATCGACCTCACTTCAACACGCCGAGAAGCGTCATGACACTAGCTACTCAAGGGATCAGTCCACTGCGTTAACACATAATTCAGGATATGAACCTGTGAAAGCTGGTCATCAAAACACAATAAGTTCATTTCGCCAATAGCGGATTTTGTGGTGTGTGTATACAATCTGACTGGTAATTGTGTATAAAGGGGACAGCTAGGCAAAAATAATTTGCCAATTTTTTAAACCATTAATTCGTTGAAGGAGATAATAGATGAAAGCTAAAACAGTAAAAAAGGCCGCCAAAACAACAGCTGCAAAGAGCAAAATCACGAGCTCTAAAAAAACGGCTATTTCAGACCAGCAACGTTATCAGATGATTGCCGAAGCGGCGTACTATCTAGCGGAAAAACGCGGGTTTGATGGCGGTGATACCTTGCATGACTGGCATGAAGCCAGTAAGGAAATTGATAAGGCGTTACAGTTACAGTAGTGTTTTTTCCCTGTTGCAGTTCGCCGATGTTTGCTAACTGCAACAAGATACTATTTGCCTTCAGGACATATCTCCTCCTGACAAGGAATACCCCTATTAGGCATGGACTGAGCTGACTACTATCAAAAGTGGCCATTAATTCTTTGTACTCATTTGGCAAGTATGTGCTAAATCAGAGCTACTTTCTTAAACTGCCAGATGTCATCCGAACTTATGCAGTTAAATCAAATATGCGTCTATGCAGATAGCACTGAATTGATCAAAATCCAGGGATTCCCAACCCTGAAAACCATTGTTATATCGAAGCTGTTACGAGGTTTTGTCATTTAATAAACAGGCCTGCTCCCCAATGGTTTTGATGGCTTGTTCTATTCTGTCATCATGAGGGGGGGCGTAATTCAGGCGCATACAGTTTTTGTATTTTCCGCTGCTGTTAAATAATGCGCCTGGCGCAATGCCAATATTAAAGGGGCGTAATTTTTCATTCAGTTCAAAGCTATTGATATTTTCGGGTAGTACTATCCATAGATTGAGCGCACCTCCGGGATAGGTCATTCTGGTGCCCTCGGGAAAGTATTTACGCACTGCCTGAATCATCAGGTCTCTGTTTTTATGGTACTGATGTTTTGCCGCACGATTGTGCCTGTCGTAATACCCCTGTTTGATAAATTCAGCGATCACCAGTTGCGGTAAGGTGGGAGATGAATAAGAGTTAATGAACTTTAAGTGTTCAATGACCTTTCCATATCTTCCCGCCGCAACCCAGCCAACGCGAAAACCGGGGGCTATAGATTTTGAAAATGATGAACATAGCAATACCCGACCTTCGGTATCAAAAGATTTGATGCTTCTCGGGCGTGGGCTTTTGTAAATCAATTCCCCATAAATGTCGTCTTCGATAATCGCAACATCATATTTCGCGGCCAGCTGTAGCAGCTTAATTTTATTTTCATCCGGCATGATATAACCCAGTGGATTATTCGAGGTTGGAACCAGTTGAATAACCTTGATCGGCCACTGTTCTAAAGCAAGCTCCAGTGCGGGCAGGCTGATACCGGTTTCTGGATGCGTGGGAATTTCTAGTACCTTTAATTCATTGGATTGTATAGCCTGTACCGAGCCATAAAAAAAGGGTGAATCAACAGCAACAATATCGCCCGGTTTAGTCAGCGCTTTTAAGCTTAATGACAGGGCTTCCTGACAGCCTGTTGTTATGACGATATCTTCCGGGTGTAATGAGCAGCCGGAAAGCAGCATAAGCCGTACTATCTGCTCGCGTAGGCTATCTGCTCCTTTGCCTGCTTTTGCCTGATACAGTGCCAGAGGTTGCTTCTTTACTATATCCTCCAGAATTCGCTGCAGCGGTTTAAGGCTGCTGAGGTGTAAATCGGGGGTGCCCCGGCCAAAGGCCATAAAACCATTCCTGTTATCCGTTGAGGTTAACTCCAGCACCTTATCCCAGTTATCAATCTGAACGGGCTTCTGGTCGGGCCGACTGATATCGGGCAGCAGGTTATGCGGTTTGACCAGCTTGACGTAATAACCGGATTTGGGACGAACAAGTGCCAGCCCCGCATCTTCCAGCAATCGATAAGCTTCCTGCACTGTTGAAATACTGACATGGTGTTGCTGACTCATATCTCTGATAGAGGGTAGTTTCTGATTGACCTGGAAATATCCACTTTCGATCTGTTGTGAGAGAGTGCTGTAGAGGCGTTCATATAATTTCATGGTTAATAACAATACCTGATGGTTAGTGATATCTGGCTGGCTGTTGCATATAAAAATATCTCACCAGAGAGGACATAGAGAACACAGAGCGGTGATAAGATTTATTCTAATTAGATTGTCTTTTGAGAAACTTAACAAACGGCCAAATAATTAATAAATAAACAAAATTTGATCTCCGTGTTCTCTGTGTCTCCGTGGTGAAAAGCTTTTAACTTTAAGTAATAGCATAAAACATGACAGATTTTAAAATTTATTAGTACAGCTAGTACAGATTTGTGATGCCTGAACATGACAGATGCAAAAATACTGAATCTGTCATGTTCAAATAGTTTTTATGTGAATCTGTAATGATTTAAGGTAAGCAATTAACTTATCTGTACCCGAAACTACTCAGGAACAGATATGAAATTGATTCAATTCAGTAACTTAAAAAGCTTGTTTTGCCGGCTAATACAGCAGCTTGAGCTTTACAGTCAGAGATCCAGAACCAGAAAGCATCTGTTAGAAATGGATGATTATGCATTGAAAGATATTGGGCTAACCCGTCAGCAGGTTTTACAGGAAGCTAAGCGTTATTTCTGGCAGGGCGATGCCCGGCTGTCGGCTGATGTTTGTGGAATTAAATCTGTGTCTGAGACAGATAATTTGATAAAGCTAAGTCGGAGTGTTCAGGCCAAAGGTAGGGCAGGCACTATCTGAGTGATCGAATCAGGGAGATTGGCTCGAGTAGCTCAAAATCATATTAAAAGAGACGCACCGATTTCGTGCGCGATAACTAAGATTACTTTCAGGTAAAGCCTATGGCTGGCAAACAAGCTTTTACTGGGGGTAGATAGCAGCAGCCCTGCGCAGGGGGTGAGGATAAGCCTGGCACTGATAGAGTGCGGCAGTATGTATTAGCGCACTCATTTAAAGCACTTCTCCGAGTGTTCTGCTCAATTATTACAGCGCTTATTTTATAATCTGTGTTAACTGATTGAATTGCATCGATTATTAAACTTCTGGCACTAAAGTTGTTATCTGGTTTCCGTCTTTATAATAATTGGAGTACAGAAACGATGAAACTCAAAGCAATAAAAGCAGCGACTCTGGCGATAGCTTGCTCAGCAATAATGAACACCGCAATCGCCGCTGATACCATTAAGGTCGGTGTGTTACATTCCCTGTCTGGTACCATGGCGATCAGTGAAACCACACTGAAAGATACCATGCTGATGCTGATCGAAGATCAGAACAAAAAAGGTGGTCTGTTAGGTAAAAAACTGGAAGCCGTAGTTGTTGACCCAGCTTCAAACTGGCCTCTATTCGCAGAAAAGGCACGTGAGCTGATTTCAAAAGACAAGGTTGATGCTACCTTTGGTTGCTGGACTTCTGTTTCACGTAAATCAGTACTGCCTGTATTTGAAGAACTCAACAGTATCCTGTTCTATCCCGTACAGTATGAAGGTGAAGAATCTTCTAAAAACGTTTTCTATACGGGGGCTGCGCCAAACCAGCAGGCGATTCCTGCGGTTGATTACCTGATGAATGAAATTGGTGTTAAACGTTGGGTACTTGCGGGTACCGATTACGTTTATCCTCGTACTACCAATAAAATTCTTGAAGCTTACCTGATGGCTAAAGGTGTCGCTAAGAAAGATATCATGATCAACTACACACCTTTCGGTCATTCTGACTGGCAGAGTATTGTTTCTGATATCAAGAAATTTGGTTCAGCAGGTAAGAAAACAGCGGTTGTTTCTACCATCAATGGTGATGCAAACGTACCTTTCTACAAAGAACTAGGTAATCAGAGTGTCACTGCGGATGATATCCCTGTAGTTGCTTTCTCAGTAGGTGAAGAGGAACTGTCTGGTATCGATACCAGGCCTCTGGTTGGTCACCTGGCTGCATGGAACTATTTTATGAGCGTTGATGCGCCTGAAAATGATGAGTTCATTGAAAAATGGCACAAATTCATCAAGAGTGACAAGCGTGTGACTAACGATCCTATGGAAGCACATTACATTGGCTTCAAGATGTGGGTCGAAGCGGTTAAGAAAGCCGGTACTACTGATCCATCTGCAGTTCAGGATGCGCTGATTGGTATCGCTGTGCCCAATCTGACTGGTGGCATTTCAACCATGATGCCTAACCATCACATCACCAAGCCTGTATTGATCGGTGAAATTCAGGACGATGGTCAGTTTGAAACTGTATGGAAGACTTCAGGCCTGGTTCCTGGCGATGCATGGTCAGACTTCCTGCCGGGTTCAAAAGATCTGATCTCTGACTGGAGAGCGCCTTTGAGCTGCGGTAACTACAATGTAAAAACTGCCAAGTGTTCAGGACAGAACTTCTAGTTCGAGATTATCTGTAACACTACTCGGGGTCGACTATCGACCCCGAGAATCACCATGGGTGCTAAGGCATCAAAAATTTTCCTCTCTCTGACAGCAGGTTAAGTATGAGAATTATTCTACTGTTGATTTCATTTGCATCTGTATTTAGCTTAAATACTGTACAGGCTGATGATTCCAGTCTTGACGAAGCGACCTCTCAGCTAACCACCAGTAGCTTTGATAAAAAAGCCAGGGGTATCGAATTACTTGTTGATAGTGGCCATGAAAAAACTGAACTGCTGTTGAATGCAATTCTGTCTGGAGACCTGTATTACGTTAAAAAAACCAAACGTCTGGCATTTATCCAGGATGCTGACTCTGGCAAACAGGTAACCGATGCATTAAATGGCGAAGATCTTGGCACTATGTCCAAGCGCAAACTAAAAAAAGTGAGCATCAATAATTCACTCAGACAGCTACTTAAGCTGTCAATTTCTAATATCAAATTAAACCATCCGGATGCAGACGTACGCGTGCAGGCGGTATCTAATTTAATGGGTCAGGCTGATGAAGATATGATCGCTCTGCTCAAAAATATGTTAAGCAAAGAAAAAAATGCAGATGTCATTCAGGCGATTAACGAGGTGATAGCATTCACCGGTCTGGATTCGGATAATCAGGAGATCCAGCTTCAGTCTATCCAGTCTCTGCAGGATCAGTTAAATCCAGATGTGTTAAACAAGTTTAAACAACTCGCTCAAAACTCAACGGATAAGACAGTGAAAAAGGCTGCGGCCAAAGCGGTTGCAAGCATCGAATCTAGGGTATCCATGTTCTCCTATATCGAAACCCTGTTCTTTGGTTTGAGCCTGGGTTCGATTCTGGCTCTGGCCGCCATTGGTCTCGCCATTACCTTTGGTGTGATGGGTGTTATCAATATGGCGCATGGTGAATTGATTATGATCGGTGCCTATACCACTTATGTGGTGCAACTGTTGATGCCTGATAATATTGGTGCCTCAGTGCTGATTTCCATCCCTGCGGCTTTTCTGGTTTCGGGTCTTGTGGGAATCGCAATCGAGCGTGGCATCATTCGTTTTTTATATGGCCGCCCGTTAGAAACGCTGTTAGCAACCTTTGGTATCAGCCTGTTTTTGCAGCAGGTGGTACGCAGTATCTTTTCTCCTCTCAATCGTTCGGTTGAAACGCCGCAGTGGATGAGTGGGTCACTGGAAATCAATACGCTGTTATCCATTACCTATAACCGTCTGTATATCTTTATATTCTGCCTGATCGTGTTTGTACTGCTGTTCCTGGTGATGAAAAAAACATCGCTAGGGTTACATGTACGAGCCGTTTCACAAAACAGAAATATGGCGCGTGCGATGGGGATTAAATCCGAATGGGTGGATGCTATGACCTTCGGTCTGGGTTCCGGCATAGCGGGTGTGGCTGGTGTCGCTCTGAGTCAGATTACTAATGTAGGACCTAACCTGGGTCAGGCTTATATCGTGGACTCTTTCATGGTTGTGGTATTTGGTGGCGTCGGAAATCTCTGGGGTACCCTGATCAGTGGACTGTCGTTAGGGGTAGTGGGTAAGTATCTGGAACCGGTTACCGGTGCGGTACTGGCCAAGATACTGGTGTTGATCTTTATCATCCTGTTTATCCAGAAACGACCGCGCGGCCTGTTTCCACAGAAAGGCAGGGCGGCAGAATAATGATTAGAAAACTGTTAGAAAATGATTTTGGCGGCAAGG
>JBNKUM010000103.1:0-66786 GCA_050298595.1 Gammaproteobacteria bacterium | reverse complement strand
AAAAGCACCTGTGCGAGGATACAACCGCAGCAGGAGGTAATCCTCAGTTGTTTATGCAGTAAATAGTAAACAGCAGACTATTGGGTTAGCAAATATAGTCTGCTGTTGTTTTTATCAGGGATGCTAATTTATCCGTCGACTTTCTCGGTAATAGACTCGTTTTCTGCTTGCTGACTTTTCCAGGCAGTCTGATCAAAGTTGGAAGAGCTGCGTTTTCTGATTAGACCAAGGTACAGCAGATAATATCGGGCTGTTATCGTAGTGCAGAGGGCGAAAAAAATATTTTGCTGATTTTATGCTGAGTAGACACAAAAAATTAATATAATCACTACTCAAAACCACTATAATGCGGCTCTACTTATGAATCCTGCATAGTTTTTGATGTACTCTCCACCTTCTTCTCAAACATTAGATAAAACAAATCATTTGAAGAATTTTGCAATGGTATGTAGAAATTCTATCGACTATACAATCGAACACAATCATCATGTATTCATCGAACTATTATCTTTGCTGAAGGGAACGCTATTCCATACCAGGATTCAGACTCGCTATTATGCGCCTTCGAATTGTGCGATACTGAGCCGCTAAATTTTGTCCTCACTACATTTAAGATCTTTCTCTCATGTCAAAATACACTTATAAACTGGCTGGTTTGCAACTTAACCATGTCAGTATTTTGATAATCCTTTTTATTGGTGTGTTTTGTTTGAACTTGCTAATACCCCGTGATCTATGGGTACAGGATGAAGCACGTTATGGCGAAGTTCTTCGTGAGATGATGGCAACTGGGGACTGGTTGGTCCCACATCTGAACGCCCATCCTTACCCTGACAAACCACCCATGTATTTCTGGATAGTTGCGGCTTTCAGTGCCTTACTTGGCCCTGGAGAGCTAGCCTTTCGTCTGGTTTCTTTGCTGTCTACATTGATAGCGACTATCGGTGTATACAGACTTGGACGTAGTCTGTTCGGAGTTCGCGAAGCATTCTGGGCTACAGCAATCTTCTCCACATGCTTTTTGACTCAGGTTGTCGGCCAGATTAACCGCATGGATATGCTATTAACCGCACTAACTGTATTCTCCCTAAGTGCGCTGTTGCGCTTTAAAGAAAATAAAAAAATAACGGATCTGATCTGGTTCTGGTGTATTTGTGCTCTGGCGGTTGCAGTCAAGGGTCCTATAGCACTGCTGTTTACAGTTATTCCCGCAATAACCTGGAGCCTATGGAGCGACGGCTGGCGCGGCTTCCTTTCATTAAGGCTAGCAACCGGTATTTCAATATTGGTGGCGATGGTTGCGCTGTGGATTCTTATGGTTGTGATGCAGGGTCAGGAACAATACCTTAAGACTATCTGGCACCAGCAACTCGTTGGACGAGCCATCAATTCCTGGAGCCACAAAGAACCATTTTATTTTTATCTGATGCTAACGCCTATCTTGCTGCATCCCTGGACTGCTCTGGTGGCACAGGGATTTCATTCCGTCAGGAAGCAGAGCAATGAGAAATGGAGACTCCTGCTCAGCTTCAGCCTGGTACCCCTGATCGGTATTTCGCTAGTATCTGGGAAGTTATTTATTTACATGGAACCCCTGATACCCGCACTGGCTGTAGTCGCAGGGTTAGCAGCAGCACAAAGTGAAAACCACAATACCGTATCACGCTGGCTGTCGTGGCCTTCCGTGCTAGTATCATTGATTTTTGCAGCAGCGATATTCTGGGTGTCACTAAACTATCCTGTCGATTTCAAACTAGCCTCTATTACTGTAGCTGGCCTTGTTTTACTGACTGCTTTGGGAGTAGCTCTTTTCTGGGCTAATACCCGTAACTGGATGTTCAGTTGGATGGGGTTTTCTGTGGTTTTGTCCTGGTTAGTATTTGGAGCAGTTTTATATATGCTAAACCCACTTTTTTCGGCTAGGTCCCTGGGAGAATTTATTGCGGCCCAGCCTGATCAACTTGAAATTGGCGTGGTAAAAACTACCCGTGGAATTCTGAATTATTATTCAGGTCGAACTATGCAGGAATTGGAGACGGGAGAAACCCTGGACTGGTGGCAGGCACGCAACGATTCGATCCTGATCATACAGACAGACGAAATCAGTGCCGTATTTGGAGAAAAGGGAATACCTTCCTCGTGTAAAATTCATCAAATCTTTTCTATTGAACTTAAGGAATATCATGTTCTATCAGGTTGTTAACCTCAAGACAAGACTCGGGGTAATTACCTGGTTGTGGCTGAGCCTGGTCACGCTTGGTGCTATTTTGACAATATTATTTGGCAACGTTGAGATTGTTGAAGCAATAACTCGCTCAGCCTGGATAATCGAACAACATGGAGCTATCGAAACCTTGACCAGATACAGTATGTACCCTTTCTATATCCTGTTTATAGCTGTGCTCATTGTCGGCTGGATTCGTCGAGATAAATACTTACGCTTACTTGGTTGGGCATACTTTATAGCGCAATTGGCTGGAGCCGCGCTCATAGTTCGTATCCTTAAAATAATGACCGGGCATGCGCGACCAAATATACAGGACCCCGCATTGATCAACAGCTGGAACGGACCGAGTTTGGAGAGCTCATTCAACTCTTTCCCATCCGGACATACCGCTGACCTTTTTACTAGTGCAATATTTGTTGCGATGCTGCTTCCAAACCTATATTTACGAATTATCATATTGGCTTTCGCAGTTTTGATTGGGTTGACAAGGATAGCTCTATCCGCACACTATCCGGTCGATGTTACCGGTGGTGCGTTTATTGGAGGATTGACTACGCTTTTGGTTGTCAGATATTGGCTTTTTCCTCGTCTTGAAATATGCGAACAGACCAGAGCTGGCAACGATAGGTAAACTTTCATAGCTGCCAGAAAAGTGTGCTGTATTTTCACGCTGCAAGGTGGCAATTTTTTAATATTTTTTTTAACTGGAGGTAAAATGGAACTCTCGGTCGTGATTCCTTTTTACAACGAAGTAGAGAATGTCGGTCCTTTATTACAGGAAGTTCACAATGCTGTAAACGGGCAGGTAGAATTTGAAATTGTGGCAGTAGATGATGGTAGTAAAGATGGTACTCGTGAGCGTATGCAGGAATTACGTACCGATTTACCTATACTACGCATAGTAAGACATCGCGGAAACTACGGGCAAAGTGCAGCAATACTTTCGGGCGTACGCGCTGCACAAGGTGACTTGATAGCAACCCTGGATGGTGATGGACAGAACGACCCCGCTGATATCCCAGCATTGCTTGCAGAATACAAGCGTCAATTTAGCGAAGACAGGCCTCTCCTGATAGCCGGAAACCGAAACAAGCGACAGGACACCTGGATACGCAAACTATCATCGCGTATCGCAAATTCTGTTCGTCGGGGCCTGTTGCAGGATGATTGCTCTGATACCGGCTGCGGTCTGAAGTTATTCCCACGAGACGTTTTCCTACGATTACCTCACTTTAATCATTTACATCGTTTTTTACCCGCACTATTCAAACGTGCTGGCTCACGCATCGTGAACTTACCTGTGAATCATCGACCACGTATGCTCGGTCAATCCAAGTATGGTGTAGGAAATCGCTTATGGGTGGGCATTGTTGATATATTTGGCGTTCGCTGGTTACAAAGTCGTCCCTGTGACGCAGAGGTTGAAAATGAACTGGAGTGAATTAAGTACATCCGAGGTAATCTGGCTGATTGTAGGCTTTACCGGGCAGGCGCTGTTTTCGGCGCGTTTCCTCATCCAGTGGTTGTCTAGCGAAAAGCAGAAGCGCAGCGTGATCCCAGTAGCTTTCTGGTATTTCAGCATAGCTGGTGGCGTAGTTCTGTTGTCGTATGCCATCTATCGCCAGGATCCCGTATTTATTCTCGGACAATTGACTGGTGTATTCATATATGCACGTAATCTGTATTTCATTGCTAACGAACGCAGGAATTAATGGGGCTAAAACCAAACGATTCTATAAACTCCGACATAAGTTCATAACAGCTCAACACCAAGAAAATCCAATGCTAGTTTTGATGCCAGGCAAGTTCGACTGATTTTTTAAGGTTCATTGATATCAAATAGCGGAAATGACCCATATTAAAGAAAAAGCAAATAAGTGCCACTCCTACCAGCAGGCTAAGGCTGAGCAGGAGATTGCTTTGGTCGCGGTTTTCTGTGATTTTGCTGATATTCATCTAATGACCACGCTGAGTAATTGTGGCATGTTCAAAAACAGGCAATTATTCAGTAGCTAAATCAGGTTTTGGTGAAAGATTCTGTAACAGAAGGGGAACTTCTAACCTGTTTAAGAGAGCTAAACTTAGGCCTGATATTAGTTTTGATGGCTTTCTGAATAGAGTGATTCTAAAGTCGTTTGTCATCCATCCAGCCATTCACGAGCTCGCTATCCTTGACGCCCAGCATCAACAGGATTTGCTTTTGTGTGGATTCTAATATTTTGCAGCGTTCTTCTTCACGCGACATGTTCTTGGCAATAGCGACGGCACCAACCATAGATACCAGGATGGTGCGTGCTTTATCGGCTATCAGTTCGCGGTCGGATTCCAGTGGTAACTGTTTGAGCTTGATCAAGGCAGAAATACGGGTTTCGATCATTTTTTTCAGCTTGTCGTAAGACTCTTCGAAGAGTTGTTTGATATTGGTGTTTTGATTGCCGATTTCATTAAACAGTATGGTTTCCAGGCCAGGTTTGCTTTTTTGCTCCAGTTCGCTCAGGTTCCAGTAGTTAGTGACCAGTTTGGTCAGGTGTTTGATGGATAATGGGCCTTTGACCAGTCGGGCAGCTCGGCTATTTTTCAGGGTTTCAAAGAATGAAGCGCGGTACAGCGCTTCCTTTGATTCAAAATGTGCATAGAAAGCCCCGTGGGTCATTTTTGCAGACTGCATGATTTGACCGATAGAAACCTTATCGAAGCCGTAACGAGAAAATAATTCAACCGCCGAATTGAGAATGAGATCTTTTGATTTTGCTTTATGTTCTTTTGGGTAGGGCATGTTTCACCTTATGTATCATTATTTAAGCAGGATATTATCTTGATCATATCATGTCAGATGATAGTTTAGCTTGTTTACTTGAAGCTAGTGGAGAACCAATGAACTCACCAATCGTTATTACCGGAATGGGTATGATTTGCCCTCTGGGGACTGGTGTCAAACCGGTATGGCAGCGTTTAACTGCGGGTCAGTCGGGAATTCGTCAAATTGATCGTTTCGATACGACCGAAGAACCGATCAAAATTGCAGGTCTAGTGCCGAGCATTGAAGAAGATACTGAGGCCGGTTTCGATATCGATCAGGTTATAGAACCTAAAGAACGTAAAAAATTAGACCTTTTTACTGTGTATGCATTGGCTGCGGCCAAAGAAGCGCTTGAGCAGGCAAACTGGTTTCCCGAGTCTTACGAGGACCAACTGGCTACTGCGACTATTATCGCTACCGGTATCGGCGGCTTTAATACCATTACCGATGCCCAGAAAACGTTGGAAACTCGCGGTTATAAAAGAATTTCACCCTTTACTGCGCCAGCTTTCCTGGCCAACATGGCCGCGGGTAACCTTTCTATCAAGTATGGCTTTAAGGGGCCTTTATCCTGTCCGGTTACGGCCTGTGCTGCGAGTCTGCAGGCTATTGGTGACGGTATGCGTATCATTCGTAATGGCGAAGCAGAGATTGCTCTGGTGGGTGGTACAGAAGCCTGTGTAACGCCTTTATCTCTGGCCAGCTTTAATGCCCTGAAGGCATTATCTGCAGAAAGTGAAGAGCCAACTAAAGCATCGCGTCCATTTGATAAAGATCGCAATGGCTTCGTTATGGGCGAAGGCTCTGGTCTGATGGTGATTGAAACTCTGGAACATGCACAAAAACGTGGTGCTACACCGCTTGCTGTTATTAGTGGATACGGAACCAGTGCCGATGCCTATCATATAACCTCTGGTCTGGAAGATGGCTCGGGTGCTGCAGCCGCAGTGAGAGCCGCTTTAAAAATGGCAGGTCTTAACGCCGATGAAATCGATTATGTAAATGCTCATGCCACATCAACACCAGTTGGTGACGCGGCAGAAATTGCATCATTACGCAGTATATTTGGAGATAACTTACCTAACGTACCCGTTTCTTCAACAAAGTCAGCCACCGGGCATCTTCTGGGTGCTGCGGGTGGTATTGAATCTATATTTTCAGCTATGGCAGTGATGAATGATCTGCTGCCGCCAACCATCAATCTGGATAACGTTGATGAGTCGATGCAGGGTCTTGATTTTGTGCCTAATACAGCTAGATCAAAAACTGTAAAACATGCTCTGTGTAATGGTTTTGGCTTTGGTGGTGTTAATGCGGCGCTGATTTTCAGCAAGATTTAATGTATTAAATTATTTCGGCGCAATATTTGAATAAATGCTGTATGACATCGGGAAAACCATTGCTGGTTATCCCGATGTCGATCTAAGGTTCAATTCAGGTTACGGCGCCTAATATATCCCGTAGCCAGTAACAGCAGTAGTGCTGTCATCAGCCACATATCCATCGCTCCACTTCCTCCACCCAGGCTCGATCTCGGTTTAGTAAACATCGGTTGCTGACTATCGACACGCTTGCTGGTAAGCGGCTGCTGTGCTCGGGCCTGACGTGCCTGCTGTTCCTTTTCTACTCGCTGTTTATTGCTACGCTGGATATTCAATTGCTGAAACACTTCATCTCTCACTACCAGCATAGAGGTATAGTCAGTCACCAGGCCGTACTGGATAGCAACATCGGTAATCGCCTGTTCGATATCTGCGTCAGCACCGAAATAGTCTAGCTGCGATTGTAGGTGTTCGATAAAGCCATAGGCCCATAGACGTTCCAGTTCAGGGTGATCAACGGCGGTATCGGGAAAATTCACCTGCGTGCTGTAAATCCGTTTTTCACTACCGACCTTGCCGCTTAAGGTAACCGTTGCTGTACCGGCTTTAAAATAATGACCGAATAGCACCAGTTGCTGGCCGCGATACAGGCTGCCGATGTGTTCCGGGGTGATTTGTTTAACCGATACGCCATCGATATCCAGCTTCACATCGTGCAGCGCCATATGAGTCATCTTGCTGCTGGCCTGCATGATCTTGCCGACAATGTCATCTGCATTGGAAACAGAAACCGCAAAGCCCTGCGAAACATCGGTCATCTCCTCAAGCATAGGACGGTTCGCGCTATTGCCCATGATAAAGGTGAACAGGCGGATATCATTCTTTTTCAGTAGTTTGATAAAGGCCTTTTTTTCGGTAACGCCGACATTGGCAACGCCATCGGTGACCAGGATGATAGAAGCAGAGCGGTCGGCATCAAGTTTTGTCATCGCCTTTTCTAATCCTGAATACAGGTTGGTGCCACCACCGGGTTTATAGTTTTCCATGGTGCTTAGCATGTGCTTGATGTTTTCCGGTGAGGCAAACTGAAAACCATTGCTGATATCTGAAGCTGACTCGTTGAAAACGACAATGCGGAAGCGATCCTGTGGACGTAATTTCTGTACCGCCTGACGCACGCCCTGAGCGAGGGTTGCATATTTACCCGACATCGAACCTGACACATCAAGTACAAATATCCAGTCTCCACCCTGTGTCATCACCGGTAGATCGTCGCCGGGGGTTAGCGTGAGCATGAAGGTACCCTGTGATTGACCTTCTTCACGATAACTCACCATATCCAGCGTGCCGGGCAGGTTTTCTTTCAGGCGCCAGTAAACGACTATGTCCTGATCCAGCGTGGCTACAGTAGTGCCATTGCTCACAGAACCTTCTTCCTGCAGTTGCTGTTGATTGACCAGAGATACTTCCCATTCCTGATCACCGTTAGAGTTGATCACCGCCTGAGGGTGTTTAGGCAGGCGGATGCTATCCAGTGGGTAACCCGAACGAAGTCTCATGTTGAAGCTGAATTTTTCGGTGACCGCTTCATTGCGTGTCCAGAAGCTGAGTTTCTCTTCGTCCACACCACCTTCTTCTAATGGATAAACATAACGGCCGATACTGTGATCGATATCAGCAGACTGGATATACACCAGGCGAATATGAACATCGCTGCTGGGCAATACCGGAGTCACGCTGATATCGAAGGTTTTATAGACATCCTTTTCTACCAGTGCAGCTTCGCGCCCGGCCTGCTTTTCCTGTTGATAGATCTGTTTCGCCTTTTGCTTCTCGACCACTTCGGCAGTGATCGGCTTACCATCAATCCAGTAGGTGAATTCACCCACGGCCGCTTTCTCCGGGACTGGAAATGAATAAATCGCTTCCAGCTGTTGTGCATTGGGATTATGGAATATTTGATCAATCTGGGTTGTGATGTAACCGTTATCGATCACTACATCGACATGATGTTCGCGGATCTGTAGATCGGGTAATCCGCTGTTGGCCGGCTTGAGTAATCCTGCGGCTTGACTTCCTACTGAAAAAAACAGGGCTAGCACTGTCAGTAATGACATCCAGCCGAGTTTGTTTTTTTGAGTCTGTGTTTTCATGGTTTATCTCCTATTGTGAAAACCTGCAGCAGATAGCAGGTATGTCAGGAGTCTGGTTCGAATCAGAAGGGGATTAAAGCTAAACGCAACAAGTCGCGTTTGTTAAGACAGCGGGTATTGAATGGCGGTACTTTTTACTTCTTATTAAATTGATCGAAGATGCTGTAAGCCCACTGGCGCTGCGCAAGCACCAGCGTAATACCGGTTTTTTCATTGATAGGCAGCTCTCTGTCATGCTGAATCAATTGATTGAACTCACTGGTTAGTCGCTGCAGGCGTTGATGCAATTCACGTATGGAAGCCGGGCTTAACAGGCCATTGAGTACCGAAAGGGAGTCACTGTCTTTATCGAAGCTGGACTTGAAGAAATCCTGCTGAATCTTTTGCTGGAAAAATTGCTGAATAGGTCCGCGTGGTAGCCATTTAAAATTGGGTGCGATCAGTAGTTTGATGCGGTTGTTGGGTAATAGCTCGATAATCTTCAGGCGGTCGAGTTTGGCCAGTTTGCGTATGCATTCGGCTTCTGTCAGGGTGTATTCATCTATAAGGTCGTTGAAGCTATATCCATTCATCACCGATACCGTAATCAGTAGCAAGGCAATATCTGAGGCTATCTCCTGCTCCTGTTCAACACTCAGTCGAGTAAGCTGGCGCTGCTGGTTTGCCACCAGTTGCAGTAACTCGGTCAGGTCGTAACCGAGCAATTCGCCGATAGCTTCAAGACGTTGCAGGGTGAAATTTTGCTCAGCGAACAGACGCTTAACCGAGGCTTCGCTCAAATCCAGAGCGCTAGCGACATCGGAGTAGGTCTTGCCCTGAGCCTTAAGTTGCTTCTTGACGATTTCGATCAATAGCGCTATCTGAGCCATGTTTTTTGCTCCAGCAGTAGAGAAGTATTATTAAATGATACTTGAAGTGCCGATTATTGCTATATTTCGTTTTCAAGTTGCGGGGAATGGATTATAGACACATTATCAGCCCCTATAGACAATCAACAGGACAAAGGGCTCACTCATGAAAAAACTGTTTAACATCATTGGGGCTATCCCATTTCTCACAGCCGTGTTTCTCAATACGGTCGTTGACCTCGGGCACAAAATCGTTATCCAGAACACCATCTTCAAGGTATACGACGGTAGTGAGCAGGTCTTCCTGACCGCGACCGTCAATGCGCTCATCCTGCTGCCTTTTATTCTGATGTTCAGTACAGCGGGTTTTCTGTCTGATAAATATGCCAAGAGTTCAGTGATGAAAGGCGCTGCCTGGGTGGCGGTCGGTTTGACCTGTGGCATCACGGTGTTTTATTCACTGGGCTGGTTCTGGCCTGCATTTGGCATGACCTTTCTGCTCGCTGCACAGTCAGCGATTTATTCGCCGGCCAAATACGGTTATATCAAGTCGCTATTCGGTAAGGAAAATCTGGCACAGGGTAATGGACTGGTACAGGCGATTTCTATCATCGGCATTCTCTCTGGCACCTTATTGTTCTCTATACTGTTCGAGTCTTTCTATCCAGATGGTGCTTTAAGTAAATCGGAAATTCTGGTTACGCTTATTCCGGTTGGTTATATCCTGATTGCTACCAGTATTCTGGAACTGATCATGATGTATCGCTTACCACAGCTGGAACAAACCGATCATCAGCAAAGGTTTGATATGAGTGAATTTGCCAAAGGGCAAATGACAAAAGATAACCTTCGGCCTGTTGTTAAAAGCCATGTGATTTTTCAGTCAATCATCGGGCTGTCTCTGTTCTGGTCTATCGGCCAGGTTATGCTGGCGGCCTTTCCCTCATTTGCCAAACAACAAACTGGTGAAACCAATACCGTCATCATTCAGATCATTATGGCGGTTTCTGGCATCGGTATTGCCCTGGGCTCAATGATTGCAGCGCGCGCCTCTAGAAACTATATCGAGACCGGCCTGATTCCAGTTGCTGCAGCGGGTATTGCTGCGGGCCTGTTTTTTCTGCCCGGTTTGTATGATCCGCTTTTGATGGGGCTGGATTTTATGTTTATCGGAGCCATGGGCGGACTGTTGATTGTGCCCTTAAATTCACTGATTCAATTCCATGCGGGCAGCCATCAGATGGGGCGGGTACTCGCCGCCAACAACCTGATCCAGAATATTTCAATGCTGCTGTTTTTGATGGTGACGGTATTATTTTCACTGGCTGAATTTGAAAGTAGCCAGCTGTTGTACCTGATCTCGCTGGTTGCCCTGATCGGCTTTGGCTATTCGGTTTATCAACTGCCACAGAGTCTGGTGCGTTTTATTCTGTCTTATGTGATGAGTGCGCGTTACCGGGTACGTGTGGAAGGTATGCAAAATTTGCCATCTACGGGCGGTGTTTTATTACTGGGTAACCATATTAGCTGGTTGGACTGGGCCATTGTACAGATTGCCTGTCCTCGCTCGGTGCGTTTCGTGATGATCCGTAATATCTATGAGCGCTGGTACTTGAACTGGTTTTTTAAAATGTTTGGCTGTATCCCAATTGAGTCTGGAATCGGCAGCAAAAAGGCGCTGGAACAGATGACTCAGCTACTTAACGATGGCGAGGTGGTTTGTCTGTTCCCTGAAGGTACCATCAGTCGTAACGGCCAGTTATCGGAATTCAAACATGGTTATGAAAAGGCAGCCCTGGCCGCCAACGATGATGTTGTGATCGTACCGTTTTATCTGCACGGTTTATGGGGCAGTCAGTTTTCGCGTGCTAACCCGCATTTCAAGAACATGCGTAAAACGGGTCAAAGACGTGATCTGTCTGTCACTTTTGGCGAAGTGCTGGATCGCACTACCGGTGCCGAAATCCTCAAACGTCGTGTATTCGATTTATCGATACTGGCATGGCAGTCATTCGTAAGTGAGCAGCCTTCATTAGCCGATAGCTGGATTGAGGCCATCAAACGGAATCCGTTAAAGATGGCATTAGCGGATACAATGGGGCAGCCGCTGTCGTCATATAAGCTGCTGACTGCTTCGATCGTTTTTTCCAGGCGCATAAGTCAGCTGTCTCCAGAACAGAATATCGGATTGCTGCTACCGACCAGTAGTGCTGGCATTATAACCAATATGGCTGGATTACTGGCTGGTAAGACTCTGGTCAACCTGAACTATAGCGCGAGTAGTCAGGCATTTGCGTCGGCATTGCAACAGGCGGGGATTCGTACAGTTTATACCTCACAGCGCTTTCTGGATAAGCTGTCCAAACGAGGGCTGGATTTTTCTGAGCTGTTGCAATCGGTTGAAGTAGTATTTCTCGAAGACCTGAAGCAATCGATTAGCAAGACAGAAATGTTTGCTGTATGGCTGAGTAGCCGCGTATTACCCTGCTGGTTGTTGCGAGCACTATATTCTAAAAATCATGATGCGGAGCAAACAGCAGCCATCCTGTTTTCCAGTGGTAGCGAAGGTTTACCTAAGGGTATTCAGCTCAGTCACCATAATATTATTGCCAACCTGAAACAGGTTGCTGAGGTGTTAAATGCGGAAGGTGGTGATCGTGTTTTGGCTTCGCTACCTTTATTTCATGCCTTTGGTTTGACGGTGACCCAGTTCCTACCCTTGATTGAAGGTTTACCGGTGATCTGTCACGCTGACCCTACCGATAGCCTGGGTGTCGCCAAAGCAGTCGCGAAATATAAGGCTACGATTATGTGTGCAACATCGACCTTTCTGCGTCTGTATACCAGGGACAGTAAAGTTAAGCCTCTGATGATGGACAGCTTGCGCCTGGTAGTATCCGGCGCTGAACGTCTGAACCCAGAGGTTCGCGATGCCTTCAAGCTCAAGTTTGGCAAGGATATCTATGAAGGCTATGGAGCGACCGAAACAGCTCCAGTAGCCAGTGTCAATCTGCCGGACAATATTGACCGCTCAAACTGGAAACAGTTACAGGGTCATAAACCGGGTACTGTGGGATTGCCATTACCTGGCACCAGCTTCAAGGTTGTTGATCCTCAAACTCTTGAGGAACTGGAAACAGCTTGCGATGGCCTGGTATTGATCGCTGGACCCCAGGTGATGCAGGGTTATCTTGATAATGCTGAAAAAACTGCGGCAGCCATTCATCAGGTCGAAGGTATCCGTTGGTACGCGACCGGTGACAAGGGTCATCTGGATGAAGATGGCTATCTAACTATCGTCGATCGTTATTCGCGTTTTGCCAAGATCGGTGGTGAAATGATCAGTCTGGGCGAGGTTGAACAGGCAGTTGCGAATAGCCTTGATAATGACGATGCAGAAGTGATTGCCATTAATCTACCCGATGATAAAAAAGGTGAAAGAGTGGTGTTACTCACTGAGCAATCAATAGAATTGAAGTCATTGAAACAAGCTATGCTGGAAAAAGGCATCAACCCCCTGTTGATACCGACTGAGATTATTACTGTGGATAGTTTGCCCAGGCTTGGCTCAGGTAAAACCGATTATGTGCAGGCTAAAAAAATGGCTTCTGGATATTGATGTTGAGATTGGATGGGGGGATCTTTGGTATCCCCCTCTGCATAGCTGACTATAAACAAGCATCGATTAGATACGGGCTAAATAATTCAAATTGATATGTGCACTATGCTCACTATCACTCAGCCAGATGTCTGCATCCTGTATGGTGCATTGTAACTGCATAGAGCGTTTGGCCAAGGCTTCCAGAGCATCTAATTCGGCATCTGAGATTTTGGCGATGGTAAGGTTTTCAAAGCGGGTTAATTTGCTGTTGATCTGATCCCACCAGATATCAACACTGCGATCATTATATGCATAAAGAATTACCTGCTCGGCCTGGTTACAGGCTTTGCGGATACGTTTTTCATCGGGTTGACCGAGCTCAATCCATTTATTGATAGCACCATGTAATTCATGCTGCCATAAATCGGGCTCGTCATCGGTTGAGATGCCTTTGCAAAAGGTCAGTGCTTCGTTTGCATCGATGCAAAAAGCCAGCAATCGCAACATCATGCGTCGATCTGTTTCGGATGGATGGCGAGCAAGTGTTAATGCATGCTCTTCATAATAACCGCGATTCATATCGGCTATTTGAACCGTTGCTTTGAAGATAGTTGATTTGAGAGCCACGATTATTAAATGCCAGTGGGGTTATTTGATAGAAAAAGTTACTCACCACAGAGCACACAGAGGACTCAGAGGGAACCAGTTAGTCTGACGATTATAATATTAAAATGGATTTCTTACTTGAAACTTTATGCATCTACGGAAAATATCCAGTATAAAAATTTTAGCCTCCGTGTTCTCTGTGCGCTCAGTGATAGAAATGTTTTAAACTCTGAAATCTGGGTGAGAAAGCTCATTTCCAGATCACAAATCCTGCCATTCTTTCAACATCATTCCAGACATAAATCCGGCAATCCCTCCGCCCAACATACCACCTACAGAAGCCTGTAGGAAGGTGTCTCTAATATGCTCTGTAAGTATCTGTAAATCTCCCGCTGATTCTGGTGTGACGCCGCTGATCATGACAAAAAAAAGTAAGGCGATAAACACACTGGTACCTGCTCCTACCATAGCGCCATCACCTACAGGGGGAAGTATCTCATCATAACGTTGGACAAAAACAGGCACGAGCACAACATACAATGATCCTGTCAGGAGACAACTTGCTCCAATAGTGAGCATCATGGGCGTAGACGGTATTAGAAAATTAACGATGGAGATGAACAGAGAAACCAGTCCGCCGGAGCAAATACCTGTCAGGGTTTTGGCATCTGCTCGATATACACGAGAGTGTTTGGCAAATATGCCATACCATGCGCCGACCAGAGCACCGACGAAAGCAGTGATTAAAACCAGATTTAGCAGGTCGATATTACCATCGTTGGAAACCGCAATGATCAAACTGGTGACCGATGAAACTGAAGCGATAATGACGGCAAGACTCATGCTGCTATAGATTAAGGCAGCTAAGGTTCCGGCCAGGGTTCCGGCAACTAGAAAAGAGCTTACTGGGAGCGAGTAGTGCTCAGACAGGCTATAGAAAAAAATGAATAACATGCCATACAGGCTGCCAATAAATGCCCACACGGTGCCCCGTACCAATGCTTCCTTAGTTCGTTTGTTAAAATTATCTACCACTATCAAATGCCTGAAATATTTTCTGTTGTGAATAGGAAATGGATGTTTATTGATCATCGGCCATTTGCACAAACCTGAGCTTGATGACAAGGTTTAGATAATCGGTTGTCGTTTGCAAAAAACTACATGGTTGGCCTTATCAGGGCCTGTTTACAGGCCCTAGAATAGCAAGAGGTGAAGTCGCCTGCAAAGACCGTTATGTATAGACTGTAATCTGGCAGGTAAAGCTCAGTTTACAAGCCTGATATTCAAAATCCGAGTGTTTTTTAGGTAAACCTTTTCTTGATTACACCTAAGTTTAAGCCATTTCAATATTTAGAATAATTTCACCACAGATTAGGGCTCGACTCCAGGGAAGGAGGAGGTAGGGCGAAGCAGGAAGCTAGAGTCGAGGACACCCGTAAGTACGAGACTATGGATGGTCGAAGGTAGAGCAATGCAGGAGCAATTGTCGGGTAAGAATAACGCAGGAGCTGTTACCGAGGACACAGAGGTTAATATGTTTATCTTAAAACTTCAGGCGATTTTTCAACTATCAAAAAAGGTTGTCCCATTAAAATAAAGTAATAACCTGGCTAATGTGACAGATTATTCCATGGACAGGCCCCAGATCAGAAGGGCGATGAACAGGCATTCTTGTAAAAATAGTGTCAGGGTAAAAGGAGTACAAAAGGTTAAGCAATACTTTTGTGAACTGTCCTGAATCACTTCTAACATAGTTTGACCTGATCTGGGTCAATTTATGATCAATACAATACAAATACGCCTGCAACCCTTAATTTGCTTACCTTTAGCAAACTTTAAAGAATTAATAACCCTACAAACTGTGTCAATTTGTCACATTCACGCCGATTATTTATTAATGATAATGCTCGCCTGAATATTAAATGCTGGTTGTCTTTATAAGTCAGCATCAAGCGTACTAATAATTATAGGGCTAATAAAAATGACTTTACCAACCCATGACGCAGTATTTAAAGCTATTAACAATACTCTGCTACGGTTTATTACCGTGTATGTGTTTTTTGCATTTGCAGGACCTGTACAGGCAAATGTTTATGATGAACCTTATATTCATAAACCTGCTTTCCCCATTCTGGATGAAGAGGGCAATAACGTTCTGGACAGCGGTCAGCCCTATAGCTCAAAACAAACCTGTGGCGGTTGTCATGATTACAATGTCATCACTCATGCTTTCCATATAGAAGCTGGTCGCGATGAAATGAGCGATAGCTATGGAGAAAAGCATGGCATCTCATTATTGATTTCTCCTGGTTATGCAGGTGGTTACAACTGTATGGGGGGTAATAATCCATCCTGGCAGGCAAAAAAATCAAATACTAATCCTCATGATTTTGCTGATCTTGGAACTCCCGGTATGGTTAAGGGTTGCGCCTATTGTCATTCAGGCGGAGGCTGGATGGAAAAAGATCGAAATGGAAATCGTTTCGATGAAGTTGATCCAGCTACGGTGACGGAATTTGATGGAGAATATTACAACCGAGGCACCGATGAAAATAATAATATTGCAGCAAGTTCGGTAGTCAGTCAGTGGGACTGGAAAAAATCTGGTGTGGTGGAAAATGACTGTTTGTTATGTCATGTTGATATCACAGCATTGAAGATTGTAGATCCAGAGCTTGAGGTGACAGGAGCTGCCTCTACTATGTTGAGGACTATGCGTATAACCGCGTTAATCAGTCAGGGACATTTTCGTGAAGCGAATTCCACCATCCTAGAAATATTGAATCTAAATCTTAGCGATGATGAGTCACTGGATAAAACCCTGCTGTCATTTGATCGTGAAGATAAGGCATCTTTCGATCATATGTCTGGAACAGCAGTACCGGCTGATGGAATTATTACACCTGAAGAACTGCTCTATAAGGAAGATAAAAATGGAAATTTAAAGCCCCATGTCACCTGGAATTCCGATGCTTTTAATAGCGATGGAAAAGCTGAGATTCCAATGTTACGTTTCCCTGCGAATGACAACTGTATGATATGTCATTTGACCAGTAACTCACGTCGAGGATTTTATGGTTTTGGTGAAGGGGCTGAAGCCATTGCAGAAGAAGAAACAGGTGTGTTGGTAGAGGATTATCAGGACGATGTACATAAAGGGAAAATCTGGCGTGAAGATAATGGAGAAGAGCGCACCATAGAAAACTGTAATGCCTGCCATGCGCGTAATTATTTTAATCCACCTTCAGCCAGTGCTGATGTAGATGCCAGTCATGATTTTCTGAAAGGGAACTCTGATATGGATGTACATAATGATATGGATTACAACCCCAATGCCAAATCCTGTGAATACTGTCACGAGCAATCGCCACAGGCTGCAGAATTGGCAAATCCATCGGGTGATGCAGACATGTTGACTGCGCATAAGAAGGTCTGGACTTTAAATGGTGACATGTCCGGTTACCCTCAAAGTACTCTGGAACAGATTACTCAAACGCATCTGGACGTGGTGAGTTGTCAGGCCTGCCATATCACAGGCAAGGCAATAAAAGGAGTATCTTTCGATCCTGTATATCGTTATCGTGAAGCTGAAAATGGCGATAAAACAATCGTACCTTACAAACCAAAGGCACGATATTACTGGAAGGATAAAAACAGTGGGATCGTTCTCAATAGAACTCAACGAAACAGTGTCTTTCAACCGGTTAAGGATAGCCATGGCACCGTGACCGGAGGCCAGATAGTTGACCCTGAAACAGGGGCGGTACTAGGTGAGGTGACTGCAGGATTTTCACATGGTAGTGTCAGGTTTAATGACCCGGATAGTTATGAAGGTTTTAAAGGTCTGAAACAGGCTTATGACAAGGTGTTTAAAATCAGCGGTATAGAAAATTCCGATGCTATTCTGGTGTGGTCAGAAATCAACCAGTACCTGTTATCACACAATACAAGACCCGCAGTATCATCGGTGCAATGTGAGCAATGTCATAACTATAAGTCTGATGGAACAACCATTAGTGCGCTGGTATCTGATGATGGAATCTTCGGAAAAAATAACAGCTATGTGGTTACCACAGTTCCTGATCCACGTCTGGTTACTGAGGGCATTGTAACGTTTGATGCTCCTTATATGAAAATGGATGCTGAAACAGGTGTGGTAACAGCCAATGTCTCCGATATTCTGGCCGATAGTATTGTTAATCCCTCTATGTCGGCGCTACGTTCTGCAATCGCTGTAGAAGCTACCTCAATAGCAAAAACCTATACCAATGTTGCGACTATTGAAGAGGGTATGTCCGGCTTAGGCATTTCGAATGCTGATGATGCTGCTCAGCTGGCAGATCAGTTCAGGAATAGTAAGGCTCATATGTTTCAGGTTAGACAGGGTGATGAGTCTATTCGACAGGTTGCGGTCATATCCGGTGATGATGATTTCGCCGGTTATGTACTACAGGTCGAGCTGGGAGATACCCCTGAAATGACCAAAGCCGCTGCAGCCGGGTTTGGTAGTTTATCGACAGGAGCAGAAGTTTTTGCACTGAAAATCAAAAAGCAGTCTGGCTCGACATTAGCAACATTTGCTGCTCCGGTATGGGTAAAACTACCTTATAGAGGCAGTAGTAGCTCTGCTGATCAGGTCAATGTCATTACCTCTATAGATGGTGAGTCCTGGACAAAAGTTGATCCTGCAGATATCCAGCTAGTACGAGCAGCAACAGATATGCAGGATGGCTATATCGTGTTTAAAACCAGCCACTTTAGCTACTACACAACGACTGAAGTTGCGGCTAAGACTGCTGGATCAACGGCGACTTCAGGGTCTAGTGGATCAGCAGTGAGTCGTAGTGGTGGCAGTATTGGGCTGTTCTTTATCTTTCTAAATATCATGTTACTGACACTGGTCAGAAAAAATAGACTGAGTCCATTTAGAGGTTGAGCATGGACAGGTCAGAAAGTAAACACTCGAAAACCACAAAACAGCTGAAACTGCTGGCGCCATGGGTTGCGGGTGCTTCTCTCGCTGTGACCCATATAGCCATGTCAACAAACTGTACAGTGACCAGGGAGGGTCGCTGTAATACCTGTGGTAGCTGTGCAGTTGCTCTGATAGCGCTGGTGTCATGGGCTGTTTTGAGAAAGGGTGACAAACAACAATTCGCAGCGGATTCCCATAGCAATAAAAGGCTTTGAAAGACCTTTTCAGCACGTTATTAATACTCATGTTGTTGCTCACCCTGAACAGTGTACAGGCTGGTTTCTATGGGCGACTAGAAAGCCGAGTGCAGGCTGGAAATCGACTGGTTGATGAGAATGGTTTTATCGAAGAATATGCAGACATAAGAATCATTGATCAGCAAAGAGGCATTGAATCTGGTTTGAGTTTTGCACTACGGCAGGGTGACGATAATGAAGAAAACCTGTATCAGCTGTACTTTGAAAAGCAGCTGGATGGTTTAGTTAAATCATATCGCATTGGGCGCATGGAGCGTTATGACAGTCTGGGCATGTACACACTGGATGGCGCTTTGATCAAAGCCAAAAACGATAATGTGCTACTGAATTTATATGCCGGTCAGCCTTCTCGTGTAGATGATTACAGTGCGATTCATGGTGATGCTCTATATGGCTTGGATCTTCACTTCTCGGAGATAAACATTTCTCCATTATTTTCTGTCGTCTATTTTGATACAGCTATTGCCAGATTTGGTGTGCAGAAAATTAACGATGAAGCAGATGATGAAACACGTTTAAACCTGGGTTTTACGGGTGATGGAAAAATCCACAATTCGTCCAGCTATGATTTTGCTGTGGGCCTTAATGCGACTTATCTGATGAGTGAAGAGTATGCCGAACAGGTTCAGCTCAAGATTTTCAGTGATATTACTGAAACCGATAGAGTTCAGTTTGACTATGAAACCTTTACCTTAACTGAGCCAGCATTATCTTTCACACAACAGTTCTATTCGGTATATGAATTGGGTCGCCAAAGTGCTTTTACGGGCAGTTATTACTTTAGGCAAAACACCAGTACGCAATGGATAGCAAAAGCGCGCACGGTATTACGTGAGTATGGGAAACGCGGTTATGGATTATCTCTCGCATCACAGGTGCATGAATATACAGGTGGAGAGTATCAGTTACAGATAGACTATTTGCAGCTGGATCAAGATGAATTTATCTCACTCTATGCAAACAGTAATTACTCATTTTCACCACTGGTGAAATCCCGCTTCGGTGCCGCAATTCAATCTCAATATAAGTGGTTAACTGGTAGTAATCAGGCCGTGGGCGTAGAAGCCAATGTGGAGCGCATGTTGGGTTCGGGGCTTTATTTTACCTTTTCAATGTCTAGCATCTGGAATACACATTTACACGATGAGTATCAGTTCGGATTAAAGCTCAGTTACCAGTTTGATGCATCCAACAAATGGTGGTCTGATGAATAGATTACTGTTTGTGCTTACTGGACTGTTTGCAGCATGGGTGTCTGCCGCAGACACTCCAGTTGATACTGACAATGACTCATCTAAAAAAGATAGCTGGTGGCAAAAACGACATGATCGCCCTGATATTTTCTATCCGCATAAGATTCATTTCAAAGCGATGGAGCAGGAAGGTGATCCCTGTTTGTTATGTCATTCCTTTGGGGCTAATAAGGTTGTTAAGCCCGATGATATAAAATTAATTACTACCATTTCCAACGAACCGATGGAAGCGATCTGTCACGATTGTCACGTTGATAAACAGAAAGCAGCTTTCAAGTGCGACCTTTGTCATGTCGATAAGACTGCTATCTGGCCGGTTGATCATGACTTTGATTACATCAATCAGCATGCAGAAGACTCCCGTCTGGATGATGGGCAGTGTCAGACCTGTCACCTCGATATGTCATTCTGTACTGACTGTCATTTCAAGCGTGACACGACGAAATACAACAAGCATCAACCGGGTTACCTGATTGCTCATGGCTTAGATGCGCGCATCAATACCCAGTCCTGCGGACGTTGTCATAATGTGTCGTATTGCTCCGATTGTCACCGGAGAGCAAAACCATGAGAATTCTTTTGCTGAGTATTTTATTGCTGGCGGGTTGCGTGGATTCAGATAAGACAGAAACGGTCTCGTCTCAAAGTGGCAATCTAATATTAACTTCATCACATGGAGGCAGCGGTCTGGCCTGGGGGCTTTCCGAGTGTGATAGTTGCCACGGTTTGAATCTGATTCATCAACAGGCTGATAGCATTCGTTCAATCGTACAAAGCAAAGGCTATGCAAGCTGTACTGGCTGCCATGGTAGCAACGGTACCTCAGAAGCACGTCAGTGTTTAATTTGCCATAACGATTCTGATCTGACAGCTTCGCCAATACAGACAGGGCTGCATACGCACAGTTTCATCACTGGCAATGATGCACAGATGAAGGATGAAGCATGTATAGACTGCCATCTGGCTTCGGATATGGATGGTGTATTCGATAATAATCGAGATTTAACTCGCTTTACAGATGCGCATGGACTGTATTCAGAATACAGCTCAGTTTCTGAATTTTGTTTACGTTGTCATAACCGCGATCATCAGCAGACAGATTTTAATATTACAGCTGACTACGCCAGTGCACTGATTGGCAGTGAAGATTACTTTAAATATGTTGACAAACATGGCGAAACCTCAGGTACCGGTAGCCATAGTTTCTCCGGATTGCGGGAAGGCTATGAATATCAGACCGTGGTTGAATGTACCGATTGTCATGCAATGCATGGGACTAATAATGCCGGGCTGGTCATTGATAGTTCAGAAAAGGGTCTGAGCCGGCTTGATCCCGCAATCAGGAATAAATCCTACAGCATAGATAATACCGCAACCAATAATGCACAGTTGTGTGTGATGTGCCATCAGATGTCGGTAACCGCCGATCAGTCAGATCTGGATACCGGCAATGGATTGTCAGGGTTGCATCAGATTACCGGCGATTGTAAGCAATGCCATAGCCATGGTGAATCCATACAGGCAGGGATGTGATGATGAAGCTACCGATATTACTATCATTATTTTTGCCCCTTGCTATTTCTGCCGATAATAAGCTGCCACCATTACATCATGTTGTGCAGGTGGCTGTCCCCGATGCTATGACTATCCCGAAAAATTTCCTTCTGAATGATAAGGATCAGATAGATTGTAAGACCTGTCATGGCATTAAGGATATTGCAGATATTCCATATGAAGAAGTGGACAAAAAAGATGCGAACTTCTTTATTCAGGGGCCTTATCCAGAGCTAAGTGATTTCTGTTACCAGTGTCATGACGAAAAACAGTACCAGCGTAATAACATCCATATCCTACTGGATGAGCAGGGTGATATTAAAGAAGATCAATGTCAGTTTTGTCATGTCAAAACGCCTGAGCGAGACCGATCCTATACACTCGAAGAACTGGATTTGCGTCTCCCTCCACAGAAGTTATGTATTGGTTGCCACCTGAAGTCGCCTCATCTGAATGCTTTCAATCATCTGGTAGAAGTAGATGACGATATGTTGCAACAGCTACATGAGACAGAACAGAAGCAGCAGCTTGTATTGCCACTGGATGGTAAAAAAATCCTCTGTGTTACCTGTCATAGCAGTCACGAAAAAGGTGTCATAGAAACTAAGCAAGCATCCCAGCAGGTTCAGGACAGGGATTTGGCAAAGGGTATCGCTTATCAGGATCATGACTGGAACGAAGTCGTGCAAAGGGATAAGCAAAAACGTCTGGATGAGCTGAATAAGGATACGGATCAGAACCTGACTATTTCTTACCAGCGCCTCGAGTTTGAAGTGTTACTGCGTCTACCTGCAAAGGATGGAACGCTTTGTCTGGCCTGTCACCAATTTGATCAATAGAAATATGAAACTCTTCGAAAACATCAAGGCAATACCGAACGGGCAGAAATACCGATTCTTTCTGATCATTCTTACAAGCTGTGCCATTCTTGCCCCGTGGGTCTTTTTACCCAGTATTGTGGGTAATCCTGATCTCTGCGGTAAGGTATGTGTGAGACGTTTTTTTCTGTATTTTCCAGGTATGTCTCTGGAAGATCTGGGTAACCAGATGAGCGTTGCCTGGATTGGAGTGATTGCACTGAGCATTATTCTGTTAACCAGTTTCTTTTTTGGTCGCATGTGGTGTGGTTATCTTTGTCCAATGGGTGGCTTGCCTGAAATCATCAGCCGCATGATTCCTGATCGCTGGAAAATAGAATATCGTGGTCTGCCTCAGGTTCCCATCCGTTATGGTTATTTCAGCGTATATCTGGTTGTGATGCCGATGTTCGGGGTTAGTGCCTGTACCTTATGTAACTTTGTAACGGTACCTCGCATCTTTCAGGCGTTTAGTGGCGACTTGATGGGGATTGCCTTTATCCTTTCAGCCGTCGGTCTGGTGAATCTGGCACTTTTATTTCTGCTTGGTTTTTTTGCGGTAAAAGGGCGTGGATATTGTCAGTTTCTATGTCCCATTGGTGCAATCGATGGCCTGGTCAATCGCCTGGGCTCATCGTTTAGGTTTACGCGGCATATTCGAGTTGAGCGTAGCCGTTGTACCGGATGCAATATCTGTGCACGAAAATGTATGACCGGTGCAATTACCATGATAGATAAAATTGCAGTGGTCGATCAGCATTCCTGCATGTCCTGTCATGAGTGTGTCGATGTCTGTGACTGGCATGCTATAGACTGGGTTTCGGTGCCCCGCTCAGTTGAACCCAAACGAAAAAAGAAGGGTGTGGAATACTTTCCTCATCCAGACTGGAAAGCTGTTCATAGCATAGAAAAACAGCTATGGAAGGTGAGCAGCTGGCAGCGCGTTGCGGTAGGTGTGTTTTTTGGTTTTATTTTAATGGTTATCGTGGTTACACAGGTTTTTGCCTCCGAACGACATCCTGATCCTGATGGCTGTTTTTCCTGCCATGCTTTAAAGGGGTTATCGTATATCGATGAAAATGGCGTGTTACGTGATGCAAGTATTGATGAATCGCATTACTTCAGTTCATTGCATGGTAGTGTCCCCTGTAAAGATTGTCATCGTAAGATAGAACAATATCCGCATAAGGTTGAAAACGGGGAGGTGGATTGTGCTGAGTCATGCCATGTCGAAGAACCCTCTGGTGAAGGCGCGTACACACATAAAGAAGTGGTTGATGAGTTTAAGGAATCTGCACATGGCAACGGCTGGACGAAAGGTTTGACTGGCGGAAATCGTCTTGAAGAGTCTCTGGATGTAAACCCTTCCTGCCGCGCCTGTCACGATAATGAGTTATATATCAATGAAAAAGACATCCCTAAATTTAAGGACTCTTTCGCTCATCTGGAAACAGAGTGTGGCAGCTGTCATCAGGGCGAGGTATGGTTGAATCAATTTGGCGGCCATATATTACGACGGTTTATAGGCTCACGCTGGAATAAGTCTGACAAGAATGAAATGTGTAATGCATGCCATGCGGATCATAAGCGCATGGCTACGGTTGAGATTGAAGACACGATCAGCGGAGAGAAACATAAAGCAGGCTCGAAATTTATTCTCGCCAGTGATAGCTATGAAATGAGTCTGCATGGACGCTTGTTAAAAACAGGTGTAGAGGAGGGCGCATCCTGCATAGACTGTCATGCTCCTGATGGTTTTAATCATGGCATTAAGCGTCATACTGAAACCGATGCGGCAACGCATCCGCAGAATCTTGCAGAAACCTGTGCCGCATCGCAATGCCATGGCTTTACTACTAACCCGCTGAATGACGGCTTTGTTAAAACCGATCTACACGATATCGACATCATTCCAATTCTCGATCCTGATTCCCCGCTCGACCAGTCGCGCATGGAGTCAAGCTGGGTTAAGGCAATTATTGCCTTATTACCGGTTATTCTAATTCTAGGTGGAGGCTCGTTGCTGTGGAAAATATTCGGTAAGAAAAAGTCAGTTATCTTTGCAGTGGTTGGAGGCGATCATTTTCAGAAAAAAGTTCTGGGCCGCTCGCCACGTAAGGATAAGTCGTCCGTGAATAAAAAACTACCTGATAATCCAGCTAAAAGCAGAACAAAATCTACTCCAGAAAGTATTAAACAGGATAACAAAGAGGGAGATAAAAAAGATGATTAGGTTTTGCTTTATCATTTTCACGCTTAGCTTTTGTTGGCCGGTTTTAGCCGAGAACCTGTTTAATGATCGTGTTAATTCACATCAGGTTACCGATAACGAACTAGCTGATGCCAGCAAACAACTTAAAGCGCATAAAGATATTCAGCTTAAAAATGGCCTGAATGTAAATCCCTTTCATCATCGCGTTGAAACTCATGCATCACTGAAACAGGATTTTTGTCTAAATTGTCATCTGGATAAGCCTCATCAGGCTAACGAGTTGAATCGAAGCTTTTTGAATATGCACAGCAATTACATAAGCTGCGAGACCTGTCACTTTAATACCGAGGGCTTAGATCTGGATTATCAATGGCTGGCTTATGATTATCCAAATACCGGAGAAATTATCGATGTGTCTCAATCGATTCATACCCTGGCTGATAAGACTAAAACCTCGTTATTACCCCGGCCCGGATTAAAAATTGCACCTGTTTACCGGGGGCAGGTCCTGGTTGTTTTTAAGGATGATCCATTTTCTTCTGAAGTGAAACAGCAGTGGAAAAATTCGGCGGATGAAGAGAAAGCTAAACTCAAGGTAAAACTGCATGCTCCTCTGAATAAAAAGGGGATTAGTTGTCAGCATTGTCATGATGAAAAACAGAAGTTACTGGATTATTCCTATCTGGGTGCAAGTGAAAGGCTGACCCACTCAATTACCAATAACAGCATCGCACATTTCTTTACGCGCTATAAAAAGAAAGGTGATCGATTAAAAATGAGTGATCTGTTGAGATAAACATGCCAGTTAGCAGATTCACTTTTTTATCGATAGCTTTTTGTGTTCTGAATCTCGTAGTACAAAATGTTGAAGCAGTTAGTCAGCATGCGAGACAAATAGCAAGTTATCGTTCTGGTTTGGATCAACCCTCGGATATTGTAATTTCAGAAAAAGAACAACTCTACATTCTCGATGGGGCTCAGCATCGGGTTGTCGTACTTTCAGCCAAAGGCAGGCGATTATTTACCTTTGGTAAACAGGGGCGAGGCTCTGGTGAATTGCATCTGCCGATGGCGATTACGATTGCAGATGATAAAGTATTTATCGCCGATACTACGAATCATAGAATTGCAGTATTTGACAAAAAGGGACGATTTATAGAAAACATTGCACTGGTCAATCAACAATTTCCAGCACAGCCACCAGAGCCGGTGGGGTTGAGTGTTAAAGATGATGTCATCAGCTGGAGTGACAGAAAAAATCATTCACTGTGCCAGACTCGACTATCTACAGGGACCACCATGCAGTGCTGGGGTAAGCGGGGAGAGGGAGATGCAGAATTTCAATTTCCATTCCACATCGCCGCAGACCGGGATGGTTATCTGTATGTCGTTGATGTTTTAAATGGGCGGATTAAAGCATTTAACCCGAAAGGAAGGCTTTATTTAAAGATTGCGCATTTTGGCATCGCCGATGGTGAATTATACCGACCCAACGGAATTGCATTTGCCGATGATGGGAGAATGTTTATCAGCGATAGCTATCTGGGGAAGGTATCTATTTTTATCGATGGTCGGTTCAGCGGTTATCTCTCGGTTGATGATGATACTGCCAGGAAATTTGAAGCCCCCGTTGGACTTGCATGGCGCAACGATAAACTATATGTGGTCGATGTGATTAGTAATCGCGTGGAAGTATTTAAATCTGGCGATGATGATAAAGGCATACTGCTCGAAAAAAAACCTGGCACAGGTAACATTAAAACCTCGCGTAAAAACTGCGATACCTGTCACTACTCCTGGGCTGTATCCTCACGCAGCGAGCAGAAAGATCAGGATGGCGTGCTTCCCGTAGCATCACAGAAAATGTGCTATAGCTGTCACCACGGCGCAGTGATTGATTCGCGTGTAAGCATTGGTAGTGGCAAGCAGCACCCGGATATTCATCATCAACGAGACCCATCCAGAAAGACAAAAACTGAAGAACAGGATAAGGTACCTGCAGAGTTTCCCTTGATAGGGGATGATCAACTTTATTGCGGCAGTTGTCACACCCCGCATACCGCAGATATAAAAGAGTCAGATACCCTGTATGAATCTCATTCTAATCCCTGGTTGAGAATTTTGAATAAGGAGGGTGATTTATGTCAGCAATGTCATGAATCCAAACTGGATAGTGTGCTGGATGATCAACACCCTGTACGCGGGATCAACCATCCGGTAGGGCTATATTTACAAACACCTGAGCCGGCAAATGATCCTGAACGCTATGCACGAACTGAAAGCCTGCAAAAAGGATTACCCAATGAACTAAAGCTTGCAGGGGCCAGTGTAGGCTCTGATCAGCAGTTGATCTGTCAAAGTTGTCACCAGATACATGGAGCATCTGGGGAGCAGCTTTTGCCAGCGGGTTTTGACAGCAATGAGTTATGCGAAAGTTGCCATCAAGAATTACACAGCAAGGATAAAAAACAGGCGCATCACAAAGGTATCCATCCGGTAGATATTGAAATGGAAGAGGCGGTGGAGCTTAATGGTGTAAAGGTTAAGCAGGTAACCTGTCTGGTTTGTCATTCAGCACACAGCGGTAGAGAAAACTCAAAGCTGTTAACTCGTACTACAGCAGATATCGAAAAGTTATGCGCTAGCTGCCATCCACGACAACATGCGACAAACGAAAGGGATGCGCGTAAAAAAGGTGTGCATGCGGTGAATATGAAACTTGAAGAGGCCGTTAAGATAGATGGTGAAGAAATCACCGCAATGACCTGCCTGAGTTGTCATAGCGTACATGCTGGAAAACCTGATACAGCCGTATTACGCGAAGACGATAAGAATGGCGAGCTATGTAGCCACTGCCACAAAGGAAATAATGCCATTGTAAATAGTGATCATGATTTACGCATTACAGCAGAAAAAAGCATGAATAGGTTTGAGCAGACCGCCGAACAAAGTGGAGCCTGTGGTAGCTGCCATAGCATGCATCGAGGAGAAGGAGAGGCACCTTTTCTGTTTTCAGGAGTAATATCAGCGTATACAGAAAACGAAAAAGTATTCCAGCGTGATCAACTCTGTCTAGATTGTCATCTGGAAAAGTGTGTGGCGGATAAGATGGTTGTGGAACATTTTTCGCACCCGGCTAAGGATCTGGTTTTAAGATCTGATCCAGAAGTGATGCCGTTACTGGATGATGAAGAAAAAATCTCAGAATTTGGAGCCATTGCCTGCATTACCTGCCATGAGCCACATCACTGGCAAGCTGGAGAAGATAGCTCCAGAAATCCTCGGTTAAATCCAGAAGAAAAAAATAAACAGGGCAATGTGTTAAACAGCTTTTTACGCCTAAAGGATGTTAAGAACACCTTCTGCGTCGATTGTCACGGCATAGAAACACAGATTAAGTATAAATATTATCATGATAAATTGAGTCGGGATATCGGGGTAGATTACATACATTGATTACAAATGAGCGACGAGCAAAGCTCCCGCTCCTTACCTACGTCCATCTAGCTAGCAACGAGGGTACATTTTTAGCCACAACCCGAAGCACTCAAAGGGCATAGAAGGAGTCATAAAGTTTTTGCTGTCGTTTTGTAAGCATAATCCTCCCTGAAATGAAGTTGGTCAGAGGTGCTCAGCGATTTTTTTGTTGTTATTCACTCATGGCGAAGTGCATCCACCGGGGGTAGTAACGCCGCTCGTTTAGCCGGCAGATATCCAGAAAGTATACCTGTTAGAACCGATACTGCAAATCCCAGTACGATAATGAACAGGCTGGGTGTGAGCGGGAAGCCAGTGATCTGTGCCAGCAGGATGCTGAGCAGTCCGCCGAGCAGTAAACCAGCGCTACCACCGATCAGCGCGATCATTGTCGCTTCGATCAGGAACTGCCACAGGATATCAATTTTCCTGGCGCCCAGAGCCTTGCGCAGGCCTATTTCGCGAGTTCGTTCCAGTACCGAGGTACCCATGATGTTCATGATACCCATACCCCCGACCAGCAGTGAAATAGAGGCAGCGACTATACCGATAATCTCAACGCCGCGTAAAATCGTGTTGGTGGTCTTGATGTAAGAGGCCATGGTTTCGTGCATGTAGTCGAACTGTCCTTTATGTATGCGCTTGAGCAGGGTCTCTATCTGTAATGCGGAGCGATCAGCCACCTGCAGTGAATTCGCCTCAATACGCAAAAAATTTATCTGATCGTTGCCATTGGTTTTCAGCAGGGTCGTGTAGGGCAACAGGATACGGTTATTGGCATCCTGGCCACCCGACGAACCAATGCTGGATAGAAAATCTCGGCTCTTCTCCTTAAGCAGGCCGACAACCAGATATTTATGCTGATCGATACGGATGAAACGGTTGAGTGCATTGGAAGCACCAAATAGATCCTTCGCCACAGTTGGACCGATCACCACTACAGCCCGGTGTTGATCGATATCGCTTTGCTGCAGGAAACGTCCCTGTTGCAGTTTATCGTTGGCGATGAGTGAAAAATGAGCGTTCACACCGCGAATTTGCGCATTGCTATAGCGGTTGTGATTTTGAATGATTGGTGTTTTAGCAGGGCGTACTACCGGTGACAGACTGTGCACGGCATCGCAGCACTTTGCCAGCAGCCTTAGATCATCTTCGTCTATACCCGTTCCAGGCCGTGTTTTACGGTTCGGATCCTTGTTACTGTTATGGCGATATACCCAGACCGATTTCAATCCAAAGGTTTCCAGTTCGCGAAAGATCAGGTGATTGCCACCCTTGCTGATGGTGCTGACAGCGATCACCGCAGCAATGCCAATCATGATACCCAGGATGCTGAGCAGGGTGCGGGTTCGGTTATCGCGTAAAGCGCGCAGAGCTTCGGCGAAATAATCAAATATTCTGGTTAACACCTGATTTCACCATCCTGCATGGTAATTCGCCTGCTTGCATAGTCAGCGATCTCTGCTTCGTGGGTGACCATGACGATGGTTTTACCCTGCTGGTTGAGAGACTCAAACAGTTGCATGATTTCGCGCCCATTGACACTGTCCAGACTACCGGTGGGCTCATCGGCCAGCAACACATCGGGTTCGGTAATCAGGGCACGGGCGATGGCTACGCGTTGTTGCTGTCCGCCTGAAATCTGGCTCGGCAGATGATCCAGTCTATCCCCCAGACCAACCTGATGCAGTGCCTCTATAGCCATCTGTTTTCTTCTATGTGCTGGAACGGCAGCATAGATCAGCGGTAGTTCAACGTTACGCACGATATCGATACGGGACAACAGGTTAAAAGACTGGAAGATAAAACCAATATGCTGGTTGCGTAAACGGGCCAGAGTATCACTGCTTGAGTTACTAATATCTTCCCCTGTCAGCTGGTAATGACCGCTATCCATTGTGTCGAGGCAGCCAAGGATATTCATTAAGGTTGTTTTACCAGAACCGGAGGCCCCCATGATGGCAACGAATTCAGCTGGCAAAATATCCAGGCTGATATCTTTCAGAACGGGAAGCCTAAGCTCTCCCATAGCATAGGATTTATTAACATGGCTGAGGCTGATGACCGGATTCATTTAATCCACAAGCACTGTCTGGCCGCTGGTGAAATTCTGCTCCAGCGGTTGTGCGATACGTGTATTGACGTTAATGCCCTCATTTAATACCTCGAAATAAAGAACATCTTCTATACCCATTTCTACTTCGATCAGCTCGATCTGTGATTGATCGTTGATCACGGCCATCTGCTTGCTATCGTCTTTTTCGATTACAACCGAATAGGGCAGTCTGAGCACATCTTCTCTCTGCTCAAGAATCAGTTCAACATCCACCTGCTGGCCGAGAATCAGTGGTGGAGCCTCTGGGCCCAGTGAGAATCGGGCGTTGAAGGTATTGAGCGCAACCTTGTCTTTTTGCGAAACCGCAGGCGCCAGCCACTGAATCCGCTCGCTCCAGCTTTGATCTGGCCAGGCATCAGCCGTCAGGTTGGCAAGCTGATCGAGTTTGATTTGTCCACGGTCACTTGAGTCGATACTCACTTCGATCTCACGCCCCTGTTCGGCCACCAGGGTAAAAAGTGGGGTTCCCGCTTCTAGCCATTGCCCGACTTCTGTGGTTTTCTCGGTGATGACACCATCAAAGGGTGCGCTTACATCGTATTTCTCACGTTGGATAGCGGCAATCCGGTAAGCCGCCTTGCTAACCTTAAGCTGAGCCTGAGAGATGCGCCATTCGGTACGGGCATCATCCAGTTGCTGTTGTGATACGCTACTGTTGGAGCCCATATCCTGTAACCGGTCGAGTGTATTGCGCGCCAGTTTCATCTTTTCCTCAGCAAGTTCCTGCTCGGCTTGCAGGCGTTCCAGCTCAGCATCAGCTTCACGCCGATCAAAGCGGGCCAGGATTTGATCTGCTTTTACTACCTGGCCCTTACTGATCTTCATTTCTGTGATCTGGCCATTGACCAGAGCGGAAAGGGTTACGGTGCGATCATTGATGACTTGCCCTGTCAGATTGATGACGTTTTTGATCTCACCTCGCTCGGGATTGATCACGCTCACCCGTGTGACTTCGGACGATTGCAGATACCAGTAGCCGGTATAGGATGATCCCGCTACTAACAATATTAAAAACAGGTATTTCATCATAGATAGTTCGTTAGATTATATGGAGCAGGGTCTGACTGATTTTTGTAACAGGTATTCCTTTGCGTCATGATGTTTAATCTACCGTGTAATAACAGGATTATTTTGACATACTCGAAACAGTAGGGCTATATCGCCACACACCGGTCCAGAATTAATCGGTGGTGCACTAGTAATCTAACGCACTAGTGGTAGATAGCACACAAGATTTATACTCATCTTTAGTAGCACTGTCTGAACCAGACACAATGCCTTCGAAATGAAACAGGGGGAGATAGGTAACTACGGGTTCTGAATAAAGTACATCTATGGTAACACCTGCAGAATTTTTAAATTCTGCCTGTGACGAAAAGTCACTCCATCATTTAAGTGGTGAGTTTTTGATCTGGTCAGTACAGCGTATGTTAAGACCTTGACCAGATTCAGATAGAAACATACTTGACGAATTAATTTCAAAACCCGGTCGTAGAGGTTCTTCCAGAGAAAACGAGAAGATGATATAAAAAATCCACATATAGGTAACTAAGGACTGGCTTGATATAGAAATTTGCAGCTTTCGTCTGAATCTGTTGGCAGTATCTGCATTTAAGTGAGTCCTTTTTTATATCCTCTTTGCAAACGATGCGTTGTTTGGTATCCAGTTAATTTTACATTGAGTGAAAATTTACCAGTTTAGCCTATTCACATTTTTGATCTTGATATTCAGTGAGGTTGCTAATCGGGTCGAACCCCATAGCTTGTGCATCAGGTAAATTCACTCTATATATTTCGTATATATTGATATCACCTGTATCGGTATCACATAATGCAGGTCTCACCATTCCATCATGTCCTTTTTGAGAGCATACAACATCAATTCCCTTATTTATTAATTCCATGCCCATTACATTCAGCTCTACTCCAGCGTTTCCACATTGAACAGAAGTATCATCTTTATATACCTTTACGTAATTTGAAGATGTGTCATCCTGGATACATGCAGATAGTAGAAAGATATATATTACTAAAACGATAGACCTCATACTGAAACTCCTTGATATTCTTCTATACTATAAATTGCTTTCTGCTTTTTTCGCCCATGGTAAATCAATTTTTAGAAATTTAACAGCTAGACTATTTAGAGAGCGATCGAGGTGAGCTGTTCCATTGGCTGATTGTTTATTCCCAAAATGGGCATCAGCTTATGAGGTGAAAGTCCTCAGTAGGAAGTACAACATCTATAACCTGGGATTATTAGATGGCAACTGCTAGCGAATGGTAAGGGCTTATCCGTGAGGAGATATATGAAGGACGGTTGTATTGCCTGGCTCTGGCATCCTGCTTCGTTCTACTACCTACTTATCCATGTAGGCGTCCTGCAATATCTGTATTTCCTTATTGCTTTTTCAGGAGATCCTATCAATGGCGCTCATGCCGGACGCAAAAAGCAAGAAGATAAAAAGAGCCTATATGGATTTAGACAGTATAGAAATGCATGGGGAGTAGAGGCTTAGAGACCATAGGCTATATGATTCGGCATAAAAAAGCCTCGCAATATTGCGAGGCTTTTGTGGAAATTGAATTAGCTAATTACGCCGTTTTCTTTTTCCTTGAAAAACCAATTCCAGCTAATCCTAACCCAATCAATGCAAGCGATGTAGGTTCGGGTACTTGAGAAGAATTACCATCATTAAAATTAAGTTGAAATGTAGTGTCACTATCAAAAGTCAGGCCACTCCAATTGAACATTAAAGCGTCGGCACTGTATGTAAACATTGAATCAACCCAGCCTGTCATGTTTGTTGATACGACAAAGTCTGACAAAATTGTATCTATATTGCTTATGACTAAACCATTAAATAACCCAGGAGACCAAGCCGCATCATCGCTAAAGTCCACGAATACTGATAGGTCATCCACATTAACTGAATAATGGGGAGATACGGTAGCCAGATCTCCTGTTCCGTCTTCTACTAGCACATCTATTGGGGAATAAATTTCTGAGCCAAGAGTTGACCAATTGTGGGCAATATGTACAGTGTCACCAATAAGGCCAGCGTATACATTTCCTGCAAACATACAAATAAACAAACAAATAATTTTTTTCATCTTCCTCTCCATTGAAAATTGTTTAAGTAAACGGTTTTGTAAAGCAAAAATCTTGCCGAAATATAAAAATTGTTATATTTGTTGAATTTTTGTAAATATTGAGTTAAGGGTTGTAAAAATAATTTACACAATTTTTGATAAATTGTTTGATTATTTTACAGTTATATGCGGAATTATATTTTACTGCCTCAACGATCAGCTTTGGGGCTTGGTGTAGGATAGCTGCCTTTTAAGCCAAACTTTATTAAGTCACTAGCAGCCGCTTGTTAGCATTCGTGCATTGTAGAAGGCAAAATGCTGCTGTCCGTGTCTGTACAAACACGTATTACTGTATGCGGGGTATTGTGGAGGCTAGCTGCCCCCCCCCCCCCGGCTAGCCGTTTAGATCATATGCCATTTGAGTAAATCTTGTTCAATTGTGGTGCCCGTGAAAGGTCAATTGGCGTGATCATTTCCTTTTCATAAGGTATGCCATTTACTTTAATTGACTCAATAAAGTTTCTATGAGATTTCCAGTTAAGATTTTTAAGCTTTATCAAGTCCCCTGGATTTTCATGAGTAGCGTCTTTAAATGACTTATAAATTAGTTCTGAGCAATATATTTTTTCTTTAAATGTCGAGTGCGAAATAAATAATAAGGAAAGGCAAGGAGTCCAGTAGCTATGACTCTTATATTTAGTAACTTACTTCTTTTGAATTCTATTTGATCAGAATCAAGGTAATACAACCAGAAAGATAAAATTACCCCAATGAACATAAACAGGAAATTCGTTAGTGCAAACATTATTTCTGGCTCGAAATATTGTGTTGTTGCACCATTAGAAAATGCGGCAATTGCTAAAAATACTAAGATTCTATTTTTTTTATTATCCATTCCTTTTCCATTTTGTGAGCTAACGTTTAAGTTAAAGACTGGAAAACAGCCAGGTATTCCAGCAGAACTTAAACTTTTGGTTAAGTTTTCTTTTTTATTACAGTGATACTTGTATTGAGATCATATCAACTGCTGTAGCCCCTACGTCACCTTGATCGTCCGTAAAATTATAGTCTGTAGGGATGTTTGAATAATTATTAAAGCCAGGATGATAGTCGTAAAGTGTTGAACTTGTAACATCATCTCGTATAGAGGTTTCAAAGTATACTAAGGTTGATGCTGTTATGGATGATAGTGATTGATGTAAAGATTTGTCTGCCGTGAGGGTTATGCTGTTTCCTGAAATTTGTTTACTGATTCCTACCGTACTTGTAATTTCGGTGTCGGTTGTATATACCCACAATGCAGCAGATAAATCGTTAATCGTGCCTGACTGCTCAGTACTACCGGGGGATTTGAAATGTAGGATTTGAAGGACTATGTCCCCCTGGTTAATTGCACCGTCTCCATTTATATCAAATGTAGCACTCCAGTTGAACTCAACATATCCATCCGGAGTGGTAGCTCTGTTGTAATTAATAGAAGTTGGAAGACTATCTAAGTTAAATGTGATGGTGATATTTTCCGCTGGAGTTTGATCTGGAGGGGTCGTGTCACCATCGTTTCCGCCACAACCAAAAAGTGTTATGGAGAAAATGACAAGAATGAATATCCGTTTTGTTTTAACCATGCCTACACTTTTATTTTTGGTTTTATCATTTTGAAACTTTACAAGTCATTATATGCTCACTTGAGATAAGTAGAACAGATTAGACAGAAAAACTATATACCCTTTTTAGCATAGGACACTCAGTGTGCCGAGATCAATCAATCTTAGTACGCCCAGTAAGCGACTTTTTCATTTTATTAAATTGTCTTTCATGTTCATTCGGACTGACATATATCCTAATCTTCTGATTCGCTAACACGTGTATTGCGGCTATAGATGACTTCACTCTCGTCGGGTTTTATCTTTTTGTCCAGCGGTTTTATCAGGGTTGATTTCCCTTACGATTGCGCCCCTGCAGACAGATGCGTTCATCCTTATCGATGCTCAGTTTGTGATGCTCGAGCTGGCGCTCCACCGAATCTATAGTAGTGGACTTTGTTCGAAAGCAGCGGAGTTTCAGGTGGCTGATTGATAGTGATGCGGAATTATTGATGATTTTTCTGAAATGATGTTTCTGTTTCATCCAGTCAGCAGGTAGAATGTTTTTTCCTGTTTTCGGTGGTGTTAAATTGCGAAAAATTATCATTATCTGTGTGCTGCTGTTGCTGTTTAGTAGTGTCGGTGCGGTTTCACTGCTCGCCATGCTGGTCGAAGATGTAGCACGGGTCCAGGAGATTATTAAGCCCACAACTCAATCACTGAAACTGGCAAAACAAACAGTAAAGGCAATAAATGGCGAGTTAAAAGAGCCCGGTGGCAACAAGGTGATCGAGATTAATCAGGCGCAGTTAACTGCCATTTTTGCGTTGATCAGCGATATCTTTAAAAACATTTCCGTCAGGCATAACAGTGACGGAGGCAGCTTGCTTGTCAGTGCTTCTATTGAACTACCGAAAAATCCCTTTGGCCGCTTTATCAATATCAATACCTATATTTCAAATGATTATACGAATTCGGAGATAGATCGAACAACTATCGGCAGCATCAGTATTAGCAACAGGGTCTGTGTGGCACTACTCTCCAGAATCGTCGAATGGCGCGCTGGTGATGAGTTCATCAAACCTGATGGTGACTGGGTTGATGATATCAGTGTTGTGCAGGATACTCTGGTGATACGATTTAATCCCGAGTTAAATACTGCTGAATTGCTGGCGAATCTGAAGTCGAAGGGCAGACAAACCCTGGATGCCATAGTACCTGTGGGTAAGTTTTATGGTGTACAGCTTTATTATGATCATCTCCTCACCACCACTCGCCTGATGCTGGATAGTAAGATACCCGTTTCGCAGTTTGAATATCTTAAGCTGGTGCTGGAAAAAGCAGGGCAAAAATCGAATAACACAAACGCACAGGATGAAAATATATATGCATTACTCGCACTGGGATTATTGGTCGGGGACTACGAACTAAAGCGTGCGATTAATAGTGTTGTCCATGTGAAGAACCTGTCTGAACGTAGCCACAATGTCATTCTGGCAAATAGGCATGATTTAAACCTGCATTTTATCTACTCCGTCATCCTGACCATTTTATCCAATCAGGGTGTAACCGTTTCAATCGGTGAGATCAAGGAAGTGAGTGACTCGGGAAAAGGGGGGAGTGGTTTCAGTTTCGTCGATCTTGCGGCCGACCGAGCGGGGATCAGGTTTGCCGAATTCGCCACCGGTAATCAGGTAACGGCTAAATTAGTTCAAAATAATATACTTCAACTAAACAGTGAGTCAGGTATGTTTCCCGACACTGAGTTTTTGCAGGAAGGGCTGAGCGAGGAGCAGTTCAAGAAATCATATCGAGATAGAGAATCAGCTGATTATAAAAGTGTCATAGACGAAATTGACCGTAGAATAGCTGGGTTAGCAATTTATCGACAGTAAGAACGACAAATTTATCAGATTCCGATGTCGGGTTGATGATTCGTTAGAATCAATAATCCTCCATTGCATAGCTGTACGGTAAAGGCGGCAATCCATATAGCTCGACTGCTTTCAGGCAAGCAGCGAAATTTTGCCGCCGGATATTTTAGACGAGAGTCTATCTGGTATTGGCAGTTGGAAGAGATGATCACGTTATGAGCAATGATATTCGTTATCAGTAGGAAGAAGCTCATCGATAGAAGTCAGTTAAAAAATGATGTAAAGCGCGCGTTGCGCGACTCACAAAACTTAAGCCCCCGATCTGGCCGGGGACTATGTTTACTTAACCGATACCAAATCTAATATTTCTATTTCTGATAGCGCCCGCTGTAAATTCGAATGTCATCGATTTTTCCAGTAAGCAACTTATGGTGGGCATATTGGGAACAACCTGGCCAGTTTTGCGTCGTCTTCTCCAGTTGATAGGGGTTCATCTTTAATGCATCGTTACGCGCAGCTTCTTTGTCATCGATATAGAGGATCTCGCACTAGCTTCGACAGAGTATCCGCTTCAAGTACATATCATCCAGACTTCCATGGCGCCACCTCCTGGGCAATCTTCTCCTGCACTCGGGCAAACTCTTCCTCTGTGTTCAACATACCCGGATGCACAAATGTTCATTCTGGCATTGGTGTCGGAGTCGGGGGTGAGCTCGAATTCGGAGACGTAGTCTGTGTTTGCTCAGGTAAGGTGAGCAGTACAGATTCAGAATCCGAGTAGCCGGAGAGAGAAAACATAAATATCGGAAACAAGACCAGAAGGTAGCGCCTACTGGATATACAGGTTGTTCTGCTCATGCTCCTTTGCCCAGATCGTGATCAGGGGTGCAAACCTGTTGACCTTATGCAGGTCGAATGAGGTTAATCCAATTATAACTTCTGAATTTTTCAGTAAATCCAGCTAGTAAATTAAGGGCTAAAATTCAAGACGGAACCCAGCTGTAATTGTGTATTGACTGGTATCTGAGTGTTCCAGCAGTTTTTCATAATACAGAAAAGCAGATCTTCCTTTTGCCAGTGCAGCGGTTAAGCCCAGTCCCACATAGAAATAGTCCTGATCTGGCTCATCTGTTAGAACAGAGAAGTTTGTCTTAGTGGGGTCGTTGACAAAACGTGCAATGATGGCCCTGCTATCGTTTTGAAACTCATGTTCCCACTCAATAGACAGGTATGGCATAAAAACGCCATACTGGGTACTGTATGCTAGTGACATGTTTCCGCTAACAGAGGTTATCAATGATTCGATATCCTGATCTCCAATATTCAGGTTCAGCCCTGAACCTGATGAGGTTTCATCGTAACTATCTGCTTTAACACGCAAATAATTAATTCGAGCCTGGGGAACGAAGGTGAGATTTTGATAATTAAATTCGTATCCGCCACCAAGGCTCAATGCATATTCAGTCCCGTCAGTATCTCCATTAAAATGATGATTAATTCCACCCGTGGTAAATTCACGTTGGCTGTCGTAATTGTTCAGGCCAATGCTCAATATACTATCAGCGAATATCTGCTCTGACAGGTAATAACTGCCATACAAAGACAGGCTGTAACCATCGATATCCAGTGTGCTTGATTTGTTTATGTAATCGGAATTAGTGGAGATGTAATTGAATGCCCCGCCAAGTACAAACTGGTCTGAAAACCGGTAATCGATACCAAGTGTCAGTCCTTTGGTCTCGAAGTCGAAACCTGCTGCATTCTCAGTTGTTTCGGTGTCTCCGATACTGATGTTACCATTAGCAAATACACCGAAACGGCTGGCTAGCTCAGTTGAATCGGCTGATGCGCCTCCGCCTCTTTGTGATTTAGTGAGTTCGCTAATCAGGATTGAGGGTAGCTTTTCTCCCTGAATCGATACAGAGATATTTTCAAGACTGAGGCCATTTGCGCCTCTGCGTAAGTCATTGAGACGGAGAAGAATGTTTTTATTTCTGGTGCGGGCGAGAGATATTGAATTCCTGCCCTGTGCAGCAATTTCATCAGGTAAAAATTGCTGTAGAGCTGAGATGATTTCCTGGTCTGAGACAGTTGAAAGATAGTCACAGGTGGATACCAGACTTTGTTCCTCGGTGGTCAAATTACGCGAAAGTGACTGTAACGCAGGACAGGCATTATCAAGAGCCTGAGCAATTGATCGTTGAGCTTGAGTCAAACCGCTTATACCGGCAATTGGATTGATCTGGAATCTGGCAGATGCGCCTTCAAGGATTGAAGCCGTCACTTGAAATGGGCTTGCAGTTCTTTCGGCAGTCAGACTAACTGTATTATTAGATCCACCATTGGAATCAGTTGTTGTTGTATCGCTACTTAATGTTGCAGCATCAGCAGGTATGACTATCCAGGTAATAGTAACACCTTCTAATGGCTGACCATCTGGCCCCAGGACTCGGATAGAAAGTGGATCTGAAGTATCACCCTCAGGCAGGCGCTGGTTATCTCCAGAGACTGTTTCTATAGTTGCTTCGTTATTCGAGCTTGCTGGTTTCTGTACTGTAATGGTCACGTCATCAGTTAGCTCTCCTTCACCTCCTGCATAGAGAACTCTCAGTCTAATGCTGTGAGGGCTACCTACCGCCAGGTTTACGGAGAGCTCTACACCAGTGCCGAGTGGTTCACCGTTTTCAAACCATTCGTAGCTTTCTATTTGATATCCATCGACGCTGGAACCACTGCCATCCAGAGTAACTCTTTCAATCCCGTCGTTATTGGTGTCTGTAACGGTCTGATCTGGGCCGGCATCTGCAGCGCCTACAATCGCGGTGACAGCTTCCTGCACGGAAATATTAACGTTAGAATCTGATATGACTTCACCTTGATAGATTCTAAGTGTGATCAGGTGAGTTCCGACCCCAAGGTCAACCGTGGGGTTTTCGACCGTAGCAATTATCTGCTCTCCTTCAGTCCAACGGTAGCTTACATCTGCGCCATACGGAATGGTGGATCCACTTGCATCGAGAGTGACTGTCTCGATACCGTCGTTATCAGAGTCAGTAACGTTCTGATCAGGACCGGCATCAGCCGCCAAATCAGGGCTCCTGATAGAAATATATACTGTATCAGACGATGTGTTTTGCATGGAATCGGTGACTATAAGGGTCAGGTCGTGGTATCCAGGACCAAATTCCACAGTGGGTGTTACTCCAGTAGCTATTAAAGTCTCAAAGTTGTCATACCATTCGTAATTGGTGATGTCATTATCCAGGTCGGTAGAGCCACTGCCATCCAGAGTGACTGATTCCAGTCCGTTGTTATCGGTGTCCAGAATGTTTTGGTCGGAACCAGCATTAGCAGTCGGCGGTTGGGGCGGTAAGTCTGTATTAGCAACAATAGTCGTAATTGATTGTGAGTCTCCAATACATTCGGGAGTGTAGACACAGCTTACTGTAAAATCGAGGTTATAGGTTCTGGGCGTTGAAGGGGTCCAGGTTATTATAAAAGTATCGCTATTCGAGTCTGGATAGCTTGAGTCGCACCAGATACTACCTTCTTCAAAACAAGACGAAGTATTTTCAGCAGAAAAACTTGATGTCACGTTATTATCGCTATCATAGATATTGATTTCGATACTTTCACCACTATCGACCCCTCCGGGGTAGGAAACAGTAACCCGATAGGTAATAAGCACATCCACGGAAACATTGTTGGCAGGATCTTGAGTGATACTGGTGATTGAAACATTTGCCTGGGTAGTACTAGTCCAGAAACCAGCCAGCATCAATAAAAGTAGGGTCCATCGTTGAATCTTCCATAAATTTGAAGTGTATTTACCGCCATTCCATAGCCCCATATCCAAAGTTTTCATATCTATCCCTTTTTATTCCTGAAACAACAGGTATTACTGATTAGCCCTGTTAAAATTTAATATAATCAGCCCCATAAAACTATAGTTTAAGTACGGGCACAAAAATAAACTCACCAGCCTCATGTCCACCATGTTTGATAGCGGAATATTCTGGCTGCTGGTCTACACCATATTTACCTGCGGATTGGCGCACTTCAGTAAATACTTCCCGGTAGAGTTTGTATGCTTCAAGTACTCCATCGTTGTTCTTTAAGGTGGAGAGGAACGCATTGGCAAATACTGAATGGTTACCACTTCCCTGGTCTAAGACAGGTTGTAGTCCTCCTGATGTCAACACGGTACGAGAACGCACTTTTGCCATCACTTTCAACCACTTGAGTTTAATTTTAGCGTCAACATCTTCGGGTTCCGCGTCAAGCCTTGGTACAGATGCGAGAGACATGGATCCTGAATAGCAGGAATCAGCAACAACCAGTATATGTTTTGCTTTCATTGCATTGAGTATGTCCGTGATGGATATATTAGATATCCAGTTTGCAGAGTTTTCACGGTCAGCATCGACAGGTATCCAGTGTCCTCGTGTGTTAGGACGGTCAAGTTCCCCATGGCCGGCGTAATAAATAAGCAGATTATCTTTCTCGGTCAGTTGATCTCTTAACTCATTAAGCACTGAAAGTATCTCATATCGATTTGCATCAATAAGTAACCTGGTCGAGAAACCATACTTATCACGCAATACCTTTTCTGCATCTCTAGCATCATTTATGGCTGTGTCCAATCCTGGGAAGTTTTTGTAAGTATTGTTACCGATGATCAGGGCATGGTAAGTACCGAAATCTACCTCTCCAGCAAGGGTTTTGTTGAAAGCCGTCGATGGCGAGGTTGCTTTTGCACTTTTAACATAGATATTCCTGGTCTGAGGGATGATCATAAATTCAATCGTTGCTTTTTTTCCGTAGTTGTCAACAGCGACCATTTTTACTGGGACCTGGTCACGTTCAACGGGAATGGTTACATTGAAGATACCTGAGGTGTCTATTTCCTCAGAATTGTCGTTAACCGTGAAAGATAGCAGGCCGGCTGGAGCAACGACTTTACCGACGATGATTCTTTCTTTTGTGGCTGATCTTAAGCGGATGCTTGGAAGCCCTCGCATTAATGCGATGGGGGGGTCCAGGATTTCGATTGTAGGGCCCTCTATCTCTTTATTAATCTGTTGCGATTCAAGTGCTTTTTCAAGCTTCTTGTTGAGTGAAGATACCTGTTTTTTTTGTGTCTTAAGGTCAGACATTAAGGATTCATTCTTTTTGCGCTCGGCGGCCAGTTGGTTATCCAGCGTTGTGCGCTGAAGCTTAAGGTTGTGTTCAAGGTTGGCAATTTTGTTGCGTTGTGCCTTGACCTCACTCTCCTGTTTCCCAAGTTCTATGGTTAGTTTGGCCAGATTTTCAGTTCCTGCTGGGGTAGGGCTTTGTGATGATTTGCTGTTAATTTCCTTGCGCAAACTTTGCAATCGCTTTTCAGCAGTAGATAGATCTTTTTTTTGTGTTTTTAACTGTGCACGGGTGTTTTGTAGCTGTGCTTTGAGCTTTTCCGATTCTAGTTTTTGCTGTTCTACTTCTCTCTTAAGTGTTTCTACCTGCTGCCTGGTTTCGGCCGATGCCAGTATGGTTGAGTTAAACTGTAATGAATCATCGGCTAGACCTGAGGCCATGCGGTACAGGTTCAGTGCTTTTGAGAGATCCTTTTCAACGCCCAGGCCTTTCTCATACAGGAAACCAAGATTGATCTGTGCTCGTGAGTTGTTCTGTTCGGCAGCTTTGCTGTACCAGGCAGCGGCTGATTGATAATCTGCCTGAATGCCCAGGCCTTTTTCAAAAATTTCACCGACATAGGTTTGCGCCTCACTGTCCCCTTCTTTGGCGCGTGGTAACCAGACATTTAACGCTGTTCTGTAATCAGCCCGATCATAGGCAACGTATTCCCCACCACGTATTTCACAATCTAGTGCAGAGGTTTTGATAGGTCTACGTTGAGCCAGGTATGTCATTTTAGATCCCAATTTTCGGATCTGGGCAGGTAACAGGCAATCAACAACCAGTAACTTATTCGGATCTTTTTTCCCTGCTTCAACCAGAGCCTGACTTTTATCTGTGGTTGGCTGTAACTGACATCCGGTGTTTAATAGCAGCAATAGCAGAATTACACCAGAATAAAGATAGCTGAGAAGAAATGACAGAAGTGATTTAACTGAGTGATTGTGAGACATCATTCATCCTTAATTTATGTCGGGGATACGTTAACGTGAAAAAATGGTACCTGATTGGAGATCATGATGCAATATGGCAACGGGATAATAGAACGATTTCACAGCTGAGAGTTAACATGCTGTTGAAATGTTGGTCATCATAAAAACCAGGATCACTTACCATGTCACAAAGGATGAATGCCATTAAAATATTTTGTTTGATAACGCTTATCATTCTGCAAGGGTGTACCTCGCGATCCAGATTGCTGGATATTGAGGCAAGCAAGCAGGGGTTTGCCAGGGAAATCGTTCAGGGGAGTGAGTTTCAGCATATGATCTATATCCAGCATGGCGCCGATAACAACCCCATGTTACATGTTTATCTTGATGGTGATGGACAGCCCTGGATTGGTAATCACCTGATAGCCGCAGATCCAACACCGTTGGATCCCTTGATGCTAAATCTAATGGCTATAGACAGCACGCCCAGCATTTATCTTGGCAGGCCCTGCTATCATGGGTTTTCAACGATTGCACCCTGTGCTCCGGAGTTATGGACTTCAGGCAGATATTCAGTGCGAGTTGTGGAAAGTATGCAGCGGGTGTTACGAGACTATATGCGGCGAGGTGGCTACAGTGAAGTGGTACTGATTGGCCATAGTGGTGGAGGTACTCTGGCTATGCTGTTGGCAGAACGTATCAGCGCAACCAGGGCCGTTGTTACTATTGCTGGCAATCTGGATATAGAGGCCTGGACTGATTATCACGGCTATTCACCTCTTGAAGGCTCACTTAATCCTGCACATATGCCTGCTCTGGATTCTGAAGTCCATCAGTACCACCTGATCGGAAAAGATGACAAAAATATGCCTTACTATCTGGTTGAGCCGGTCCTGCAGAGACAACCCCATGCCAAAGTGTTGATGTGGGAAAAGTTTGACCATGCCTGTTGCTGGCAAAATATCTGGCAGGAATTTTTGCATTGCCTTGAGAATTACTGCAGTTAGAAACTGGTTGAGAAATTACCGACGATTTGATATCACGGTTCTAAGATTATCAAGGCCTTCATGAGAAGGAAAAGCGATAAGCCCTTTTTCTACCAGTTGCAAGGCTCTCTCATAATCACCGTTATTAAAACTCTCTCTGGCAATTTTTTCATAGTGATCAGCTATTTTACGTAAACCTTCGATCGCCTGTTTGTTATTGTTATGAAGTTCAAGTACCTGCTGATAGGCATACAAAGCACTGCTGCCGGGAGGATCCATCAGCCGGTTAACCATGATATGCACATCGGCAATTTCAAGCAGGTTTTCAACTTTTTGGCGAATATCAGCATCGCTTATAGCAGTAGTATCTTCGAGTATAGTTACGGGCTGCTCTCCATTAGAAAGCTGTCTAACACTAAAGATAGTAATGAGCATGACTAGAGAGATTAAGCCGATCTCAAATAGACGACGTTTTAGACTCTTTTTCCTTCTAGGTCTAAGGTTGAGTTCCTGAAGGAACTCGCTGGCACTAGCGGTTCTTTTTTCTCTTTCAAACTCCAGTGCATGGATTAAAGCATTTCTGATGGCACGTGGTAGTTTGTCTATATGATGAGGTTTAAATCCTGCAGCATGCGCCTTGGTAGCAGGGAACCTGTGAAAAGGGTGGTGACCAGTCAATAATAGAGAGGCAACTATAGCCAGACCATAAATGTCATCTCGAGGGTCAGGGTCCTTTCCTTCCAGCATCTCTTTGCTCGCATAAACAGGTGTTAATGCCTGAAAATCACCTGCATCAAATACCTTGTCCTGTTTATGCTGTGGATCATCCATTTTTGCTGCTCTTGCAATGCCAAAATCGAGAACCTTGACCACGCCGGATTTTGTGAGGAATACATTGCCTGGTTTTAAATCGGAATGGACTATGCCTCCTTTATGAGCATAGGAAAGTGCTCGACCCATCTGTTCAATAATCGATAGTGCTAATTTCTGGTCAACAGACTTGCCCGGTGTTTTCTTAATGATGGCATCCAGCGGCTGTCCTTCAAGGTATTCCATGGTCATAAACACATTTTCGCCATCTCGATCAAAATCAAAAACGGTAATAATGTTTGGATGAGCAAGTTTCTGTGCTTTTTTAGTTTCACGCTGTAGCGCGATAACTGACATTTTTATTTCCTGAAACTCTTTCGACAGGACTTTAATGGCTACAAAGGGTTCATTGTCCAGTGTTTCTTCCTTGCGATAATCTCGCGCCTTATAGACCACCCCCATACCACCCCGGCCTAATTCCTCTACCAGAATAAACCGGTCTTTTAGTTTGGATCCGATTTCAAGTATGTTTCGGGCTTTCCTTTTTTTGCCTTCTCTGGAAAGTATGGTCTGTGAGTCATCTGATTGAGTTTTTATGCGTGTTTTCTGCTGAGTAACGGTAGGGTCAACCTGGACAGTTTTTTGAATAAGGGTAGGGGCGGAGCTAGATACGACAGTCTCAGCTGTTGCAATTTCCTGTTTAAACCGGCTATCAATTCTGGTCGCCGCATCCACTTTTTCGAATAATGATTCACAGCTCAGTAGCGCTTCCTCTGCTGCAGCGGGATTCTCTTTGTCAAGGTGGTTGATTGCACGGGTCAGATCGCTGAGATCAGCTTCGCCGTTGACGAATGAGTTTAATAAGGTTTTGAATTGATCCATTTATCCAGAAGAAGGTAAAAGGGGGGCTGGGAAGCCAGTTAAGGAGATATATCCGCATATGTCGTTAAATCCAGCAACGATTGATATTCCAGTCCCGTAACTTTCCTGTTGCCCAGAAATGGATTTAAGAATACCTTAGTGTTCATCACTGAGTCAATCTGGCATTCAGTTTTTCCATATTGATAATCACCGTTTTTCAGAACAGTCCCTAATTAAAACTGTGCAGCTTATTGATTGGAACTAGCTTTATTTGTTAGTTTTGACAGGGATCTCTTAACAAGCCCCTCATCGCAATGTCCTTGATACTCTATCCAGTGAATAGTATTTCCGATCACAATTACACTGCCCGATACAATCATTGAGCCAAGGGGAATCACAATACCCACAGTGACAAGACAGGCGCCAGCATCTTTTCCTGAGCCATTGCACATATTGTAATGAGATAATTCCGTCACAGTTAGCTCCCATTCTGGTGTATACATTTTGCAATCAGATTCATCCAGCTTCGAGTTTGGAACGAATACACATCCCTCGATCAGAAACATGATGAGCATAGTGATAAAAAAATTAACTGGAAATCGATTCATTAATTTCAGTAATATCCGGTTTGGGTTGGTTGTGCCTATATGAACTAAATAGAGTGAATTATTTCAACTGATCAAACCATTCAACTTTCGTACTCAGGCCATTCGCTTCAGTATTTTTTCCGGATTCTTAAAATGATATTTTTCAACCTCAACGTTTATACCGTCATCAGGTGAGAATACTTTTTGCATTGCGACTAACCTGCTGTTATCTTCGTATGAAATGTAGCTATTCTCAGAGTCCTTAACTACTTTTTATTCCAGATACAGAAGGTAAATAATTGGCAAGAATACTTTTGGAAAGATCTTTCTTTTCAAGTAAGTTGCTTTTCACTTTCTCAAGTTGTTAGACCATCTCTTTTTTCAGAGCAGGTCTTATGCTGAAATATAACTAATTACAGTCTCGATTAAATATAGCCATTTGCCTGAACTAAATGATTCCATTAATGTACAACTCCGCTTATGCAAAAATTAATGCCGATATCAGTAATAAGTAACGAAGATCCTTTATCATGGCTATGAAATCTAACGGTTAAAATTGTCGGTAAACACAGCGAAATGCGGAACGAATGTAGCTGTGTTTTTTTCAAGTGTATTTAATTGTTAGAGCTTCTTTTTAATTCAAAAAAACCTAACAATCCAGATAGAAATAATATAATAATATTTGGTTCTGGAACGGCAGTAACTGACCCAGTAACATTTGATTTTAGGTTGCCGTAATGAGTAAGCCCCCCTTGTAGAGCACCCACTCTCATACCGCTAACAGAGCTATTTAAAATAAGATCGTAAAGCTCAGTCGTGCTACCTGGTGATATAAATGGATTAGTGCCAATATCAAACAATATACTAAAACTATTAGCAGTAATTCCATTAATTACTGGGCCAAGACCCGTAAAGTTTAAGTCAAACCATCCAGCGGAATTAATCGTCGTTATTTGAGCATTGTCAGCACTAAATGTTTGTAAACCAAAGGTGGTGTCAAACCATGAAAAAATACCTGAAACATCTGTGAAATTTGATATTCCAATTGTACCAACCCCAACATCGAATTTAATATCTGCTGATACATTTGTTCCAATTGGCAGTAAGCTAGTTGCTAAAGAAAAACCGCTTGTCATATCAGCTGACGCATCTACAGATATTAGACCTGCATGTGAATTAGCTGAAAAAAATATTAGTAATATATATAGAGACTTAAATTTTTTTATCATTTTCTCCTTCCTTTTTTAAAGTTTTAATCCTGTAGCTCTAACATTGTAACTCAAAAGTAAACGACCTTTGAATATATATTTGATGGTTGACCTTTTTTAATTATTTCTTCCATTTTCTTTATATCCTAACTTAATTGATAATCCTTAAAGAATTCCCAGGTCAATATCTACTTATCCAAAGAAAGGGTCAATGATCTGAAATTTCAGTTTGATAATCGAGATATTGCGATTGGGGGGATAGTTCCATTTTTTGAGTCCTTTACCTGCATTATGAGGTGTAGTTTTTTAAATTTACTCTACCATAGGCAAACCTGTTTACTTGATCAAGTATTTTATTTATAGAAGTGATAGGAAGGGGAGGGAGAAACGGGCGTTCTCCAGAACGCCCGTGTATTATTTTGGTTTAGAAAAAACCAAGCGGATTAATATCATAACTGACCAGCATATTTTTAGTTTGCTGGTAATGGTTCAACATCATCTTATGCGTCTCGCGACCGATACCCGATTTTTTATATCCACCAAATGCAGCATGTGCAGGGTAATGATGGTAACAGTTGGTCCACACCCGGCCGGCCTGTATCTTGCGTCCCATGCGGTAGGCTCGGTTCATGTCTCTTGTCCATAGACCAGCGCCCAGTCCAAATTCTGTATCGTTGGCTATGGCGAGCGCTTCGGCTTCGTCTTTAAATGTGGTTACTGAAACGACAGGCCCGAAGATCTCTTCCTGGAATACGCGCATTTCATTGCTGCCTTTGAGTAATGTTGGCTGGATGTAGTAACCCTCATCAAAGCCACAGCCGACATTATCGATATCACCACCGATTAATACTTCAGCACCCTCTGCTTTGCCGATTTCTACATAACTCAGAATCTTGTCGAATTGTTGTTTTGAGGCCTGTGCACCGACCATGGTATCTGTATCCAGTGGATTGCCGCGTTTGATTTGCTGTGAGCGCTGAATGACTTTTGCGATAAATTCGTCATACATGGATTCCTGAACCAGCAGGCGTGAAGGGCAGGTGCAGACTTCGCCCTGATTAAAAAAAGCTAACACAGCACCTTCGATGCATTTACTGACGTATTCATCTTCGTATGCCAGTACATCATCGAAGTAGATATTGGGTGATTTACCACCTAGTTCCACAGTGGAAGGAATGATGTTTTGCGCAGCATTTTTCAGGATCATAGAGCCGGTAGGTGTTGATCCGGTAAAGGCGATTTTCGCGATGCGAGTATTACTCGCTAACGCCTGTCCAGCTTCTGCGCCGTAGCCATTGACGATATTTAGTACGCCGGGTGGTAACAGGTCGCCTATGACTTCCATCAGTTTCAGGATTGATACAGGGGTTTGCTCGGCAGGCTTAAGTACGATGGAATTACCAGCAGCGAGAGCGGGTGCAATTTTCCATGCGGCCATCAATAATGGGAAGTTCCAGGGAATGATCTGACCAACTACACCTAGTGGTTCGTGGAAGTGATAGGCAACTGTCTGTTCATCAATCTCTCCAATACTGCCTTCCTGCGCACGGATACATCCTGCGAAATAGCGGAAATGATCTGCAGAAAGCGGTAGATCAGCAGCCAGTGTTTCGCGCACAGCTTTGCCATTGTCCCAGGTTTCTGCGACGGCCAGCATTTCAAGATTCTGCTCGATTCGGTCGGCAATCTTGAGCAGAATATTGGAGCGCTGAGTTACTGAGGTACTGCCCCAGCTAGCCTGTGCCCGATGCGCGGCATCTATTGCAAGTTCTATATCTTCTGCTGATGACTGTGGGATTTCGCAGATTTTTGTGCCGTTAACAGGGCTAGTGTTGTTGAAGTAACGACCCTGTACCGGGGCGACCCATTTGCCGCCTATATAGTTTTCGTAACGGTTGTTAAATGAAACGACTGAGCCTGTCTCACCGGGATTTGCGTATAGCATTAGATGTATTCCTCATATCTTAATTGTTTTATCTGGAGTCTCATATGCTACTGATTAGATGCGCTGGTCAGGTTGTATAAACATGCCAATGACTTGACCCAGAATCCACTTCATTTGTCTGTTGTTCCCAATGACTTGACTGAGAGTCCAGCCTCAGTGCAGTATGGCTGACCTGAAGCTCACGGGAGATGAGGCGATGTCATTTGTCACAGCCATACATAAGCAACGTAAACCTCTGAAAATGGTAGAGAATCAGGTCTGTTTTACAGGCCAGGATTCTGAATTGAGTATCTACGATACCTATGCCAGTGCACAAAGAGTACCGTTAGCTGCGGATCAGTTATTGTTTTGCGGCATGGTCACTGGCCGCAAGGTCATGCACAGTCAAAATCTGATTAATCCTCAAAACTTTCTACCGCATGAGTCTTTCATTATGGCTCCCGGCGAAAAGGTTGAGATTGACTTTCCTGAGGCCAGTCAATCCAGTCCCACGACCTGTTTAACCGTTGAGATATCGAAAGATAAAGTTTGTAAGGTTGTTGAGCGTATGCGTGATCTCGGTTCGCTCAATCAGCTGTCTGCAGTGGGTGTATCCACGGTACTACACACACAGCACGGTGCAGAAACGCAACGGCTGCTTGATCGTCTGGTCAGGGTTTTCGTTGAGAATGACCCGGATCGCGATATGCTGATAGACCTGGGATTAACCGAGCTGATTGTGCGCATGCTGCGCCACAAGGATCGTGAATTTGTCTTAGCTCATTGCAGCCGAGAACCCGAGTACAATGGACTGTATGCGGCGCTTTCGTTTATCCGTAACCACCTGTCACAGCCATTATGTATCGATCAGCTGGCAAAGACGGCCTGTATGAGCCGTAGTAGACTATATCAGGAATTCAAAAAGCACTTTGCCTGTACCCCCGGTGAGCTTTATCAGCAGATGCGCCTGAAAGAAGCCGCCAGAAAAATAGAGCAGGGTAAGTCGATTAGCTATGCCTGCTTTGAACTCGGGTTCACTGACCTGAGCCATTTTAGCCGACGCTTTCGTCAGTTGTTTGGCTGTTCGCCTACGGCATTCCGTAAACGTGTGCAAAACAACGTGATCCACCAATAGTCAGAGTCCTGTCGTTTACTCCGCATACTGGTAACTGGTTTTCTATTCTCTTGTCGGGAGCCTGATAGTCGTCGAATCTAATAGTTGCCGGTTAATTCTAGGGGCTCTCTTGATTGGCTCATCGATCATTTTTACCTGATCTACGCTTAGCGTCTGTTTACTCTTTAAAACCGAGGTGAGGTGCAGAAACTGAGCTTTGTTGATATCGATATTTTCAGCAACTACCTTGACCTCATTACTTAGCGCCTTGTTCGATTCTGCAACAGCTATAACATCGTTACTAATCTGCTCACTTCTGACTGATACTTTTTTGACTTCGTTTTCCAGTCGCTCAAACTCTGCTCGAAATCCATCCGGACTGACCTCAACACTGGCCTTGCTCCAAAGAGATAGACCAACCAGAACGACACCTACAAAGCTCAGTACTCCACCACCTAAGCCAAGCATCTGTTTGCTCAACCAGACCCAGCAGACCGATACAATTGCCAGGCTCCCCAGTATCACACCTGCAATAAATGCTAAGTTTGTTATTTCCATAATATTTCTCCGATTCTTTTTTACATACCTTAAGATGGATGAAATACTCGTATGCAGCCAGGTATGCTGCTAGATCACCAATCAGGTTAACCTTGATACCAGAACTACTCAAATATGGCCAAGAGCTGTTTTTCCTTTGCAGGTTAATTATCCGACTGGGCGCGAAATAGTGCAAATTATGAGACACCTCTGATCAATTAGGTTGGATCTCTGATGATCTGTTTATTCGCCATTGTCATGGCTTACATGGCGCTCACAATAAATATTTGCCATTTTAATCGCATATGCTATTTCAGACTTGTAAACCACATCTAATACTGTAAGGATTCATCTCAATAAGGTCATCAAGAGGAAACTGAAACGATGCGTATCTTTTTTGCCGGTGGTGGTCAGTGCGTCGAATATATAGCCAAACGGCTGACCCGTGAAGGACATGATGTGGTTGTAATGGAAAGGGACGAAGAACGTTGCCAGCATCTGAATGAAAAACTCGATGCGCGGGTTCTCCTGGGCGATGCGTCCTGTATTGCAGACTGGAACAGGGCAGGACTCTCTGAGTCGGATATGTTTATGGCCTGTACTCATAATGATGAGATCAACGTGTTAGCCTGCATGATCGCTAATGATCTTGCCCCCGATGCATTGAAAGCTATCCGCTTACGTACCCCCGAATATATGCAGTGGCAGCTAACCTTCGAGCGTCTGGGTTTGAGAGTTGACCGAGTTGTCCACCCTGAAAGTGATGTGGTCAATCGTATCCTGCGAGTGATAAGAATCCCCGGTGTTTCGGATATTCGGAATTTTGCCGGCGAGAGAATAAAGCTTTTTAGTATGGCGCTGCGACCTGGCAGCCAGCTAGTCGGCTCACGGGTTGGTGATTTCCACTTGCTAGTAGGTGATGGCGTAGCCACTATCGGTGTTGTTTTGCGTGCAGATGAAGCGATTATTCCGCACCATGATGAAGTGTTAGTAGCTGATGATATTGTGTATATCGTAACCAGTACCGAGAATCTGGATAAAACGTTTGAACTGGTCGGTGTTGTCAAGCAGCAGCAGGTACGTCAGGTCTTTATCGTCGGTGGAGGGGAAATGGGGCTGGAGCTGTCACGTGCGCTGGAAGAGGAAAAAATCCCGGTCAAACTGTTTGAAAAAGATCTAAAGCGCTGTGATTTCCTTTCCGCTGAATTGAAGGATACCGTTGTAATCCATGATGATGGAACCAGTCAGGAAGTATTAATGGAGTCCAACGTCGAAGGTATTGATGCTTTTGTGTCGTTAACCGGTGATGAGGATGCAAACCTGATTGCCTGCCTGTTAGCACGGCGTATGGGTGTCGAAAAGGTCATACCACTGTTTACAAGCATAACCTATTTAGAGCTGGTGCAACGTCTGGGGATCAATACCACGGTTAATCCCCGAATCAAGGCGGCGGATGCCCTGCTCGAATTTGTGCGTAAGGGCGGTGTTCATTCTGTGCGCACACTGGGTGAGAATAAGGTCGAAGTCATTGAGCTGGAGGTTGCTGATGACTCAGATTATATCGGTCAGCCTATGGGGGGGATAGACCTGCCAGAAGGGAGTCAGATAGGGGCCATAGCACGCCCTGACGGTAGTGTCGTGATACCGGATGATGAAACGATAATCAATGCATCCGATACGCTGGTGATTTTTAGCGATATTGATGTGGTCAGGCAACTGGAAAAGAAAATACTCTCGGCTAACAGATAATAAAAGGATCTTAGATGCTTATACATATCGTCAATCTACGGACTATCGCCTGGGTGCTGGGCAGTTTTCTGGCCTATCTGGGGGGCAGTATGATGGTGCCCTATCTGTATGCACTGGCTACTGATCATGTCGATCAATCCTCTATGTGGGATGCTGCGCTGATAACCGGATCAGTAGCAGGCATATTGTTAGTGTTGGGAAGAAGGCGTGAGCGCAGGGATTTGTTACATCGTGAAAGTATTCTTTTAGTGTCACTGATCTGGATTGTTATCTGCGCTTTTGGCGCATTGCCTTTTTACTTCTCAGACAGTTATGTCTCAGTAAGTGATGCCTTCTTCGAAGCAACTTCGGGATTTACCACTACCGGGGCTACCGTTATTTCTGATGTGGATGGACTTTCCCGACCGATACACCTGTGGCGTTGTTTCAGTCACTGGTTAGGTGGTATGGGCATAGTCCTGCTGGGTCTGGCCATTCTGCCATTACTGGGACAGAGTGGAAATGTTATGTATCAGTCCGAATTCTCCGGAGCTTCATCCGAGCGCATGCAACCCCGTATTGTCGAGACAGCACGTGCATTATGGCGACTGTATGTGTTATTTACCGTAGTAGAAATTGTATTGCTGGTTTTCGCCGGGATGAATCTTTTTGAAGCTGTCTGTCATGCCTTTTCTACTTTGGGTACGGGTGGGTTTTCGACCAGAACGGCGAGTATCGCCGGGTTTAACAGTCCTTTGATCGAATATATTATTATCCTTTTCATGTTTCTGGCAGGGGTGAGTTTTATCCAGCATTATCACTTCTGGGTTGAGCATAAAGCAGGCGCTGTATTTCGTGGTTTTGAATTCAGGGCCTATTTTTTGATTACCCTTGCTGCCACTCTGCTGATTTCATTGACCTTGATTGCGGGCAGTGATGCTGCTTACGAACCGGTTATCCGAGCAGCTCTGTTTCAGGTGGTATCGATACTGTCGACTACGGGTTTTGTAACCGCTGATTACGGCATGTGGCCGAGTGTGTTGCAATTTGTCCTGGTGATGCTCATGTTTGTCGGTGGTTGTACTGGCTCGACTGCTGGTGGCCTGAAGGTTGCCCGTGTGGTACTTATGTTTCGAGCTGTGTATCGAGATTTTAGACGTCTTGCAGAACCTCAGGGTGTCTTCCGTATCCGTGCCGGAGATGAAGTGCTGCCTGAACCCACGGTTAGTGGATTACTTAACCTGATATTACTCGCAGTGTTGGTCATGCTGACTGCAAGTTTGTTGATATCGGCCACTGGTGTGGATCTGGTCACAGCCGTGTCCAGTGTGATTGCCTGCCAGTTTAATATAGGCCCCGGACTGGGGCTGGTAGGGCCAGCTCAGAATTATGCCGAGCTGAGTGCTTTTGCAAAATGGCTGCTCTCCTTCTGCATGATCGCGGGGCGTTTAGAGTTTTATACCTTCCTCATCCTGTTTACGAGTGCTTTCTGGAACAGGTGATTTAGCAATAGCGGCACTGGTGCAGGCCGCTTATTCCTGAATCTGATCCTGAACTACCTGAAGATTGACCACCTGATGACCTTCCCATTGAAAAGCCGGTAATTGTAGAAACGCTCTATTCATCGCTTCATTCCATGCCTGCTTGATATCGTGAAGATAGGGGGCGTCTTCTTCCAGCTTGATGTAATGACTTGTGGTGAATGAATCCTTCTCGTATACCAGCACTTCTATCGGTGGACCCACTGTAGCGTTAGACTTGATGGTTGAGTCCATGGATACAATACAGCATCGGGCTGCATCTTCTAATGAGGTATTGCGATTCAGAATACGATCCAGGATCGGTTTTCCATATTTACTTTCACCGATCTGCAGGAAAGGGGTCTCATCGGAATCGGTAATAAAGTTACCGGCTGAATAAATCATATAGATACCGTGTGGTCCACCGGAAATCTGCCCACCAAATATCAATGAAACACTGGCGTCGATACCTGTTGAAGCGGTAGTTGCCTGCGCATGATCAAGCTCTTCCCGGGTGATTTGTGCGACATAGCGTGCAGCCTCTACCAGCTTGGTCGCATGCCTCAGGCTATTGATGGAGTCGGCAGTTTCCAGATCCGATTCAATGCGATTAACTATAGCCTGAGTGGTAGACAGGTTACCCGCAGATAGCATGACGAATACACGGTCTTCACAGGGATCGAAAATATGCATCTTACTATAACTAGATAGCATATCCGGTCCCGCATTGGTGCGAGAGTCAGAACAGAAAACCAGGCCACTTTCGGTGGATACAGAAACACAATATGTCATCACACAATACCAGACAGTTCAAATTAACCAGCACCATTTATCAAACCAAACACCACGTCCCTGTAAATTCAAGGGCTTACATGCTAATCAGGGATGTTATTGATTACCAGATAAATGCTGAATTGGGAACGTTAAGGTACAGTATAAGATAGCAGAAAACCATTCTTTTCACTGAAAAATGTGGCGCATAATAGCCCTGTCAGGCATCTGGTTAATAAATACAAAATCTTTCTGATTCAACGCAATCTGCTAATACGGGGTTCAGCATTATGCTATTCTCCGGGTTTTATTCCTGTAATTAGCAATCATGTTTTCATTCATTAAAACTCTCTCGCATGGCAAGTTATACTGGTGGATATTGATTCTGCTCGGGCTCTTTTCAGAAGGCGTTGCACTATTTTATCAATACGTTCTTGAATACGGCCCCTGTCCATTGTGTATTCATACCCGGATTCTGGTACTGGCCTTCATATTAGTGGCCTGTGCAGCCCTCGTTATTCGAGCAGTTCCGATGATACGCATATTTCACCTGCTCAATACGGGCATCATGGTCTGGCTTTGTGAACGTGCCTATATGTTGTTGGGTACCGAAAGAGGATTTGTGCTGACTGAATGTGGTGTCGATTCTGGATTGCCTTCATGGTTTGCACTGGATGAATGGTTTCCTGCAGTATTTGGAGTGATGGAATCCTGTGGCTATACGCCTTTAATGCCTTTTGGTGTAAGCATGGCAGAGGCGATGATCGTTGTTTACCCTATGCTATTGTTACTGAGCCTGCTGATGCTGATTGCTTCCCTGCTACCCAGAGGCGAGACAGTTAATCTGGGCAGGTGAAAATACCTGAAGTGGTTTAGCCATAGATAATGCTGGAATGTGAAAATTCTAAACTACTCATGATTATCAAAAATAACCTGTAACGCTGATGCGCCCGATTCCGCTACTTATCCTTCTGAGCCTGCTGCTGATTATGATCAGCGTAATGGGTATTGCTGTCGGCAGTGTTCATGTTTCGCTGACGGAGTTATGGCAGCTAATGCTGGGGCAGGGTGAACCTATGCAACGTGCGGTAGTGCTGGAGCTGCGTTTGCCACGCGTACTTTCTGCGCTGGCAGTCGGCGGTATGCTGGCCCTTGCCGGAGCACAGCTTCAGGTATTGCTCGGTAACCCGCTGGCTGACCCTTATATCCTGGGCATCTCGGGTGGCGCTGCGGTCATGGCTCTACTGGCTATAGTATTCGGCCTGGGGGGGCTGGCCATCGGTGGTAGTGCTTTCGTCGGTGCATTGTCATCCATGCTGCTGGTGTTCGGCCTGGCCCACGGCAAAGGCAGTTGGTCACCAACACGCCTGCTGCTGACCGGTGTGGTCATCGCTGCTGGCTGGGGTGCATTGATCAGCTTTTTGCTCAGCGTGGCACCCCAGCAGCACTTGCGCAGTATGCTGTTCTGGTTAATGGGAGACCTGCAACACTCTGCCTCGCCCTGGGGTGGTTTGCTGGTGCTGGTTATCGGACTGGCGCTGAGTTTGCCGCTGGCTCGTAGCCTCAATCTGCTGGCGCGTGGCGAGATGCAGGCCGCTTCCCTCGGTGTGAATGTTAAACGGCTGCGTCTGCAGCTTTACCTGCTCGCCTCGTTGTTGACCGCAACTGCGGTTACCATTGGTGGCAGTATCGGGTTTGTCGGTCTCATCACTCCCCATCTGATGCGCCTGCTGATCGGTAGTGACCATCGTCTGTTGCTGCCAGCCGCGAGTCTGGCCGGTGCCGCCTTATTGGTACTTGCCGATACTCTGGCACGTACGGTACTCGCGCCGCAGCAACTGCCGGTCGGGGTGTTGACTGCTATGCTCGGGGTACCGGTATTCCTGTTCCTGTTGCAACGCAATGCCCGGAGTAAAGCTGCATGACGACATTACTGCAAGCAGTCAATCTGGATATACGTATCGGAAAGCGGGACGTCGTTCGCGAGCTGAATCTCAGTATTTGCAAGGGGCAATGCTGGGCCATACTGGGAGCAAACGGCACTGGTAAAACTACCTTACTGCACACCCTGGCAGGGCTGCGTAATCCGCTGAGCGGTCAGCTGCGTCTGCAGGAGCAAAGCATGCTTGAGCTTTCACGCCGTCACATCGCTTGCCAGCTGGGGCTGTTATTACAGGATTACAACGATATTTTCCCGAGCACTGTCTGGGATACCGTGCTCACCGGCCGTCATCCACACCTCGGGCGTTGGTCGCAGGAGAATGAAAACGATTTTGAGATTGCGCTTGATGCGCTGGCTCAACTGGAACTCGCCGACCTGACACAGCGCAGCACCGATACCCTGTCGGGAGGCGAACGTCGGCGACTATCGATCGCAACGCTGTTGGCCCAGCAAACGCCCCTGCTGCTGCTTGACGAGCCAACCAATCACCTTGATCTGCGTCATCAGGTAGCGGTACTGGAACATATCCGCAGTTTGTGCAAGCAAGAGCATGCCGCATTAATGGTCCTACACGATGTCAATCAGGCTGCACGCTACTGCGATCATGTATTGATGCTGTTCGGCGATGGTGTCTGGGCGGCTGGAACCACTGACTCCTTGCTCGAAGAAGACAGGTTGACCGATTTATATGGACACCCAATCAGGCAAATGAGCACGCAAAGCGGTGAGGTTTACCTGCCGGTTTGAACTGCTACGGCCACAGTATCTGGACATGACTCCCCGGGCATGAGTATCACGACCATTGACACTTTCTATTGATTCCCTCACCATAGCGCGGCGTTTCAGGTGTTCCATGGACATTTTGTCCCAGGAATGAAACGGGAAGTCGGTGCGCCACCGGATTACGGTGCAATTCCGACGCTGCCCCCGCAACGGTAGGTGGATATTGGCGAATTAACAAGCCACTGCGTTTCAGACGCGGGAAGGCGATTTGCCCGGATCGAAACGATCCTGTCCCCGAGCCCGGAGACCGGCCTGAAGCGAATAACTGTGTTGCGGAGGGCGGCACTATGGGCAGCCCTTCAGTAACAGGCCGCTCCGCCTCCTTTTCCGCTTGGTATTCACGCTTTATTGCGTGACCCTTATTCAACAACCAGACAGCGGAAATACCTTGTTTAGCAAGTCCATTAATTTACACACGCGTTCAAGCGCAAGCGGTTCACTTACGCCGTCTGCACGGGGAGCGCGCACACTGGTGAGAATATTCGGCCATCTCGTTGTTGTGCTTGCCTTATGTTCACCTGCAGTCGAAGCCGACATCAATGTGACTGATGCCACTGACTTAAACGTCACACTCCAGCAACCGGCAAAGCGCATTATCAGCCTGGCCCCGCACACCACTGAACTGTTGTTTGCTGCCGGTGCCGGAGACCGAATCGTGGGTACCGTAGACTATAGTGATTATCCCGCCGCCGCCCACAAAATTCCGCGTATCGGAGGCTATCGCGCGGTGGATCTGGAACGAATTCTGACTCTCAAACCCGATCTGGTTGTGGCCTGGTTAAGTGGTAATGGAACCGAACTGGTTGAGCGCCTGCGTGGACTCGGGCTTACGGTATATGTCAGCGAACCCAGTAGCCTGAAGGATATAGCATTAAGCCTCGAACAGATTGGTGCCCTGAGTGGTAGTACTCAGGGTCTCGAAGCGGCGCGGAGCTTTCGCCTGCGACTGGAAAAGCTGACACAGAAGTATGCGGATAAATCCAGAGTTTCGGTGTTCTACCAGATATGGGATCCACCGTTGATGACGATTAATGGTGATCACTTGATCAGCCGCGTGATTGATTTATGTGGTGGGTACAATGTCTTCAACGAATTGTCTGCGCTCACCCCCACCGTTAGCCGAGAGGCAGTACTCGCCAGCAATCCGGATGCCATCATCGCAAGCGGAATGGATAAGGAGCGCCCCGAGTGGCTGGACAACTGGCGCCACTGGCCGCAACTCAAAGCTGCATCGGCAGATCATCTTTTCTTTATCCCACCCGATCTGCTACAGCGGGCAACACCGCGTCTGCTGGATGGTGCCGAACAATTGTGTCGGGTACTTGATGAAGTGCGGCATAGCAAGAGAAAACCCTCATGAAAATCAAAACGCTAATGGTGCAGGGCACTACATCGGATGCTGGTAAAAGTATTCTGGTCACTGGCCTGTGCCGGGTATTTCTACGCCAGGGGATTGCTGTGGCACCGTTTAAACCGCAGAACATGGCTTTAAACAGTGCCGTATCCGCTGATGGCGGGGAAATCGGGCGCGCGCAGGCGCTGCAGGCTGCAGCCTGTCAACTAGACCCTCACACCGACATGAACCCGGTGCTGCTCAAGCCCAGCTCCGACCGCTGCGCTCAGGTCATCATCCAGGGGCATGCGCTGAGCACCATGGATGCACAGGATTACCATGGCTATAAGAAACGCGCCAAACAGGCGGTATTCGAGTCTTACCATCGTCTTGGCGAACAGTATCAACTGGTAGTTGTAGAAGGCGCCGGTAGTCCTGCTGAAATCAACCTGCGTGAAGGCGATATCGCCAACATGGGTTTTGCCGAAGAGGCTGATTGCCCGGTTATCCTGGTCGCAGATATTGATCGTGGTGGTGTGTTTGCACATCTGGTTGGCACTCTGGCCCTGTTAAGTAGCAGTGAACAGGCACGTGTCGCGGGATTTGTGATTAACCGTTTTCGCGGGGATATTGCGCTGCTCGAATCGGGGCTTGAATGGCTGGAACAGGAAACCGGCAAACCAGTGTTTGGTGTGCTGCCTTATCTGCATGATTTGCACCTCGATGCCGAGGATGCCATACAGGCCAAGCAGGTGCTGGGAGAAGGGGAAAGACTGCGCGTAGTCGTCCCGGTACTGCCACGCATCAGTAACCATACCGACTTTGACCCTCTACGCTTGCATCCGCAGGTTGAGTTGATTTATGTACCGACCGATAGCCCGATTCCGCCAGCAGACCTTATCGTGATTCCTGGCAGTAAGAATGTGCGAGAGGATCTACGCTGGTTACGTGATAACGGTTGGGAAGAGGCTATCCAGCGTCATTTGCGCTATGGCGGAAAACTGCTTGGTATCTGCGGTGGTTACCAGATGCTCGGTGAGCGTATCGATGACCCGCAGGGTATTGAAGGTAGCGCGGGCAGTGACACAGGTCTGGGCCTGTTGTCTATGGTCACCGAGCTGCAGCCGGGTAAGCATTTGCGCAACGTGACGGGGCGTCTGTGGCTTGATGATACGGTCGTTAGCGGTTACGAAATCCATTGTGGAGTCACTCAGGGCAGCGCATTGCTAAACCCTGCGGTGATCCTCGATCACGCTCACGACGGTGCCCAGGATGGAGCCCCGGATGGAGCCCAAGATGGGGCAATATCTGAAGATGGACAGGTAGCTGGCAGCTACCTGCATGGCCTGTTCGAGCAACCCGAAGCACTGTCTAGCCTGCTACGCTGGGCAGGGCTGGATGCCCCAGAAACACATGATCATAAGGTACAGCGAGAGTCCGAGATTGAGCGCCTGGCGGATATGCTGGAGCAGTATCTGGATATGAACGCAATCTCCGCACTGCTTGAGTTTGATGTCCCAAATGCAGAGGGAGCGAAGTCATGAAAGCAATGAAAGAACTCATTCTGGGCGGTATGCGCTCCGGTAAGAGCAGTCTGGCCGAGCGGCTTGCCCAGCAGTCGGGGATGCCGGTGACCTATATCGCCACTGCCACGGTAGAAGATCAGGAGATGCAGGATCGTGTTGATCATCATCGCGCTCAACGCCCTGCGCACTGGGATCTGGTAGAAGAACCCTTCGCGCTGGCTGACACCCTGCGCAGCCATGCCAGCGACGAGCGCTGTTTGCTGGTTGACTGCCTGACCCTGTGGTTAACCAACCTGTTACTCAACGAAGACCCCGGGCGCCTGGCTGATGAACGCGAGGCCCTGCTCGATTTGATCCCGCAACTGCCGGGACACTTAATCATGGTGGCCAATGAAACCGGCATGGGGGTGGTACCCCTCGGTGAACTCAGCCGCCGTTTTTGTGATGAGGCCGGACGCTTGCATCAGGCGCTGGCGCAACGCTGCGACCGCGTGATACTGACCGTTGCCGGCCTTCCCCATGTACTCAAAGGAGAACCTGTATGAAACCAGAGTGGGTAAATACCCCCATCGCCACCTTGAATGAAACCGCCCGCACTGCCGCGATTGAGCGTCAGCAGGTATTGACCAAGCCTCCCGGTGCACTGGGCAGGCTTGAGTCGCTTGCCATCGACCTGGCAGCGATGCAGGGTCAGGAAAAGCCCGTGCTGGAACAGGTTCGCATTGCTGTTTTTGCCGCTGATCATGGTATCGCTGACGAAGGTGTTTCTGCTTTTCCTCAAGCGGTTACGACAGAGATGGTGCGCAATTTTGCCCGTGGTGGCGCAGCGATCAGCGTATTGAGTCGACAGATTGGTGCCACGCTGGAGGTGGTGAATCTCGGTACCGTCGATAACCCCGGCCCATTGCCGGGTGTGGTGGACGAGCGTATTGCGGCCTGTTCGGGTAACTTTCTGCGTGAGCCTGCGATGACAGAAGAACAGCTAGCACGTGCGCTGGATGTTGGACGCCAGACAGCTCAGCGCGCCAGAGACGATGGTGCGCAATTATTTATCGGTGGGGATATGGGGATTGCCAATACCACTTCAGCGACTGCTCTTGCCTGTGCCTTGTTACAGGCGGCACCTGCTGAACTGGCTGGTCCCGGTACCGGTTTAGATAAGGATGGGGTGACGCATAAAGCCCGCGTGATCGAACAGGCACTGGCATTCCATGGTGATGCACTGGATGATGCCTATCAGGTTCTGCGTCTGCTTGGTGGATTTGAAATCGCAGCACTGACTGGCAGTTTTATCGCCTGTGCACAACTGGGGCTGCCGGTGTTAGTGGATGGATTTATTACCAGTGTTGCCGCACTGGTGGCAACGCGCTTGCACCCTGATTGCACGCACTGGTTTATGTATGGTCACGCTTCTGCAGAGCCGGGGCACAGCCGTATCCTGCAGGCGCTGGAGGCCGAACCCCTGCTGAATCTCGGCATGCGCCTGGGTGAGGCGAGTGGTGCCGCGACTGCGGTTTACCTGCTGCGTCAGGCTTGCGCGTTACATAATGAAATGGCCACATTCGCCGAGGCCGGAGTTTCGGAAAAGAGCGAATGAGCGACAGCACCCAGCCCGAGCAGCCACCTCTGCATCTGATCATCGATCTGCTGCGCCATGGTGAGCCCGAGGGTGGGCGCTGTTTTCGGGGTAGACGTGATGATCCCCTGACAGAACGTGGCTGGCAGCAGCTTTGGGCAGCTGTCGATCCACCACAGCCCTGGGATGCGATCATCAGCTCCAACGCTCTGCGCTGTCGTGCCTTCGCCGAAAAGCTTGCAGGTCGATTACAACTACCATTTCAGCTGCAATCTGATTTTAGTGAAATTGATTTCGGCGACTGGGAAGGGCGAACAGCCAGCGACATTATGCAAACCGAGCCACAGTCACTGCAACGCTATTGGCAAGACCCGGTCGGGTTTACCCCACCCGGAGCAGAATCATTGCAGGATTTTGAGCAGCGTGTGCTTAATGCCTGGCAGGCATTACTAACTGCACCACCAGGCCAGCATCTGCTGCTGGTTATCCATGGTGGCAGCATGCGCCTGCTCATCGCCCATTGTCTGGGTATGCCGCTAAACGCTCTGTTGCGATTGGGCCTGGGGCATGCTGCAAAATGTCGCCTGCGCATCGACTTTGATGACCAGGGCAAGCACTACCCGAGCCTGGTATTTCCGGATGGAGAAGCACTATGTTAAACCCCTTACTGATTGCTGTTCAGTTTCTTACCCGTTTCCCCGTTCCTCTGCCTGAGGCGCCTTCACATGATGGGGTTGCGCGTTCACTACCCTGGTATCCACTGGTGGGTATGTTGATCGGCATTGTGCTGTGGATGAGCGCAGGATTACTGCAAACGCTACCAGTTGCCGTGCAGGCCATGCTGGTGCTTGGAATCTGGGTCATAATCACAGGTGCATTGCATCTGGACGGACTGGCTGACAGTGCAGATGCATGGATTGGTGGTCAGGGTGATCGTGAACGCACACTTGCTATCATGAAAGATCCTTATTGTGGCCCAGCCGGGGTCGTAGTACTTGTGCTGTTATTGCTGGGGAAGTTTGTTGCGCTTGAGTCACTACTCAGTAGTGACGATTGGTCAGGGTTACTGCTAGCATCAGTCATTGGGCGAGCTGTATTACCCCTGCTATTTCTAACGACGAAATATGTGCGTAAACAGGGCCTGGGTAAAGCCTTTGACGGTATGTCCAGCCGCGCCTGCGTGCTGTCCATTGCAGCTAGTGCTATATTCGCGCTGTTGTTGAATGGATTTTGGGCGCTGTGTGCAGTTGTGATGGTTTTTGTGTTGTTGCGCTGGCTGATGGTTGCTCGTATCGGTGGTACCACGGGTGATACTGCAGGCGCTCTGGTGGAAATTTCAGAATTGGTCGTACTCATCGCATATTAATTCAATCCGGCACTTTATTTTTTCCTGTTAACCGTGCTACATTCGCGCCTCGTTTCAGGTGTTCTACGAAAAAGTCTTTTTGTGGAATGAAACGGGAAGTTGGTGCGCCACTTAATGGCAATTCCGACGCTGCCCCCGCAACGGTAGGCGGATACAGTAGATCATTTAGCCACTGCGCTCACGCGCGGGAAGGCGATCTGCCAGGGATTTATCCCATCCGCGAGCCCGGAGACCGGCCTGAACGTGTTAACCGGTGTTGCGGCGGGCTGCTCCAGGGTAATGACGCTTTCTGCATTGTTTTCCCTGGCCTCTACCCCTCACCTTGATTTATTCATCGATGCGCGGGTGAGCGCAGAGGAAATTTAATGAACCAAACCCAGTTGTTATTAATGGGCGCCGTACTCACGAGCGTCTCCATACCGCTTTATGCGGCCAATGAATCCCTTGATCCGATTGTTGTTACCGCGACCCGCATGGCACAGACTGCCGATGAAACGCTTGCCGCGGTCACCGTCATCAGTCGGGACCAGATAGAAGCAAGCCAGAGTCATAGTGTGATGGAATTGCTGCAAAACCACAGTGTTGGTATCGATATCAGTCGCAATGGCGGACCTGGCAGTAATACCAGCATCTACATGCGCGGCACCAACAGTGACCATGTACTGGTACTGGTAGATGGAGTGCGTGTCTCTTCGGTAACCTCCGGTAGCTTCAACTGGTCCGCGCTTTCGCCAGACCAGATCGATCGTATTGAAGTCGTGCGTGGACCCAACTCTACACTGTACGGCTCTGAAGCCATTGGTGGTGTGGTGCAGATATTTACCCGCAAGGATACCGGCTTGCATGCCAGTTTAAAAGCCGGCAGCTATGGTACTGAGAAGGCGGTACTCGGCGGCGGCGGGGCGCTTGGCAGCGGGCGCTATCATGTCAACCTGGAGCATGAAAATGTAGACGGCTTCTCGACCACTAATTCAGATTACCGTAATTACGAATCAGATGATGACAGCTATCGAAATAACAGTATTACTGCTGGTTTCGAATTGCCAGTGAATGACAGTGTGGAGTTAGGGCTTAATCTGTTCCACACCAAAAGCAAGGTCGAATACGATAGTGGCCTGGCTAACTCCTACGCGGATGCGCGTAACTCGGGCGCAAATCTGACGCTGGACTGGCAAACCTCAGGCTCATGGCAGCAACACTTCAGTGTCAATGCCAGTCGTGACCAATATACCTCTTATGATAGTTATCCCGCAGATATTACCACCCAGCGCAGTGGGTTTAACTGGCAGAACGATTTCCAGATCGGGGATGCCATGCTGCTGTCAGCGGGTTACGAGTACCAGCAAGATAAGGGCGAAATTAAAACCAATTATGATGAGAAACTGGATAATAAAGCAGGCTATCTGCAATTTCAGTGGAGCGGTGACATCTATGATCTGTTATTAGGTGCGCGTATGGATGATTCCAGCATCTATGGGTCGAATTCAACCGGGCGCATAACGCTGGGACGCGCACTTGACGGTGCTCGTATATACGCCAGTATTGCCACTGCATTCAAGGCCCCGACTTTCAATGAGCTTTACTATCCTTTTTATGGCGATCCCGACATTAAAGCTGAAAAGTCGATCAGCAAAGAACTGGGGTACCGTCGTGGTGGACTACAGGCCAGCCTGTACCGTACCGAGGTACGCAACCTGATCGAGTCCGACCCTGATACCTGGACAGCAGTGAATGTGGGTAAGGCAACGATTAATGGCCTGGAATTATCCTACGCCCATTCCCTGCTTGACTGGCAGGTGGATACAGGTCTGACACTGATGTCCACTAAGGATGAAGACACTGGTGACCGGCTTTTGAGGCGTGCCGACAAAAAGCTGTTTGTCAATTTTCGTGGTCCACTGACTGAGCGTATGGATATGGGCGTGGAGACCAGCTATACCGGCCCCAGCATGGATTATGGACCGGTAGAACTGGCGAGCTACACATTGATCAACCTGACCACCAGCTATCGATTAGATCGTCACTGGAAAGTCAGTGCGCGTGCCGATAATGTACTGGATGAGGATTACCAGCTGGCGAATGGTTACAACACGGCTGGCGCATCGGCATACCTTAGCGTGAGCTATCAGCAATAAGCGGCGCTATGGCATATCCACTGCAACAGCGCGAAGACCTGCGTGGCACAATAAAAGCGATCCCACCGGTATTCTGGTTTGGGGCTGCTTCGTTGCTGCTGCATCTGGGTCTGCTGTTGCTGTGGACCAGGCCCTCACTGAGCTTTCAGGTGAGTGAGGGTAATCTACCGGTACATGTTGAGATTATGGGGCAGCTTGCAGCTGCGCAGAGTTCACCGCCTGTATCCGGTAGCCCGGACCAACCACCGTCGGCGAAACCCATTACCCCTGATAGGCCGCAGCAAACTACTCAGCCAGAGAATACTGCTGCGCCATCACCATCACCAAACACGTCCGTTCAGCATCAGCCTGCTGTGCAGACAGCTGAAACAAAACCAGAACCAGAACCAGAGAAACCAATCCGCTCAGCAAAAAGATCGCCATCCCCTGTGATTTCGAGTTCACCCCGCGCAGATACCCCAGCAGTGCTGGCCTCAGCTGCAACGCAAATCGAGTCACCGTTGGCTTCAAAGCCAAAGGTGCAAGACGCGAGCACTGATTCTGCCACCAAAACTGTCACCAGGGCTGGCGCGCAGGATGCTCCGGCATCTGCTAACCGCACACAGCTTGATAAAGTTTCCGAGGCTGCCACCGCTGACCGGCTAAAGCTACATATCCGCAAGGCACTGGCGACACATTTTCGTTACCCACTCATAGCGCTTAAGCGGGGCTGGCAGGGTGAAGTTTTACTGACTTTCGATGTCGACAGTGATGGGCGCATCAGTCATGTCCAGATTAGCCGTAGTTCTGGTTACCGGGCACTCGACGAAGCTGCGCTCAGGGCACTGGATCAGGTGGGACGTGTGGAGCAGGCGCCATTGGTGCGGGTTTCGCTGCAACTTCCTGTTACTTACCAACTAAAGAGTTAAATTAAAACGATGAATATAAAGCTCATTAAGATACTTATTATGATTTCCAGTTTAATGCTGGGGACTGCTCATGCTGCTGACATTGACTGTCCAACTATCGTCAGCCAGTCGCCGTATATCACCAAAACCCTGCAATGGCTGGGGCTGGAGGACTGTATTGTTGGGGTGAGTCGCTACGATAAGCTGGACCGCCCACATACCGGTGGGGTCATGGATCCAGACGGTAATATGTTGTCGCTGCTTGAACCCCAGC
>JBNKUM010000102.1:0-38193 GCA_050298595.1 Gammaproteobacteria bacterium | reverse complement strand
ACGTATTGAACCGCGAGCGGTTAAACGAAGGCCGAAACCCTTTCCTCTGCTCACTATGCCACGTATTCAGGCTAAAGAAATTGTGCGAAAATATGGACATCCTAAAAAGCAACGATAATGCTTAAGTCAGTGCCATTCTGATCTGACCCCGATATTTGTTAGGCTTTTTCATGGTGAAACTAATGGCCCCAGTTTACTAAGCTGAACAGCAACATGTTTTAGTAGCTGACCACCAGTCGCCACAATAGAGTCACCAACACCCAAAGCTGCCTTAACTCGCATTGGCTTGTAATCACCAGCTGATAAAGGTGTGCCCACTGAATCTACAATATTATTAAACATAGAAACTAATTGCCAATATTGCTGAAAAAGTGGAATCACACTAGATAAATACGACTGGGGTTGCTGCAAAAAGGAAGAGACTGCATGAGCGCTCACTCGTTGAACTGGAAACGGCCCGTTTTCGTCAACCATTTTCTGAAGTGAACTGCATACCTGTGGAATAATTTTGCTGTTAAATTAGAGCTCTAACAAAAGACCAGTTAAAATTGATTTTGCCTGCTGAAGACTAATAGAGGCAATAGAGTGATCGAGTTGCATTAATGACTTCCCATCAATTAAGCGAGCATTATCACCATATTTTGGCCTAACATGAGAAAAGAAGTTTTGCTTAGCTTGATCAGATATCGAACCACCATTTATTACGTAGAACGTATTAATCATAGGTTTCTCACCCGTATGAGGATGAGAGAACGGATTTACAAATGCTTGCTCGCAATCCCTAATAAGATCATGCGAACTACTCAAGCCAATGGATGACTCGTACTTAACTTGAATTCCATAATATCTCACATGAGCAAACCGATCGAATTCACCAACTATTAAATCTTTACCAAATTCCATGGTGCCATGATAATTTAAGACAACTGAAAACCCCAATCTAGTAAGCAAAGGAACTACTAGGCTTTGAGTAAATTCTTCCTCAGACTTGTATTTAAATTCCGCTGGAAAAGTCATAGATATCTATTTCTCTGTAGCCTAACAGAATGATAAACGAGACCCCCGGGTCTCATTATCATGTTTTATGTAATGTTATTAAAATAATAATTCTTACCTAAGCGGAGTTACATGCGAGAAAAATCTATCGCAAGGGCTACTGTTAAACATCTCAGGCCTAAAGCCTAAAGGCCCGAGGCGTTCATGCAATGAAGCTAAATCAATCGGTCCCAAACCTCGCGAGGTGGCAAATACTTCTCTTCCTTCCATATTTTCGGGTGAAAAAAACTGAAGCCGCCTTATATTGTCGGGATGAAAGCCAAAACCTAAAAATATTATTCGCACCGACTCAGATAATAATTTATGAGCTTGTTCGAACTCCAAGCTGCAGAATCCTTCATCTTGATCTTTCACTTCATGGATGATTTTAATTTGTTTTGAAATTTCATAAAGTGTATCTACGGAGCAATTAGATGCATATGAAACCTCAGGAAATGACCCAAGCAAGCCATGCACGTGGATAATAGGAATTTGTAAAAGGAAATCATTAGCATCATCAGATGACATATCAAAGCGTGACATTAGTGATTGATGCAAGTAAGCCTCGACAGATCGATCATAATTAAAAGTAATTATATTAAGTCTACTTGAAGCAAAACCGCTTGGATGATTATTGTCTAGCAAACTATTTAAAAGATACTGATACCATCCCGAGTTTGACGGTGGAAACAAACTGTTTAAATTTTCGTGCCGTTTAATTTCCTTCGCCAGTAAAAATTTCCCCATCTCTGAAAGTTCTGGGACAGTTTCCAAAAACGCATCAATTGAGTAATATCCGGCACGGCTCAGTCTAGTAATGAATCCATCAGTATCTTCAACCGTCCAACCATTAGGATATTCACCCTCAGCTCCTGTACCTCGATTATTACAGAGATCGTTTATTAGTGCCGACCCTAAGGGATAGCCAGCGTGTATGCTAGCACCTGCACCTAAGATTAAAGTTGTTGGCTCTTGAATCATATGTAAATACAGTCCTTGTTTAAATCACATAACGCTTCACATGCACTCGGACAGTAAAAAGCAGAGCGAGGAACGAGCGGCGCCTTTTACTGTCCGAGTGCATGTGATTGTTATGTTCTTTTGTTTACCAATAAACAGGGTCATTGAATTCCTTAACACACATGGGGCGTTCGTTAATAGTTGGAATAGGCTCTTCCGTTAAAGATTGGCCGAGCCAGCCAAAAGGCATTGAAAGCTTTAGCGGAGCCTGAATTACATTTTCCGAAAGCGCCTGAAATCCCACCTTTGAATAAAACGATGGATCCCCATATGTGACAACAGCATTAACAGAGCGCTTTTTGAGTTGATTAAGTCCGTAATTGATTAGTGCCTGCCCGATGCCTTTTCCCTGATGTTCAGCGCCTACTGCAACCGGGGCAAGCATGTAAACCTGGATAGGCTTACTAAACTGTAGGCGGGTGAAGAATATAGAACCAATGAGTGTTTCTTTTTCATATACGCCAAAACAGATTATTTCATTATCATCGATATTTGATGCCAACTGCGAAGAAAGGTTACCAATCAGAATTCCTTCCTTTTCACCCTCTGATGAGGTGAATACAGAAGTGAATAGTTCTTCCACCTCTTTTTGTTTTGATTTGTCCAGAATTCGGTGATTCATTTTTTACCTTTCAAGATTGCTGCGTTTATCGCTTTTGGAACATAACGACCAGCTCACCCGACAAAAACCGCGTAGCGGATTTTGGTCGGGTGGAGCGCCTGGTTAGCAACGTTGTCAATCGGGCTGCGCACAAGATAACTCAATAACAAGTTTTTTCTTATGGATTAATTTCTTCTCAGCCGAGAGAGGGAGGAATTTGCGTGACGAAGCGATAAAGCCGACTTTCCCTCCAAGTATGTATGACTTATGATCTCCAGATATAGTGTATATGGTATATGCCGCAAGGGCGGACTTGCATCCACACTCAGAAATAGGTTTATCCATTTTTAAATCAAACGAAAAAATAGGTATTTCACTATCCTCAGTTACTGCAGCATTAGTTGCCGTGATACAGGATGAGAGTTGGTTGCTAATATTTATGCTATCTGAATCATTCGCCACCGCACACGAAGAAACAAGGAATACAAATATAAACTTATATTTTCGTGCCGCCATTGGTGGCTCTCCCGTTGACATATGAAACCTTGAGTATTAGTGTGCTTTTCTTAGTCGTTTTATGATAAGTGCGCAGTAGTGGAAACAGCCTCATTTCAGCTTCGACACATCCATGACTGTAGCCTTTAGTTGAATCATGCAAATAAAACCCACCACGCATAACAGGCGAGCACCGGTTCTTTGTAGACGCATCAGCCGGTTCCATTCTGGCTCTATTTCTACCCCAATTTGCCCAGTATGGTTCACAACCTCCTGCGGCGGCACCACGAGGGATTTCCTGAATTCCCCAAGATGGTCTCAGTGTGCAATAGCCTGTACCATCATCTTGTGCAGTACCTTGATTTGAAATAAAAACCTTATATAACCCCTCTGGGATCGGTCCACTATCTGGGACACAAGAGTTTTTTGGCAGTTGGGAGCCCGGTAAGCCTGAAGTTGCTTTAAATGTACCCCTGCCTGGCCATGCAATAATTTGACCATCATATGTCATATCGATAACCATATTTGCCTCCTTGTTTAGTTGCTAACAGGTGATTATGTTGCACGCACGAATATCGACTTATGTTGCATTTTACTCGGTGCAATCGCTCACTGCACCGACCGATACCAACTAGACAACGAAGCATAAACCTCATCCCGATAAGAAGCACTATTCACATCCAAAGTCCCCAAAATATCCTCCAGATACTCATTATCCTCGCGCCCATTCCATTCCTTTATATACTCACCCGTTTTATACCCATTATCCTGACGAAAAACATTCAATACATTCTTACCCACATAACGCTGATAAAGCTCGTCAAAATCCATCTCCAGTTGTTGCATCAAGCCAGCGATAATATCGAAGTGTGCCTGTTTATCCTGCAGGGTTTCCATTGCGAGTAATTCAATGGTGGTTTTGATGTCATCGGTAGAGCGGGGCAGGGCGAAGTCACTACTGATACCATCAGCAATCTGTTCCAGGCTTTTGCCGGAGGTGAGTTCAATGCTGAGCATGAAGTGTACGATGTCGATGACTTCGAGTTTGACCTGGGCGAGGTCGGGCTTCTGGTGCTTCCACCATTTCCAGCCGTAGTGCTCGAGCATTTCTGAGGCTTCTATCCAGATGGCGCGGTGCCATTCAAAGCCCTGGTTGGCCCAGTCTTTGTGGACCCAGAGATTCATTTCACCCTGTAGCTGGAGCATGGTGATGAGTTTGTTTTTCTGTTCGCTCATTGTTTTATTCTCAATAAATTGTACTGCTGTATCTTATCAACCGACTGGACTGCCGAACGAAGTTTATGCCCCTGAGTACTCGCTATAACAGGATGCCCAAAGGCTTAGTGTCATAGAAGCTATCATTTTTCCTTATTCAGGAGGCTTGTCGCTCTCGTTAGAGCCTTGAGCTGTATTCATCAACTTCTTTATTACTTCATAACAATCCGAAATCTCATTCAACTGTTTTGACAGTTGCATGTTTCTGGTGCCTTGTATCGCCTGGTCGAGTTGCATGATGAGTGCATCGGCTGCATGCAATTCGCTATCGACAATGATTAATTCCTTTTTGTGTTCCATATGTTCGACCCATAATTTTACTTCCTTGATTAAATTAACAGTGTTGTGACTACTCAATCACCGCCGCTATTACTGATATTTCAACTAGTAATTCTGGTCTTGCCATTTGTGCCTGTACGCAGGCTCTGGCTGGTGAGTGGCCTTCTATTACCCAGTTATCCCATACTTCATTCATGGCTGAGAAATACTGCATATCTTTTATGTAGATAGTGGCTGACAGGATATGCTTGCGGTCACTGCCTGCCTGTATTAATAACTCGTCAACCTTTTCCAGCATGCTGCTGGTTTGTTCACTGATGTCGGCTTCGGCGTCTTTGGCAACCTGTCCACATAAATAGATGGTGCCATTGTTAATAACGATTTTGCTCATACGGCGGCGTTCGGTGCCCAGGCGGGTAATGCTCATAGTGTTGTTCTTTGTTTAGTTGCTATAGGCCATAAGCAGTTTTTTTAACTCTCGATACGATAGCGATAAATCATTCAAATGAATGGATACAGTCAGGTAGCTTTGAGTTGTGCTTTGTCTGGTTGCGCGGTAAAACATCTGATCCAGCTCATTGATGACTGAATCGGCAGCGATGACATCCTGAAATATGTTTTCGATACTACTGCTGAAATGCTGATTAACTTTTTCCATGTTCAGTTCAACCGTAAGTTATGGGGTGCCAGGCCTGGTGCTGGTACCCCAATAGTAAAAGCATTTAATCCCAGTTTAAAGCGCCACCCGTCTGGTATTCAGTTACGCGTGTCTCAAAGAAGTTCTTTTCCTTCTTCAGGTTGGCCTGTTCGTCCAGCCAGGGCAGGGTGTTTTCTGCTCCAGGGAAGGGTTCTTTGTGGCCCAGGCTTCTGGCGCGACGATTGGCGACAAAGCGGAATTGACCAATGTGATCAGCATGGCTGTAGCCGAGAATGGGATCAGGCAGCAGGTATTTTGCATAGTTTGATTCACAGGCTTCTGCTTCTTCCCACATTTGCTGGATAGCTTTAGGGTCGAGTGAGATTTTTTCTTCCAGCATGATCTGTTTGCACACGCGGATGCCGAAGGAGGCATGCATGACTTCATCGCGCATGATGTACTGGAACTGTTCGGCGGTGCCTTTCATCAGACCACGACGTTGCAGCGCGAAAATAGGGGTGAAGCCATTGTAGAACCAGGCGCCTTCGAAGATGGCGGCGAAGAAGGTGTAAGCCATGACGAAATTTTCCAGTTCATCACGGTTGGTCAGGTCGATATCGCTGCGCAGGATGGAACTCAGGCGTGAATTCGCCATATTGATCTTGGCGTGGATTTCTGGCACGACGCGATAGCGGTTATACACTTCACCCTGATCCAGTCCCAGTGTTTCTATGCAGTGCTGGTAAGTCCAGGTGTGCATGGATTCTTCATACACCTGACGTGCCTGATAAATCTGTAACTCAGGGGCTGTCATTTTTTCCATCACTGCCAGGCCGATGTTACGCATCGCGAGGATGTCTGAGGTCGTCAGATAAGCCAGTACATTGTCGTAAACGTGCTTTTCTTCCAGTGTCAGTTTGTGGTTGTAGTCATGGATGTCCTGCGTCATGTTGACGTCGAGTGGCGTCCAGTGATTTTTGTTGGCATTGAGGAAATAATTCCACGCCCATGGGTATTTGAATGGGGCCAGCTGATTGATATCTGCCATACCATTGACAACACGCTTGTCATCAGGGTTGATCGGCTTGGCCGACTTGCTGAAAGCAGGCATTTCAGGCACAGAAGTTGTGTGCGACTTGACCTTGATAGTTTTCTCGGGCGGCGATTGCGCCGGTTGAGGAGAACGCGCCACAGTGTCGTTCACTACAGGGGCTGGAGTCTTTGTAGCTGGCTCCGGCTCTCTCAGTGACGGTTGTAATTTCTGTTGAATAGACTGATTGACAACAGACTGTTCAGGAGCTGATTTAGCTGGTACTGCTAAGGGGTTATCCCAGTTTAACATTGCTTATTTACCTCTTGCGCTTAATTGTAATGAGTAGTGGCTATTGACATGCTTCGCAGTCCGGATCCAGTATCGAGCATGCTTTTGGCATGTCGTTTTCGACCGGGGTTTCATCACTTTCTCGAGTGGTTGTTTTCTCGACGCTGGTTGCACCCATCGAACGTAAGTAATAAGTGGTTTTCAAACCGCGTACCCAGGCTAGCTTGTACAGGTTGTCCAGCGCCTTGCCAGAAGGTTCTGCCATGTACAGGTTGAGTGACTGCGCCTGATCCAGCCATTTCTGGCGGCGTGAACCGGCTTCTACCAGCCAGCGTGAATCCATTTCGAAGGCAGTGGCGTAGAGGGTTTTCAGGCTTTCCGGTACACGTTCGATATTCTGTACGCTGCCGTCGAAGTATTTCAGGTCGTTGATCATGACGTCATCCCACAGACCATAGGCTTTCAGGTCCTTGATCAGGTAGGGATTGACCACGGTGAATTCACCCGACAGGTTGGATTTAACGAACAGGTTTTGATACATCGGTTCAATCGACTGGCTGACACCGCAGATGTTAGAGATGGTCGCGGTAGGTGCAATCGCCATGGTGTTGGAGTTACGCATACCGACCTTCATCACACGCTCGCGCAGGCTGTCCCAGTTCATAGTGCTGCTCATGTCCTGCTGCAAGTAATCGCCACGCGCATCTTTCAGGTTCTGGATGGAGTCGATAGGCAGTACGCCCTGGCTCCATAAAGATCCGGGGTAGCTGGAGTAGCTGCCGCGTTCTTCTGCCAGATTGGTCGATGCCTGGATGGCGTAGTAGCTGACGGCTTCCATAGACTGATCGGCAAATTCAATCGCCTGTTCAGAGGAGTAGGCGATATGTTGCTTATACAGTGCATCCTGGAATCCCATAATGCCCATGCCCACCGGACGGTGACGCAGGTTTGAGATACGTGCCTGCGGTACGCTGTAGTAATTGTAGTCAATCACGTTATCCAGCATGCGCATGGCGGTATTGATAGTTTTTTCCAGCTTTTCCAGGTTCAGTCCATTCTCATCTATGTGTTGCGGCAGATTGATGGAGCCCAGGTTACATACGGCGATCTCGGTATCTGAGGTATTTAGCGTGATCTCGGTGCACAGGTTTGAGCTGTGTACCACGCCGATGTGCTGCTGTGGTGAACGCAGGTTACAGGGATCTTTGAAGGTCACCCATGGATGACCGGTTTCAAACAGCATGCCGAGCATCTTGCGCCACAGGTCGGTAGCTTTAACGGTTTTATACATTTTGATGTCACCACGTCTGGCTTTTTCTTCATACCTGATATAAGCCAGTTCGAACTGGGTGCCATACAGGTCATGCAGATCGGGTGCATCGTCTGGAGAGAACAGGGTCCATTCGGCATCTTCGGCAACGCGTTTCATGAACAGGTCAGGAATCCAGTTAGAGGTATTCATGTCGTGGGTACGACGACGCTCGTCACCGGTATTCTTACGCAGCTCGAGGAAGTCTTCGATATCCAGGTGCCAGGTTTCCAGGTAGGCACACATGGCGCCTTTACGCTTACCACCCTGATTCACCGCAACCGCTGTATCGTTGGCGACCTTAAGGAAAGGTACGACACCCTGTGATTTGCCATTGGTGCCCTTAATGTGCGAGCCCATGCCACGAACACGGGTCCAGTCGTTGCCCAGACCTCCGGCAAATTTGGATAGCAGGGCATCATCTTTAATCGCGCTGAAGATACCGTCCAGATCATCGGGCACTGTGGTCAGGTAGCAGCTGGAAAGCTGTGGACGTAGGGTGCCAGAGTTGAACAGGGTAGGTGTGCTGCTCATGAAATCGAATGAAGACAGCAGGTCATAGAATTCGATGGCGCGGGTTTCACGATCTACTTCGTTGATGGCAAGGCCCATGGCAACGCGCATAAAGAATGCCTGCGGCAATTCAAAACGAGTGTCATCGTGATGGATGAAGTAACGGTCATACAGGGTCTGCAGGCCGAGATAGGTAAACTGGTGATCTCGATCTGATTTGATGGCCGCACCTAAACGTGGCAGGTCAAACTTAAGCAACTCACTATCCAGATGCTCCAGTTCAACGGCCCTTTTAATGTAATGTGCAAAATACCCAGGATAGCGCTCGGCCATTTCCTGGTAAGTCGCATTGGGGCTGCCATCACCAATAAAGCGCAGGGTTTCGGTACGCAGGCTGTCTAGCAGTAGGCGTGCGGCAACCTGTGAGTAATCGGGTTCGATATCAATCAGTGAACGTGCACTCATGACCATCATTGGGCTTACATCGCGTTCGGCTACGCCATCGAACAGGTTGCGCAGGGTGTCGTTATAGACACGCACAGGGTTAGTACTGTCGAGACCAGAGCAGGCATCGGCGATAACCTGTTGCAGACGCTGTATATCCAGAGGCTCTTTGCGACCGTCGCTGGTTTTAACGTGGATAGTGACTTCGTCCTGATCGGGTTCGATAACTGCAACGTTAGTCTGCTCAGAAGCGCGTTTCTCAGCCTGTCTTTCGCGGTATAGCACATAGGCGCGGGCTACCTTTTGCTCACCATTACGCATCATGGCGAGTTCTACCTGATCCTGAATGTCTTCAATCAGGAAGGTGCCGCCATTGGGCTGACGACGTTTGAGGTTTTCTACTACCAGATTGGTCAGCTTTTCAACGGTTTGATGTACGCGTGAAGATGCTGCTGCTTGTCCGCCTTCTACCGCCAGAAAAGCCTTGGTCATGGCAACGACTATCTTTTCCTTATCGAATACCGTTAGTTTGCCGTTACGGCGCACCACATTGTAGTGGTTGGAAGCCTGGCTGATTTCGCTTTCGGTGGTTGGATCTAACATGTCAAAGGTGCTGGATTCATTTTCTTTTGATAGTGGTGATTCGATGTTTTGCATGTGTGCCCGTCTCGTTTATATTCTTAATGCTCAATGGTGATTGATTACTGGAAATCACATTCATAGCCCAGCAGCTGCTCGATTCAGGGGGAAGCTACTGGAGGTTTTGAGTGTTGATTAATCCACTGTCCGGAGCCTTTGTTCCGATAATTACAGAGATCTTCATGATCCGAAGGTATGCTGCCTAAACCATTAAAAAGTTCAGTTTCTGGTATATATGCATAACCTGGTAAAATTCCTGCGATTTTTGCTCGCATTTCACTGAGGCACAATATAATGTGTTTTGAATGAAGGTCAAGTACATTATGTTGTGGATCGACCTGTGGTTAACCCCTGCATAAGCTGTGGATAAAATGTAGATAACTGGCAGGGCGCGTCAGCAAAGGGTTTGCGCTGGTGGGCAGCAAAAAGCACCATTTATTTAAGTTATGAATCTTATGATTTGATAAAAAAATATAATATTAGCAAGCTCTAATATATGTGAAATTCCGACTAACGGTGCTTAACAATAACTAGCTCTGATCTAACGCTTGTTCATCCAGCCAGACATAGAACTCTAAATTTTCGATCATTTCCAGTTCATCTGTGCTGCTGAGGAGTTCAAAGCTGTCGATTGAGTCTGGGGAATAAGTTGGCGATTCAATGGGTAGTTGCTGATTGATTATGACAACAATAGCCACCAGACTGGCCATTACCATCGCAGGGATAGCATATGACATGCGCCAGAATGACTGGTTTTGTTGTAACGCTTTGGCGCGAGCCTGAGCCAGTTGTCGGGTGGTATCTGCATCCAGTGTTTGCTGGTCCAGGGTATGTTTGATCTTTTGAACAAGTGGGTCAGAGCGCTTCATATTGCTCTCCTAGTTGTGAGCGAAGTTGATCGATGGCGCGTTTGTAATGGGTTTTAACACTGCCTTCGGATATGGATAAGGCGAAGGCCGCTTCTTTGGTTGAAAACTCCTGCCAGGCCCTCAGCAAAAATACCTGTTGCTGACGTAGGGGTAACCGTCCCAGTGCCTGTTGAATGGTATCCAAAGCATTTTCGCTGTGCAGGTTGCTTTCCGGAGATTCGGGATTGGGGTCTTTGAATTGCTCGACCTCATCTTCCTGCAGCTGCGCTTTCGTTGGATGGAGATGGAATAACTGGCGAAACTGCTTACGACGTTGATAATCACGCAAACGATTCTGTAGTATACGAAAGAACAGTAAGCGCCATTCATCCACCGATTTATGGCTGTATTTGTGTACCAGCTTGAGCATGCTGTCCTGCACGACTTCCAGTGCATCTTCCCGATTCTGTGTGATTACAAAGGACAATTTATAGGCCTCGCTTTCAAATCGGGCCAGAAAGTCATCAAGCTGCTGGCGAGTGATTTCATCCATCGTCTGGGTTTCCGGCTAAACATTCCATTCGAATCCTATACCGAATGATAAGTTGTCCTGACTTTCATCTGTCATCCCTGCAGTGTAAATAATGTTGAGGTTCGACATGATCTGGCGCCAGGCAAATTGCAGCGAGCTAGTGTGACTGTTATCGGTTGCATAGTGGGTACTTGCCAGTAGAAAGCTCAGCTCACGTTGCTGCTGATAAAGCGTGACGCCAGTGGAGGTTGATGTGTCGAGCAGGAGGCCAGTATTGGCTAGTGCGCCGGGTTTAACCACCGCCTGTAATACGGGTTCTGTGTCCAGAGCTGTGATGTCTTTCTGATAATCAAAGCGCTGGTAATTCATGTAAAAACTGTAATCCTGATAAAACCAGTTGACGGTAAAGTGCTGGCTCCACATGTCGGAGTCAACCTGCTTGGGAATCTGGGGGGCACTAATATTATTCTTGGTGAAAATACTCAGACTGCCTGCCCGAAATTCTGCAGTGAAGGTAAATGGAAATTGGGTATAGCTACCCATCAAACCCAGATTGGCTATCTCAAGTTCCTGGTTTTTACCCTGATATTGATAGCTAAAACCTAGCCGGATATGTTCCGCTGCCTGCCAACTTAGCTGCCCCATGACCTCATCGTAATCAAAGTCCTGAGTGTCTGTTACCGTGTTGTTGCGATTGTATTGAAGATTCAGATCAGTTGATGCATCGAGTTCATGATACAGACTAAACTGATGGCTATCGCTGTCATCCTGACCGAAAGAATAATTGTAACCCAGTTGTGTTACCGGCTCGTCTTCCAGTCCTATCCAGTCTTCGGCCTGCACCCGCGTTGGTGACATTGTTGCTACTAGAATATTTGAGCAGAGCAGGTGCATGATAACTTTATTCATTTATGGTTGTTTTTTCGCGGATTCGGGTTATGACGCGAGTTGTTTAATTTTTTCAGCACATTGCTGCGCTGTTTCTGCGACATCTTATTCCAGCGCGCTTTCAATTTCTGTTGCTGTTTAGGTGTCAGGTTTTTGAATTGTTTAAATTTAGTGCGAACCTTCTGACGTTGGTCATCACTGAGTTGATTGAATTTGTTGAAGCGCTGCTTGATCGCAGTTTTCTGATTTGTATCCATTGCGTTCCACTGTTTGAAACGCTCTGACATTTGCTGTTTCTGAGTGTTGTCCATACTCAGCCAAAGTTCAGCACCTGATATGATTTTTTGTTGTCTCTGAGGATTTAAATTCGCCCATTGATCCTGGTAGGGTGCTAGCACGGTCTGGACATCGGCATCTATTTCCTGCCATTCAATAGCCTGGACCTGGGTGGAAAGACTGGTAAAGACTGTCAGTAATAGTAGTGTGAATTTAATTTTCATCGGCATTCTTCCTGACCTCTAATACAGGTTGGCTTTTTTCGAGATCCTTTTCTGCGTGATATTTGATAATTTCATAGCTGTCTTCATCTACTGAGCCAAAATCAGCAAGGAATTCCAGAAAATCAAGGGATAACGGGGGCGCATTACTGCCCTCGTTATACTGTTGAGCCTGGGCCGAGTTAAGTGCTTGAAATAACAGGCAGGCAAATATCCACGTTCTGGGCATACAATCCCCTCATCAAATGATGTGGGGATTGTAACAAGGTGGATAACCTCTGCAATCATTGTTTAATACGAACCACCAGACGTTGAGTTAACAGGGTGGCTGCATCGGCATCGTATTTACCATCACAGTGTATGTATTTCACTCTGTCTCCGTTGGTCAGTGCGCTACTCAGTGCATCCTGAAAGTTCTGCCATTGGGTATATACCTGTGTCCGACGATGTTGCTGAAGAACATATAGCGCAGCACCATCATTCGGGACGATTAACGGAATGCTACTGAGTGAAGACAGCTCGGTAAAGATACCTGCCTGAACCAGATACTGGGTTTCATTAGCGCTGTCGATGTTCAACAGTAAGCCATTTTCATCCAGTGTAGTAATCGCATCATCTACACCCTGAGCCGGATAATCGACGATAATTTTACTGTGTACATCAACCAGTAGTGCCAGCGTGGTAGCGGTAAAATCTTCTGGTGCTGTACCGAATGGCGTTGGGAAACCACGTAGCTTGATGGGATCGTTAATTGCGATGCCATCCAGAGTTAAGCTGCCACTGTTAACCTGATATTGCGCAGGGTCAGCATCGTTGGCAGCGTCAACACCTGTGCCTGTAAAATCAAACTGGCTGATATTACGCTGGTTATAGGTTTGAAGATCCACTTCCAGTGGGGACACGGAGACAACTGAACCCGCTATATCACTATAACGCATACGTACCAGACCATCGGTAGTGGCATCCATAGTTGTGTTATCACTGCTGACATCACCCAGTATGACCACTCTTTGCCCAACACTCAGGTCGGCGATGCTAAACGTACTGTCGCTGCCCTGGCGAGTTACCACAGTGGTATCGTCAATCTCAACGGTTACTTCATCATTGAATACAAAATGACCATCAGCGTGTTCAACCGTGGCACCTAAAACAGTAAGTGTATTGCCAGATCTGGCGATGACACTACCTTTAAGTACATCCTGTGAATCCCAGGGCACGCTAGTGCCAGCGTAGACTTCAACAGCGGTATAGGTTTTAAGCGCCATATTGAAGTTGCCAAGAACGATGATTGGAGTGTTTGTGTCCAGCAGGGCTAAGGCACTGAGCCCTGTTACAGCGTCATAACTGGTTCCATCGATCTCGTAAACAGTGTTGCTATCGGTTAATACGGTCATTTCTCCATGCGTATTATGGCGAATGCGGAAAGGTCTGATATCAACAATAAAAGATGCGGCTGCTTCGTCAACAGAATCGAGCAAACCCCGTAGGCGACGAGTTTTTTCATCATCCATCTCGGTATCCGCAACCAGAACCGGGTTGACTGTGACTGTTGCACTGCTGCCATCAGTAGCCATCACCACTTCGTTTGAAGCTTCAAGATTAAAATCTATCGACAGGCTGGAAGGCTTACCTCGGGATATGGTGAACCCACTATTACCATTAATGGTTGTGGTTACTGTGACGACGTCAAGCGGATCATTGTTTTCATCAACAGCCGTCGCGGGTACCGAATTACCATCTGCATTTTCTACCGATATTTCGGCATTGCTAAAATCCAGTGTAACTTCAACCTGTTTATAGTTACCTAATGGAACGGTAGTGGTGGTTAAAAATTCAGTGACATCAACGTATTGTGCAAAATCCAGTGTGGTCGTTGCTGGCATGGTTTCAATTATCGAACCATCGGCACGGTAAAGTTTCAGTTCTGTAACATCGACTTTGTATTGAGTGAAATCACCTTCAGCATCGGTCAGCGAAATATATAAACGGCTTTGAGTATCAGCTGTCGCTTCATCGGTCGAGCTCGAACAACCGCTGATCAACGCAAGCGCAATAATAAAGGGAGACAACCAGCGGGTAAGGCTGTTATTGAGTTTTCCTATTTTCATGTTCAGGATTCCTGTTTTATTGATATGTGCCGGGTACAACGCACAGGTCCCTGTTTGGTTGACAGAAAGTGAAGATTTTTATTTTTTAAGCTCGATTTAGAAGATTTACAAACCTGGATCTTAGCTTTTCTGCTGTCTTCGAGAGCATCGACGTAATATCGGGCTCGGATTAGTTTTATCTGTCCAGTAGAATGTCGCACTTTCTGATAGAGATTTACATGCTGGATTTACTGCTGAACGGGCTATCGTCCTCGGTTGCAATCGCCCTGGTGTTGACCGCTACTCTGACCTCGCTACTGACGGCCAGTCTTGGCGCTGGCGGAGGCGTCCTGTTATTGGGAGTGATGGCGCAGATTCTGCCACCACAGTTGGTGATTCCCTTGCATGGGGTGGTGCAGCTTGGATCGAATGCGGGACGTGCAGCGATGAGTTTTCGCCATATCGATGTTTCGCTGATCATGGGATTCCTGCCGGGGGCTGTTGTCGGTGCTCTGTTAGGTAGTTATGTGCTGGTTTCGTTACCGGTTGCGATCATGTATCTGAGTATCGCCGGATTTATTCTCTACCTTTGCTGGGGGCCAAAGCTGCCACGCCTGGTGGTGGGTAAATGGGGCCCGGCTGCAGTGGGATTGGTGACCACCTTCCTGACCCTGTTTGTTGGCGCGACCGGGCCACTGATCGGGGCTTTTCTTAAGCAGGTTTTCGTTGATCGTTTCCGGGTTGTGGCAACCTTTGCGGCTGCGATGAGCCTGCAGCATATCTGTAAGATCGTTGTGTTTACGGGCACGGGTTTTGATCTAACCCCATGGATGCCATTATTACTGGCGATGATCACCGGTGGTGCACTCGGTACCTGGCTGGGGTTAAGGGTGCTCAGACGCATGCGGGATCACCATTTCAATACAATCTTAAACTGGATTTTGACCCTGCTTGCTTTGCGCCTGATATGGCAGGCGATTGTTCTATTTTGATTTGATGATGCCCCCTGTGAGCCACTTTTTCATACTGGATGAAAAATCGGAAATGAAAATCGGCCTGGTTGTGATATAGCTCGCTGAATACATTAGTATTTGGGTGGAGCCGTTAATGCAGGTTTTGCATATGAAAGTTACCACTAGCAAAAAGGCACTGACTCGTGATTTGATCAGGTATGTTTTGATGCGCATTACAGAAAAAGCTAATAAAGATGCCTGTAACGCCTTAAGGAAATCGAACTGTTTTCTGGTTGGAGTCTGGAAAGCTGATCCGCGATCTCATAACCCAGAATATCCTGCGCTAGCGGAATACACTACGGGATTTATTATGTGTGCTTTAGCGCTGAGTGGTCTTTATTATCTCTGGGTAAGTTGATATCTGATTGATCCGTTGAAAAATGTTTATGAATTAAAAAGGCCTCGTTTGTCGAGGCCTTTTGTTTTTATGAATACAGTTTTCAATTACTGCTGATTTAACATTTGCTGCATCTTTTTCATCTGTTCCATGGCTTCTGGTGACATGCCACCCTGTTGCATCTGCTGCATAATCTGGTTCATATCGGGCATGTTCTGCTGCATTTGTTGACGTGCCTGATTTATTTGTTGTTGCATACTTACCTGCTGGTAACCGGTGGGTATCTGATAGTAGGTTTTGTTGATTTTTGCGTTGTTGTTGATTGACTCGACTTCACTTTCCAGTTGACCGTCGGCATCGAGGGTTCTTAAGGGTGCACCCGCTGTCTTAAATAACTTGGTCGATTGCATATTGGCTTCGTCACATTCATCCATCATCGATCTGAATCCGCCCATCATATTGATGGACTGTTGTTCCATAGTGTCCATGGCATCGAATAATTCAGCAATCCCTTTTATGTTTATCGCCGCCCTGGAACTGAAGATCGTGTTGCATAGCTTGCCATTGGCTGTCAGGGTGTATTTATCTGTGCTATAGCCCGCAATTTTGGGCCCATTGCCGATTTTATTGAGGCTTACTTTAACCTGATTAGTGACTGGCTGGATAGTCTTTTTAACGTTCTTTAAGTCCATTACCATCACCTGTCGGCGTTGCGGATCAACCATTTTTAACTGTTGCTGTCTGGTGTCGATGAGCACGTATCCGGGTTCACTGCTATCGTCGAGACGTGCGAGGTTACCATTGCTGGTGATGGTGCTGCTCTCTCCATCTTTATCCATGACTTTTATCTGAGTATCTGCCTGGGTGGTTCCACACAGTGACAGCGTGCAGAGGATGAGTATGAGTTGCCTGTTCATGAGTTTCTCCATGTTCTCTAAAAAAGGTAGGGGTTGTAAATTTCAGGTATTCACGATGCTGGTCTGCAACTCACGAAATAAGTGGCGACCGATCTGTGCCTTCTTATCGTCTTTGGCTGATTTGTGATTTCGCCATAGTTGCCTGAGCTGCTGGCGTTCTAGTTCTGGGTGCTGGGTGCAGCATTCATTAATCGCTGGATCGCCTTCATTGAGGATGCGTTCGCGCCAGTATTCCAGCTCCTTGTATAGCTGTTTGCTGTGCTGGTCCCTGTTTTCTATCGCCTCCACTGCCGTGAAAATGGGTTCTACATCTACATTACGCAGTATTTTCCCGATGTATTGATAGTGGCGTTTGAGAGCGCTGCGTTTATTCACCAGCCTGTGCGCAAGCGCAATGGCATCTTTCATCTTGTCATCAAGTGGGATCCTGGCCAGTTGCTCAACACTGAAGTGACACAGCTTTTTGCCCAGGTCCTGCAGTGCCTGGCTCTCACGCTTAAGCTGAGATTTGCTGATCAGCTCAATCTCTTCTTCTGCATCTTCAATCGGTGCTTCTGTTTCTGTTCTCATGTGCGCTAGAATACTTGGATGAATGAAATTAATTTGAATAGTTTGACCGTTTCTGACGCATCCCTCAAGAACATTATCGAAGATAGCCTTCAACTGGCTAAGCAGCGGGGGGCAACTCAGGCTGAGGCTGGCCTGACGGTTTCTGAAGGGGTGACGGTTTCGGCACGTATGCGTGATGTTGAAACGGTGGAGTATCAAAATGATACTGGCCTTGGCATCAGTGTTTATTTTGGACAGCATAAGGGCAGTGCAAGTACCAGCAGCCTGAATCCCGAAGCGATCCGCAAAACCGTAGAGGCTGCTTGCGATATTGCTAAATATACCTCAGAAGATCCCTGTGCAGGGCTTGCGGATGCCGAGTTGATGGCCACTGACATACGTGAGCTGGATCTGTATCACGAGTGGGATCTGACTACCCAGCAGGCGATAGAGCTTGCGCTGGAGTGCGAGGCTGCTGCGTTTGATTATGATGAGCGTATCCATAATTCAGAAGGCGCCTCTATTGACTGGGGTAAAAGCGTTTCTGCTTATGGCAATAGCCATGGCTTTTTGCAGACGGAGCGCAAAACCCGCCATTCGATCAGTTGCTCGGTGGTGGCAGAAAATGAAAAAGGTATGCAACGCGACTACTGGTATACCGTCAATCGAAATCCAGCGTTATTGATGTCGGCTAAAGAGGTGGGTATTGCAACGGCCAAACGAACCGTAGAACGACTGGGTGCGCGTAAACTGCCAACAGCGCAGAGTCCGGTTATGTTTGCGCCTGAAATGGCCCGGGGGCTTATCTTTCATTTGAATTCAGCGATTGGTGGCAACGCTCAGTATCGCAAGGCCAGTTTTTTGCTGGATGCGCGCGGTGAGCAGATATTTCCGGAGTTTGTTCAGTTGCAGGAGTTTCCTTTTGAGCGTGGTGCTCTGGGCTCAGCCAACTACGATGGTGAAGGCGTTGCCACCCATGAGAATGTATTGATCGCCGATGGTAAGTTGCAAAGCTATCTGCTGGATAGCTATGCTGCCCGTAAACTGGGGGCTCAATCAACGGGTCATGCCAGTGGGGTACATAACCTAAAGCTGTCGGATACCGGTAAGGACTTTGAAGCCTGTCTTAAAGCCATGGATAAGGGGCTGTTGGTGACTGAATTGATGGGGCAGGGTGTGAGCACGGTAACGGGTGATTATTCTCGCGGTGCTGCAGGTTTCTGGGTTGAAAATGGCAAAATTCAGTATCCAGTAGAAGAGGTAACCATAGCCAGTAATCTAAAACAGATGTTTATGGGTATAGTGGAAATCGGAACGGATGTAGACACACGCGGAAATGTTCAGTGCGGATCTATCCTCATTGAAAATATGACGATAGCTGGCGATGGTTAATAGCATACGGTCAGTTTTTTTATTACTGAGCCTGGTGTGTTTTTCGGCCTGGGCAGAAAATAATGTTGTCGAATTGAATGCTAAGCCTGATGCAAATGCACAGGGGTACGTGTTTGATATCACGGTAGAAAACGAACAGCAACTGGACGCCATTTTGAAACGAGCCGAAGCTTTGAAAGGTCAGTTTAGCCCTGATCAGTATGGTCGTATCGCACTGGTATTGCATGGCGATGAGTTACGTCTGTTTCAAAAGAGTAATTATGATCGTTTCATGACTATCGTGGATAAGGCGCGCGAGCTGGATAAAAATCATTTGGTCGATATCAAGGCTTGCCAGACGGCTATGGAATATCTGCATATCGAACGATCCGACCTGCCTGACTTTATCGAACAGGTGCCTTTCGCCCCTGTGGAGATTGATCGACTGGTGAGAGAGAAGAGTTATACTCGCTTATAAAGCCCGGGCATTACTTTTTATCATCGCGCCACATCACGCTGACATAATCTTCTTTTATCTGCTCAATCTTCAATGGCGCTAGCTCATTATTTTGATAGTAGTACTGGATAGTGTCCTTGCTATCAGCGAAGTCCTGGCTGAGCTTGTCTACCCTTATGCTTGAATCGCCGTCAGGGATTTCTATATCGGTTTGCAGGGTGACTTTTGAGTATTTCAAATCAGAACCCTTGTAAAACTGAATAATGATTTCCGTTTGTCCCTTTCGCTTCATTTCAAGGTATAAAAGGTTGATGCTGTGGTAATTGTATAGCGGAGTATCAAACTCAAACCTGCGCTGCTTTTTTTTATCGGCGTAGTATACGAGGTGGTTATCATGGTCAAACCAGCTGGCTCGATTAGGTCTAAGATCGGGATAATCACCACTAACTTCTATCGATAGCTGTTGGCTACCATCGCTCACCTTTCGCATATGGGTTTCGATGTAGGGTCTTTTACGTGTCAGCCAGCTATAGATGCCGCGAGGTTCGGTCTTCATTGACCAGATCCAGATACCATTGTCTTGATGCAGGCTGAAATCGGCGTAAGCAACATGCTGATCATTGCGAAACACCCGGTAGTGGACGTCAAAGGGCTTCAGTTCGCTGGCGTAAAGCGCACCACTGATTAGCAGCAGGCAGAAGGCAGTAAATTTAATAACTGTCGTGTAATATCGGTTGCTGTAAAGGTGCATGATCAAATTCCGGAACCCCCTGGTTGAACTGAAGCCGTTTTTCGGCGAACCATTGTAAGACTTGTGGATACATCTGATGTTCCAGGCGATGGGTTTTCTGTTGTAGTTTACTGGCATCATCACCCTCTTCAATCTCAAACTGTCCCTGCAGTATCACGGGGCCAGAATCCAGCTCCGGAGTCACTACATGAATACTGGCCCCATGCATGCGATCTTTATTGTCCAGCGCTCGTTGATGAGTATTTAAGCCCTGGTATTTGGGTAGCAGCGAAGGATGGATATTAATCATGTTCGGCCAGTAATGCTTGATAAATCCCTCACTAAGGATGCGCATATAACCCGCCAGCACGATCATATCGGGTTGAAATAGATCGATCTGTTGCTGCAACTGCTGGTCAAATAATGCACGCTCACTGAAGGCTTTATGATCCAGGCTAATGGCCTCTATACCATGCTCACGTGCACGCTGCAGGCCGTAGGCATCAGGTCGGTTTGAGATAACCGCCTTGATCTCGGCATTCAGTCGGCCATCTTCAATGCTATCGATAATGGCCTGAAGGTTACTGCCACTGCCAGATATCAGGACTACCAGTGTTAATGGGTTCATTTTCCTGAATGAATTAACTGTACCGGTTCAGCATTGCCTTTTTCGCTGATATGCCCGATATGCCATGCCTGTTCACCAAGATCGTTAAGCTGCTTGATGCAGGCATCAACATTGGCTTCATCAACCACAAGTACCATACCCACGCCACAGTTAAAGGTACGGAACATTTCCTGTTGTTCGATATTGCCCGCCTGTTGCAGCCATTCGAATACCGCTGGTAGTTTCCAGCTGTCCAGATTGATCTGTGCGCTGCAGTTATCCGGTAAAACGCGTGGAATATTATCGATCAGGCCACCGCCGGTGATATGAGCAATAGCGTAGATATCCTGCTGCTGGGTGAGTTCCAGCATCGGCTTGGTATAGATGCGGGTAGGTTTGAGTAATGCATCTGCCAGTGGGATGCCGTCGCAATCCTGTTGCAGGTCAACCTTGCTGACCTCAATGACCTTGCGTACCAGTGAATAGCCATTCGAGTGAGGACCGGATGAGGCTATAGCAATCAGGCTATGGCCGGGTTTGACCTGGCTGCCATCGATAATGCGCTCTTTTTCTACAATGCCTACACAAAATCCTGCGAGGTCGAAGTCATCCTGCTGGTACATGCCGGGCATTTCAGCGGTCTCACCACCGATTAAAGCACAACCAGCCTGCACACAGCCTTCGGCTATGCCGGAGATGACCTGAGTGGCAATCTCCAGACTGAGTTTGCCGGTCGCGTAGTAATCCAGAAAATACAGCGCTTCAGCACCCAGTACTGCGATATCGTTGGCACACATGGCGACCAGGTCGATACCGATGGTATCGTATTTCTGCATTTCGATAGCCAGCTTCAGCTTGGTACCGACACCATCGGTACCGGATACCAGCATGGGATGTCTGTATCTATCCAGCGGTAACTCGAATAATCCACCAAATCCACCGATACTGCCCACACAGCCATCGCGCTGCGTACGTTTAATCGCAGGCTTGATACGTTCTACCAGTTCATTACCGGCATCTATGTCGACACCAGAGTCACGATAACTCAGTGAAGTTGTTGCGCTATTGTGCGCTGAATCAGAGGAATTCATATTTCTTGTGTTCAGGAATATTGAGGGTGTGCTATTTTACACAGCCTGAAAAATAATTCCTTTGTTTCGATACCTCAAAAACCATCTTGAGCCTGATAAAAAGTAAACCTGATGCTGAAAAAACCTGTAACAATTAATTCTATCCTTATTTCCCTGACAATCCTGTGCCTGATGCAGTGGAGTAATCTTCAGGCTGCAGTGGTTGATGACCTGTATACGGTCGAATTACCAGTGGCTGATCAAACAACTACGCAGCGCCTGGAAGTATTTAATCAGGCCTTACGCGAAGTGATCGTTAAGGTCAGCGGCTCGGATGAAGTGCTTGAGCGGCCTGATCTGGAAAGGCCCCTGAAAAACAGCTCTCGTTATGTACGTCAGTTTCGATACATTAATAAAAAGGATGACACTAACGAAGCCTTTGAAGCTGGTCAGCTTTATCTGAGTACGGTATTCAACCAGGATTTACTGGAAAAACTATTGCGTGAAAATAATATCCCGGTTTGGGGTAAGGAGCGTCCCAGCACCCTGTTGCTGATTAGTTTTGATGTGAATGGAAATGTTGCTCTGGTGTCTGGTGATACCACGCCTGATGTTATCGAAGAGCTAGATACGGTTGCTGCACGTAAGGGCTTACCTGTGTTATTTCCGCTGCTGGATCTGGAGGACAGGCTGACTCTCGGTGTTGAAGATATCGTGCAGTTGAATGAAGCCAATATACAGGCGCTGGCTGATCGTTATGCGCCTGATGCAGTGCTTGTCGGTCAGATCGTTGGACAGACTGGGGAAGGCTGGCAGAGTAGTTGGCAGCTGCGCTTCGGTGATCGTATGCTGGAATGGAGTAATCTCGCACCGGACCGAGAAGCCATCATGCAGCAGGCTATCGGTCAGCTGGCTAAAATACTGGCGACCGAATACGCATTGCAAACCTTTTCTAATCTTGAAGAAGATGTATTACTGCGCGTAGATGAGGTAACAGGTATTGCTGATTATCAGCGTATACTCAGTTATCTTCAGTCGCTTGATGCAGTGGAATCCGTTCGACTTGTGTTGATTCATGAAAACCAGGTGACTTATAGAGTAAAGTTACGTAATTCATTGCAGGATCTACAGCAGTTGATATCGCTGGGCAGTCAGCTGGAGCAACTGGAGTTTCCGCAGGTCAATGCGGCCAGTGATGAGCAGACCGTTCTGATGAATTATCGATTCATACGATGATAACGCGCTACAAAGCAGGTTAGTACTTCGTGTCTCAGATACCGTTACCGCTGAGTTTTGATAAACGCTTCAGCTTTTCAAACTATATTGCCGAAAACACCGACTATATCGTGACACATCTGACCGCGCTGTTTGATGAAACCGGCGAATCACTGATCGGTCTGTACGGTGGCTGTGACAGTGGTAAAACGCATTTGTTAAATGCCTGCGCGCACTATGCTCGTGATTGCAAAATCCTGTTTCATCTGTTTGATGCTCAACAACTGGTGCAGGCAAAAGCGAAGAATTTTGGTGAGTTTCCAGAAGGTAGTGTTATCGGCGTTGATAACCTGGATCTACTGGCAGGTAATCGTCCCTGGGAAGAACAGTTCTATCATTTAATCAATCGTGTCAAAAGTGGTGAGTTGCGTCTGGTCTTTACCCTGTCGAGGACGCCTCGTGACACCGGATTTCGTCTACCCGATTTGAAATCACGTCTGATGTGGGGGCTGTTGATCACGCTACAGGCGATTGATGATCAACAGCTCGAAAGTATCCTGCAAAAACGCGCCAGGTTACTCGGCCTGAAAATCAGCGACGATGCTTTGACTTATCTGTTATCCCATTTTTCACGCAAACTTTCGGATCAGATGGAATTGCTTTATCGGCTCGATCACATCTCTCTCTCCAGTCAGCGTAAGATTACTATTCCACTCATTAAGCAGAGCCTTAGCTAGCTCTGCGGGCGCTTAGATAGCGGCTGTAGTACATACTGCTTAGAAACAATATGAGAGTAAAACACAGCGTCATTACGCCATAAATCCTCAAATCAGAATTGCTGAAAGCTTCACTAACTCCAATAATGAAGTAGAGCATGGTGAGGAAACCGGTCCAGCGGTAGGTGTACAGTTTGTCCTTGAGTAAACCTGATAGCGGTATCAGCAAAGGTAGCGTAAAAAGCGGGGCTAGCACATAGCGGATATTACCCTCAACCCACAACAGTAGTGAAAGCTGGTTAAGGATCTGGCCGATAAGCGCTGTCAGACTAATGATTTTAAGTGGATGTTGTGTCATGTGCGAAGTTTTAATGCCAGTTCGGCGATACGTTTGCCCAGGCTTTTACAGGCTGAAATTTCATCAGTGGTTAGTGGTTGACCCTGACTGCCAGATACATGGCTGGCTCCGTACGGTGTAGCCCCTGATGTGGTGTTATGTATAGCTGGTTCCGAATAAGGGATGCCACTGACTAGCATGCCATGGTGTAGCAGTGGCAGCATCATACTTAAAAGTACGCTTTCCTGCCCGCCATGCATGCTGGCGCTTGAGGTAAACACGCCAGCCGGTTTGCCTATCATTGCTCCAGAAATCCATAGCGGCGTGGTCTGGTCGAGGAAATACTTCAATTCGGCAGCCATATTTCCAAAGTAGGCGGGGCTACCCAGAATGAGTCCATCACATTGTTTCATATCATCAATGCTGGCATAAGGTGGGCCAGATTGCGGCACTGGTGGCTCGGTTTGCTGGTAATTATTAGAGACGTCGGGCAGGCAGCGGATAATGGCATTGCAATTATTTACTGAATCTACAGCCTGTGAAATATGAGTCGCCATTTCTGCTATCGAGCCATGTCGGCTGTAATACAGCAGCAGAATGTCCGCCACTAGATAATCTCCAGCACATTCTCGGGTGGGCGCCCCAGAGCTGCCTTGCAGTCATCAACGACTACTATTGGGCGCTCCAGTAGAGTAGGGCACTGGCTGATCGCCTCATAGATTTCATCGTCGGACAAATCTGCGTCATCCATGCCAGCATCTTTAAATACCTGTTCATGACTGCGCAATAGATCGCGTACAGGTAAACCAAGCAAATTGACAATCTTTTCCAGGGTTTCCCTGTCGGGAGGTTCATTCATGTATTCAATGATATTGGGCTGGATATCGTTATCTTCCAGTAGTTGCAGAGTTGCACGTGATTTACTGCAACGAGGATTATGATAAATAGTGACTGATGATTTATCCATATTGGCCTCTTTATGGTTATATTTGGTATCCGGGAAATAGTGTCGTAATGACTCCTGGAAGGCAATAATTTTTGTATACGGGATGTGATATTAAATTCATCAGATGACGGTAAATAATCTTTATAGTTTTTCTACTGGCTCTGATTTAGAGATATTTTTATCTGTTTTTGACTTAAAATCAGGTATCTACCTTGACAGCTCAGAGTTCATTGGTTAATTTCTGTTCAGCTTTATATCTGCTATCAAAGATGAATTACTTTTTATTGACTATAATTAATCTATCTGAGAAATAATTAGTCGATAAACCCTTGCTCTGACTAACTGAACAGAGTAAGGTTTGATACACAATTTTGGGTGTGAATCTAAAGATTTATCTCAGGTACTTGAACTAAACTATAACCGTTCTTGGAGAACGCACTAATGAAAAAAACTAAATTCCTAAAGCTTGCAGCCGTTGCTATTATTTCATCGGGTTTGGTTGTTGGTTGTGCTAGCACAGAAGAGCCTGCTCCAGTAGCTGAACCTGCTCAAGAATGTCCTACTGCGGCAGCTAAAAATGCAATCTACTCGGCAAAAATTAAACTGGCCCGTGCAGAGAAACTGGGTTACGCCTGGCGTGATACAGCAAAAATGATTCAAGATGCTGAAAAAGCAGCAGCAGAATGTGACAGCGAGAAAGCCATTGCATTAGCAAATCAAGCCGCTCAACAGGCTGAAGATGCAATCGCCCAGGCTCAAGCTGAAGCTGAACGTTATGCTAAAGAGCAAGCAGCAATGGAAATGGAACAGTCTGCTATGGCAGATGCCGGTTCTTATACCGTAGTTTCTGGCGACAATCTGTGGAATATCTCAGGTCAATCAGCTGTATATGGCAATCCTTACCAGTGGCCTCTGATTTATAAAGCTAACTCAGACCAGATTAAGGATGCCGACCTGATCTTCCCTGGACAGGAATTCACTATTCCTTCAGCCACTGCGAGCGAAATTGATGCTGCAGTTGAGCATGCCAAAACTCGTGGTGCATGGTCTATCGGTGCTGTAGAAGAATCTGATCAGAACTACCTTGCTCAGTAAGTGATTACTTGGTAATTCACAGCATGGAAAAGGCCCGCTTATGCGGGCCTTTTTTTATGGCAGCATTTTATAACCATCAGCTTTAGGATATATTCTGTTTGTCGAATTGAAGCTTTATCGGAAACCTATGCGCCACATACTGTTAATTTTTGTTTTAACATTTTTCTGCTCTGTAACTCATGCCGTGAATATGGAGTTGAAGAGTCTTGACGGTAAAGCAGCAAACTTATCGGATTATCAGGGTAAATGGGTGCTGGTTAATTTCTGGGCCACCTGGTGTCCCCCCTGTCTGGAAGAAATGCCTGAATTACAGTCTTTCCATGATGATCATGAAGAAACAGACGCTATAGTGATTGGTCTGAATACAGAAGTGCTTCCTGCTGAGAAAATCACCCAGTTTCTGGATGAATACTTTATCACTTATCCAAACTTTATCGTTGGGCCTGTGCATCGCTCTGCTATGGGCGAAGTGCCCGCTTTACCCACCTCTTTTTTAATCTCACCTGAGGGAAAGGTCGAAGCCAGGCAGGTGGGTATGGTGACTCGTGAAATGATTGAAGATTTCATCAGAAAATGGAATTCTAAACACGAGAAATAATTGGTATCTGGCGGAATATAATAAAGCTGGAGAGAGTCAACAAATAATAACAATATATCTAAGGAGGAAGAAAACAATGAATAGAATCAAGATCTTTTGTCTCATTGCTTTTGTTTTCAGTATTACATGCGCTCAGGCGGCCACGCCGCGCGACCCCTATCAATACTTTTTTGAACAAAATCTGGGTGATTTATCTGAAGAACTGGAAATAGCCAGGGATGAGGGTAAAAAAGGCGTGTTTGTATTCTTTGAAATGGATGAATGTCCATTCTGTCATCGTATGAAAAAAACAGTTCTCAGTCAGCCCGATATTCAGGATTATTTTAAAGAAAATTTTCACTCCATAGCTATTGATGTTGAAGGAGATGTTGAAATGGTTGATTTTGAAGGTCAGCAAATGACTCAAAAAGAGTTTGCAAGTAAAAACAGGGTCAGAGCGACCCCTGTTTTGATTTTTTTTGACCTGGAGGGTAAACCGGTGGTCCGCTATACCGGGGCTGCTTCTGGGGTCGATGAGTTTAAGTTGTTGGCTGAATATTATATGGATGGCATCTACAAAACTGTGGGCAAGAATGGTCGTCCGATAAAATTCAGTAAATATAAAAGAATAAAAAAATCACAAAACAAAATCAATTAATGAATACCATAAAACTGCTGCCTGTCAGGCTATGGTTGCTGCTACTGGTCACTACGCTGCAACCTGTTTATGTGTTTGCAACCGAGTCTCTACCACAGCCCTTAACGCTTAAGGATGCTTTGAGATATGCAGATAAAACCGATCAGTATCAGTTGCAGCTAGCTGAGGAAAGTCTTAATACGGCTCTGGGTGAAGCAGGACAGACGGATGCTGCGAATGACCTAACTGTTAGTCTTTCCGGGCACCTACGTAAAGTTGGTGTTTCCGAGCTGGGTGATCCTGATAAAGATAATGACAGTAAGGTGAGCCTGTATGTCAGGAAGCCGTTATACGACTTCGGCAAAAGTTCCGGGGCTGATCAACTGGCACAATTAAAGGTTGAGCTGAAGCAGCTGGAAAGAGATTATCTAGTTGAACAACGGGAATTATCCATTACGCAAAAATACTTTGATGTCTTAAATTCGGATAATGATTTTTTGCGTCACAATGAAAATATGGCAATTGGCTTTATTCGTTATGACAAGGCACGAGAACGTCAGGAGCTGGGTTTAGTCTCTGAGTTAGAGGTGCTTCAACAGCAGTCAGATTATGAAGTTATTCGCCAGAACCTTTACCAGAGTGAAAACATGCAACGCCTGACTCGCGTTATGCTTGCTGAAGAACTGGGCTTTCCGGGTCAGCCCCCGAGTGAGTTGTCTGTACCTGATCTTAACTCATCAACAGAGATTATTGATGATGTTGAAGCCATGGTTGAGCAGGCATTCAAACATAGTTTATTGATGAAAATACGCTATAAGGAATTAGCGATAGCGATACAGAAAATGAATACTGCTGCTGATACTATAGGGCCACGTCTGGATGCCGAACTTGAAGTCTCAGACTATGCTCGTGAAGGTTCAACACGCGATGACTGGCGAGCCAGTATTTATTTTGAGGTCCCCCTGTATTCTGGAAACCGTGAACAGTCTTTAGTCAACATCTCTAACTCACAGCATCGTCTGGCATTGGCGGAATTACAGAAGGCTCGATCTGAAATTCGTATCAGGGTGTTGAAATTATGGCAGGAAATTAAACAGAGCAGTATACGACTTGCCGGTGAAATCGTTAATCAGGATTACCGTGATATGTATCTGGATAAAAGTCGTGCTGAATATGAACTTGAATTTAAAACCAATCTCGGTGATGCCATGGTGCAATTCTCTACCAGTCGAATGAAGGGATATCAGGCTCGATTTGCTTTGGAGATGGCCTGGCGTAAGCTGGAAAAGTTAGTGGGTAAAGAGTTTCTGGAAACAATGAAAGTCAGGCAAGGTGCCGAGGTAAATAATGGTTAAGCCAATTCTAAAAATAACATTCTTCTGCGCTACTGTGCTTCACTTAGCTAGCGCCCAGGCTCTGAGCCTGAGTGGTTTCACTGAGTTTTCGTCAGTGGTTAAAATCAATGCTCGATCTGCTGGTATAATCCAGGCTGTAGATGTAAAAAGTGGACAGAAAATCAGGCGGGGTGATGTATTGTTTAAACTGGATGCTACCCCCTATCAAGCGCAGTATGAACGAGCAAGGGCGGTTGCGAGTTCACTACAGCCTGCGCTGAATACTGCTCAGCTCGAACTGGATAGAGCTCAGGAATTATTTGATCGAGATTCCCTGTCGCAAGTAGACTTAACAAATGCCCAGAATAAGGTTGCGGCTGCTGATGGTGCCTATAAGGCTGCGCAGGCAGATATCAGTTTTTCGCGCTATCAATTACAACTGACACAGGTTAAATCACCAATGACTGCGAGAGTCATTGATGTGACAACGGTTAAAGGTCAATATGTCGATCCCTCGGTTGATTCTTCTGCTCTAATTACGCTAGTCTCAGCGAATAGTATGAATGCAGTAGCCGTATTGAACTCTGATCAGTGGAATGCCGACCTGTTGGATAAAAAAGCGACGGTCACTTACCGTGATAAGGTTTATCAGGGCAGGGTTAGTAAGTTGGGTTTTCAACGAGTTCAACTGTCCGGTGGCTTGCCTGCCTATGAGATTCGCATTGTTTTTTCAACTGAAGATTTGATACCTGCAGAAATGACCGTCTCAATTGAAATCAAGGATTAATGCTAAAAATGCAAAGCGCGAAGAAAACCTGCAGACTGGAAGATGTTCTCGACCGATTAGTTGAGCAGGGCATAGTTGACCCTGAAAAAGCCCAAATGGTTTCGTCGCTGGTATCACAGAAAGACCGTAATAATCTGCATGCACTGGAGATTATCGCTAGCCGACAATGGGTGAATCAATCCAGGCCCGAACAATTGATAACACTGGATTATTTAACTGACTGGTTGGCTCAGGAATCGGGCTTTACTCGATTTCATTTTGACCCCTTAAAAATGGATGTGGGTGCCTGTACCAGTTTGATGTCCTATGCTTATGCCGCAAGGTTTCATATTTTGCCGGTCAGGGTGACTACAGGCGAAGTGGTGATTGCGGTTTCTGATCCCTATGATCATGAGTGGCTGGAAGAAATTCGGCGTATCGTGAAACAGCCTATAGAGCTGGTTCTGGCAAACCCGCAGGAGCTACGTTCTTACGCCCTGGAATTTTATAGTATCAGTCGGGCTATGGATCATGCCGGCTCCAACCAGGTCGAACAGGTTGGCAATATCCAGAATATTGAGCAGTTAATCAAACTGGGTAAAACAGGCTCGGTAGATGCTGATGATCAACATATCGTCAGTATTGTAGACTGGCTAATGCAATACGCTTTCTCGCAAAGAGCCAGTGATATCCATATTGAACCGCGCCGGGATCAGGGTAATGTACGTTTTCGCATTGATGGGGTGATGCATCAGGTCTACGAAATTCCCGCCAATATTACCGCAGCCGTTACCAGTCGCATCAAGATTATGGGAAGGCTGGATGTGGCAGAAAAACGTAAACCCCAGGATGGTCGTATAAAAACGCTGACGCCAGAAGGGCAGGAAGTTGAAATGCGATTATCCAGCATGCCCACCGCTTTTGGTGAAAAGCTGGTATTACGAATATTTGATCCCGAGGTGCTGGTACGAGATTTTGCCGATCTGGGTTTTGAAAAAAATGAATCCGATATCTGGAATTCAATGATTCGTCAGCCCTATGGCATCATACTGGTTACCGGACCGACCGGTTCGGGTAAAACGACTACTTTGTATACCAGTCTGAAACAGCTGGCAGTTCCAGAAGTGAATGTCTGTACTATCGAAGATCCCATTGAGCAGGTCGAACCCAAGCTTAATCAAATGCAGGTTCAGCATAATATCGGTCTAGATTTTGCCAGCGGTGTAAAAACCCTGCTTCGGCAGGATCCCGATATCATCATGATTGGTGAAATTCGTGATCGTGAAACCGCTGAAATGGCGGTACAGGCTGCACTGACAGGACATTTGGTGCTATCCACGCTACATACCAATGATGCCCCTTCAGCGGTGGCTCGACTGATGGAAATTGGTGTGCCGCCTTATCTGATCAGTGCTACTTTGCTAGGTGTTGTTGCTCAACGTCTGGTACGGACCCTGTGCCCACATTGTAAACAGGTGGCCGAACTCGATATCGATCAATGGCGTTCTCTGATCAAGCCCTGGACTACCGAACCTCCCACCAGAACTTTTCAGGCAGAGGGTTGCCTGGAGTGTCGCCAAACCGGTTATATGGGTCGAAAAGGTATCTATGAGATGATGCCGTTAAACGAGACCTTGAAACAACATATTACTAAAGATTTTGACCTGGCCAAATTTCGCAGGCTTGCCATCAAACAGGGGATGCGCCCCCTCAATCTGGCGGGAGCACAAAAGGTAGCGCGTGGATTCACTACGGTTTCAGAGGTGCTTAAGGTCGCTCCCCCACGTTACGATGGTTAGTTACTGTTTAAACCAGTGATTGTGTAACGCCTGAATCACCTTTTCCGGGTATCGGGTTTTACCGTAGCTACCGTTATAACGGGCTAGAGCCGGACCAAGATCACCGGATTCCATGTCCAGATAGTAACGCAAAATAGTGCAGCCCATACGTAGGTTGGTTCTTATCTTAAATAGATTTTTGTCGGAGAGATTTATCTCGTCCAGCCAGAAGGGCATTACCTGCATCAGTCCGCGTGCGCCGGAAAGCGAAATCGCAAATCTATCAAAGCGGCTCTCCACTTCCACCACAGCGAGCACCAGTTCAGGTTCCAGGTTTGCTCGTTTGGCTTCGTAATGCAGCGTTTTCAGTATACTGATACGTTCCTCGGGGTCTTCAATAAACCTGCTTAAACGATGGCTCATATCGTTCATCCAGACCTGGGCATCGAAACGGTCTTCAAATCCATTCGGACTATTGATCGCCTGTTCTAGCAACTGTTTCAGGCGTGGATCGACTGCTTCAGTGGCCGCAATCGCAGAGGGAATGATTATCCACAGGCACAAAGCCAGTATGACACTGAGGCGATGTGTCCTGTGGAGTGAATTCATTTAGTGCTTGATTTTCTGAGTAATAAAGTCAATCAGACTTTCGGTTGACAGGTCCTGTGACTCTTGATCGCAGCGTCCCTTGTATTCACATTGTTGCTCCTTCAAACCACGCTCACTGAATACGACTCGATGTGGAATGCCGATCAATTCCATGTCTGAAAACATCGCGCCGGGGCGCAGCCCACGGTCGTCAAGAATGACTTCGATTCCCAGATTCAGGCACTGTTGATAAAAGTCATCTGCCGCCTGTTTTACCAGCTCAGATTTATTGTAATTGATGGGGCAAATGGCCAGCTGGAATGGAGCCAGTGTGTCGGGCCAGATAATACCCGAGTCATCATGGTTCTGTTCAATAGCGGCTGCTACAACGCGAGTGATACCGATACCGTAGCATCCCATGGTGGTGATTACTGATTTACCATTTTCATCTAACACAGCGGCATTCAGGGCTGTTGAATACTTGTCACCAAGCTGAAAGATGTGGCCGACTTCTATGCCTCGTACAATTTTGAGATGTCCCTGGCCATCTGGGCTAGGGTCACCCTCGATTACATTACGGATATCGACAACCACAGGTTCGGGTAAATCACGCCCCCAGTTCACCCCCGTAAGGTGATAGTCGTTTTCATTAGCTCCGCAAACGAAATCGCTTAGCGCCGCAGCACTTCGATCAACATACACGGGTATTTCCATTGCAACCGGTCCAATGGAGCCAATATCGCAACCTAGCACCTGTTTAATCGCAGCAGCATCAGCGAGCTGGAATGGACTGGCTATTTCTGGCAACTTTTCTGCCTTTATCGCATTCAATTCATGATCACCGCGTAATACCAGAGCTACCAGCTGATTATCCACGCCCGTCGCAATCAGGGTTTTAATAGCCTGGCTGGGCGCAATGGAGAGTAAATCCGCTATTTCATTTATAGTGTGGATATTAGGTGTATGTACTTTTTGCATCGTCTGGCGTGCATCAGCACGCGTTTCATTACACACTGCTTCGGCCATTTCAACATTGGCTGCATAATCACTTTGGTCAGAAAACGCGATGGCATCTTCGCCCGACTCGGCGAGCACATGAAATTCATTCGATTGACTGCCACCTATAGAGCCTGAGTCTGCTTTCACCGGACGGTATTGGAGCCCAAATCGATCAAAAATACGGCTGTAGGTAGCAAACATCAGGTCGTAAGTCTGTTGCAATGAATCCTGATCGATGTGAAAAGAGTAAGCGTCTTTCATGATAAATTCGCGTGAACGCATTACACCAAAGCGGGGGCGAATTTCGTCACGAAATTTTGTTTGAATCTGGTAGAAATTAATGGGTAGTTGCTTATAACTTTTGATTTCACGACGGAACAGGTCAGTAATAACCTCTTCATGCGTAGGTCCAACACAGAATTCACGTTGATGCCTGTCATTTAAACGTAATAACTCAGGGCCATACTGTTCCCAGCGTCCAGATTCCTGCCATAGTTCTGCGGGCTGGACTGCTGGCATTAATAATTCCAGAGCACCAGCATTGTCCATTTCCTCACGCACAATTTTTTCTACCTTTCTGATAACGCGTAAGCCAAGCGGTAGCCAGGTATACAGCCCCGATGCCAGGCGACGGATGAGGCCTGCACGAAGCATCAGCTGGTGGCTGATTACTTCGGCGTCGGCGGGGGTTTCTTTCAAGGTGGAAAGATGAAAACGGGTGGTTTTCATAATTAATTCTCAGAGTTCAGGATTGTTATTAAAATGTTTTACTGTCCCATCCCCACATCCTGCGAGGAGGGGCGGTAAATTCGATATAGGTTCTTTTGGGTGAGATGTAAAATAGCTCTTCTATACTTTTACACAGCCGTTGGGATAGCTCAGTGGTCTGCGATTCCTGCAGCCCCAGGCTTTTCAGTTCACAAAATGCGAGTGGTTCAGTGTTGCCAGCAAATAGCATTTCAGGGTTGTGATGCAATGAAATCATCACATAGGCCTCGGGTTTGCCGAGCGCATCGGCGACAATCTGGCTCAGAATATTAAGCTGGTTGGAGGCTGTATCAAGAATCTGATTGCTGGTTATCGTGAGAATAGGCATGTTGATCACTTACAGTATTGGTCAATATCTGCCTGGCTCTGCTTTCTGCGCGCATCAATTTCTTCAGTAGTCAGCAAGCGAACGCTTCCATCGGCAGATTTAACGCGTATACGGTTACTGCGATTGAGGGTTGCCAGGTCCTTTTGAGCCTGTGCGCAAAACTCTGCAGCCTGATCTTTAGAGGGCTGTGGAGCAGGCGCTTTGGTCTGCTGAGGTGAGGATTGACCTTTTTGTTGATCTTGCTGTTCTTTGCTTTCAGCAGAAAAGCGGGGTAAGGACTTACCTGGATTACTGGGTGGACGAGATATACGCACAGTTTCGGGGGTAACCTTGGCTGGTGGACTGTCGCCATAATGAACCTGTCCAGTTTCATCAGTCCATTTCTGAATACCTGCCGCGTGACTATTACAGGCGAGAAAAAATAGCGGGATTAATAAGCGTTTCACAAAATTATACTCATGATGATATGGATACCATATATATTGAAAAACAGATGTATTATAGTTTACGAATCAACAGTGATGCTGTCAGTAAGAACTTTAAAAAAAAGAGCGAAATATTTTAAACGTTAATATAAGTATTTGCTGATATACCTGAATACAGTTATATTCTCACTCTTCTCTTTAATCTCCAGGAATGTATCCAATGTTATTTTTTCAGCGCAGCGTGTTATCTGTGACTTTTATGCTTTTGGGCCTAAATATCGTCCAGGCTCAGAGTTTAGAGACCGAGGTTGCTCAGTTAAAAGAGGTTTCAACCACTTATATGCTGGAAGGTCTTATTGAAGCCGAACTGAAAACTACCATATCGGCTCAGACTTCCGGGATTGTTAATAAAATTCATTTTGATGTAAATGACTTTGTTGCGAAGGATAAAATCGTCGTGGAAATCGATGATAAGCAACAGCAGGCGAGTCTGAAACAGGCCCAGGCTGCAGAAAAAGAAGCGGCAGCTAAACTGCAGGAAGCTCAAGCGGAATTTAACCGGGTGAGTGAAGTGTATAAGAAGAACGTAGTCTCAAAGTCCGTATTCGATACCGCCAGTGCAGCCTTAAAAACCGCAAAAGCTCGCCTGGAGTCCTCTCAGGCAGCTAAGTCCAAGGCACAGGAGCAACTGGATTACACCCTGGTTAGAGCCCCTTACAGCGGCATTCTAACCAGTCGTATGATTGAGCCGGGTGAAACTGTCAATATTGGCCAGCAGTTGGTATCGGGTGTTTCTCTTGAGAAACTGAGAGTATTGACGAATGTGCCACAAAGTATCATCAAGGAAGTACGAGATCGTCACTATGCCATGGTAGTCACAGAAGATAGTGAAATTGTTTCTACTGATATGACCATCTTCCCTTTTGCTGATCCGTTAACACATAGTTTTGCATTGCGCGTGAGATTACCATTGACAGGCAATGAGCTGTTTCCGGGTATGCATGTCAAGATTGCACTGGAAGTCGGGCGTGAAAATAAAACGGTCATCCCTTTTAATGCCGTTGCTTTTCGTGGCGAAGTCACCGGTGTTTATGTGCAACAGGATAACAAACTGCACTTTCGTCATGTACGCCTGGGGCGTCGTCTGGAAGATAATGAAGTCGTTGTTGTCGCGGGTGTCAACGCAGGTGATTTGATTGTTCTTGACCCTGTTGCGGCTGCGATTGCGATTAAGTCCGAGAAAGCGGAATAGAGATTCAACTCATGTCAGAAGATTTAAACTCAAAAACCGAGCGTCTGGGCTTTTCCGGTTCCCTGGCTAAAAAATTCCTGCTTTCCGAGATTACTCCTCTACTGGCCCTGGTCGGTATTTTACTGGGTATCTTTGCCGTCATCGTGACGCCGAAGGAAGAAGAGCCACAGATCAATGTTACCTTTGCTAATGTGTTCATTCCTTTTCCTGGCGCATCGGTTTCAGAGGTTGAACAATTGGTGAGTGCTCCAGCGGAGCAGGTGCTTTCCGAAATCTCAGGTATCAAGCACGTATACTCCATCTCGCGCCAGGGTATGTCGATTTTAACCATACAGTTTGTGGTTGGTGAAGACCGTACCGATGCCATTGTGCGTTTGTATAGTAAGATTTTTTCTAATCAGGACTGGTTGCCACCCAATCTCGGTGTGGGACAACCGATCATCAAACCAAAAGGTATCGATGATGTGCCTATCGTGACGGCCACTTTATGGGCTGATGACGATAGCCGTGGTGCCTATGATCTTTTGAAGGTTGCACATGCTATCGAAGCTGAAATAAAACGCGTACCGGGTACACGAGACATCTATACTTTGGGTGGTGCTCAACGCGTGGTTCATGTGCTACTGGACCCACAGAAAATATCAGGTTTTAATCTGGATCTTGATGGTATCCGTCAGTCCCTGCAAGGCGCTAATCGCTCACAGACTGCAGGCGCACTGATACGCGATAATATGGAAATCCCGATTCAGGCCGGGGAGTTTTTAACCAATAGTAATGAAATAGGTAACCTGGTAGTAGGCATGAATAATGGCCGTCCGGTTTATCTTAACGATATTGCAAAAGTGGTTGATGGACCTGCTGAACCTGATAGTTATGTCTGGTATGGTACTGGGCCAGCCGCATCAGAGGCTGGTATACAACCTATAGAGGATATCAAGCCCGCAGTGACTATTGCGATCGCTAAAAAGCCCTCGACCAATGCGGTAGATATAGCTGATAGTGTGATCGAACGCCTTGAGCAACTAAAGGGTACCTTCATCCCCGAAGGCGTGCATTACACCATCACTCGAAACTATGGGGAAACTGCGCATAGTAAATCTAATACCCTGATTTTAAAGCTGGTTTTCGCTACTGGAGTGGTCATAGTTCTGGTCGCCGTGGCGCTGGGTTTACGCGAAGCGTTTATTGTGGGTGTTGCCATCGCTATCACCTTGCTCATCACCCTGTTTGCCTCCTGGGCCTGGGGCTTCACGCTTAACCGAGTATCGCTTTTTGCTCTGATATTTTCCATCGGCATACTGGTCGATGATGCCATCGTGGTAGTTGAGAATATTCACCGGCATATGATGATGGGTGGTAAATCCCTGCTTGAGTCCATACCCCGAGCGGTTGATGAGGTCGGTGGGCCAACAATTCTGGCAACCTTTACCGTTATTGCTGCGTTATTGCCAATGGCATTTGTGAGCGGATTGATGGGGCCTTATATGAGCCCGATTCCAATCAATGCCAGTATGGGGATGATCATATCCCTGTTAATCGCCTTTATTGTAACTCCCTGGTTGAGCTATAAGGTTCTGGCTTCGCGCGAGAAAGAGATGCAGGCTCATCATCACGTGGATATACACGAAAGTGGAATCTATCGTTTATTCCAGCGCCTGATGTCTCCCTACGTGCGCGGCAAAAAGCAACTGAGGAACTTCGTGCTACTAAATCTGGTAGTCGTAGTACTGATTGTCATGTCGGTAGGACTGGTAGTCGTCAATCTGGTGGTATTAAAAATGCTGCCCTTTGATAATAAATCTGAATTTCAGATTGTTATCGATATGCCCGAAGGCAGTGCACTTGAGAATACCGCTCAGGTGATCAATGACCTCGGTGAATATATCGAAACCGTAGCCGAGGTAACTGATTATCAGGCCTACGTAGGTACAGCATCGCCTATCAATTTTAATGGACTGGTACGCCAGTACTATTTACGCGAAGGCGGCAATGTCGGTGATATTCAGGTTAACCTGATCGATAAGCACAAACGTGATCGCAGCAGTCATGAAATCGCCCGCTCTATGCGTGAAGATTTGCAGCGTATCGGTGAGAAATATAACGCCAATATTAAACTGGCCGAGGTGCCACCAGGCCCGCCAGTCATGGCGCCGTTGGTAGCTGAGATCTATGGACTAGATTATCAGGGGCAGATAGATGTGGCTAAATCACTACGTCCGATATTTGAAAATACCGATGCGATTGTTGATGTCGATGACAGCATTGAATATTCAGCCGACCGCTTCATCTTGCATATTGATCGTCAAAAGGCAGCGACATATGGTATTTCTCAGCAGTCGCTGGTGGCTACTTTGAAAACAGCCCTGGAAGGTGATGATATTGGCTATATCCATGGTAGTCATACCAAGTTTGCTACGCCAATACGCCTTAAGTTGCCTTCTGCCAATAAGGAAGATTTATACGATGCGATGTCTATCAAGCTGCGTACTCAGGGCGGTCAGCTGATTGCTCTATCCGAACTGGTTTCGATTCAGCAAACCAGGATAGAGAATGTCATCTATCACAAAGATCTGTTGCCCGTGGTATTTGTAACCGGTGATATGGGTGGTGAACTGGATAGTCCATTGTATGGTATGTTTGATATCTCGGGACAGTTGGGTGAAAACCATGCCGAGTTGCAACAGTATTTTATTCAGCCACCGGATGACCCTTATCAGTTCAGCATCAAGTGGGATGGAGAGTGGCAGATTACCTATGAAACATTCCGTGATATGGGTATGGCGTTCGGTGCAGCAATTATTCTGATCTATATGCTAGTAGTGATGGAGTTTGGCAACTTTAGTTTGCCAGCAGTTATTATGGCTCCTATACCTTTAACTCTGGTTGGTATTATCCCGGGGCATTGGCTATTTGGCGCGGAATTTACCGCAACATCAATGATCGGCTTTATTGCTTTAGCCG
>JBNKUM010000101.1:0-176130 GCA_050298595.1 Gammaproteobacteria bacterium | reverse complement strand
ATCTCAGATACCTGCTTTCTTTTAATTGAAACCGGAGCTGAATTGATTAAGATTAATTTCTTTTTCGATTGGTGGGTATTAAATTATTTATGGCGTGATAGTCGTCGATGCCTGTGTGAAACTGTTTCGGGAACAGGGCTCTGTTATTGCATGAAGCATTTCATTGCAGGAAACAAGCTATGAAAGTTGGTCTGGTGCGCTTAAGCGGGCCTTGCCCCCATCGGCGCGGCTTGCGGCGAGCCTCTGCTGCACTGGCCTTTTTAACATGGCGCTCTAATATATGGTGACCTATACTTGTAGTACATTCGTGATAAGCGACGTGACCTAGCGCGATCAATTGATATGACATGTCCAGAAGGGAGACGAATCATGAAATCTCTGATCGATAGAAAACAGTATGCCGCAGCACTTCGTTCCGGTATGGCCTACCTGTCGCTTCTGAATGGATTGACCGACGCAGCAGTGGCGAATTCACTTGCTAGATCAAGGGTAAACATACCCTGTGGATCAATCCAGTGAATACAGCGCGTAACTGCACCACTTTTCGATTCCCTGGTGGTCAGGAAACTCTTACAGTGCAAGGCTCTTTTGCAATTGATTCGTTTGTTTTCGGCATGATGGCCCCTCTTTTTATTTTACAATGGTTTTCATTATGCAGAACACACGATCAATAGCTGAGCCTCATAGGCAATCTTTTAATATAATAGATAATTGGGGTATGTAAGATGAAAAATAGTATTTTTACTCTAAAGGTGGTTGTTGTCAGTTTTTTTATGCTCGGTGGGCAGAGTGGGTGGTGTGAAGACTTTACCATTAAATACTACACATTTGCAGAACCGGATACTCGTATGTACGAAATTAAGCTGCTTTATGAGGTAATGAAAAAGACCGCTGAGGAATATGGCCCTTATACCATGCAACCGTCCAGGGTTATATATAACCCTGCGCGGGCAGAAATTGAATTGAAAAAAGGTAAGGAGTTGAACGTCTACAGGGGGCCGATACTGCAAATGACGATGCTGCAGGACTATATCACTGTTCCTATCCCGTTGATGAAGGGGCTTTTAGGCTACCGTATTCTTCTTATTAACCGTAAAGACCAGCAAAAATTTGCTGCAATAAAAACCCTGGATGAACTGAAACAATTGCGCGTTGGACAAGGCCTTGGCTGGGGTGATATACCGATTTTAGAGCATAACGGATTTACCGTTGTGACCGGGAAAGAATATGAAAGCCTGTTTAAAATGTTGATCGCGGGCAGATTTGATTTCTTTTCACGAGGCATCGGAGAGGCCCCGCCCGAGTATAACCTGCGTAAAGATAAGCTTCCGGATTTATGGATCGAGGAAAATATTCTTCTATACTATCCCTATCCGGTATATTACTTCGTTAATAGTCAACATCCCGAAATTGCCGAACGTCTGGAACGGGGGTTGCGCATGATGATGGATGATGGATCCTTTGATGATTTTTTCTGGAAATACCATAAACCTATTATTGACCAGGCAAAGGTTAAAGGGCGCAGACTGTTTACTATCGAAAATCCATTTCTCCCACCTGGAATTGATCTCGACAACAAGGAATTATGGCTTGACCTTACAACGTATGGGAATGAGTGATACTCCTTACTTTATCTGCAAAAAAGCATGTTGAATGCAAAAAAAAGTATCGGGACGAAGTTTGTCATTCAGATTACTCTGGTGACAACAATTATCGTATCTGCACTTGGAATTTTGATCATTCGTCATCAGGAGAATAAATTCAGCCAGTTGCTGGAAAACAAAGCTGAGCAGGTCCTGAAACAGCAAGCTATCAGCATGCGAAATCCATTATGGGAGTTGGATAATAAACAGGTAAAGGCAGTGATCTTATCCTATCTCAGTGACCCCGACATCCTGGCCATTCATACCATTGACGATTTGCATGAGGAGATGTTCTTTGGTAAAGATCCGCAGACAGGGGAAATTGTCGATCTGAGCGGTAGTGATGAGCAGTCCATCCATTTTCCCGATGAATTCAACTCGCAAAAAGAATCGCAGGTCGATGTTGTCTACAATGGTGAAATAGTCGGTACATGTCGAGTGTTTTTCTCCAACCAGTTCGTGGTGACTCAGGTAAGGGAAATCACTATCGCAGTCGTGCTAGTACTGGTGGTGCTGATCGCTGTCGAAACACTGATGCTCCTGCTGTTAGTCAGGCTAAATATTTCCAGGCCACTGAATACGGTTGTGTCGGTTGCAAATCGCGTTTCCAGGGGGGAATTCGATTTCACTCCGCTTGCAACGGCAAAGGCGCTGAAATCCCAGGATGAGATCGGATTATTATTACAGGCATTTCAAAAAATGGTGGCCAATCTCGACAAGATGGCTGGTGTAGCCACCCTGATTGCTCATGGCGACCTGCGCCAGACATTTCAGCCGCTTTCGGAAAAGGATGCCCTGGGCCATGCTTTTAACCAGATGACCGCCTACCTGACAGAATTGGCAACTGCTGCGGAGCAGATTGCCAGGGGCAACTTCACCTATACCCTGACCCCTAAAACAGAGTTTGATGTGCTGGGCAATGCATTTCATACCATGCACCGGCAATTGCGCGACAGTCAGGAGGCACTGCGAAAACTGAACAAAGAGCTGGAACAACGGGTGAGGCAGCGTACCAGTGAGCTGCAATGGCAAACCGTCGAGCATGCAAAGGCAAAGGAGATGGCCGAGACCGCCACGCGGGCCAAGTCGGATTTTCTCGCCAGCATGAGTCACGAGATTCGCACGCCGATGAATGCCATCCTTGGCATGCTGTATCTGGCGCTTAGATCCGATCTGTCACCGAGTCAACGCAATCACCTGATCAAGGCCCAGAGCGCCGCTCAATCCCTGCTCGGTATCATCAACGACATCCTCGACTTTTCCAAGATTGAGGCAGGCAAACTGGAGGTTGAGGCTATCGAATTCGATCTGGGTAAGGTAGTGCAGCAGACGGTCGACACTATCGCCCTGTTGGCCGATCAGAAAGGACTGGAATTTATGGTGCGCCACGATGTCAGCCTTCCGGTGCTGCTGATCGGCGATCCCCTACGGATTGGACAGATACTGCTCAACCTGTGCAGCAACGCGATCAAGTTCACCGCAGAGGGTGAGGTGGAACTTGCCCTGGCACTACAGGAAAGCGATGCCGACTCGGTGACACTGCGCATCTCGGTGCGTGACACTGGTATCGGCATGACGCCCGAGCAACAACAGCGCCTGTTTCATAAATTCACCCAGAGCGACCAGAGTCACACGCGCCGCTTTGGTGGTACCGGTCTGGGGCTGACCATCAGCAAGAACCTGGCAGGCTTGATGCACGGGGACGTGTGGATAGAGCGCTCCGCCCCCGACGAGGGCACTACCATGGGCTGTACCGTGCGCCTGGGCCTGGTGGAAAAATCGATCGCCTACCGGGAAATTCTGCTTCAGCAGACGGGGGCGTTGCTCAAAGGAGTGCGCGTACTGGTGGTGGACGACAATGCGATTTCGCGCGAAATTCTCAGTGAGACCCTTCAGCAATTCCATCTCGATGTTGATGATGTTGCCGACGGTAAGACTGCTATTGAAAGGCTGGCCGGGGCGCAGGATGCGCCTTACGACATCGTGTTGATGGATTGGCGCATGCCGCAGATGAACGGCGATGAAACCGCCCGACGTATCCATGACGATACCCGTATCGATCCCCGGCCAAAGGTGATTATGGTGACCGCCTTTAGTCTTGAAAATATGGCCGAGACCGCGGAGTATGCGGGTATTGATGCCTTTCTAACCAAGCCGGTTTCGCCTTCGTTATTGCTCGACACACTGTTGTCGACACTCAAACAGGTCAGGCTTCTAAAGCCGCCGTACAGAACCCGCGGAGCAGAAGTGTCCGATACACTGGCGCCCTATGTCGGCGCCCATCTGCTTTTGGTGGAGGACAACGAGATCAATCGCGAATTCGCCGAAGAATTGCTACACAGTATGAATATCGAGGTAAGCGTTGCGGTGAATGGCCTGGAAGCGGTAAAAAAAGCACAGCAAAGCTGCTACGACGCCATTCTCATGGATATCGAGATGCCGGAACTCGACGGCCTGCAAGCCAGTCGTCGCATCCGCGCCCTGTCAGAGAAGGAAGACGACTGGTTTGCCCGTACCCCCATCATTGCCATGACAGCCATGGCAATGGCGGAAGACAAGCAGAAGTCATTCAATGCGGGCATGAACGACCACGTGATCAAGCCCATCGACCCGGAGCGACTGGCCAGGGTACTAGGCAAGTGGATAGATATCCCGCAAGAACGGCGCACGGCGGCCAAACAGGCGGAGCTAACGCAACAGGACAAAGCTTCGGGTAACACTGACCTGCTGGCGCTGCAACATCTGAATGCTGCTCAGGGTATTCACCGTATCGGCGATAAGCCGGATGCCTACCGACGCCAGTTGCAACGTTTTCACGCTCGTTACAGCGATGCAGCGAAGACGCTGCAGAGGATCATAGATGAACAGGGCCTCGATGCGGGTGAGGCCTATTGCCATGCTCTCAGGGGTATCAGTGGTAGCATCGGTGCCACTGCGCTGTCCGACTGTGTCACCGAACTGGACGATTTGCTCAAACAGGGCGAGCGACCTGGAACTCTGCTGTTCGAACGCTTCGCCCGGCGCCTGTCAGACGTGATGCTGGAGCTTGACGGGCTTGTCCTGTCCAGCCAGCCAGTAGCCGCCACGCCGTTGGATATGACTGAGTTACCTGCAAAGCTGGCGCGCCTGAGGACATTGCTGAATAACGATCTGGGTGCCGCCGAAACCCTGCTTGGAGAATTGCGTTGCAGCTTGAGAGGCACTAAGCAGGAAGAAGCGATCGAACAGGTTGCCTCTGAGATGGAAAAATTTGAAACAGACAAAGCGCTGCTGCTGCTCGATAACTGGGGTAGCCATCAGGACAAAGCACAATGACCATGGAAGGAAAGTCTAAAATACATAAGGTAACAGTCCTCGTGCTCGATGACGCGGATGCGAAGGTCGAGGGATTTTACCTTGGTGCCGCTGACTACATCAGCAAACCTTTCGATATCGATGAGGCTGAGGCCTTGAAAAGAAAAAATGACAGAATCCAACGCTAAGCCAAAGATCCTCATCGTGGATGACGTTGCGGAAAATCTGCACCTGATGATGAACATCCTGCGTGAAGAGTTTGCCGTCATCGCCGCAACCACTGGTGAAAGAGCACTACGGCTGGCCAGAGCTAGCCCCGTGCCTGAGCTGATCTTGCTCGACATACAAATGCCGGATATGGATGGCTTCGAAGTGTTGAGACATCTCAAGTGCGATCCCATAACGGAACAAATACCCGTTATTTATATCACAGCCCTGACGGATGAAGGTAATGAGGCAGAGGGGCTGAGCCTGGGAGCGGTGGATTACATTACCAAACCGGTCAATGCCGCTATAACCCTTCTGCGGGTGCACCATCAAATCAAGCTGAAACAGGCTCAGAGGGAGTTGGCAGAGCAGGAAACGATGCTGCGGGCCATTACGGATGCCGTACAAAGCGCGGTCTTATTGATCGATGATCTAGGCCGCATTCAGTTCGTCAATCCCGCTGCTGAGAAGTTGTTTGGCTACGGCCAGGGCGAACTTATGGGCCTGAAGGCCCACGAGACTCTGACTCCGGAATCATTACGCGAACAAGCACGCAGAGGGTTGAAGGAACTTTTCCGTACCGGTACTGAACTGGTGCTGCAAGAACCGCTGGAGTTGGCCGCGCTGTGTAAGGATGGCAGCGAATTACCGATCGAGCTTTATGTAGAACGCATCCGCCGAGGCGATCACTGGTGGGCGGTTGGCTCTGCCATCGACATTACCGAACGCAAGATTCGTGAGGAGCACCTCTTAGATCTGGCCGAAACCGACCCGCTAACCGGTGCAAGAAACCGGCGTAGTTTCATGCAATTGGCAGAGCAGGTGATGAAGGATCGCCGGGAAGGGAAGGACATCCCAATATGTTATCTAATGTTCGATCTGGATCATTTTAAACGCATCAACGATAACTACGGCCATGGGATAGGGGACAAAGTGCTATGTGCGTTTGTTAATGTCTGTAACGCAAACTTGAGGGAGAGCGATTTGTTCGCTCGTATCGGTGGGGAAGAGTTTGCCGCGTTAATCCGTACCAGGAATTTGGATCTTGTCGAAAACATTGCTGAGCGGATTCGTGTGGCTTTTTACCATGGAGTCGAGGTTGAGATTGACGGTGAGGCATTGCGTATCAAAACAAGTGTAAGCATTGGGATGGTTGAAATCGACCCTAAGCAGGAAAGCGTAGATAGCGCCCTGCAGCAAGCAGATACAGCACTTTACCAGGCAAAGCAGCAAGGAAGAAACCGGGTGGTCAAGGGCTAATGTGTAAGCCCTCCCCTAGATGATTCTTTCAAACACCAACCTGATATCACAGGTTGCAGGATCATTTTGTCATTTGAATCCAGTCGAAGAGAAAATACCCATTAAGGCTCGACAAAAACCTATTTTTTTACAACTTACCACCTTCATCTGTAGTAACCCAAGGTGCCCAATATTCCAAACCGTAATTGATCCCGATGTTCATCCTCTTTTTCCTGATTCCTAATATACTCAAGCACCATTTCTTCATCCAGACCCATTGTGTAAACGCAAAAACCGCGTGCCCAGAAATGCTCCCCATTAAAATTTCGCTGTCTACCTCGAAATTTCTTTGCTATTTATATGGCACTTTTACCTTTCAGGTAACCAACTACGTTTGATACTGCGTATTTGGGTGGAACACTTATGCACATATGGACATATGAACATGATCTTTCATTAAATGGCCTTCCTCGATCACTACCTCTTTACGTTTTGCTAGTTCGTGAAATATCTCTCCCTGATGTTTACGTATCGATCCAAATATCAATTTTTTCCTTTTCTTTGAGATAAACACAACATGGTATTTACAATCCCAACGGGTATGAGACAAACTCTTATAGTCTCGCATAGGTTGTTTCCTCTTTACTTTTAATCGAGCAAAGACGTTACTATGACCATCGTCTCGGTCAAACCTATGCGAGTCACCCCAGCTAAGCTGGGGTTTATCAATGTTTAATTATTGGGAAGGGCGTTTCAAACCCCAGGGCCATGCTGGATGAAAAAGCATTGGCAGCTTGCATGGACTATGTCGATCTGAATCTGGCAATTAGCTAAATAGGTTCCCGACACTTCGCCAAAACATTTCGCCAACAACTTCTAAAGTAGTCGACAGAATAACGTCCTTTGCGCAAATGATAGAAAATAAAAACCAAAGAGATAATAACACCAACAAGGACGATTGTTATAATGGCAGCAATCACCATATGTAAGCCAGCTCCCAGCTTAAACTCAATGACGTTTGATAATACAGTGATAAGGGATATGACCAATATCGTAAAGAAAGTCAGGTGAACAATTATATGGAAAAGATCTACTCGAGGATTGCTTGTGAAACCACGATTACGATTATCACGATTACGATTATCAGCTATCAGCTTATTTGCTTCTTCATCACATTTTTCCTTTATTTTACAATAGCTACACTTACTTGTTGACAGGATATTCTTGAATCGCCATAAATCGGTCTCCCAACCACTATACTCTCGCGGGAAATGCCCCAGAATCGAGTATTTTTTTACTAAGGAAAGATATGCATCTATACGTTGTATCGAAATGCTCTTATGGACCACCATAAATGCACAGGCAATAGCCAAGCATCCTGGCAAAACGGCAAGAAACGTACGCCATAGTGCAAGGTTTGGATCCGTAATCTTCCCTGCCGACACACTGTGGTATGTCAAACCAAAGTATGAGCCTGCCAAGCCCATACCAACAGTCAATGCGAGGATGAAGAACTTGATTTGACAATCCGACAGGCTGCGACGGTAATTACTCAGATGTTCAACGTCAAGAGACAGTAAGCCTTTTTGCCCGTTTGTTCTTTCATCTTGCTTTCTTCCTCTCAACAAAGGGTCACTTAGTATATGCTGAGGTATATCCTCATGAAGACGAAGAGCAATCCCCTTCTCATAACCAAACACGCCTTCACCTGACCACTCTCTTTTTATCGTTGCCTTCCCAAGCTTAATCGAACTATCGTTTTCAGAATTACCTTCAACCAAGGATATACTAACATCCTTATCTGGTGGATTGTCTACTAAGGATAAGGCAACCGCCAATCCACTTGGAGAAATATCTAAAACGCGAGCTCGGAGAGCTCTTGGAATACATTCAGAAAATAAGACATCGGCATAAGCGGGTTCAAATCTGTCCCCGCCTCTACGATCATGAGTTTGCGCTGTATTTAAAACTTCTCCCATTACTTTCGTACCCTGAAATTTATAGTTCCAATTTGAAACTTCTCCCATTACTTTCGCTCCCTGAAATCTATAGCTCCATATTAGAATACCTTTAAGTAATTATATATCCAAATATAATACTGGATCTAGAACTATCTGGCTTATGATATTGAGTAGTATAAATACTTGGTTTCAACCATGCTATTCATAAAGCCAATCAACCCCAGTAAATTCGTTCTACCCGCAATAACAGCACCCAATAGAGTTTTTGATCATTTTCAAATAATCGAAGAAGATAACCGTAAACACGGACATATACGGACGCAATTAACCATTACTATGGTATTTTTCCTTTACCTTCCTTTTCAAGAGTCGAAGATGGACTATATGTCAATGTACTTCCAAAATCATTAGATTTTATTTTTGAACCAGTCAGATAGGTACCTTCTGTTTTTGGATCTCCACCAAAATGCAAGTGTAATACACCGACAACTATCGTACCTCTTTTTAACTTAAAAGAATAATTATGCACTGTTTTTTCTATTGGATCTTTATCAAAGTTCCATCCATCAAAACGATGACTATATTCAACAGTGATATCACCCGATTTATAGAGTGTCTCAATATCTGAGGAAGTGTATTCGTTTGATGTATCTGGATTTGTCACTCTTTGAATAATACCACTGCTGCAAGCTAAAACCTTAACACTACTCTTTGAATTGAATCGCTGTAGTAACATTCTTGAACTTTTATCCATCTTTTCATGCAACGTTCTTTGAGCAACAACCTCAGGTCGATTATCGACAAACCCAAAACTTTCTTTTGCATTACCTTTTTTCTGGGTTACAGAATTTGCAACCGACCTACCTCCATACTCTTTAGGTTTCTCTACTTGTGCATACATATCTCAAACCTTTTAATTTTCTTAGTGGTTGTTATAGGATTTTTTTCAGTTACCTATAACAAAACAAGTATCAACTACCAGTGTATTTTATTTACACTGTATCTTTACTGAAAGGTGCACATATCTCACCAAATCGGCGGTATATGTGTACCTCTTCAAACATCCATATCATCCAAAGGTGATTTCAAATTCTGAAATCCTTTAGATGTTATGCGGGTGTAAATCTCCGTTATTTTCGAACTGCACACCATAGCAACGTCTGGATATGCCTGAGATCCGTTCTCCTTTCCAACAAATGAGTCGCAAAACTATGCCTCAGGCTATACGCCACCTATCCCTGGTAGACTTAACAACTCCGCTTTAATCATCCATAAATCGCTTTTTCAGATCGTCCGAATCCCCAGTATACAGCCATTGTTCTAATTCACTAAACAGTACATCTACGTATTACATAGTCACCTATACCCGCTGCATATACTCCGCCCCCTATAATACAAACCTCTACCACATCTCCTACACATCACATAACCCCCAAAGTAATTAAAATCAAACACCCCAGCACCACTGGCCAATACGCAACCTTTATAAGTACATTGTCCCCATAAAGCACCCACCAGCACCACTTCCCTTGTCTGATCGAAAAAAGGTATACATTTGCCGTGGCCGTCACTAACAAGACATACATCAAGATATAAAAATACTCGATATAAACAATCCCTGACCCCGAGAATTGCTCGCGTAACTGGATATGCGCCAGCATGACGACAAAGAATAGCGCCGAACAGGCTCCGATAAATCCAGAGGCATTAAAACCAAAGCGCCCGGACAGTTCCTTACTATCTGTCACCGTCAACAGCGCGGCGAACAGCAAGGTCGCCACTAGAAACAATGGCAGTAGGTAAACAATAAAAGCATTTTCGAATTTGCGCTTGACGATAAAGTTATAATGCAACACGGGAAAACCCTGCTGACCGATGAAATCGGGAATACCGAAGTTGCTGTCATAATTCAATAAGTGGTAATCGAAATAGGTATTTTTACGCTCCCAGGTACCGAGTACGATCTGTTCTTCGATACCGAAGATATCGTTAAGACCAGTAGCCTGGTAAGCCTCGAAATCGGGTACCAGGATGATGTTTCTGTAAAACTCCTTGTGCCACATACGCAGCCACACGGTTTTATGATCGAAGGGGTAATCCACATAATCGAAGGGCTGGCGTAATGACGCCTCGAAATACCAACCAATAACTTCCTCTCCGTTATCGTGTATGCGATAAACCTCGCGCGGCACGATATCACTACCCGAGTCAACCTGTTCAGGCAGGATGAAACCGACTTCACCGGGGCCGGGTTTAATGTGGTCGTGTACACCATCCTGATAATGCTGCCAGATATAACCGCTCAGGTTGACCTCGGTGGAATCGAAGAATTTCAGTGACTGGATAAAAACACCCGTTTTGATCTTGATCGTCGCTTCACCATTAGTCTGCGCATGATTTTCCCAGTTGGCGGCAAGATAATCGTTAGTTGCCTGTTCGCTAACCAACTGCGTGGGTTCAATGATGTATTGATTCATCTGTACCCAAAGGCTGAGCAGCACCGCCGTTAATACAATCGATAGCGTTACTGATAACAACCACCATTTTGCATGTTGCATAATTCAAACTCCTTTTGATAGTTTGTTTATTTTTTATACTGCAATGCCCTCGCCCCCATAACGTCAGCCTCACGCTCCAGTCCCGCATCATCGTTTATCTGCTGGCCTTCCATCTGCATTGTCGGTTGCACCCTGCCCTGGCGTTGCTGCACCGTATGCCATGCTTCGTGCGGCAGGTGATGTTCCTGCCCGGATGCAAGATGTATATCATTGCCCTGGGCATAGGCGAGTGCATTCAATTGTGCAGGTTTACTGGAATTGTGATGCACACGCACGTCGGATATATCGATGCCGGAAAGGGATTCGATACCGGACTTGAGGTTATCCGGCATGCCAGTGTTGTTGCTCTGTGCAGTGCTGTCCGGTTGGCGCTGTAATGTCTGAGTAAACTTTCCCTGCAACGGCTCTTCTTCTTCAAGTATCTGGCGTTGTACACTATCAAACTTGCCCTGCATCAGCTCTTCCTCTTCCTCGGCGACTCGCTGTATGGCAGGGGTATGGGTCTGTTCGAGTTGCCTGCTTTGCAGCATCATTGCCGGGCTGTTATCGATGTTATGCACCAGGCGGCGCTGTAAAGCGCTACTGCTACGCCGGTCAACTAACGTCTGGGTTTGGGTTGGTGGTTTGCGCTGCAGGCTTGCTGGCCGGGCTGTCGAGCGCATCGCTGTTTTGTGTATTTCTGTTTTCATTCCTTTCTCCTTTGCTTCGATGATGAAGTTGATTGCTCACTAAATGATCAGGGCAATCGCGGTTGCATGGCTTTCCTGACGTAACGCCAGATAATTCCGATTATTAGAAATAACAGCAAGCCGATCACGACATACTCCGCCCATTCACGCCAGAATGGATCGCATACCAGTGATACTAGCAGGATTGTTGCGGTCAACAAGCAGGCTATGACGAAATGAACAAAGTAGCGTTGATACAATTCTCGCATGCTACAGTTTAAAACCACGAAAACGATATACAGCATCAGCAGTCCGGCGAGCAGGTCGAAGGTAGTACGGAACAGCCAGCGGTTGGGACAGGTAAACTGGCATAACCAGGGCGCGTAACTATCAACCTTAGTGACAATTGGACTGACGTTGGTTGTGTCTGGGTACAGTTTGAGCAGGCTTTGATCAAGTAGCGCTGCCGCATCACTATCGGTGTCGGCCAGGGGTATAGGCCACAACGCGACACCGGCAAAATTGTATTCGAAGTAGATCAGGTCGTCCTCGAATTGCACGGTCTTTTCAGCATCGCCTGGTGGCGGAATAACAGGCAGGATTTTTTTTAGCGCAATCCTGCGTGTATCTCCGTGGTAGGCATTTTCTATAGCCTGGCGTAATTGCTTCTTGGAAGTGCTGGTATCTTGCGTCAGGTAAATCAGTACATGCTCGACCCGGTCATTCACTATCATACACTCGATAGTCGGGCTAGCTAATGGACGGCAGATTTTGTCCAGCGGTTCTGCCGGCTGCTCGTGCAACAAGTCATCGATTTGCGACCAATCCAGGCGCAGCATGACATTCAGGCTGGATTTAGGGGATGATTGTTGGAGTCTGTCGGCAACACGGTTGACGATATCGGCAAGTCGCGCACTATCGTCATACCTGGCATAGTCATCGAAAAACAGAGTGATCCCATCGGCGCGAACGCTGGAGTCATCCTCAACCAGAGGCAGTAACTTGCGCAGCCATTGTGTATCGGTAGCATGATAGGTTTGTGTCGCCATATCAGCAATATTGAAAACCGCATCGTCTTCCATTTTCGACGACCAGTCCCGCCAGCCGCTGGCTTGCAAAGTCAGATCGACTTTAACCCTGTGTTTATGTGCAAGGTTAATAAAATCGGCGATATGGTATTTATCATCCCAATGCAACTGCTTGCTAAAATCCCCATTGCTATCGATTTCCAGTTTGAAATAGCTGATGCGATCATACAGGCTAAAATCGAGCTGCTGTGGTTCGGTACTCGCTAACCAGTAGGGATAAAAACCGTAGACCATAGTCTTAAATTCGCGCGAACAACCGCAACCACCACCGGTTAACTGCAGCGGCTCCAACTTTGGCACCATTGGCTTAGGTGCTTTCTGTGCCTGCCACTGCTTGAATGCTTCATTCTGGACTAATACCTGCCATCCAGCAGGATAGATACGTGCCATCGCCTGTAACCGTTCATCCAGTTCAACTGCGATATTGCCAGTCGCCTCAATCTGGAAGTCTGTACACATCTGGGCAAGCGCTTTTATCGTTTCAGGACCGAATTGAGGCAGGTAACCTGCATACTGTAACTGTTGCTGGATACGCTTTATCTGTGCTTCATTATAGCCAGATGCATCTAGACCAGCCTGGATCGATGCCACATCACATATCGGCAGCTCATCCTCCGTTGCATCACCGGCTTCAGCGGTAGTAGTATCCGTGGCAACAGGCGGCGCACTGTCGGTTGTGATCGCGCTAGCGTCTGGCGTAGCCTGTGTCGGCTCGGTTGTGTTCGCGCTAGCGTCTGGCGTAACCAGAGTCGGCTCGGTTGCCTTCGCGCTAACGTCTGGCGTAGCCTGTGTTGGCTCGATTGCTTTCGTGCTAGCGTCTGGCATAGCCTGTGTTGGCTCGTCCGCCTGCAACGGCTGTGCGCTCAAGATTAGCAACAACGCCAATGCCAGTGCGCATAGCATATCGATAATCCCTTTATGCTGAGTAAACATAGTTACACCGTTTTCCCTTCTTTTCTGAGTTCTCTGGTAACGCCCTTGACCAGGTCTTCACGGTTGATGTTATCACGATCCATTTGCAGCGCATTGATTGCGCCATAACGCACCACATTGGCTATAGCTCCACCTGAAAGCTCATACTCGCCCGCCAGTTGCGCCAGATCGACACCATTGGCGAGGTTTCCGGTTTTACCTTTAAGGGTGTTTTCCCACAGGCGCTGGCGTAGCATGACATCTGGTAACGGAAAGTACACCAGTGACTGGAAACGTCGAGCAAAGGCTTCATCGATATTAGCCTTCAGGTTAGTCGCGAGAATCACGATGCCGGGATAGTCTTCCACCCGCTGCAACAGATAGGAGATTTCCTGGTTGGCGTGACGATCATTAGAACTTGAAGCCTGCGTGCGCTTGCCAAACAGCGCATCGGCTTCGTCGAAGAACAGGATCCAGTTTTTATGCTGCGCCTGGTCGAACACATTAGCCAGGTTTTTTTCCGTCTCACCGATATATTTAGACACCACCATAGACAGATCTATACGGTACACATCCACCCCCAGTTCGTCGCCAATCAAAGTCGCTGTCAGGGTTTTACCGGTACCCGGTGGGCCGTAAAACAGGCTGCGGTAGCCCGGTTTGATGGTTCTTTCAAGCCCCCAGTGCTGCATGATATGGCTGGATTTTTCCATCCAGGTTTTGATGATGGCGATTTCTTCCAGCACCGACGGTGCTAGCACCAGATCATCCCAACTGAGTTGTGTAGTAATCAGCTTGGCCGGAAAGCTGATGCTGTAATCGGGTTTATGCGAAATACCCGAGGTACAGCGTGCCAGAACATCGGAGGCTAATATCAGCGCGCCGCTGAGAAACGGCTCGCTTTTACTCTGGCGTTCGACACGTAAAAGCGCAGACTGGGCAAAAAAGTGATCATTCTCGAATAGCTGGATAACTTGAAAGCGCTGAGGCAAATCATTGCCTGCAAGGATAAACGCGGCGGTTTCACCCGTAGGCAAAAAACCACCGTGCTGCTTACCATTCCAGCCACCGAATTCAGCATAGCCACGGTCGAGGTTTTGGTTGCGGCTAAATAACAGATCAAGCACATTTGGACGGATATGCGGGATCATCGCCAAAATCAGGACAATGCGCTCGTTGAATGTCATCTGGTACTGCTTTACCAGCTGTGCGTATTCGGATTGATCATTTTCAAGCTCAGGGGGCCTGAGGTCGCGCACATCCTGATATTTAGAACCCTGTTCAAAATACAGTTCGATACGCGTCTGTAACACCTGATTAAACCAGTCGATTTCATGCTCCAGGGTTTGCGCATTGAGTAAGGCAGGGTCTGACTGGGCTATGTTCATATCAGCGCCACTCCACAAAGATCACCCGTTCCATCCAGGCGAATTTAATGGTTGAGTAAGACCAGGGAACCTGATCCAGCAACATATCGAAGGTACGAGGTTCCACCGACAGATGCCAGGCATCATCCTTTAATTTCAGGCGTCCTCCACGTTGCAGGAAGGATTCGCGCAGGCCGTTGATAGAGGTATTGGAGAGCGCCTTCCAGTGCTGGGTAATCGCCTGTAACAGGCTTTCGAGTTGCTGCTTTTCCTGCTCGCTCAATTCAATACCTCGACATATAGGTTTTCCCGCTTTTACCCCACATAATAATTTATTCAGTACCACTTCAAATTCAGGGCTGGTGGATTGCTCGTTGACCAGAAACTGAAGCATATGTACAGCACGTTCGGCAGCGTCACGATTTGTGAATGCAGATTTTTCAGTCAGCCCCAGTTGCTCGAATAATCTGGGCAGATAGGGTGCGACCAGCACCAGGCCCGCGTTGGTGATATAGATATCTTCGACGATGGCAGGCTCATCGCTTTGCTTTTCACTTATCTCGAGTGTGGTTTCAGATACCCGAGCATTATCTTTAATGTTTAGCGACTCATTGATCAGGCGCGTCATAGGTTGCGTAACAGGCATTCTGTTTTGCAATAGTGCCTGAGTGAGCTGTAACTCAAAATCGTTGGACGATGTTTCCTTTTTCAGGTTTTTCACGTAAGCGCGAATAAAATAGCCTGGATTAAATCGATAGCCGGTATCGCTCAGATAGGAATAGATAAAGCGCCATTTAATCATTGTTAGTTGTTGCATCGGGATATGCCTGGCTGCTGCATTGTTAATCAGTTCGGCGCATTGCAATAAGGCGCCAGAGTTAACCACAGCCATCAGCGATAAAAGCTTGACCAGGATGTGTTCTGGTAGCTTATCAGCCATCCACTGTATAAGCTCTGGATTGAGTAGAGCCTGTTGCAGCATCTGGCGCAGACGTGGGGATTGTTGATCAGACAATACTTCAATAGCCCGAATAACAGCTGACTCTGTGCGAGGAAGCAGGCATAACTCATCACACAACTGATCGACTAAAATCTGCTCAGCCTGTTGCCGCGACAGGGTTTCAGCAGGCAATGACTGCTGAGTGTCGGGAACGTTCTGGATAGGCTCCTTCTGGATATCCAGCGCAGGGCTGACTGCAATTGGCTCCTTAGGTGCTTTGGCCAGCTGATCAAAATCTATAGCTTCATTCCTCGCTATAAACCCAAGGATACGCCGATAGAAAGCATGCTGATCACAGGAAGTGCTAGCATGCTTTTTCAGCGAAAGCATTAAATCGGATGGCCTGTAGTCACTCGACTGAGTCGTTAACGACAGTAAGGTATGGGTCAGCTCGTGCAGCAGTGCCAGGGGGATATTTTTAAAACCTGGTAAACTGGCTGGATTGACACTTTGAAGTCTTTGCAACAGGCGGATTAATAACCAGGGTGCGGATTTACTCAGTGCCTGTATCGCTTCAAGCAATTGCCTTTCGCTATTCTTTCCGATAAAAGTTTCGTCAAACAGTGCGTTTTGTAACAGCTCATACTGGGCATATAACTCATTCTCCACTGGTGGTTGCGGAGGATTTTCTTCACGAGTTATTAGTTCTAGCTTCAGCTCTCCAATTAGCTGTTGCAGCTCAACCGAGAATGCTGAAGACCGAGGCAACTGATCCATTTGCTGGATCAGCCTGGATAGAAAAGCTGACCTCTGCTGATTATGGGAAGTCGCCATTTTCAGTCTGTGCAACAGGCGTATTAATAACCACGGCGCGGATTTTTTTAGAGCCTGTATCGTCTCAAGCCATTGCGTTTCGTTATTCTGTGCAATACTAATTTCGTTAAGCAGTGCATTTTGTAACAGCTGATACTGTGCAAATAATTCATTCGCCACTGGGGGCTGTGGGAGATTTACTTCACCGCTTATCTGCTCAGGCTTCAGCTCCCCAATTAGCTGTTGCAGCTCAGCTGCTAATGCAGAAGTCCAGGGCAACTGATCCATTTGCTGGATTAGCCTGGATAGAAAAGCCGTCACCTGGTGATTACTGGAAGTCGTCATCTGTAGCCGGTGTAACAGGCGTATTAATTGCCAGGGCGCGGATTTTTTCAGTGCCTGTATCGCCTCAAGCCAGTGTGTTTCGATGTTCTGTGCGAAACCCGTTTCGTCAAGCAGTGCATTTTGTAACCGCTCATACTGTGCAAATAATTCATTCTCTTTAGGGGGCGGGGTCAGCTCTCCTAGTAACCGTTGCAGTTCAGCGGCTAATGCAGAACTACCCGGCAACTGCTTCATTTGCCGGATCATGCTGGATAGAAAAGTGGGCTCCTGCTGATTACTGGAGGTCGCCATTTGCAGCAGCCTGTGCAACAGGCGTACTAATAACCAGGGCGCAGATTTTCTCAGTGCCTGTATCGCTTCAAGTAATTGCGTTTCGATATTCTGTCCGAAAGACGTTTCGTCAAGCAGTACATTTTGTAACTGCTCATAATATTCATTCTGTTTAAGGGTCTGTGGTGGATTTATTTCACGGCTCATTAGTTCAAGGTTTAGCTCGCCTATTAGCTGCTGCAGCTCATCTGCTAATGCAGAAGTGCCGGGCAACTGACCCATTTGAAGGATCAGCCTGGATAGAAAAGCTGACTCCTGCTGATTACTGGAAGTCGCCATTTGTAGTCTGTGCAAAAGGTGTACTAATAGCAACGGCGCCGATTTTTTCAGTGCCTGTATCGCCTCCAGCAATTGAGTTTCGGTATTCTGTCCGATAGCAGTTACGTCAAGCAGTGCGTTTTCTAACAGCTCATACTGTGCATATAATTCATGCTCCACAGTGGATTGCGGGGGATTTACTTCACAGCCCTCGAGTTCAAGGTTCAGCTCCTCTAGTAGCTGGTACATCTTTAACGCTAACGCTGAAGTCCGCGGCACCTGATCCATTTGCTGGATCAGGTTCGATAGTAAAGCTGACTCCTGCTGATTAGTGGAAATCGACATTTGACGGATCAGGCTGCCAAGGTAAGACTTTTTATTAAAATTGCTGCCACGTTCCACCAGCAGATATGTCAGTGTGAATTCAACAACATTTTGTCTTTGTTGCGTAGCAGTAACTGGCGAAGTCAGTTCTAGCGATTGCAACTCCTGCATCTGCGAGATGAGCTGCAAGATAAAGGGGTAATGAATCGGCTCAAGCAGGGCAAATAACTGTTCGCACATTTGTGGAGAAAAACCAACAGCAATCTGATGACGTAATTTTTTCTGCTGCGCGTAATAACGAAGCGTCTGCTCCAGCCACTTTGCATCCTGAATGATCAACTGAGGCCAGAAGCTCTCCAATTTCGAAAAATCACCACTGCATAATGCTGAAACCAACAGCGCCTGCAAATATTTTCTATCTTCTGCTATGTCTATTGAAGCACCGACATCGTTAGTTTCAGGACTTGCCTGTCGTAATTTTGCAAGGTAGTTATGTGCCTCTTTAGACGGCGATGTGGACAGTAGTCTGGCCAGTTGCTGGATAGATTGGATGGAAAATTGACTCAGCAACCTTTCTGTTATGCTGTTATGGCCTCTACTGTTACAAATAAAATCTATCATTCTATTTGGATTTAATTGCAGGCTATCTGTGAAAACTCCCTGCAGCACACTGGCACTATCAATCTTGGCATACCAGGGCAAATAGCCGTGTTGCAGAAAATAAAACAGGGCTTCCTGCTGGGCATGTTTATGATCGATAAAATGTTTATTATCGAGCTGTTGGTATTTCTGTGAATCGCGTAGATCAGACAGCCATAGGGTCAATTTCTGACGCAGCCTCTGGCGCATGACATGTTTATAATCTTTACTCGGAATGTCACCCAGATCTAGCTCTAGACGATCAATACGGTACACATTTTGCCGGTCAGCTGTTTCATCAAATAATTGATCGATCAGCTGCAATAGATCGGTTTTAACAAAACTATCAACAGGCACCTGCAGTTCAGCAGCAATGGCTGCATCGCTGTAAGCTATATCAAAAATGGCACTATCGATCAGGTGTTGATGATTCATCTGTAAAACCTCATCCTCCACTTTTCGACTGCTGTCTCTGCGCTAGCAGAAACTCTATTAACGACTGAGCGCTGGAATCAAGTTCTCCAGGCTTGGAATCTGGTTCACGCTTCAGCTCGAGCCAGCGTTGATACAGCGTTTCGAACTCATACATGGCAGCAAAATCGAGCCAGTAGATATGCGGGTAAATATGCGCAGGCAGGTTAATTCGCAGGGTCTCCTCGGCCAGCATACGGAATTGTTCATCGGCACAACGCACTGACCATCCAGGAAATATTGCACTCAATTGCAAGGAGAAAAAATCATCTTGTTCTGAAAAACCGATTGTCGCATGGGTGTGCGTTGCTGATGGCCGCAGCAGGATATGCTCAATGATGTGCAACCCTTCACTCTTCTGATTGAGTCGCAATAAATACTGCCTTAGTCTATTGGCAGCGCTGGCAGCGCTGGTACGGTCGTCAAAGCTTGCCAGGTACCAGTACTGGTCCTCGTCAATCAACAAAGTGAGTATATACTCTTCATTTGATGAGAGACGGCCAACCCGGTAGCTATCGATATTGATACCTCTGGTGAACAATACATCGCTTAACAGGCCTTTTTTCAGTGGAAAGATATCGGATAATGACTTGCGTAATTCAGCCGTTGAAAAATCTTTTTCCAACGCCTGCAAAAATACCGGCTGGAAGCTGTTACGACTGGATGCATCCAGCTGATCTGGATTGATAAGCTTGAGCTCCTGGCTGTCCGCCTTCAGTCTCTGGTAGTCGTGATGATGGCAAAGCGTTTTCCCCTGACTGAGTATCGCCATGGTAAAAGAACGCTCGCTGCGTGGCTCAAAACCCAACAACAGAGCAACCCGTGTCAGCAGGCCGCTGCTTGCATGCCTGCCCTGTAGTGGCGCTGTATAATCGTCTGCTGCCGCACGATCACGGCCCAGTTCAACCACCAATCTAAGCCAGCGAATCTTATTGTTGACGATAACTTCATCAATATCATTTTTTGCATAAATATTTTTAAAGTGCCTGAGCGAGTTCTGGGTAAAACTTTCTCCGTATAAAGCCAGCAGATAATCGAGCAAGCGACTTTTTCGATTATTGTTATTATCGTAACGAGCAATGATCCCGGGGAAAACCTCGAAAGGATTGTGTGGATAAAGCGTTTGCAGATCATTTATCTGTTGCTCAGTCAATGGCTGAAATGAGTAAGTCTCGCGAACTTCGCTCTGTGTCGAGAACAAGGATGATATCGAATCCAGATTTGCCAGGAAATTACTCAATAACTGCTCAAAAATTAGCAGGTAGGATTTCAATTGGCGGGCTTTGGCCTTGACTGCGGTAGAGGCTGATTGGGCAACACCCAGAGCATTGATAGCATAATTGGCTGGGAACTGGTTTTGAATACTGTAATATCGGTTTAATGGCCGCTTCACCGCCTCGACTGGTGAATACAGTAATGACAGTTGCTGTACGCTTGAACGTGACTTATGGTAATTGATATTGACCTCGTCAAAACGCGCAAAAAAATCATGCAGTTCGACATCTAATACCCGTCCATTAGTAGTAAGTACAACCCGGATTTCATCCTGACTTTGTGGCAACTGCAGGCTAAAGGCGCTGTTCGTGTCACCAGACTCGATCAGGTCATAAAAATCCTGCTGATCTTTTTTCAGATAGAGTTGCTGAACATGATCCACGCCATCAATCGCATTGATGCTGGCAAATAAACTGGAAACCATGAACTCACTCTGCAGCTCGGGCAGATTTTCATCGAGGAATATACCATGCTCAGTGAAGGGTCCGTCGAAAAGCTCATCGAAAGGCAGATCGCGTTCAGACAATTCGTCGAAGCGCGTAACTGTGACACTACTGGCCAGTTGCTGCGTGCACTCAAAGTAAATTTGCGCGAGGATATCGGCAGGCTGTCTCGCACTGCTCACTTCAATATTGGCACATAGTTCATACGCCAGATTTTCAACAATTGAAATATCTTCAATATCCTCACACAGGTTTCTATTACGATGATATGCCCTACGCAATTGTTCGGTGGCGTGGTCACTCTGCTGCTGATCCAGTCCCTGCGGTAGTTTTACCAATAAGCGGTAAAGCCCCTGCAAACCACGCTGTTGCGATTCAGGGAAAATTGCTTTAAGCCAGACGTTATCAATCACAGGAACAGCGTCCAGCAACAACTTGCGATAGTCCAGTTCAGTGCATGGGCGGCAGCTGAATACCTGCTCGGGTGGATGCAGCGCCAGAGCTTTAAAATCGATGCTACCGTCTGCGCTTGTCAGGTAATCTTCAACTGCAAATTCTGTACGATAGATTAAATCGGTGATTGCAAAAATAAATTGCTCAAGAATAGTAATACCTGGGTCATGCAGATTGTAATCAGTCCAGCGTAGGCCAGAAACCTGTTCAATCAATTGAATAGCCTCACGCCTCAGGCTATCAAAGCTGCTATCACTTACGCTGCTTTTCTGCCTTTTTATCGATATCGCTTCAGCCATTATTAGGCTCCAGCTTTGCATTACTCATTCTCATGATGAATGCCCTGCCCATGATTCGCTCATGTTTTCATCGAACCACAGTTGAGTAAGGTAGTATCTGATTTTTACTTCGGCACCATAACTACATACAGTGCGTATCTGCAGATAATAATGATCACCCTCCCCTAACCAGCGCAGCTGCATGCGATTGCCACGACTCAGGTAATAAGCCTGCTGGTAGCGTATCCTGTTTTTACGATTGAGAAAGTTAAATAACCACCCCGTTGGATTGAAGGTATTCATTGCCAATGCATTCATCAACGCGTATTTGCCAGTACCCTTGTTACCCACTCCGGCCATCACTTCATAGGCATGACAACCGCTTAATGCGCCCGTGATGCTATGCCAATGTCCATCAGCGGCAACAGTTTTCTGATCGTCAGGATTAGCGCCGATACGCCCCTGTGCAGCGATGACGCCTGCAACATCCAGCTCATAGGCTGGGTCAGGCTTATTAATCCCAACACGCCCTTTCTCATCAAAGCTCATGGCTGGTGTAGCACTACTATCGGCACGTGGATTTTTAATCAGTAAATGATCAGTGTCACGATCATAGTCAATGCTCCACACGACATCCCTGGCCGCTTCTGATTTAAAAAAACTGATTAGACGTTTATGATCGCCCACTAATGAAATCTTGAATCCTTCTTCAGGTGTTTTATCAAAGCCCTCATCAATGGGATTCAACGTAGAGTCGATCAAATCGCCAAACTGGTCCTCCGATGGCAGTGCACCTTTTCTAAAGTAACGCTTTAATGTGCTCCTATTCTTTTTCGCCATGACCAATGCTTCCACTTATAATAAAGGTGCTTCCGACCGCAAGTTCGTCTACCCCGGTAATTTCTGCAGGGATCGATCTTGCCCGCGACAGGGTTTCGATAAAATGTTGTTCAGCAGGCAACGCCAGGCTCCATGGGTAATGTGGCCGAATCACAGCCAGCTTCTTAGATACATCCTTTACGCTATCGAACAGGCTGTAGTTACCATGTCGATCTACGGTAATATGCAGCAACGAAAAATTGGTGACAAAGTCAACATAACTCAAACTGCGGATGTAGGACTCGATATCCTGCTGCCGGATACTCCAGCCAAACCTTGCCTGATAACCGGTCTTATTCCACGGACAGATATAATCCGAGACCTGCTGGTTTAAGCGATTGATATTAACCCCTTCGCTCATACTATCGTTGAAGCGTACGCTACAACGCAGCTGTATCTTTTCGTAGTGTGGATTACAGACTTCTATGCTGGCAAATGGTGAGCTGAGATTACTTACGTAACTATTTATCTGCTGTAGTTTCTGCAGGTTGAACATCCCCCCAGTACATCCCTCTTCCGCTTGTGTAGAACGCTCAGGTACTACTACGATCAATACCTGGCCAGGGCGTATCGCGTTATCCTTAGCTGACATACTGTTGAAACATTTAACCAAGAACACCTCAGGGAAACGTTCGAGGATCAACTGCTCATAATCCCAGGGTAATAGTGCTCGATTTTTATGACGTAAGCGCTCAGCGATGCGAGTGTTGTACTGACGATCACTTTCCCTGCTGCGACCACCGAATCCAGCACCGCCCTGTTTGATTGAGCCTTCGCCAGGCAGCTTGCGTTCCGCTGTCCATTTGATCGGTGACGCTGGACTTTCCTCTGCATCTATCTCGGGATTGATCTCGTGGGTTACCTTTAGTGCATTGCAGTGGATGGTATAACAACCCGCGAACAAGCCTGCGCCATCTCTGGTGGAAACTCTCAACCAGAAGTATTCCCCTGGCATTACACTATTGCCAATCCTGATATCACTGGGAAGATCCAGACTGACCCTGCCCGAAGCAATAAAACCATAGGTGGTATCGGAAAGCACCCGGTTTGGTGGTAACTGCTTCCAGCAATCCTGGCTCAGGTAGTACCAGTCAAAACCGTTAGTAGTTGATATAGTTTGTTGAAGCATTTGTTCTGACAGGCGAAATAACAGGCTAAGCGGTCCACTGAGATTTTTAGCCGACAGTCCGATAAAAAGATTACCCTGATGCTCGTACTGCGGCATAAGATAGCAAGGCTTATCAGCTACTGCCGGGTAGATAGCCTCGCTACCAAAGGGATGCATTTGAAAGATCTGGTCGTTGTGCCCTGTAATTTCATCCAGCTGTTGCATCGGTTTAATCGTTCTGCTCGCCTTATAACCCAATGACAAGCCGTTGAGAGTGGGTGTATACGGGGGGTTGGGCAACGCCTTTGGTTTTTTGATTCTGGCATTGACCGTCAATATCTGGGTTAATAGCGCAGGATATTCGGCATGACCAAAGGCCTGCGCGGGATCGCTCAGTGATAGCTGGAAAAAACCATTACGTGCCCCCAGGCCAAACTCATAACTCGCTTCGGATATACGACTATCTATCGGCTTGCTTGCTTCAAGCTGGATTATTCGTAAGACACTGGTAGTGAGCAGGCTATTCGTACCTGATACGCTTTGAAATAGCTCAAAACAATCCCTGTCGGCTGGATCACCAGGCTGCCAGTGACTATCAGCCAGCACACTAAATGCCGCTTTAAATGCATTGTTTGTAAATTGAGTCTGATAGCCTCGGTAGTATCCTTCAAAGCCTTCACTGTCACGCGGCAGTTCGGCCCAGTCAAGATTTAAGGTCAGCTCATTTAATGGCTTGCTAGCAACCTCATAATTGCCAAATACGAAGTAAGAGCTATCGCCCGGCAAGGGCCCAAAAGGCTGGAAGGGTTTCGAAGGATCAAGCTGCCCATGTTGATTGTATGCCAGCAGCTTGTTAATGCCGCTTACGTCAACACTAAGCTGAAGGGCTGCAATAGTCAGGCCCTGAAAAACTGAATAGGGATAAAAATGACTTAGCGGATTGATAACACATCGCATCACCGGTAATTCGCTGTGCAGACCTAAACCATGTACCGCTTCACAGTAGTTGGTAACAGATGGCAATTCCTGCCCCAGACTAATCTGAATCCTTAGCCCAGTCTTTTTCACTGATGTTGTTTCCGAGTACGGCAACAACTTATAGTCCAGCACATCCAGCCAGCCTTCTTCAGATGTCAGACTAATGCTAAAAGCCTCGCTCAATAACCTGTAGAAAAGCCCCTGCCAGTCCTGATACAGCAGGGAGGTGAATTCCTGCAGTTGTCGTTCGGGTAACAGAGATTCTGCCTTGTCAAAAATCTGTGCTTTTTGCTGTGATGTTAAACCGCCCTTAAAAGTCAGCAGGTATCGAGCGAATAGCGCACTGAACTGATGTTTAAAATTGTTGATAGAATCACTCTGCAGCAGGTTCTCAAGCTGCATATCCAGATCGCCGTTTTGCTCTGGCTCAATTTCAATGGCCATATCGATATTGCGCTGGCCCTGCTCCAGCAATAACAAAGATGAGGCGATGGAAAACCCGATACTGGCATCACTATCCGTCACTTCTTTCATGCCGGCATGCTCTGCGCCAAACAGGGACCACAGGGGTTGTTGCGACTCTTCAGCAGAGGCCAGAGCTGGTGTCGCAGATTTCATCCGCGTGACATAGCCAAGCCCAGATTCTGGAGAGATCAGACTGTCGTGCTGCAGATACAGTGTGGCAAGGGAGGCAACTCTCGCATCGCTCAGCAGCAGCCCTTCATCGTTACGATAAATTATTTCATTCAGTTCGGAATCCTTACCCGCACTGAATTTAGTACCCGGTTCGACCCATATCCTTTCACTGCGTGGCTGTGGCTCTAACAGCAGGTAATAACTCTTCGCTACGGGCTTGCGTTTTTTGCATCTAAGGATCTGCTGGTAATACAGGTCTAGATGGCGCGAGGTGAATGTATTTAATTTTTTTTGCGCTTTCTGGTACAGGCGAATGAAAACAATAAACAGACCGATGGCGGGGTCATGCATTCCGCTATTCAGGCTTTGCTGCAGCAATATTGCCGTTGATTGTTTAAGATAGGAAATAGAGTTGGAGAAAACAGAAAAGGAAGTTTTCAACTGCTGTATGGTTTCTTTGCCGAAGATTGCATCAGAGTCTGTTGACTGTTCAACCGGGTCAGCTTTGGTGAATTCGCTCAAACGCCACACACTGGCGAATTCCTCAGCATTGATAGCGAGTGGGCTGGTTTCTCTCGCTCCGAAAATACGGTATAGCTGTTGCAGTTCTGCAGCCAGTCGCTCATCGATCTGGCCTGCGATCCTGTGCGCAAGCAACTGCGCTGATTGCTGCTGGCAGCTACTAAGCTGGCTAAACCAGAGATCAATCTGCTGTGCGAGATCAAGCAAAAAGCCGTGGAGTTTAACGGTATCTGAAGTAGAAATCCTCAGGAAATCAGCTTCTAATTTTTTTAAATCGATACTCAGGATTAATGCCATGATTACTGCTTCATCAGCCCTGAACAATTCTCCCCAGTTGCCGTCGATTTCGTTTTTAAGTGTAGGGAAATCTATAACTGAAGCAAACTCTGACCCCATTGCCAGCAATGCTTCAAATGAAAGTTCATCGACATTAAAATAATCTGGCTGCAACGCAGCTGACTGTCGATCCTGCTGCTCGCTTCCGTCGGTGACAGCTATGCCTTTCCAGTCCATTCTCAATGTCCTTTTGTCGCACTATAATGTTCAATCATCAAATACGAACCTGACTTGCTTCCAGGTAATAAAAGGGATACACCATATTGCTACGAGTATTGGTTTTACGCACCGTATAATTAAGCTGGATTCCAAGCCTGCCATCCAGCTCCTGCCCCGTATCGAAGTCGATACTATGCAGGGTAATACGCGGCTCATAAAACAGCACCGCTCGTTCAATGACATCTCTGATTTCGGTCAGACTGGTTTCATTGATGCTTTCAAATAGCAGCGCATGCAAAGCACAGCCATAAGAAGGTTGCATGACCCTCTCACCAGGTCGGGTAGACAACAGGATATTCAGGCTTTCGACGATATCGTCTTCTTCACTCACCATTTTCACGCCCGGCCCGCCAGCGTACTTATGAAACTCGGGGGGAAAGCTCCAGCCTGTGCCAAGAAATGCTTTATCCGTATCGGACATATTACCCTCCTATCATCACGGTCGGCGCACCGATGACGATACTGCCACCATGTGCTGTAGTGTCGCCCATGCGTGCTGCTGGTTTATTACCGATCATCACCGTGGCAGAACCCTTGGCGATGGTATCTGGCGGGCCAACACAAACACAGCTATCGCCGAGCACAGCAGCGGGCAATTTTTCGATTAATACGGTAGCGACACCAGGACCGATCACCGGACCTCCAACATGCGGAATCGGTGGCAACGCAGGGGTTTGCATAGGACAGGTATGCATATCGGTTATTCTGGCTGCGAGTGGCATAGCATTACCCTCATTTGTTGTTTTTTTAATTAGTGTTAACAGGCTCTGACAGCGGCTAGTTAATCATCACCATCGCGCCCTTAATGGTGGTATTCCCTGAGGCCGACAACTCAGCGCTGGCACTGCCTTTTGCTGTGAATCCAGCCTTTGCTTCCTGCTTAACATTCATCCCTTCAAGTGACACATCGGCTTTTGAACTCATTGCTAATTCACCGGTTGCATCGATGCTGACCTTTCCCTTTGCGCTGATACTGATATCACCAGGGCTATCCAGTACGATGCCATCGCTATTCAGCTCTACCTTGTTACCATTCTGGTCCTGCAACAGGATCGACTTAGCATCATCGCTGAGCACCACCTGGTTATCGCCTGGCGTGATGATGCTGATGACTTTCTTGTCATCATCAAATTCGATCTTGAGCTGACTACTGGTAACCATAGCCTTGGTAAAATTGTCTGCGCTGAGATCATAGGGCGGAACCTGTTTACTGCTATACAGGCTACCCAGTATCACCGGATTTGAGGGATCATTATTCAAATACCCCAGTACCACTTCATCGCCTATCTCGGGGATAAAGAAAGTACCGAAGCTATTGGAAGCATAGAAATTCGCCAGCCGCGCCCACACGCCTTCGGTTTCCGCCTGTAGTATTGGTACCGACACCTGCACACGGTTTTCACCACCGGGATCGCCATCCAGCTTCATCACCACGCCGATTTGCAGACCATCGACCCCCGGTAGCAGGCCCGAGGCAGGCGCTGCCATCAGATCACGCTGATCGGCGAACCAGTCGGGAGACATGCCAAAGTCCACCTCTGTTATCCAGTTATGGCTGTCTATCTGGTGTCTTACTGAACTGACAAATACATTGCCATTAAAGTGTTCGCCAACCCCATCGAGTTCGATCATACAACCGATTTTTGCGCTGGCGCTGCCCTGGAATTTCATACTGCCACGGATTCGTGCTAATCCGGCCTTGACCTGCTGCGCGGTGGCCCAGTCCTTTAATGCCGTTTTATCCAGTCGTGCGGGAGTTTGCAGGCGGAATGAATCCAGCCCAATAACCTTCGCCAGATCGGCTGCCTGCAGGTCACCCTGAGCGTTCAATGTTTGTGCAGCAACCTGCTCTTCCACCACGGCCTGTTCGGCTGGGTCCCAACTGGCACTTTTGACTTCAGTGAGCTGCCAGCGCGCATCCATATCGGCATCCAGCTCAATCAGATCTTCACCATAGGTGAGTTTCAATTCAGGTGTATCACTGGTCTGCGGTGCCTTTACTGCAACACTGGCATTCTCAATACACACCAGCAAGCCGTTTGCCTCGGCGCGCGACAGCATGAAGTCCCAATCGCTACAGTAATACTGCACCAGTTCGGGGTATTCGGTAGTGGTGCTGTCCACATCAGCACTGAGTCCACTGTATTCGCCAATCAGTTTAGAGATAATATCGCTGTCTTTTGAATCGATATAATTAGCGTTATGCCGTCCGATGGTCATCGCCACCGCTTTATCGCGGCATTCAATTACCAGACGCGAATAATTTTCCCCACTGATTTTTATACCGTGGCGCACAATAATGCCTTTAAAGATCGTTTCTTCAGAGTCGCCATAGCCCGCATTGATACTGATCTCGCTGCCCGGCTTGAAGTCATCGCTGTTACTCAGTGGAAAATCCTTATTCGGCATATCACCATCCAGCAGAATGATTTTTGCATAGGGAATCCTGTTAATAGTTTTGGTCACTGAAACTGAGGCTATCTTTATCGCATCATCTAGCGGGCTACCTGCGCTAGAGATACTGAGTTTAACTACGTCGCTACTATCGACATTCGGTGACTGTGGCACTGTTACCTCAGCGGTGGAAAGTGGAGCTTGCTACCCGGCTTAAGATCTCGAAAGTCGGTTAAATTATTCACTCGGGCAACCTCCAGGTAATAGGAACTGTCTTTATAGATCTGGTAACACAGTAGCGGTAGTGTATCCCCCGCTTTCACCTCAAGCAGATGGCTTAGGTCTGGGGAGGATCGATTAGCCCTTAATGCTTCTTCTTCCTTGCTCATGAAGCCGCTAAAAGACATCTTGACCTTGGCGCGCAGCGGCTCACCGCTCGGTTTGAACAGGGTATTATCGACCGACATAGAATCCAGCCGACCAAAGAAAATCTGACTACCCCATAACACCCGCACATAATTGGGCTGATGCTCTGAGCCATCGTAGTTATATACAATAGCCTTAAGCGCTTTGACCTGATCCTTGACGTCTTTGCTACTGCCACCTGAATCTGCTATCGCTCCAGTGCCATCGAGCAGGGTGCTAAACTTTAAGCTTTGTGGTTTGATGCTGCTGAATTTCATATCCGAAGCCAGTTGACCAATGGCTTCGGATTTATTGTAAGAAATATTGTAGGAATGATCATACTCTGAGGGATTGAGCATGAACTCGAAAACATCATCTTTGTTCGCAGTAATATTGCCGTCGCTATCGACTGTGCAACTGCAGATCGTCAGTTTGTCTTTCTTCCCTGTCGTCATGAAATGTTTAGCGCTCCTGCGACTCGATCAGGTTTTGTTCAATCATTTCCCGGCATGCTTCCATGAGCTGCTGCTTCATCTCCTCGATATCAAAATTTTCATATTCTGAATGGAGTTGATTCCTGCGTTCATCCACCAGAGTGGATTTAATAATCATCTGTTTTATTTCGATCGACATAAAGTTAGATTACTCTGGAAAAACTGCTGTAACGCAGCTCTATGGTTTCTATCGCAACTTCGTTCTTGGTGGAATTGAAACTATCTATATTCCAGCTCACCGGAAAGGCATTAACAAAGCTCCAGGCGCGAATGGGTAATTTGTTTTCATTCATCAGATAGATCAACATATCCTTAGGCTTGATTGGACTGGAAAAATCTCCATTAAATATCGAGCTGCACCATATCACCAATGGTGACATAGCATCGGCTATACCACGCTTCAGTTGCAGATTGTCATAAGTTGGCGTTTTTGGCAGATGGTGCACCGATCCATTCTCTCCTAACTCGGTATAGGTCTCGGTTTCTATCGTCGCCTTTATTCCACTGACCTCCTGAAACGAGGTATCGGATAACCCCGATTTTTTATCAAACGCGACTTCGAAATAAAAAGCCGAAGGTGGATAGGAATCATCCGTCATAACTCTCCCTCTAACAAAGCGAAACGAGGCTGAGCCTTAACGTCAATTCAGCCCCCTTTATTCGTATAATTTATGAATTATCGATGGTTATCCCTTCATGAGCGACTTCGATAGTTTCGATCGCCACTTCGTTGCCATCCGACTTAAGGTCAGTACCTGTCACCTTGGTGGGCCAGGCATTCGCCAATGTCCATACCATCGTTGGTGCACCTGCTTCATCCAGCAAACTGATCGTCACCGGAATACGTTTTATCGTGTTCATCTTGATTTGTTTAAACCAGTCCCAGAACTTGTTATCCGATTTGAAAACACCTTTTTTCATTGTGACATTGCCATACTTTTTGATGCCAGGCATCTTGATCACCGAAAATTCCGGGTTATCACCGCTTCTATACTCTATCGGTTGTGCCTCGGCATCCAGACCACTCACTTCCTGAAATGCCATTACCTCAGAATCCCACTTCACCTGAAAGTAGAATTTAGGTATGGGCCATACGTTTGTTGATTGTGCAGATCCATCATCAGCCATGATTGTTTCCTATAAAAATTGAGTTAAATAACGAGTTAGTATTGTTAAACCAGTCACCTGCCACCTATGACTTTTGCATCTGTTGCTGGAAGGTTATCTCAATGAATTCAGCTGGGCGGCTCACCGCAACCAGCACGGTAACGCGCAGTATGCCTTCCAGTATATCCTCCGAGGTCATAGTTTCACCCAGGCCCACATGCACACTAAAGGCATCATCTGGTACCGCTCCTGCTAGCCCGCCACGTTTCCAGATACCTGTGAGGAAGTTGCGAATCATGCTCTTGATGGTGACCCAAGTATTGGCAACATTAGGCTCGAATACATAGGCCTTAGCCGCCAGACGAATCGATTCCTCCAGCATAATCATGGTGCGACGCACGTTTATATAACGCCAGTCCAGGCTATTGCCATCCAGCGTTCTTGCACCCCACACCAGAGTGCCCTCACCGATAAAGCTTCGAATTGCATTGATCGATTTTCCCTGAGTATTCACGTTCAGGTCTTCCTGTTCATCATGGGTGATATTCACTGCAGGGGACACTACCGCACTCAGGGACACATTAGCAGGGGCCTTCCACACACCACGAGAATTATCCACCATGGTATAAACTCCGGCCATTGCTGCGGCAGGTGGTAGCAGGTTAAGCTTTGCCTTAATGGCAGCGAGGATACTGCCGTACAGCGGACTCATTGCCAGCAGGCTTTTGCCCAGCAGGTTTTTTTGAGACCAGGCTTCATCACCGCTTACATCTTCCCATTTGTTGCTAATATCGGTAATCGATTGGGCCTGTTGTGCAATTTTTGGAGGCGTTGATTCATCGATGGTATCTGGTATCGACAGCTCCTCGCGCATCAGTGTTTGCAATACATCCTGGTTCACAATATTTTCATAGTTCAGGTCTTTATCCTGCACGATGGTTGTATTCACCCAGGGATAATAGGCAGCTGCATAATCCAGGTAGTTAATACCCAGCGCAGAACGAAAGTTTTCGATGCAATCGCCGGAAGGATCCTGCCGATCACGTTGTCCACCCCAGATATCGAGTATCGCGATACGACTTTTCATCTTGCCGCCGCAATGCGCCAGTGCAGCCTGTTGTACGCTGATGCTACTCGGTTCGTCCAGCAGGACGGTTTCAGGAATCACTACCATGGTAGGCTCCTGCTCCTTTATCAATAAGCCCACTCCTTTCTGTAATCGGTCAGCTTCAATATCGTCCTGATAGCTCCCTACAGATACGATATAGCAGGGCCCACCGCCGTTCTGGAAAAACAGCAGCATGCTGTAATACAGCAGATATTTTCCAGCGCTCTGGTTTAATACATAGTTGGTTTCAGCCACAGAAAAGTCCGACTCTTCTCCCCCATCTGCGCTCAGTTGATCAATACTGAACTGTGGCATTGGCGCAAAGCCATAATAATTATGAAACTCTGACATTGAGGTAATGCGCCATGGTTTGTTAAGTAAGGTTTTACCTTTGTTATCCGCTTTTTCGGTATAACCGATAAAAGCTGGAACGGCAGTGGCAACCTCGACTACCGAATTTGGAAAGGCACTCTTTTCAACAATATATACGCCTGGTGTTTTCATCTGTCCCATGATTTTTCCTATGTTGTTTAGCCGTTGATATAAATTTCCGATACGATAGCTTCCTGTTCGGCAATCACTTCTTTTCCAATGTGAGAGATACTGGCGACCGGTAGACGGTTGATCACTACTCTTTCACCACCAGCATTCCTTTCCTTCAATTGAAACCGGTATGCATAGTAATCATTAAGCGGGATACTATGCCTGGAGCGGAAGGCATAGGCCTGCTTCCGGTCCGCGAGTTTTACCTGACCGAGAGCATCAAATTCTATGTGCCTGTCCTGGTCGAGGATGTAATAGTTGTCGTGCGCCATACCACCGAGCAGGTAATATATCCAATATCTCTCCCGTGACTTAAAGGCAATAGTGTAGGCAGGGGTTGACGCGGCAAGCCAATGTTCCAGTTGAAGCCCCTGCTCAGTCAAAGCAGAGATATGAATGACGAACTCAGGCGGCAGCAGGCTATCCTCTGGTTCAATGATGTCCTGCAACTCTGGCGCATCGAAACTGATCCAGTCCTGTGGCGAGGCATAGTCATCCTGCATCAGGCCCATCTGCACGTCAAACTGCGTTCGCTGGTTTGAGAAATACAGAATACGCTGGTCGCGATCTGCATAAGGCTCGGAGTAACTTCTAAAATAGGGGTCAGAGGCATAGACCTTAAAATCAAACTGTAACGGTGTGGTTTCATCTTCTGCGTAGGCCTGTAATGCTTCCAGGCTGGAAGTCTGGTAGATAATCTGGATGCCACTGTCAGTTTTTTTTAACAGCAGATTACAGTTATCCAGTAAACAACTGGTATTCCCGGTCGGACGAAATTTCAGACTGTGGCAAATGCCACTCTGATAAAAACCATGTTCAATCCTGATATTCAATAAAGTTTGATACATGGCCACCTGTTATCTCCTCATTAAAAATCGAGTTGGGAATCAGGTTGTGATACCCTGGTTGGCTGATCGATGACGGCTTCGGCGTCAAAGCTGATCATCCTGACTTTATATAAAACCGAAGGCAGGTACTTACCACTGAGAACTCCCCACAGGTTACTGAGATTGTTCAGATCGAGGTTTTCGATTTCGAGAATCAACTTTTCAATACCACTGTCCAGGCCTGGAGAGTTCTGTTGGTTAAAAACCGGCTGCCCCTGGAAATAGCTGAGGGTGGTAGATATGAACTTGAGGCCTTCCCGGTAGTTGCTGCCATTGAAATAACTGGCCACCATTAGATACAGGTTGAAATACAGTGGGCGGGCGGTAACCAGAGAACGGGTAGCCCCAGCTGGGCCCACTGTCTGCTGGCGAAATGGGATGCTATCCTTTTCGATATTGACCAGTGAAACAACGATTTTATTATTTATATGGGCAGAGACTGAGCCATCCTGCTCAAGGATATTCGAGATGACAACCACATCCTCATTCAAACCGTATACCTTCGTCAGGTACTGGTTGAGCTGAAAACAAATGTGGTCGATTGCAGCATTAATCATTAATCAAAATATCCTTTATTAAGATCAAAGACGTCTAACTGCAGGGAATTCAGACTTGTTCTTCGTTTTTTTAGTAGTGTTGCGATTTTTCACGTACGTGTCAAGATTAAACACAGTGGCAGGCAATCCATCAGTCGATGAGCTTATAAGTAATTGCATGCTAATCCTATAAGCAGTATCCCCACATTTTGTCCAGAGCACCTGGTATTTTCTTTTAAGCGCCTGAATTCTTAACGACAATAAAAAACTCGCTTAAGGTTTATAAACCAGTTGCTATGGCTCCAGGTATTTGCGCTCCGATCAAAACACGCAACCCGATAGGACAAATATCAGAAGTAGTCAAACAACAGACAAAATTAAAAGGGGAATAAAGTGAAGCTAATCCAGAGCCGAGGGATGATTGACCTGTAGAGATTTATCCAATTTCTTAATCCATGAATACTTCACTAAATAAATTCAACAAAAGATATATTGTAATAGTAGAATTTTCTTGAAAATATGCTAGTAACTATTTGTTCTAGTGATGATTAACAGATCAAAATAGTACATTGACAATAGTTTAACTGCTAATTTAGTATGGATCTATTATGGGTGAAAAATATGGCAAACCTTCTACAATCTGCTATGAAGGGTTCCTTCTATCGAAAAATTATAAATCAAGACTGATATGACAAAACATTTAGAACAACTTGGCGAACTGATCAAGCAAAAAAAACCCGAACTTCACAACTCACTGGAGCCAGGTGTGCCAGACTTATACATGGACGCTGAGTTTGGCCCTTTGTATGATGTTTTACCTGCCGATCTCAAAGCCCTTTGGAACTGGCATAATGGTCAAGGTGAAAGTTACACTGGTGATTTCAACCCAAAGAACCATGAAAAGCTCATGTCTGTCGATGATTCAGTTGATACCATAGAAACTCTTAACGATTCTACTGAGGTCGGTGTGCTTTCACAAAATAACTGGCAAGAAGATTGGATACCTTTCACGGAAGATATCAAAGGTAATCATTTGTGTGTCGCTACTCAAACCGGAGAAGTTGTCTACTTTGATAGAAATGACACTTTAACAGGTGTCAGGTATGTCTCCGTTACTGAATGGCTGCTAGATACTATCAGTGAATATGTAAAGCTATAGCCACTTGCATCTGAAATTTTGCCTTAGAAAATAGTTTTTCCTTTCGGAGCCAGCAGTCATATGGCTATCGTTTAAATCTATTGTCATCAAGATCCCTGCAATTATAGATATCTTGTATCGCGCTTTAAGCATTATATTTAAACTGATATAAATAAAAAAATTATGCGCCTATACTGCCAAACTATTGCTTGTTAGTTGTTTGGCGTTTGCTGGGTAAGCTTCTGCTGGTAGCTGTCAATCAGATAGCGTTAAACTACAAATGCTTGGCACCCGTGATCCGGAACTACTAGATCCTCATGCGTCTACAGGTTACCTGATATGGCTGGATGATAAAGCGGGGATTATCATCGATAACGGCCCCGGTACAGTGCAAAACTTCACCAAAAGTAGTGCTAATTATGAGGATATGCTGCTGATGTTATTCACTCATTTTAATGGCAAACGCAGTGCTGATTTTTCGGCTTATACCAAGGGTGGTTTTTTAGGGCTAACAACCTTAATGTCATCTGACCCAGTGGTACCAGTTTTGTGTTATCAGCGTCTGAGTTTGTCACTCGCACTGTCGGTAAAAACAGTGTTTATCCTTGTTTGAGCAATTTTATCGATAAGGAGGCCAAAAGCACTTACAAGATTGAAATGCAAACCAGACCCTGGAGTTGCCAGTGGCTCATAATGTCTGCTATACATCAGGTCGTGCATGGAAGACAACTGCGTAAAATTCTAGCATTCAGGGGCCGCTAAAATTCTGGTTATCTATGAGAAAATAAGGATATAGCCGTATGAATATCTGAATATGCCTGTCGAACATGTCTATTGCTTTATCTGATTCAGTTGATCAGAAAATGTGATGGCGAAACTCGGCAGATTCGTGTGTACTTGCCGTAATGTCATGAAAAGCATACAAGCGAGAATCCTGATATGGAATTATACCACCTGAAAACTTTTATCACGGTGGCCGAGGAAGGCCATCTAACGCGAGCATCCGACCGCTTATTTACCAGTCAACCAGCCATCAGCGCCCATATTAAGTCGCTGGAGGAAGAGCTGGGCGTCACCCTGTTTCACCGTACACCCAAAGGCATGCAACTCACGACAGCGGGAGAAAAGCTTTTACCGCGTGCTGAGCAAACTTTGGCGGCTGCTGGTGAATTTGTTCAATTTGCCAAAGGTATGCAGGATGAACTGCTCGGTAAAATCAGTATCGGATTGAACAACGACGCGGAATTTTTAAGATTACCACTGCTGCAACGAGATTTGACCTCTCATTACCCTCGCCTTGAATTGAATTTTCTATCAGGGATGACAGAGACCAATATTCAGAATGTGCGAGTCGGCCGTATAGATGGTGCTTTTATCTCCGGTGAGTGCGATGATCCGCAGATGCAGACGCTGCCACTTACAGAGGTCCAGCTCTGTGTTGCTGCACCAATAGATTGGCATAATAAAATACCCTCCCCTTCGATTGAAAAGTTGGCACAACTGCCATGGGTTTATACTTCGCCGAATTGTGCTTACTTTAGTGCCATCCAGTCGTTATTCGAGGCACACTGTTGCAAGCCCGAAAAGGTTCTGGTTTCCGATCAGGAAGATGCACTTCACAGCATGATCAAGGCGGGTGTCGGTATAGGGATTGTCCGTAAGGATATTGCGCAGCAGGGAGAAAAGGATGGATATTTCTATATTCCACCTATCGATATTCCGACTGTCAGTCTGGACTTTATCTATCTTAAAAAAAGAGCCAATGACCCCATCATTGGTGCCTTCAACAAGGCATTAAAGAGAACCTGGGAAATAGAACCATCTGACTCGCAGCAACAGGCAGCTAGTTAGCACTTCTATTGGTAGAAATGAAAAATAATCGGATAGATACAGTAACAATCAAAAAATCAACTGAACTCTGGGAATACCTGAGTTCATTTGATCGAAAAGTGAAATCCGATGCGATAGTAATTTGCTGTTCTTATGATCTCAGAGTTTGCGATCATGCCTGTCACCTGATCGAATCAGGTTTTTCCGATAAGCTTGTTATCAGTGGCAAAACAGGGAACTGGACAAAACATATCTGGTCACCCCCTGAAGCGATCATTTTCCGGAAACGTGCATTATCTAATGGCGTTGATGACAGTTGCATCATACTGGAGACAGAAGCCACAAATTTTGGTGAGAACATTAGCTTCTCAAAAAAATTGCTTGCGGGAGTTAATTCCGTGACCTTTGTATCCAAACCCAATGCACTACTCAGGATTAAATTAACCGCTGAAGCACAGTGGCCCGAAATCACCTCGTATGTTTCCTGTCCCACCCTCAGCTTTCCTCAACAGGTATCAAATATTGTTGGCATCCTGGGAGTTATCAATGAAATGGTTGGTGATATCGAAAGGATTCAGAAATATCCTGCTCTTGGGTATCAGGCTCCTCATGAGTTTCCTGAGAATATAATCCAGGCATGGCATTACCTGATTGAGCAAGGGTTTATCGATCACCTCATGCCTGCAGATTAAAACAGCCTGGCTAATCAGTAAGCCGCTCGAACATCGTCCATACGACTTGAGATAGTGACCTCTTGTCCCAGATGCTTATCGAAGATAGTGGCATAGGCCAAAACTGCCTGTATGTAATTTCTAGTTTCTTTAAATGGAACCGTTTCAACCCATAGATCAGCAGGAAGGGGTTCATCTTCTGGTAGCCATTTTTTTACATTTTTGGGGCCAGCATTATATGCTGCAGCCGCCAGCGGAATATTATTATCAAAACGGTTTAGTACTGTTTTAAAATATTGAGTACCCAGCTTGATATTGTTACTGATATTTAAAATGTCATTTTGCACTGGTTTTTTTAGCCCCAGAGACTTCGCAACATTTCTGGCCGTAGCTGGCATTAATTGCATTAGCCCCAACGCCCCAACTTGAGATCTGGCGAGTGGGTCAAATAAACTTTCTCGGCGAATTATGCCGTAAACAACAGCCGCATCAAGATTGTGATTGCTAACCTGATGCATCACTTCATCCTGAAAAGGCATTGGAAAACGAAGATCGTAATCATTTCTATGTTTCGTTTTAGCCACGGTCTTGATCGCATTATCAAACCACTTCCAGGAGAAGGCCATTTGAGCGGCCTGCTTGATTTCTTCCGTCTTAAGGTTACGAATTCCCTGGAACCATTCACGCCGAGCTTCCAGATTTCGTCCCACAAAGAAAAGCTCACGAGCGCGTAATAGTGGTTTGTTATCGAGTAATAATTTTTCATCCTCTGCCAAGCTGCGAGAGGTCAGTTGCTGTTGGTTGATCACATAATCATTTTTAGATTTATCCGCAGCTAAAAAACCATAATAAGTACTACGATTGGATAAGCCCTTAAAGAGTGTTTTTGCTTTAATTTCATGCCCTGCTTCTTCGTAGGCTCGTGCTTGCCAGTAGGTCCACTCGGCTTCTTTTTTTAGACGCTCAGGCATAGCATTGATGGTTTTTATAAGGCCTATCCAGTCTTCGTCACGTAAATAGATTCGAGCCAGCCATAGATAAGCGTTATCCGATTTAAGCTCATCAGGTAATTGTTCAAGAAGCTGTTTAGCTTCAGCTTTATGCTGGTAAGCTGAAGACAGGGCTATACGTTTTTCTATTTGTTGTTTTTGTTTGATATCGAATTTATATTTATCTTTAACCTGCTGCCAGAATTGTTGTGCTTTAAGGCTATCCCTACGAGCTAGTCGATTCAGAGCATGAATTATAATTTTTCGATTAAGCAGGTTGTCTCTTGACTTTTTAAGTTTGGTGAAGCTGTCTTCTGGATTTTTGTGCGCCTGATACCAGGTTTCGACCAGCTTTTGATCTTTAGTATTGAGTTGCCTGGCCAGATACTTCGCAAGTGAGGGACGCCTGGCTTTAAATGCTTTTTCAATACGCAACCATATTGCCTGTTCAGGATTTTTTTCAGTTTTGATAAAATGCTTAAACACTGGGTCGCATTGTTCGGGTTGTGAATAACCGGAAAGCCAGATGGCTCGAATTTCCTTATTGATACCTAGCAGTTTAGTACCAGTATTAAGACGTGCATTTAACGCCTGGCATTTAAAGCGAGTTTCATTACGACCATCATAAAAATCCAGATACTCTTTCCACTTTTTCTGTTTAGCCAGCAGGTTCAACCATTGGCTGCGTAAATGATAGACAAATGGGTAACCTTTATATTGTTCAAGAAATTCTTTTACTTCTTTGGGTTTTGTTTTTTTAAGCCGTTTACGAATTTGATCGTATTCTAGATAGGCTGTAATTGGGTAATCTTTAAGACGTTTCTTAATTAAAGCGAACTCGAGTTTGTCATTTTTAAGCAAAGCATGTTCGGCCTTTTTAAAAAGAACTCTCTGTTCTTCTATGGAAGCATGAGCCAGTGATATATTGAGAAACCCAAATATCAGTAAACAATGTATACAAATTTTGCCGATACTGGTAGCTAAAAGATTGTTGATAAAACCTCTCACAAGATTTCTTATATTTTCATTAAGTTACAACTGATTCTAGAAGTAAATTATCAATTTTACAAGGTGCCAGTATAATTAGGGGCCAGATTAGCTTTCATCGACGTCATCCATATCCGCCTGCCCCGACAAACGGCGACGAATATGTGACCAGGACATACCTACCGCGAGTATCACGGCAAGCAGTATTTCTACTACATAAGACAGCATTTTTTGACCATCGAGACTAATCCAGCCCCATTTGAATAACATACCCACTAACAGACCAAAAAAAGCAAAAGCCAGCGCTAAACCGATGACACCTAGCGAGCGTAAGGTTGCACGAAGGTAAATGACGTAGCCAATGATAAGTACGACGCCAACAAATGCCTGTTCAATGGATACAGAAGGAAAGACCTCTTTCACCCAGTGAAAGTAGGAATAGCCTTCCGGGTTATAGGTTGTAAACAACAAAATGGCTGAAAACAGAAAGCGTAAACCGAAACTGGATAAGGAAAATTTCATAGCTAATGACATCCCAAAAATTTTGCTGATTCTACCCTATCCCTTTATTGTTCTACAATCACAGCCATTGAGTTAGCATATTAGTACATGCGAATATCTAGATGTTATAATTAACAGGCGGACATAATCATGACACAGGAATCAAAAAAACAACCTGAAGTAAAAGAAAAAGACCCTGCCCAGGACAGCGCCACTCGACTCACCGAATCTGATCACCTTTTGAATAGCTGGGAAAATACTGGATTTATTCCGGTATTTTTTTACCTTCAGGGTTAGATACTCTGGATACTGAATCTTCAAAACGTCGACCAAATATCTCGCGCATGGCTGCATCATCCAGAGAATTTAGTTTTTTAATATTGGTATGAGGCACCTGCTCTACATTCGCATTAGCGTCAATCACATCGGATATCGACTGCTCTCTAATGAGATGTAGCAATGGAAATGGAGAGCGATTGGTCCAGTTAGCACGATCATCTGGCTCGGCTCCTTCAAAGCAATAGTCAGGATGAAAACTGGCTATCTGGAACACACCTTCCCAACCTTGTTGTTCGAGTAAAAGTTCTGCCAAAGCCATAAACTGGTTATAATCATCAAAGTGAGTCAGGTGATGAGGAATGATTAATATCATTGTTTCAATCGACTCATCCTTTTCCATTTTTGACAGCTGGTCATGCACATCAGTGAGACAAGTTTCATCATCCACTGCATGACTCAACTCAAAATGAATCGTCCCCTGCTTATAAGGACGAAAGGCAAAAGGACACAGATTCAGCCCCAGCACAGCTTTTTCAAACCACTGCCTGACCGAATTAATAAATACATCATCTGTTGATTTCATGAGGAATTTCCTTTAGCTGAGGCTTTGGACTATATCACGTGCTTTAAACTTCAAGAAGTTGAGTGTTTTATCTGAACGTAACTGCTCAACATAATTGCCAATACCATAATGCTACCGGCAAAAAAAGAAAGTAAGCCAGGATATTCACCTAGAACCCACCATACCAGCAAGCTACCAAACACGGTTTCCAGTGGCATAAAAACCGCTACCTCTGCAGCTGGGATGAATCGAGGAGCCAGGGTAATTTGTGATAAGGCTGCACCGACCAGACAACCAAGCAATAAGCTAAGCCCAAACTGATGAGTGGCAAGACCTGATAAATTCGCCAATGGATAGGACCAGCTAGCGCTGATAAAACCACTGATACACATAGCGCCAAGCATATTACTTGTAGTGGTAAGTCTGCCAAAAATGAATACGCTAGACCACAAAAAAAGCACGACCAGGGCATACAGGTCTCCTGTCAAAGTACTTTTCTGGTTGTCGTATACAACAAAAATCAGACTGATAATGACGACAACAATAGTAATCCAGGTTTGCCGAGTGACTTTTTCGTGAATAAAAACCAGACCAAGGATAGCAGCCACTACTGGCGCGGCACCCACGATTATCAGAGTGTGTGCAACGCTTGTACTTTGTATAGAAGCTATAAAAAAGAAATTAGTACCGGCTATAAATACAATGGTTAATAAAGCATAGCGATCCATTTGTTTAAACTGCCGCAACGTCTCACCTCGATAGAAGACGAGCATAAACACCAGCAAAGAAAGTCCAACAAATAAACTGCGAAGAAAAGTAGTAGTCCATATATCGGTATCAATCAAACGAATCAACAGGCTATCTGGGCTTAATGTGATAATGCCCAGTAAAGCAAGCGAAATTCCTTTGCTGTTATTGGATAGATTCATTTGATCAATAGCATGCTAAATTTTTTTGAAGTCCCAGAGAGTTTGAATTGCGGTATCCTAGTCCGCTTCTATTTACCGGAGCAAGTTATAAATGCAGATCGGCCCCCGAGAAATCAGTACCCCTTTTCGCCCTATTCCACTGGACGTACCCGAGGGTATGAAGCCAAACGAATTTTTCAACAGCACTGAAAACCTCAACGATCTGGTCAACAATAACGGATTGCTGCAGAATGCGGAAAACCTGTTAATGTATCGAAAAGCTTTGGGACACTCCAATATTTTCGATACCTCGATTATCTACAACACGTCACAGATAATTCTAGATCCACTGGGTCGCCCGGTAAGGCGTACACAGGTACCAGAAAATGTACGTAACGTATGGAATCGGATGAATCAGATTCTGATCGATTATATGCATGAAGTTTTTCCTGATCCCCAAAAACATTTGATCCTGTGTGGAGAAGCCAGTCTGGATGCTACCTGGCCAATGACATCACCGGGTGTTCCAAGCATTCGCATGCTGCATAATCATTTTATTGTGTTCGATAAGCAGCAGCTACACGAAGCACCGCTTGCTGATCCCGATAACCCAAACCTCACCGATGGCGGACAGCACAGCCTGTTCCAGAGCTTTATGCGTGATGTTTACCGAGCTTTTTTTGATACGCTGGATTTGGAAATCCTCAAACCGGCCAGCAGCGAACAATCTCAAATCAAGCTTACTGGTTACCCCCAGGGACTGCCATGCTGGGAAATAAGTGGCGGTATCGATAGCCTTCAACAGGTACAGTTCTGGCGTGAATATGATTTACTGCTTCAGGGTTTCATCGATTTTTATCGAACCTTTTTCACTCAGGTTTCTACTCGCAATGCACCTATACCCAAAGATGTTTATTTCCCACAACAGGTGACAGATAAGCTACTGTTTAACAACGACTTTTTAAGCACAGCCAAGATTGTACGAGAGCAATGTGTAAAAGATGCAAAATATGCCAATGCAATTCGCTGGCAACCTGCGTTTAAACAACTAATATATAGGAATGACTCCGGAAGCTGGATTGTGACCATTAGCCAGAACTCTATAGGCAATGCGATAACCGAATTGCTCGGGGTTGTAGTAAAACGATCTCCTGACGCAGACGCTTACGAAAAAACCGAACCACAGTTGATAGACCATCTACAAAAGGTTCGTAAACGACTGATAAAGGCCGATTTGGGTCAGGCAATTGCCACAGATTACTGGCCCGGCAAATAAAACAAGAGGTGTAGTTATGGCAGAGGATGATACAGTCATTTTAACCGATGAAGATAAGGAAAGAATATTAGATGCTGATGACAACAGCGAAGAAAACAAGGATGACGACGACACTAAAGAAGATCTGAATTCAGACTGATATTAATCTGAATCCATAGTTTGACTCGACGCGCATTGTATTGCGCGAGCAGAGCCATTAAAGCTGGAGGCCCCAGTTTTTTGTATATCTATAACCTGGACGGCAGTAGCGCCCAGCTGAGAAGCTTTTTGCTTAAATGCATTGATCAAGCTCTGTCGGTTTAAAAAATCACCCGGCACTCGGATATATGCAACTGTGGTGATGTCGCACTGTGGTAATTTGTCATAATAGACGGTAACTTTTGCAGAGTCGATTTCATCGGACACAGGCCCCGTGATAACAACGTCCGCATAACTACAGCCTTCCAGCAAAAATATTAAACAGACTAACGGCCAAATTTTTTTCATCGCTTTACATCCTTTTTTTTCCAATATCTCTTGAACCAATTTTGTACTTCCCCGGTAAAGGTGTAAACAGTCCCAGATAACTTCGTTTCCACCAGTTACCCGTTTTTTCGCGTTCTTCTGGGGTGGTGAACTGATAATGCCAGACTTTAACACGTAGCATTTCTGGTGCCTGATCGGCAAATGGGTTAGTTTTAAGTAACCCGGTAACCGTAGGAGAATTCTCCAGTAAACCGCTTAGAAAAGCATCAAACCAGGGTATAAAGCGCGGATGCAGGGTCACAAACCACATCATCCAGTCTAGCCGTGGATGATGTGGAATTATGATGTCAGGTCTTTTATCAAGATCATCGGGCCGATAGATAAACTTATATTCCTTCCAATGCTGCCCATCTATCGAACCTTCTATCTTTAGTTCTAGCTGGCGCCTGGTCATGGTGGGAAACACGTGATAGGTACTGACGATTTGCCATTGTTGCAGCAGATCAAGCGCATCGTAAGTGAATACTCCAAACTGAGTAGCGAATGACATTCTTGCTGTATTCAACACCCCAGCAACTACAATAATCACAGCCAGGAGATTCTTAAAGCTGGCGCTTAATGTCGAAATCGGCCGTTTCAAACGCCACTTCCAGCCATTGAGTAACCAACTTTGCAAGGAATGGGGTAGAATTCTTGAAATAGCTTTGTCGTCGAATAAAAACAGGCAAAGCATAATACTCAACAGGTTAAACCAGTTGTGATTACTGGAAAGCAGGATGAGCAGCTGTAATCCCAACGTAATCCAGGCTGCAATAAAGCGATATCGCCTGGGCATAAACATCATAAAAGGTAATACGATTTCTATGATCAAAACCGCTACAGTAGCGGTTATTAAAACAATCTCGGGCAAGTTGTGAAAATACCAGGCACCAACATGAGGTAAAGGCTGGGTTTCGAAGTAATACAGTAATGCTGTCATTCCCAACCAGGAAGGATCATTCATCACCAACTTTGAAATCCCCGACATAAATCGCAGGCGAAATAACAGCCAGCGAAACAGAAAAATCATAATTCTAGAATCCGGACGTAAAAAAATCGCTAGAAAGCCTGCCTCCAGTAATAATCCATCCCACTGAAAGTTCATGAAGGTTTGCCCTGCTTTAACCAGGGAAAGGTAAAACAGAAATAAAATAATCAGGGTACTGCGTGGCCATAAATTAAATAACAGTAAAAATGAAAGTGCACAGCCTGCCCAGGCAATAGATTGTAAAAACAGATCGCTCTGATCCAGCCAGAACAGCATGGGAAAATGAAGGAACGCTGACCATCCTAGATCAACAAGTAAGAAATCAAGCCAGGGACTAAGTGGAAGTATCCCATGCTCACCAACCAGGCCGGTTATTTGTGGTGCTAAGGAAAAGAAGGCGATGAAATAGATAACTGCCAGTAACCTTAAAAATAAGGCACTGATCAGACGATAGCTATTCTCACCATCACTGTAGGTTTTACTGAATGAGAACATAGTGGCAGATCCTGAACCCCCCTGTTTGATCCAGGTTTATGAATTCAGCATTAAAGATAGCGCAGAAGGAGTGAAAATGAAATTTTGCTGCAGTTTTTGGCAAATAGAAATCGGAAAAACCAGCTCAGACTTCGTTATTAATCTCTTTTAACACGGAAATACCTTTCTTTCGCTGGCTATGTACCAGATCAATTTTTTTATCCAGTTGGCGTATTTGAGTTTCATCAGTCTCCAGCTCACGCTCCGTTTTGAGTTCTTCTTCCTTACTCTTTAAGCGCGCCAGTAGCTCATTCAACTCATCCTTACGTTTCTGTCTGTCTCTCGTATCAAGGTTAAAAAAATCGCCAAGTTTTTTAAGTAGTTTCTTACTTCCCATTTGAATTAGCCTCATTTTCTTCGTGATGAAAATCGTGAATTTCCCTTAGCTCATTATCATCAAGTTGAACAATTTTCTCAGCACTACTGAGATCTTTGTTCTGCTTAACGAATAACGTTTGCCCCATCTCAATTAATTTACGTGAAACATTGTATACATAAGCCTGATCGTTCATCAGAGAGGTTGCTACTTCCGCAGAGATTTTGCGCTCACGTATAAATTGATTGATCTGAAGGCTTTGCTCTGAGTATCTACTGTCTGAATCCAGCTTTAACTGATCTATCATTAACGATGGTAGATCAGTGGTTTCTGCACGATGTATGGATTCGAGTTCACGTAATAAGGTAGCAATCTGAACTCTAAGTTTGTCATATTGTGTTTTTATGACAGAATTCTGAGAACTAGCGTAGCGCAAAAGATTTTTTTGTAAGTGCTTAATATCCTTAATGGCGTCGACCATATCCTGATTAGCCCTGCGTAACCAATGTATCTCGCCTGACTGTTCCATTTCCCAGCTAAAACTCGCCCGGCTAATATAAGCGATGATGTCGCTGTAAAGCCCTTTGATATTAAGGTCGTAATAGCGGTCCATATCAACCTCCTTACGTACCGGTAAGTCATGCACCAGAGAGCTGATTTCAATATTGGTATCCAGAATCTTATCCAGTGGCAGGCGCAGACCATGGGCAATGACATCTAGCGTGTTCTCCCACATATGAAAAGTTTCATTGCGCACAGCTTCGGTCGCTGTATCGGCATAGGCAATGGTAGAATCGTGTAAAAAGCGCGCTTTTAAGCGGGCTGGGGCGGGAGTCGGAATGATGCGATTTAACATAACGACCAAACGATCAAGAAACGGTAGCATGACAACAATGCCGACCAGATTGAATAAGGTATGGAATACGGCCAGTTTTAATGTGTAATCATCGTTGCTTATCCCCAGATTTTGACTAATCCAGTCAACAAGCCAGAGCAATTGTCGTAAAAAGGAAATCGCAATCAAACCGGTTACCAGGTTAAACACCAGATGTGCTCCTGCTAAACGCCGCCCCTCTTCGTTGGAACTTAAAGATCCAATAATAGCGGTAATAGTTGTGCCGACATTCGCCCCTATCGCCAGAGCAAGTGCATTCTCGTAACTAATCTGACCGATGGATAATGCGGTTATGGTAAGAACCAGTGTGGCATGGCTCGATTGCATAATCACTGTAGCTGCCGTACCAATCAATGTATAGAGCAATAGACCTAAAAATCCACTAACCGCAAATTGAGTGAGATCGAGCGTATTCTTGAAGGCATCAAAACCTTCTTTCATATAATGGATGCCTAAAAATAAAAAACCCAGCCCCGCCAATACATACCCTATTCCCTTCATCGTATTTGATTTTTGAAAAATCAATAAGGTACCGAATACCAACATCGGCATGGCGTAAGCAGAAATATTTACCTTAAGTCCAAATCCAGCGACCAGCCACGCGCCGGTAGTCGTACCAAGATTGGCACCGAAAATGATACCAATACCCTCGGAAAGCCCAAGTAAACCGGCACTGAGGAAAGAGATAGTAATCACTGAAACCAGCGAACTGGATTGCATAATGCTGGTAGAAATTACGCCGAAAGTAAGGCTCTTCCAGCGTTTATCGGTGGATTTTTTGAGGATTCTATCGAGAGTGCCTCCAGTAAACACCTTAAATCCATTTTCTAGCGAAAGCATACCAAAAAGAAAGATTGCGACGCCGGCGCTAATAACTTTAAAGTCAGGACTGACCCAAAACCCCCAGCCTAAAACTATGAAAATTGAGGGGAACAGGATTTTCTGAACCATCTAGGGCTCCTCTGATCAATTATGTTGTATCTCTAGCTCACAGACTGAAGCACAATCAAGGCACAACTTAGCAGGCATGCGTCTGCCTGGCAAGAAGCTGTAAAAAGAGCAACCTTTATCTGCGAAAAGCAACCTGGATCTGTATGCTTCAGACCTTACAGAGACATAACATGATTGATCAGAGATGCCCTGAACATATTCAGGAATATTATTCCGCAGTCACGGTTTTGTTTCTTCCCAGGTGCTTGGCATGATATAACGCTTTATCGCATCGATTGATGAAATCTTCAGTGCTTTCTCCCTTACGATAGCAGGCTACACCTGTTGAAATGGTGATGTCAGTGAGTCTAGCCCCTGTTTTTACGTGAGTTAACCGAAGCTTTTGGGCAGATAACCTCAGGTTTTCAGCTACCGTAAACGCTCCAGTTATCGGAGTATTAGGCAGTATTACAGCAAACTCTTCACCGCCATAGCGAGATAAAACATCATTACCGCGCATTTGATTGACCAGTAATTTTGAAAGTCCTCGTAAAACCTTATCTCCTACCAGATGTCCATGGGTATCATTTATATTCTTAAAATGGTCAATATCAATGAATAATAAGCACATTGGAGAGCCATTCTCCATGGCTTCACTGATGAATTCCTCTAGCGCATTATCAAATCCACGACGATTCGTTAATCCAGTCAGAGCATCATTAAATGCCTGCTGTCTGGCTTTATCGAGTTCACTTTTTAACTGATCAATTTCACTAGTCGTATCGCGTAAACTTTCTTCAAACGATTGAGTAGCATCCATAAAACTAGTGGTTTCACGAATAATTTCAGAAGCGATTTTCAATACCTCAGCAGGTTCAGAAGCTGCTTCCAGTTTTTCAATATGCCCCTGAAGAAATGAATTTGACTGAGCAGTACGCCCCGCCAAATCAACAAACGCCCCCAAAACACTAGAGAGGGTGTTCATAATTTCAGCATGCAAATCTTCATTTACAACTTCTCTGCAATTGCAAATGAACTGGGTGAATAATTTTTCTGCGAGATCTGAGGTAAGTGGGGTATTTCTAGCGATTAAGCCATCAAGCTCTTCATTTAGAGCGACTGTTTCACCTGCGAAGTAATTATAGATAAGAGAATAGTTTATAGCAGTTAATGGCCATTTAAGTTCGCCCAGTTTTGACAGTGACAGCCTGAAATATTCGGCTGCTTTTTCAGGTGTTTCACCACCAGAGAATGAATTGCTCATTTTTTATACGCACATCTAAAAACCGCGTAATTATAAGCAATTAAAACTGTATTAATACAAAAGAAATATTATATAAGCCATTGATCAACCGTTGGGCGATAACACCAAACATCAGGTGGGACATGACCTCTGACTCGCACCATTCGTGCGCCAAACTCATCTTTGAGCCGACCATTCACTCGTTCAATAGTGCTGCGCTCATTATAACGAATGTCTTGCGCTGTTTTATAACTGGCATATCGTTTGCTTTGTAGCCCATCTTTTATTTCTTCTTTGCGATCTGTTGTTCGAGGGTTTTCATCTATCAATGGAACATGTCCTAATGCTTCACTGTGCTTTTTGATCAAGGGTTAATCATAGGCGACATCCATTAAGGCACCTCTGTTGTATCTCTGGCTTCTCCCGTGCGGTGATGGCGGTTGAATCCCGTGAAATATGGTAAATCAAATAATTCCCAAGATGCTGCTCAATGATGGCTTGATGAACTCGCTCAGCCAGCCTGGACCAGGCAAACTCTGCAAAAGCCCGTGAAAAGGTGGAACTAGTGGGTATCTCACTTCTTTTCTCCCATCCGCAGATTCGACGGAGTGAAATATTAGAGTTAAAACTGTCTATCAACATTTCAGTGGTGTTCAGGTTATAAACCGCTTTGGCAACAAAGGCGCGAGCTATGGATTCACGACATTTTTGTGGTCGACCAGGAACCTGACCTGAATAGGGCAAATGCGTTTTCAGTTGCGTTATTTCCAGGATTTCGATAATTCTGTTGCTTTCTGGTCAGCGCCGGGAGTTCTTCCTGTATCCAGGGGAAAAGATGTCCTTGAAGATGATGCCAGATACTGGATAATGATAAAGGTGTCTGAGAGATTGGAGCCTGATTTCTCATTGGGTTTTTTTATCTGTTTGTGGTGAACCCCATTTTAACAAATGGGATCAGGCACTTCTCCTTTTAGCTTTTTCTGGCTAATATATTCACTGGTTTCTGAAGTTTTGCAAAAGGCTCAACAGTTAACTTATTATATTAACTTAGTCTTCACCTAAGGGTTGTCCAGTTTTTGTCCACACCCAGCGCCCCCATTCATCGCGCTTGATTTCACCCATCTCGCTGAGCTTGTCAATCGCAGCATCATATTCTGCTTCCATTATTGAAAGGCTAGTTTTAGTGTTTTCATCACTATCGTCCTGGGATCGTAAGCCATAGGCAACAACTTCGGCTTCACTAACTGCTTTCCGAGCACGAAGCCACATTACCAAAAAGACAATTGCAAAGGCAGAAGAAATAATCGCCACAATAAACCCACCCATAATTTTTTCTAATATGTTAATAATTTTTTCATTGTAAATACATTTACCAAGTTTGTTAAGTGTATAAACGTCATTGGAAATTCTAATTTTGTGAATTTACATCAAAAAGTAAGTTTTATCCTTAGAAACATACTACATTTATGGATAAACGCCGTACCAGTTTTACTCTTGACTACAGACAATTTAGAAAAGCTTTAGTCAAATTTATTGTTACATAATGATAAAAATATGCTTTCAAGTTGTTTAGTCAGAGCTCTACCTGAACATAATTGCATTATGATCTTAATGGTTAACGAGTGAAAACTTTTCTCTTTAAGTAAAAAATACTTAAATTTTAAAAATTGTTGGACTTTCCTTCTCGATGACAGTCTGAAAATAATATTAACAAACTCACCTCAAACATGAAAGAGTCTATCTTATACTTTCTATTTGTAGTCATGACAATTACCATTTCCAGTTGCTCAACGAGTAATGATTGGCGCACTGCCAGCAGAGAATCAGCAGGTATTGCACCTGATCCGACGACTAATAACGAAGCGGTAATACATATTTACGGTGCAGATGCCTGGGGATGGCGAGGCTGGTTTGCCATACACACCTGGGTGGCAGCCAAACGAAGTGGCGAATCAGAATACACCGTCTACGACGTTGTTGGCTGGAGAAATCATCGTGGCCAACCAGTAGTTGCAGCACAAATAGACATACCAGACCGGTACTGGTATGGAGCGAAACCTGTCTTACTCAAAGAACATCATGGTAGCGGCGTTGATGAAATGATTGATGAAATTGAACAGGCGGTACAGGATTACCCATGGAAAGATGAATACCATGCATTCCCCGGGCCTAATAGTAATACGTTCGTAGCCTGGATAGGCAAAAGAGTTCCAGAGTTAGAACTTGAGCTTCCTTTTTCAGCAATTGGCAGTGGTTATGTTGAGCAGTACAGGCCTACTCAAAATTAACCTGCCATATTATTTATAGGTGCCTGAGATGTTGATTCCTGGCACCAGGCTTGTTAACCCAAAGAGTAAAATAGAAGTTGCTAATAACAAGGGTGCCTCTGTTCAGTTATCCTATGATCATGTTGTATCTATGGCCTTACAGGCTGATGTGCAATCAATGCGCAACTTTTTAGACATACTCCTGCCTGGCAAGAAATATAACTCAAAGTGCGGAGCAGCCTGTAAGCCCAGTAAGGCGGGATCTGAAGCACATACAGATCAAAGCTGCCCCTGGCATATCGAATGCTGAGGCTAAAAGCAACTAATCAACTCTTCAGCGAATACTTCAAGTTTTGAGATATCCACAGGTCAGATTCCACAGGGTATGTTAGTAAGATTTTGAAAAGTAACGCAGGTGGTCAAACCCAGAATTCACAAACTCTTACTGCAATTCACTTCGTTATATGAGCGATAAATTTTCAAGCGCTGACTTAATATTATCTCTGGCATGCTGACCTAAAGGCAGTATAGGTAAACGTACTTCATCACTACACTGTCCGCTAAGTGATAGCGCATATTTGATACCCGATGGACTTGGTTCTTCGAATAATGCCTGATGCAATGGCATCAACTTTTCGTGTAACTCTAATGCCCGCTGATAATCTCCACTCTGACAGGCAGTATGCAAGTCAGCACAAAGCCCGGGCGCAATATTTGCCGTTACCGAGATACAACCACTGCCTCCCATCGAGTTATACGCGAGCGCAGTCATATCTTCACCAGATAGATAACTGAACTCCTTGCTAATCAATAATCGCTCGCGGCTGATGCGTGATAAATCCATCGTGGCGTCTTTGACACCAACTATACGTGGCAAAGCAGCCAGTTTAGCCATCGTATTTGGTTCGACATCAACGATGGTACGAGGGGGAATGTTGTAAATGATAATGGGTATATCTGTCTGATCATGGAGATATTTAAAATGCTCGTACAACCCAGCTTGCGAAGGACGATTATAATAACCCGCCACACAGAGAATTCCATCTGTGCCCAATGTTTCAGCCGTTTTTGCATAAGTCAACGCTTCCACTGGATTATTAGAACCCGCGCCAGCTATGACAGGTACTCTGCCAGCAGCCTCCTCTACGACCACCTCGATGATTCGCTTATGTTCCATTTCTGTAACCGTAGGAGACTCCCCCGTAGTACCAACAGGTACTAGACCATTAGTACCCTGCTCAATCTGCCAGTTAACCAGATAGCGCAGGGCTTTCTCATCGACGGTGCCAGCTCTAAAAGGGGTGACCAAAGCGACGTATGAACCGTAAAACATAGTTTTCTCCGAATTTTCTATAGGCATAAAAAAAGCCCGGTAGCATTTCTGCGACCGGGCTTTTTGTATTAAATCGTTTTTTTTAATTACACACAGCAACCATAGCCGCAAAGGATATCACCTTTTTGCAGCGTTTTTGTTTAGACAGGCTGGGAAGTGTAAACATTTATTTAGTAATCTTGTTAAGTTTCAATTCGAGACCTTAATATAGCATGCTGTTTTGAATTTTCAAACTCATAAAAAACGGTCATATTCCTGCTGCCCCATACACTAGTCTCGCTTGCTTCAATACAGGGTCAAATCGGCCGCTGTAATAGATCCACACGAATAGGCTGTTTAAAGTGAACACCCTCATCACCAAGATGTTTTTCAAAGGCTTGTTTAACTTGCTTGTGCAGTACATTGCTTAATTTGTGATCTGAATGAGTTGCCTTGATGACTTTATTTTCAAACTCAGAAAAATTGGCGAATTTCATCGAGGTTGTAAAAAAAACTTCTTCGAGCAGAATAAACTGATTGTCCTGAACTGCTCTTTCCAATGTACTAAAAGCCGCTTGACGGACTTTTTGCTCATCGTGAAATAAACGTAGAACTTCATTAAACTCACCGTCAAAGACAGGTTCAGAGATATAAGCCAGCCCACCAGGCTTTAACACTCGTCGTATTTCCAGCAGCGATTGATCCATCAGGTCTAAAGGAACATGGTGCATCGATTTAAACATAAAAACGACATCCATCGATGCATCAGCCAATGGAATCTCCTGCGCACCAGCAAGACCAAAAGTCACATTCGGCAGGTCAGTGATTTGTAAGTTTTTGTGATGAGCTATCTCATCGACTTCAAACGCCCATACTTTTCGACCACTACCTGAAGAAGCAATGTCTCGAGTAATATCGGCGCTGCCACAACCCAGCTCCACTATGTGTTTGCCATCCAGTGATAACAATCGATGATAGATATCGGTTTCAGGGCAGTGAAGATCAATTGGTTGTCTGGCTATAATCATTTATTAATTCCCCAGTTGTTTCTATAGAGTGAGTTCTTACTTAATTACTGAAAGGCCGTCTGATAGATAATCAAACTCCGGGTACTTAAGATCAAAATTGACTGGATATTTTAAATGATTATTGTGGGTTTAACGGGCTATCATTTTGATAGCCAAATCAAACATCATCCCTGGCCCAATTGCTGCCCCGATTCTGTCCAGACCCAATGGCCCCACTTATCACGCTTAATCTGTCCCATCTGATCCAGCTTACTGATAGCCACATTATATTCTTTATGCCTGTTGATCAGATTAGTTTTGGTATCTTCATCTCTGTCATCCTGAGCACGCAACCCGTATGCCACAACTTCAGCTCGAAGCGCAGCTCTCCGAGCCCGGATCCACATGACCATTAAAACAAAGGCAAGGCTTAAGGATATAACTGCTAATACAATACTACTCATAAAATACACCCTTTCGGTTGTAACTAAACTGTTGTCAATTCATCCTGGATATTTGTTAAGTAGTTATAAGGGATGTGGGAAGACAATTATATGCTTGTAGGTATAATGCCGCACATCTATCCATAATACTCAACAAATGTGGTTTTTTATTAAGAACCGAAGAGATCGGCTCTTTCTCATCCCTGAAATTATTCTAATTCCATTTCGTGAAAAAAACGTGAAATTCATGAAATAATTACTTTCTTAGTCGGGAAATCTCTAGAATTAGTGGCTAACTTAGTTCTGAGACGATATATCGGCTCCTTATCCTAAAACCTATCAGTCACCGTAGGATTCGGTCAAGAACGAACAGCATCTTCCCGGCGGCCCCCTTCCTTGATTTTCTGGCTGAGCAAATGGACTCTAAGAACAGGCTTTTGCGAGCTTCAGGGTCATCCTTACATTTCACATTTGAGTCTCAAAAGCTTTTACAGCGCGACTTACCGTTGCATAGCTGCACCCAAAATACTCACCTACCTGCTCCAATGTGTAGTACCCGCTAAGGTAGGCTTGTGCCATCGCTGAATTTCTCTCAACACCCTTCTTGGCGTAATCGCTAAGTGGTCGCTGTGCCGCCCGTTTCTGTTTTCTGGGAATATCCTTGAGTGATTGATCTGGATCCAACTTACTCTGCACATCTTCTACAAATTGATCACTACCTAAATAGATTTGATTCTTAAGTCTTTCCCAGGGAGAGGGTTGATTGCGGCCTTCTACAACAAAAGCCCTATAGTTCTCCTGTGCTTTTCTGCGTCTTTTCCCCAAAAGGGACAATACCAAGTCAATCGTTAAACAGGGATGAGCTTCAGTCTGGCCTGCTGTTGCTCGATAACTACTCCAGCGCCATTCTTTTGCACTGCGCACCATCAGAGCCCTGACTGGATTAAGGACGATGTAGCGCGACAATTCCAGTAGATAGCTTTCTTTGTCAACAAGTATGGCTTTATAACGACCCTGAAAAACATGCCCAAAGAGTTGATGCAGCCGGTTAAAAGACTGCGTGTAGGAGCCATTGAGATATTTCATTCCTTTGGACAGTGTTGGTGTGCCGGTTTCAATCAGAAGGTGATAATGATTATCCATCAGGCAATAGGCATGACAGTACCAGTCATATCGAATAACAGCTTGACTTAATATATCAAGAAACTTTATCCGATCAGCATTATTCAGGAAAATCTCGCCCTGTGCATTGCCGTGAGATGTGATGTGGTATAAGGCCCCCGCAAACTCAATTCGTAGAGGTCTGGCCATTTTCTTGCCCCCTGACCTGGAAAATTCAGAAAATTACCAAATCGAAAACCTGGTGTCAAATGTAAGGCCTGACCCCTGAGTTAGTCAGGAAAAACCAGGGGAAAATATCACTCGGACAGCGATTGTATATACCGCAAGATCAATCTTTCCTGCTCATCGTTGATGTTGCCAAAGGGCGGTATTGTCCTATTATGGCTTGGACTAGTTTTGAGCTTACGCCTGAGCTGAGAAGGTTGAAGCGGTGTTGGATTGAGAATTTTGTTTTGAGTTAACGGCGGGATACCCCGTAAAAAATGGCCAGCCCCGCTTTCCATATGACAGCCAGCACAATAGAATCCATATAACTCCTTACCGGTGATCGGTTTACCATTACTGGATGTGCAGCCACTAAAAATTGATACACATAATAGACTAATTATTATCCGTGTCATTGGGTTTGCTATTCTCTTCTAATCCAAAGCTTAACTTTTAAAAACAAAAAATATATTGCTGTAATATTGCTTCTGATTTGAAACAGAAGCCTTATATACGCGATCTCATAATATATTGTTTCTTTCTATCACTTCAAACGAGGAAAAATTAACGGGGTCAGGTCATAGTGTCATGACTTAGATTTGACATCACGAAAAAGTAACTTGCCGTATTATTTGAACCACCACTAAGAAGTATAATATTCAGAGTTAAAATTTAGATGATTAACAGCCATCTTACAATTAGCAAAACAGCGTAGATAAAAAAATATATAAGCTATTTAGCGTACGATACTCATAGTCATCTCCACTATACTCCAAAGAAAACAATAGCCATGAAATTGAGTTCAACCTGACTGATCTCCCAGGGCGTATTGATGCCTAAAAGCTGGCTGGAATGCTCTTCTATTTCCATAGGTCAAATATAATTATCTGGATTGGAGTATTGTCTATATTTCACTTGGTTTTTACACTGTTTTACGAAGAACCAAAAAAATAATCACCTGTATGAATATTACTAAAGGTGAATTTCATAGAGACCTTCTCAACCTGTTCAAAAACCAGAGTCCGTCTAACAGTCGAAATTTTTAGTTCAAGGAAGAAAGTATCCCTGGCAGCCAGCACACTGACGAAAGCTCTTCCCAGTTAGTCAACACAATCTAATAGGAATTCAAATATTGGGTTTCACATACGGACACACTTAATTAGCTTTTCACTCTCATTATCTGCTACCGACCAGGGACGTATAATGTAAATTCTGACTCCATAGTTTCGAAAATATTTTTCCTTTATATCGCCTATCAACCATCACAAACAGCTTGTTCAACAATAGGATAGGTCGCAACAGGCGCAGGACACACCCTTATTTTAATGTTCTTTATTCACAAATAGCATCATTAAAGAAACTACTGAATGATTCAGAAACCAATTTCACGCCTTTTTTATTTTCGATTGCGTTTAACATTTCGTCCGAGTTACGTGCAGCGTCATGCCAGACCTCATATACAGGTGGATCGTTACCTTCTTCTGGTTTAAAAACAAAACAATTTCCTGACCACGATGAGCCGTAACCAAATGAAAAATAACCCAGTGGGCGGAGTAAATTCCCCAGGTAACTATCTAGATTGCACTCACTTAATAACTTGGCATCTAGAAGAGTAACCCACTCAATTCCATCAAAATCTACTTCTTCTGGGAAAGCTAGCCAACCCACTTCAATTCCGGAAATAGGGAGCTGTGTCACTGCTTCAGCATACCAATCTGGAATTAACCCATTTAGTTTGAAATTAAGTAACTCGAGGTCTTGCTTATTAATACACGTTCCGGATTTTCTGGCGCGAAATAAGTAACTATCAATACTTTTCTTTATCATTTCCATACATCAATTTTGTGAACATAATCAGGGTGTAGAAAAATTAAAATCTAAAAAGCAACAAGATTCACGATGCGCTTCTACCTGTACAAAACCGACTTTTTTAAGCATAACAATAAGAATATTCAAGTAGGATCACATTTTGTAGAGAATTATTATCCATTTATTACCCTTAAAAGTTCACTTTAATTTTTCTACTGCTTGACCACCCAACTCAGTGGAAAAATATTGCGCAGTAAAATTTGTTACGATGCAGTTTTTTTCAGATGCGTTATCACTCATACAGAAACTCACTATGTGATTTTTTTACCATTGCACTTTTTGTCAACTTGTTAGCGTTGAATGTAAGGTCCCTTGTAATGAACAACTACTACCGTGGCAATCACCTTCAAAGAGATAAGAGCTTAGTTCAACATCTCCTTTCTCGTCGCCATAAAGCTTTCTTTTATTAAAGTTGGTGTTTTTATTTTGATTTTTTTCAACTTTATCTAGTTTAAAAGGGTTGATCAATTCGTAGCCCTTAATATCAATATCATCTGTTTGTAAAATTTCAGTACCATTTACATATAAAAAATATGGGAATTTGATATAATTGTTATTTCCATCGCATGTGTAGCCAGGTAATGCATAGTGTTCATTAAAAAACGATGGCAGAGAAAATAAACCTGAAGCTAAACCAATGCTGCGTAGTGATAATTTCAATGCATACACTCCTTACAGGTGATTATGTGTCCAGCGCGAAGAATGTAATACTTAAATTGCGCTAAATTCTTAATATGCTTCATCTTGTTCTCTATTTATTCCCACTCATGATATGTAAAGGGAGCATATTTATTATAAAATTCTCTTATCTCTCCCTTGAGTAGCGAAAGAGAGTCACACGGAGTTTGAATATTATTTGACACCTCAAAATTGAAACTTGACCCCATTATATACACTCCAACCACGAAGAATAATATCAACCGCTTAAATTTAGATGAAATACAGCTGTCTTACAATTAGCAAAACCGCGTAGACAATAAAATCATATAAGCTTTTTAGCGTACGATATTCATAGTCATCTCGACCATACCCAAAATAAAATCATAGCTATTCATTTGAAATCTATATTTCAATAAGGAAATGTATTAATGGACCACAAAAAATGGAAGGTGTGTAAGGATATTAATTGTCGTCGATCATAGTCTCGTCAGGCCCGGAACAAAGCCAGGGTTTACAAATCCTGGATAAAAAAATAATCTTAATGATTTTAGTTCCTCGGAGTTAGGCCCAACATTTTACATCTGAGTTACATAAGCATATTCGGCCCGACTTATCGTTGCATTGCTACACCCCCCCTTAACCTGCTCCAATTTATAGTGCCCGCCATATTGCCAAGAGAGATGCTGGACACAAATTCCTGAGATCAGACCATTTTTTATCCCTGGCTCTGGAAAATTCACTAAATCAACAAATCGAAAATATGGTGTCTATCGTGAGGTCTGAGCCCATAGTTTTTTCTTTGTCAATGATAATAGCCATTTGTTTTCACGATTAAAAAAAGCAAATCCAGCAGATTTTGTCGGCACAAGAAATCCCTCCCACTCCTTTTTCCGGTTGAAAAAATTATACCCGCTCTTTTTATTGGTTATGAAATTGCCAATCCAGTTCGTACCGATATAAAAAACCATAACATCTTCATTAGCTATAATGCTAGCACCAACAAACTCTCCTTTTGGTGTGCAAACATTATATCCATTCCACTTGCTAATAAATGGATTCAGTTTGACAGTCTGGTCTGGATTAATTGTGAAAGTTACGTCAGGATTATACTTATATGTGAAATTTGGATTTATTGAATAGGTGACATCGGGATTAATTGCATAACTCAAATCAGGATTCCACTTATCGATAACAGCTGGATTTATGGAGTAGGTAACATCTGGATTATCAGAATATGGAATCTTGCAATCCTTTGCGAATGCAATTGACGACTGCAGAAGCATCATCAAAGCAGTAAGAGAGAATTTATTCATTTTCACTTTCCTATGTGGGGATGACACCACGCTCTACAGAAATTAGAGAGCAACAGCGAACAAAATATCCGTAGAAGCAATTTATTACATTTTTTGCTCTAGTTGTCAAAAAGTAGCGAAAAAATTTTCAGTATTATGGTGCATAGAGCAATAAAAACAATTGCTTTATGAATTATAATGCCCCCTTTTTAAACTCCCTACTCGTATAACAATAAACAAAAATTGTATAAAAATCGAGATCAGCCTTGAAAGACAACTAAGTTAAGTAAATTTAGTATGTGGCAACCTGGCGTGTAAAAGGTACCACATTTGGGTTAATCTGTTGATTTTGAGATAGAAGTACACCTTAACTTAGTAACATTCGGGTCAGCCTTACATTTGACTCATCAAAAACTCAACCATTATGGAATTAAAATCTCTTCTGCTCCGGCCCTTCTATCAAAACATCTTAAACAATTGCTCTCTTACCCAGTGATCCGTGACGTGGGCAAGCATTTTTGTACACTCAGTTAAGCTACTTTTTTCATTTCATTAAATTGTCTTTCATATTCAATCGGACTGACTTAATTTAGTGTCGAATGTAACCGGCAACCATTATAAAAAAAGGCTATGTACTGCAATATATCCTGCTGAGCTTAGAGACGGGTTTGATAGTTCCTCCAGTGCACCTGTTTCTGTTTTAAGGTGCCAATGTTGCTTTCAACTACAGCATTGTCCCAGCAGTCTCCTTTTCGTCTCATGCTACACCGTATCCCATTCATCTGGAGCAGTGTTCTAAATTCATGACTGGCATACTGACTGCCTTGATCAGAATGGTGGATCAGTCCAGGCTTTGGATGTCTTCGCCATATTGCCATCTTCAGGGCATCACAGATCAGCTGTGCTTTCATTCGACTACTCATACTCCACCCCACCACTTTACGCGAGAACAGGTCAATCACAACGTCCCGGTATAACCAGCCGTCCTGCGTCCATATATAAGTCACATCTGCAGCATAGACCTGATCCGCCTGGGCGGAGGTATAGTCTCGCTGTAACAGGTTATCGAAAACAAGTTGCTTATGATTACTGTTCGTGGTGACCTTGTATTTCATCCTGTGTTTAACGGCAACACCAGCTTCTTTCATCGTCTTTCTGGCTTTTTCACAACTGCCCGGGATCCCCAGTAAATTCAGTGCTTTTTTTCATTCGACGTTCGACTAAACCGGGTCGGTCGTAACTAAGTTATTGATTATAGTAAAATATCATCTAAAACCAGGACTGTTTAATTACTTAAACGGTTAATTTTACTATTAAAATCTTTTCTCCAAAAAGGTAAAGTTTGTAAGCAATCAACTGGTCATGCTTAGAGTTCAAAAGATGTTTGATCAAAAATTAGGGGTGAAGAGTTTGGCTCAACTTTCATGGAGCCACAGGCCACTTAATTGGGATGTCATTATTCTGGACTTCCTGTCCTCCACCCTTCGGGGCAGTTGAAGCTGTTCAATATTGTTCCAGACAATTTTGTTTTTCCGCTTTTTTCTCCCTTCAAGCCCGCGGTAAAAGTACGGTCAAATCGGGGTCAAATGGCAAGGATGCCATTTGAGAGACAGCCGCGTCGGGAACGGGTCTGACCCGACCGCGATTTGACCCTACTTTTGACGAGATAAGGGATTGCGTAGGGCAGCTTTCTTGGTTACTTCTTTCAGCTGTTGGAAAGAAGTGACTCGCACGTCTTTTAGAAAGATGCTACGGAGCAAGGAAAGCCAAGGCGTGTGAAATCCAAACTCGTCAGATGCTATATGCATTCCCACACAGTGCTTGGGAACGAGAAACCACCAGAAAAGCCTATGGATTTAGAACCTTTTATGCTGCTCAAATCGCGCTGTACCATACACTTGTAGCTTTACTCGTACTAGAAACTACCCACAAATTTTTCTGAGGAGAAATTTTTTCAGTTGAATTTTACTGATTCATGTTACTGCCCCTCCTTGATAATTTTTTTATTTAACCGGTTGATAATTTAATAAAAGAATACGTCGAGTAATTTTATTAAAATCTCAGGTAAAGATTTATATATGGTCTAAAGATAATTACTTATAAATATTTTTTTAAATATGAATACAATTTTAGGGAACACAAAATATCTTGGTAAGAAGTGTATTAAAAATTAATAAATCTTTAGAATTGAACTGCCTACACTGACTTTCATCAGTCAAATAAGAAAAGAAGGGAAAATCTATAAATCATTGATTTCAAATGGTGCCCGGGGCCGGAGTCGAACCGGCACGGTGTTTCCACCGAGGGATTTTAAGTCCCTTGCGTCTACCAATTTCGCCACCCGGGCGTCGAGTAGCTTGTAAATCTATTGCCCTTATTGAATATCATGGTAGTTCGGAGAACTACTGTCTACCACAACGCCACCCCGGCAGTACTGAGTGGACTTCATGATTGATATTGCTTGCTAGCAGTGGCAACCGTCTAAAGATTGCCGCGCTTTGCTCACAATGACAACATGCTATAAAAGCGTTTAATGGTTAACAATGACATAACATATGGAGGCTGAGGGCGGAATCGAACCGCCGTCCACGGCTTTGCAGGCCGCTGCATAACCACTCTGCCACCCAGCCAGTGATATGTCTTTGATAATTTTAACGCTTTTAAAACCAAAAAGCCTCGATTATCACGAGGCTTAAAATTGGAGCGGGAAACGAGATTCGAACTCGCGACCCCAACCTTGGCAAGGTTGTGCTCTACCAGCTGAGCTATTCCCGCGAAAGAGGCGATATTCTAGCCATTGAGCTTTTTCTGTCAAGGTGTAATCACCCTATTTCTCAATGTTTTTTAAAGATTTCTTAACACCTGTTCTCAGGGCTTGAATTATTTCTGTTGCAACTGAAATTTCTCACAATCAAGAAACAATCAGGGTCTCTTTTACCCGTTGCTACGCATCACTGGCCATGCGGCTTTCAGGTAGATCATCATGGAGTATATGGTCAGGATTGCAGACAGATAATAAAATGCCATGCCCACTTCATACATAGGTATGCCGAGTAATTCCTGATGATAGATCATTAAAAATAGCGAAAACATTTGTGCAGTGGTTTTTGCCTTGCCAACAAAACTCACTTTTACGGTGGTTCTACTGCCCAGCTCTGCCATCCATTCTCTAAGTGCTGATACGGTGATCTCACGGCTGATAATGATAATAGAGGGTATTACAATCAATAAGCCAGGATTTGCCTCTACCAGCAGTATGATCGCGACCGCGACCATCAGCTTATCTGCTACCGGATCGAGAAAAGCCCCGAAGGCACTCTCCTGATTTAACACTCGTGCAAGATATCCATCAAACCAGTCGGTTACGCTGGCAACCGCATAAATAATAGCGGCAGCAGCATGCGCCCAACTTGTCGGCAGGTAAAATACCAGGACAAATATCGGGATTAGAATAATCCTGAATAAGGTTAGCGTAGTGGGGAGTGTTAACTTCATAATTGACAAAGTTTGCTAGCCGTGAAAGGTATCATAAATGATCTGCGCGGTCTCGCGATTTATCCCTTTTATCTGCATCAACTCTTCAATTCCGGCTGATTTCACTCCCTGTAGGCCGCCAAATTTTTGTAATAGCATCTGACGTCGCTTTGCCCCTATTCCGGGTATTTCTTCCAGCCGGGAGGTTCTACGCGCTTTGCCTCTGGCCTTACGGTGCCCAGTAATTGCAAAGCGGTGCGCTTCATCGCGGATTTGCTGGATCAGTAATAAGGATGGCGAGTCCATCGGTATTCGTAGTTCGTTATAGTTTTCATCGAGTATGCTTTCGTACCCTGCTCTGCGTTCGGCTCCTTTGGCAATACCGATCACGCGTAGCCCTGGCTTGGCTTCGAAAACTTCAAGCATTTCCATCACGTCCAGTGCACTATGCAACTGCCCTTTTCCGCCATCAATAAAGATCACATCAGGCATATTCTCGGGTTGATGTTTGAGTTTGTCATAGCGGCGCGTAAGTACCTGTCGCATCGCGGCATAATCATCGCCTTCGGTGATATCGCGAATATTATAGATACGATAATCGGATTTAATCGCGCCTTCCTGCCCGAATACCACGCAGGATGCTTTTGTGGCCTCACCCATAGTGTGGCTGATATCAAAACATTCCATACGTTGCGGCGCTTCAGTCAGGTTCAGCGCTTCGATCAATGACTGGTAGCGCTTGTTTAAATTAGTGGATGATTGCAGATGACGCTGCAGGGATTCGACGGCATTGCGCTCTGCCATTTCGAGTGCGTGTTTGCGTTTTTCGCGTACATGATTCTTTACGCTCACCTTGCTGTTGGCGAAACTGGACAGGGTTTGCTCCATCAATGGTATATTTTCCAGTTCCTGATTGACGATTATCTCACCAGGTACAGGATGACGCGAATAATGCTGCACCAGAAAGGTTTCGAGGATTTCTGCGGGCTCGGAATCGAGCTTGATACGAATAAAGAAAGGCTTGTTGCCTAGCGAAGTGCCGCTGCGGATCATGAAAACCTGTATGCAGCAGTACTCCTGTTGCAATACACAGGCGATGATATCCAGATTACTACTAAACCCGGTTACAAACTGTTTTTCATTCACCTTGCGCAGCTGTTCGATGTTATCTCGGTATTCGGCGGCTTTTTCAAATTCAAGATTTGCCGATGCCTGTTGCATGAGTTCCACATGGTTTGATATCAGGGTTTCATTTTGTCCCTTAAGAAAGAGTTCTGCCTGATGGATTTGCTGCTGATACTCTTCTTTGCTGACCTTGTTTACACAGGGGGCCGTACAACGTTTAATTTGATATTGCAGACAAGGCCGACTGCGATTTTTAAGCACTGAATCTTCGCAGTTACGTAGCTTGAAAATGCGCTGTAAATGCTGAATAGTATAGCGAATTGCTGCGACACTGGGGAAGGGTCCAAAGAATTGCCCCTTACGGCTATTCGTTGTGCCACGATAGACCTTAAGTCTTGGGAATTCGTGTCTGGTTAATTGAATATAAGGATAGCTTTTATCATCTCTAAACAGGATGTTATAGCGTGGGTTTAGATTTTTGATCAAATCATTTTCGAGGATTAACGCTTCGCTTTCGGTACGCGTATTAATCACCTCTATGGCTTTGATATGCCTGACCATGGACTGAGTCTTGGGAGACAGGCCTGTTTTACGGAAATAACTGGAGAGGCGTTTCTTTAGGTCTTTGGCCTTACCGACATAGATCACCTGCTTTTTGCTATCGATCATGCGATAGACGCCTGGCAGATTATTGACAGATTTCAGGAAGGTCTGAGCATCAAAATCTGCTTGATTATTTGTTTTTTCATTAACCATTTATTATCTGTGGCGACTTTAATTCAGCCACGCAGGGCTTATTGGTTCAGCCAGAGAGACTAGAGTCAGACTGTGCAAAATCAACCATGCCCTGCTCTACTGCGATACGGATTAAATCGACTTCATTATGCGCGCCCAGCTTTTCAAGTAAGCGCGAGCGATAGGTGCTGACTGTTTTGGGGCTAAGGCACAAACGCTCTGAAATTTCGTTATTACTTAAACCCTGAGAGATCATCAGCATGACCTGAAATTCTCGCCTGGAGAGCCGATCTACCGGGTTTTCTTCATTTCCGGGCAGTAATGATAATGCCAGTTGCTGGGCGATACGAGGCTCAATATAAGACCCCCCCATATGCACCTGTTTGATAGCATTCAACATTTCACTGGAATCGCATTCTTTAGTCAGGTAACCGCGCGCACCGATTTCTAAAAGACGTTTGGGGAATGTCTGCTCGGTATGGATAGTAAGAATGATAATTTTTTGCGTGGGATCACGCTGCAGGATACGTCGACAGGCTTCTACACCGCCCATACCAGGCATATTAACATCCATAAGAATAACATCAGGTTTTAGATCTGCAACAAGTGAGATGCAGGCTTCACCGCAATCAGCCTCGCCAACAATCTTAATCTGCTTGCTATCTTCGAGAAGTCGCTTGATACCAGTTCGGACCAGGGCATGGTCATCAGTCAGGAGTACGTTAATCATATATCTGCCTCAAAGTGTCCTACAACTATAGCAGAAATCCTTACTTCATGTAGTCCAATTTTTATAGGGATTATTGACCAAAGACATATTGAAATATCGGGTATCAGTGGAAACCTCCTGCCCTGCCCAGGAAGGACGAGTGAAGGCCTCCTGCTCGTGTCCCAGTTCGATTTCGGCGACAATAAGGCCCGCATTATCACCATAAAACTCATCGATTTCCCAGATATGCTGATCAATTTTAACGAGATGCCTGTCTTTTTTAATGGCACTGCCCTGGCACATATGAAGGATCATAAATTCGGCATCAAAGAGAGGTATTTCATATTCGAACTCATGACGTCGAATGTCTTTCGTCATCGACTTGCTGCTAAAATAGCCTTTATCGTCGGTGCTGCGGATTCTTAATGAGGCTTTGTCGGTATTGCACAGATAGGCCTGCTGGATATGGATAGTGCGGTAAACCTGATCGCGCCAGGTATCCGAGGCAAGTAAAAATTTTCGTTCTATTTCGTATGCCATGGATTTGAATTTACAGTCCAGACAAAGTTAGTAACGGACTAAGGCCGAACCCCAGGTAAATCCACCTCCAAAGGCTTCGAGTAATAACATCTCACCTTTTTTAATACGTCCATCGCGTACCGCTGTATCCAGCGCAAGCGGAACCGATGCAGCCGAGGTGTTACCCTGTTCCTGAACAGTTATTACGACTCTATCGAGTGGCATCTTCAATTTTCTGGCAGTGGCATGTATGATGCGTAAATTAGCCTGATGAGGTACTAACCAGTCGATATCGGTTCTTTCAAGATCATTGGCTTGCAGGGTTTCATCAACGATTCGGCCTAATGTATTTACCGCCATTTTGAACACTTCGTTGCCTCGCATCTCAACCTTGGTATTAATTTCATTCATGACCTCAAAGCCTTGAGATGGGCCGTAAGGAACGCGCAGTAAGGCTTCATAGTCACCGTCTGCATGTAGATGGGCGGATAGTATTCCGGTTTCTTCGTCCGCTTCCAGCACCACGGCACCGGCACCGTCTCCAAATAACACACAGGTGCCACGATCATTCCAGTTAAGCAGACGAGAAAAGGTTTCGGCTCCTACTACCAGTGCACGACTAGCACTACCTGTTTTAATGAATTTTTCAGCTACGCCTAGTGCATAGATAAACCCTGTACACACTGCCTGTATATCGAAAGCTGCACAGCCGTGAATATCAAGACGAGATTGCAACAAACAGGCAGTACTGGGGAAGACTCTATCTGCAGTTGTAGTTGCCACAACAATCAGATCAATATCCTGAGGTTTTAATCCTGCAGCTTCAATCGCGTTGCGTGCAGCGCGTTCAGCAAGATCGACTGTATTCTGTCCATCTATAGCGATGTGACGTTTTTCAATACCTGTGCGTTCACGAATCCATTGGTCAGTCGTATCAACAATTTTTTCCAGATCAAAGTTGGTTAAAACCTTCTCTGGCAAATAGCTTCCAGTTCCAGTTATTCGAGCATAAGTCATGCAATCTTCTCCTCTTTCTCAGGCAGGTATTGTTCTACTTTCTGATTAATGCGCTCTGGCACTGATTTGTCGATTTCGATACTGGCAATTTTGATGGCATTAAAGAAGGAATCCACATCGGCACTTCCGTGGCTTTTAATAACAATGCCATTTAACCCCAGCAGACTGGCACCATTATATTGACGCGGATCAAGCGTGTGTTTTACCGTATTTAATACCGGCATTGAAATCAGAGCGGCAAGTTTAGTGAACAGGTTTTTCTTGAATGACTGTTTTAAAACAGTAGTCACCATTGACGCAAGCCCTTCGGCTGTTTTCAATGAAACATTACCTACAAAACCATCGGATACCACAACATCAACCTTACCAGTATAGATATCATCTCCTTCGATAAAGCCATTATAATTCAAACTGGTCTGAGCTATCAGTTGACTGGCCTGCTTCACAACCTCGTTACCCTTGATTGCTTCGGAACCAATATTCAATAGACCTATACTGGGGTTTTCTTTTTCATCGACCGACTCACACAACACTGACCCCATTATTGCAAACTGTAATAAATGCTCAGGCGTACAATCGATATTTGCACCTAGATCAAGCATGTGGGTATGACCCGAAATAGTAGGTAAAGCAGTACAGATTGCTGGCCGACTGATGCCGGGTATAGTTTTTAATACAAACTTTCCGGTAGCCATAAGGGCACCGGTATTGCCCGCACTAATACAGGCATCAACAACACCCTCTTTGACCAGGTTGATAGCCACTCGCATAGAAGAATCTTTTTTCTTCTTCAACGCGACAGCTGGGGATTCATCCATTGTAACAATTTCGGATGCATGGTGAATGCTGATTCTGGAATCAGATTTCAATCCAAGTTTTTTAAACTCCTGTTCCAGTTTTTCCTGCTGTCCGACCAGAACGAGTTCAATGTCAGAATATTCTGTTACCGCTTTATAAGCGGCTGGCAATGTGACAGAGGGACCGAAGTCACCACCCATCGCATCGATAGCAATCTTTTTTATCATATTTTTTTTGGCGCTATAAACAATAACGGGCGGTATGTTCCCGCCCGTATAGAGTGAAGATAGTATTGTGACTATTCTTCGTCGTCAGCTTCAACTTTATCAGCGATCACTTTGCGACCACGGTAGAAACCATCTTCACTGACGTGATGACGCAGATGTGTTTCACCGGTTGTTGATTCGATTGAAAGTGCTGGTCCAGATAGAGCATCGTGTGAACGACGCATACCACGACGAGACGGGGTTTTACGACTTTTTTGAACAGCCATTGATATTCTCCAACATTAAAGTTAATTACTGCCTTTCAACGTTTCTAATACGGCGAAAGGATTGTCTTTTTTCTCAACCGCAACCTCTTCTACAGGCTCCGGTTGCAAATAAGTATTACAGGAGGAATCTTTATGCATCATGATAATAGGGAGAGCCAGTATCAGCTCATCTTCAATCACTTCAAATACATCAAGATAACCCTCACTGGTATAAACCGAATCTAACTGAAAAGATTCTATATCTTCATCTTTAGCATCAATCAGCAATTCAAAACTCTGATCGATAGTATGCGTCATCGGTTCAAGGCATCGTTGGCATTCCACCACGACATCCGTAGCGTACTCACCTTTTATCACAGCATGTTTTAAAAGGTTAAAACCGAAATTAAATGACACCCTGACTTCACCCTCAGATGGGAGAGTAAGACTCTGTAATCTAGGCATTTCTGTCAATGGGATTACGCCGATATAATCAGCTTTTCGGGTCAGTTCGGAGGATGTCCTATAAGTACGTTTTAACTTGCCTTGCATAAACGCGCGATTCTAACCGTTTCCTCAGCCTCTTGTCTACGCCTAAAGCATTAAATAGGCCATTTCTATCTGCCCGGAAACAGTAATTTATAATATAATCACTTTTTTATCCGCATTACGTTGAATCCATTCATGAATCTACCTGAAGTTATCCTTGCTTCAAGCTCGCCTTTTCGCCAGGAATTATTAAATCGCCTCAATTTCCCGTTCAGATCAATTTCTCCTGATATCGACGAATCAATACTGCCCGATGAGGATGCTATTGAATATGTATCCAGGTTAGCGCGACAAAAGGCAGAGTATATTGCTCTGCAAAACCCCACTGCTCTGGTAATCGGCTCAGACCAATGTGCCTATCTTGACGGTACTATTCTGGGCAAACCCGGTAATCATGAGAATGCTCTCAGGCAGTTACAGAATGCCCGTGGTCGTGAAGTGGTTTTTTATACGGGAGTCTCTGTTCAGCAGGCTGATAAAAACTTCCAGGTCACCGATTGTATCGAGTTTCGAGTGGGATTTCGTGAACTTGGCGATGATCAGCTGGAAAACTACCTGCATGTAGAGCAACCCTACAACTGCGCAGGCAGCTTTAAATCTGAAGGCTATGGTATTAGTCTTTTCAGCTATCTATCTGGAGATGACCCAACTGCCCTGGTAGGCTTGCCATTAATACGTTTGACTAGCATGCTGGAACAGGCTGGATACCGGGTCGTTTAGGTATACCAGCGCACTAGTTTAATTTCAGCTCTGAAAAGATGAGTTGATTGATACTAGCACCGAAAGACGCTCCTACACGGTTAGCGATTCTATCCAGCAGCAATTCCTTGTTTGTAAAATCAACGATTGTTTCCTGCTTTATGACATCCCTTGCGACCTGATATGCACTACCAAAGTCATCTGCCAGCCCAAGTTTAATCGCTTCATCACCTGACCAAACCAGGCCACTGAAAAGATCAGGTGATTGTTTCAAACGCTCACCTCTGCCCTGCTTAACCGCATCGATAAAATGACCGTGCACCTGATCTAACATGCCTTGTAAGTGCTGTTTTTCCATTTCATTCTGAGGCAGAAAAGGATCCAGCAAGCCCTTGTGTTCGCCTGCTGTTAACAATCTGCGTTCTATGCCCAGCTTTTCTATCAGACCAACCAGACCAAAGCTATCCATTCTGACGCCGATAGAGCCGACCAGACTGGATTTGTTGACGTAAATATTATCCGCAGCCGCAGCGACAAAATACCCACCTGATGCAGCCATATCGGTAACCACTACATGCAGAGGAATATCTTTATGCTCCTCTTTAAGGCGTATAATTTCATCGTATATATAAGCAGATTGTACTGGTGAGCCACCAGGTGAATTGATTTCCAGAATCACGCCAGCTGTATTTTTATCTGCGAAGGCATCCTGTAATCCACCGATAATATTCTCGGCACTGGCTTCGCTATCCCCTGCAATAATGCCATTCATTCTTACTAATGCTGTGTGTTTATCGGTACCCCCTTTTTTCATATTCAGGAAATTCATATCGTTGATATCGAGCATTAATAAAACGACTGGCGTCAAATAGATAAAGGTCAGAATGAGGAAAAATATTCTCCAGCGGCGACTGCGGCGCTGTTCATTGATAGCTGCAAATGCCAGACGTTGGACGATTGCTTCGTACTCAGCTGAGCTTGTTACTTCTGGTGTTACTTCTGGTATGGTATTTTCAGACTGATTTTGTTCCATGGGTGTCTCGGTTTAAACGTATTGAGATAACTGATCGATAGAATCGATTAAATAGGTAGGATTGCTTGTTTTTAGATGTTCCGCATTATGCATGCCATAGGTTACTGCGACGCAATCCATCTTGATATTGCCTGCCATATCCATGTCATAACTTGTATCACCAACCATAATCGCATTTTCTACTGCAAGATCGAGATCGGTTAGAATCTCGTCAAGCATTAAAGGATCGGGCTTGGAACGGGTTTCATCAGCACAACGGGTGATGTGAAAAAACGGCTCCAGCCCGGTATTTTTCAACGCAAGGTCTAGTCCTCTGCGGCCTTTACCCGTGGCAACCGCTAAGAAGTAACCACTGGCGTGCAGATCCTGAATGGTTTCAGCAACTCCATCAAACAACCTGGACTGATTGATATTCGCAAAAAAATGCCGCCGATAGTTATCAGAGATCCGATTAACAGTGGTGTCATTCAACTCTGGAAGCAGCGATAGAATCACACTGTCCAAACTTAAACCTATGACATGTCTAACTTCATCATCCCGAGGCATTGGCAGGTTCTCGTCGGCCATTGCTTTCTGCATACTGTTTATAATATGAGCCTGGGAGTCGATGATAGTGCCATCCCAGTCAAAGATGATCAGTTGATACTTTCCAGACTTCATGCTCTGTAAATCTCCTAAATTCGGATGGTTGAGGGGCTAAGATATCCAGCTTCTTAGTATAGACATTAGCGGGAATTTCAAGTCTTAAGGCATGTAACATCAACCTATGACATCCAAGCCCCTTCATTAGTTTATTAAATTTTCGGTCGCCATATTTATCATCTCCGGCAATTTCATGATGCTGAGATTGACAATGCACACGGATCTGATGGGTTCTTCCGGTCATTAAATTTATATCCAGTACACTAAATTTAATACCTGCCTGATTATAGTGGCTAATTCCATTTATGCGCGTATCGGCAACCTGACCACGTTCATCCACGTAAACCCTGCGCTCACCATTGGGCATAGTCTGTTTTAATAATGGCAGCGCTACCTTGAGCTTATTCTTATCCCAAAGCCCTTTGACCAGAGCCAGGTAGTTCTTTCGCATTGAATTATTTTGCAAAATACGCTGCATTTCGAGTAGCGCCGCACGGTTTTTTGCTAACAGCAGGCAGCCACTGGTATCCCGATCCAGACGGTGCACTAACTCAAGTTCTACATCTGCACGCATGGGCCTGAGCACATCTATCACTCCGTACTTCAATCCAGAACCAGAGTGAACAGCCAGTCCTTCGGGTTTATTGAGGATGAGAATGTGCTCATCTTCGTAAAGAATCCGTGACTCAAGCAATTTGCTTAACTTATCAGGAATCTGAACGGTTTCATTTACTGGAGGCTCAAGCTGGAGCGGTGGAAGCCTTAGTATGTCACCACTTAAAAGCTTGTATTCTGGTTTTACGCGTTTTTTATTCACCCTCACTTCACCCTTACGGATAATGCGATACAGGTGACTTTTCGGTAGGTTCTTTAACGTTTTAATTAGAAAATTATCTAATCGCTGGCCAGCTTGAGTATCAGCAATAGTAACCAGCTGAACGCTTGAGTAAGGAGATTTTTTATCCAAAAGATTGCAGTATCAGGAATGTGTTGTTATATTCGTCGGATTGTGGTCAACAAGTTTAAAAGCTGAAAGACTACACACTATTTTCAAGATCAGGTGACTTTACGTACCCGATCTTTATTAAGGTCCGACAACTTCGTGTCAAAGACCACAGTTTAACTCATTCGCTATGCACAGTCTCGTAATTATAAATCTGATACTGAAACAGTATTTCAGCGCTTATGCGCGGGTTACCCAACCCTTTGATTTCATTCAGAAGCAAAACAATGAGCCGACTCCACATCTGGAAAACGGCCATGCTGAGACCTGCCTGCTGCGAACTACACAAGGCAAATCATTAAATGAAAAGAATTCTTATCAATGCCACTCAGGCAGAAGAACTACGCGTAGCTATGGTCGATGGCCAGCTTATCTACGATCTCGATATAGAAGTACCCTCACGAGAGCAGAAAAAATCTAACATCTACAAGGGTGTCATCACCCGTGTAGAACCCAGTCTGGAAGCCGCTTTTGTTAATTATGGCGCTGAGCGTCATGGCTTTCTGCCGTTCAAGGAAATTTCCCGCGATTATTTCAGCGAAGACGCTAAAGCCGAAGATGGCCGCGGTAGTATTAAAGATGCTGTTAAGGTTAATCAGGAAATTATTGTCCAGGTTGAAAAGGAAGAACGCGGCAATAAAGGTGCCGCTTTAACCAGCTTTGTTAGTCTGGCTGGTCGTTTTCTGGTGGCGATGCCGCAGAATCCACGTGCTGGGGGAGTTTCTCGTCGTATCGAGGGAGATGACCGCGACGAGGTTAGAAAGGTCATGTCTGAGCTGGATATGCCCAAAAACATGGGCGTTATAGCTCGCACAGCTGGCGTAGGTCGAACGACAGAAGAAATGCAATGGGATCTTGATTACCTTAACCAGTTATGGGAAGCCATTGTTAAGGCCTCTAAAGAAAAACCCGCCCCATTCCTGATTTATCAGGAAAGCGATATTGTTATCCGTGCCTTACGTGATCATTATAAAAATGAGATCGGTGAAATCCTCATCGATTCAAAAAGTGCGTTTACCCGAGCCCATGAATTCATGTCCATGGTTATGCCAAACGCACTGCACAAACTGAAGCTCTATAATGACACACAACCTCTATTCAACCGTTTCCAGATTGAAAACCAGATCGAATCGGCATTTACCAGAACCGTAAACCTGCCTTCTGGTGGCGCTATTGTTATTGATCCAACAGAAGCTTTGACTTCTATAGATATTAACTCTGCACGTGCAACCAAAGGTGGCGATATCGAAGAAACTGCCTTAAATACCAACCTGGAAGCCGCTGATGAAATTGCTCGCCAATTGAGAATTCGCGACCTTGGTGGATTACTGGTGATTGATTTCATCGATATGATGAAAAACAAAAATCAGCGTGAGGTAGAGCAACGCCTCAGACGTGCCGTCTATGAAGACCGCGCGAGAGTCCAGATAGGTCGTATATCGCGTTTCGGTTTACTTGAAATGTCACGTCAGCGCCTGCGCCCATCATTGGGTGAATCAAGCCAGATCGTTTGCCCCAGATGCCAGGGCCAGGGCACCATTCGTGATGTTGAATCACTATCGCTCTCAGTATTACGTCTATTAGAAGAAGAAGCTTTAAAAGAGAACACAGGTCGGATTCTGACCAAACTACCCGTTGAATGCGCCACATATCTGTTGAATGAGAAACGCTCCAAGATTACTGATATTGAAGACCGCTGTAAGGTACATTGCGTCATCGTTCCCGACCCAAATCTTGAAACACCACACTTTTCAATAGAGCGTGTACGAGATAACGATACTCATCGACATGAGTCTAGCTATAAGAGCTCATATGAGCTTGCTAGTGAAGATATTCCGGTATATACACCTGAATCAAGAGCACAGTCAGCAGCACCTGCACAAATTGCCGCAGTTCAGCAGATTACTCCTCCTGCACAAAAGCCAAAAATTGCTCCTATAGTAGTTGAAACGCCAAAAGAGGCTGGCTTGATTAGCAAGGTAATCAGCGCAATTTTTGGCAATGGAAAAAAAGAAAAGCCAGAGAAAGTTGAAGAGCAAAACAAGGCAAATAGTAATAATCGTAACCGCCCACGTAGTGCTAATGCTAATACCAATGCTCAAAACCGCAATCGTAATCGTAATAGCAACCGCAATCCAAATCAGAAAAATCGTCGTGACGCTGAGACTGACACCCCGGTAAATCAGCCCGATACCAAGAAAGCGAATACAAACAAGGCTGCTCCTCAACAGGATTCAGAAGAATCTCGTACGCAATCTTCTAAACCACGCACCCGCAACCGCAACCGTAATCGTAACCGTAACGCGAACAAACGTCAGAATAGTGAAAACACCAGCGATCAAAGTAGCAATGAGGGAAACAAGCAGGAAACTAGCACATCTGCTCAATCAGATAGCAATACGCAACCTGAAACACGTGAACGTAAGCTATCTTCCAACCCCTCTCGTCGCCGTTCCTCAGGGCCTAGAAGAAATACCGGAGAACAAGCGGCATCTAAAGACAGTGCGAATAAAGCTGATACGACCCCACAAGAGCCTACACAGCCTGACGTTAATAACCCTGCGCAAGGTAATAATCAGCCACCTGTTGATGAAAAGCCCGATGTAGCAGCAACCCAGGATAGCTCTAATAACCGCAGTGGAAATACACCGAAAAATGACACCACGGTAAAAGCTGAGGCAAGACCTGAGCCTAAAGCAGCACCTTCAGTTGGTCCTGAAAACAGACCTGATCAAAACGTAAAATCAGAAGCTATCCCTGAGATAAAACCTCAGCAGCAAAGAACACAAGCTACTATAGATATTCAGCCATCCCCTGCAGCTACTCTAAAACCACAGGCAGTAGCTGAGAACAAACCTGTTCCTACAAACCAATCCGAGTCGAAGATAGAAAACAGGCCTGCTTCCGGTTCAAAACCTGAGCCCAGGGTTGAGAATAAGCCTTCTGCTACGCCAACTACACCAGCGGCTATTAAAGAGGTTAAACCTGTACCAACACCAGAGGCCAATAAAGGCTCCACACCTGCTTCAGCAACACCAGAGGCCAGCCCCCAACCGGCACCTCAGGTAGCAGCTCCTGCCAAGGTGGAAGCTAAGCCAGAAGCTCAACTAGCACCAGCACCGTCGCCAAAACCCGAGCCTCAAACATCACCGAAGGTTGAGACTATTGCTACGCCTAAGCCGGTTGAAAAACCTGTAAAGCCAGAAGCTATGCAAGCAACACCACCTAAAGCCGTTGATGTAGCACCCCAAATTTTGTCCAGCCAGGATAATAAACCTCCCGCTGCTTAAATCTGAGAGAATATTGCCCAGGATTTACGCTACCGACCTGTAAATCGGTCGGTAGCATATGGATAAATATAATTGTATAAGTTGCAGCAACACTATGACTAAAGTTATCTTGGCCAGGAGCCTGCCGGTTTTAGGTGATCGTAGCGAGGGAATGGCATTTTGAGTCAAATATTTCGATCATTTGAGGCGAATAATGAGCCTATTTAACGAAAATGATCGGATTGTTGGCCAAAATGTCTTCTCCGCAGTAAATTCATCCTTAATCCGACAGACTCCTTGTGTTCGCTTACAATAAATTCTGGTTATTGAATAATGACCCTGTCATCCTTATTCAGACCAGTAGTTGCGCAATATCTGACTCCTTTGATGGATGAATAAGTAAGCCATGTAGCGGGTATTCTAACGAATCCAGTACTTTAATATATTGAGCATCGTCTTTATCCGAAAATACTATGACTCGTGTATGTGGAGCGTATTTTCTTAAACTCACTAGCAAAACATCCAGATTAGATTTATGCACACCGCTATAGTTTGTACTGTAGGCATAAAAAAATTCAGCCACGATATAACGTGGTGTTTCTTTTTTGATCAGGTTTATGGCTTTGCGAATACTATTAACCTTTACTTCATGCAGGCCTTTTCTTGCGTATAACCCGCTATAATTCGGGTGCATGGAGGATTCGACAATTGAAATGATGTCTATTTTGGACATGAGCAATCTTATATTTATTAATCTCTATGAATTGTAACTGATGACAATCCCTCAACCCAAAAACCTGTTTTCCTATCGCCCCTACTGGGCAATCCGCTATGGCAATGCCTCTGTTTTGCCGATGACTAGAGCTGAGATGGATCAACTAGGCTGGGATAGCTGTGACATTATTTTGGTCACAGGCGATGCCTATATCGATCATCCGAGTTTTGGAATGGCTGTGATTGGCCGTGTGCTTGAATCACAGGGCTTTCGTGTCGGTATTATTGCACAGCCGGACTGGAATGACCTTTCCAGCTTCTCGCAACTGGGCAAGCCGAATCTATTTTTTGGGGTCACAGCTGGGAATATGGACTCATTGGTCAATCACTATACCTCAGACCGCAAAATACGTAGTGACGATGCTTATACCCCTCTGGGAGTAGCCGGCAAACGCCCGGACCGAGCTGTATTGGTGTATAGCCAGAAAATTCGCCAGGTTTATAGCGATACACCCATCATTATCGGCGGTATCGAAGCCAGTTTGCGTCGTATTGCGCATTATGACTATTGGCAGGATAAGGTTCGACAATCTGTACTGGTCGATTCTAGTGCCGATATCCTGTTATTTGGCAATGCAGAGCGTGCCATAGTCGAACTCGCTCACCGCCTGGCATCTAATGAGAGTATTAAAGATATCAAGGATATACGCGGTACCGCCTACTTAGTGGATGAGATTCCTGCAGGCTGGTCTGTCATCGATTCAACCGAGATAGACTCTCCCGGTAAAATTGAAAAAATAGTGAGCCCTTATCAGGAAATTCCCGAATGTGATGAAAAGTCAGAAATCAAAGTAAAAACCGACTTTGATATTCGTCCAAAACGCATTGAACGTAGCAATACCGTAATCAAAATGCCCAGCTTTGAGCAGGTCAGTAAAAGCAAGCCTCTGTACGCACATGCATCACGGGTTTTTCATCTAGAGACCAATCCTGGCAATGCTCGTGCATTGGTACAGGCGCATGGTAAACACTATCTATGGATCAACCCACCACCTTTTCCACTGGAAACCAACGAACTGGATAAAGTGTTTGAAATGCCCTATGCACGACGTCCTCACCCTGCTTATGGCAATGATCGCATTCCCGCCTGGGAAATGATTCGTCACTCGGTAAATATCATGCGTGGCTGTTTCGGTGGATGTACCTTCTGCTCAATCACTGAACATGAAGGGCGAATCATTCAAAGTCGTTCGGAAGATTCCGTGATACGAGAGATCGAAACCATACGCGATAACGATGATAAATTCACCGGACACATATCCGATGTTGGTGGTCCTACTGCGAATATGTATCAGTTGCGATGTAAGAGTAAAGAGATCGAGCAATCCTGTCGACGCCTGTCCTGCGTATATCCGGGCATTTGCAAAAACCTGAATACCGACCATGGCCCATTAATTAATTTATACCAACGCGCACGTTCATTAAAAGGTATAAAAAGAGTCCATGTTGCCTCTGGCTTACGTTACGACCTGGCGATTAAGTCACCAGAATACATCAAGGAATTGACCCAGCATCATGTAGGGGGCTATCTAAAAATTGCACCGGAACATATAGAAGATGGCCCGTTGTCAAAGATGATGAAACCCGGTGTGGATAGCTATTACGAATTTAAGAAACTATTCGAGCAATATTCACGCGAAGTGGGAAAGGAACAATATCTTATTCCCTATTTTATTAGCGCTCATCCAGGCACCAGCGATACAGACATGTTAAACCTTGCACTATGGTTAAAACAGAATGATTTTAAACCTGATCAGGTACAGGCATTTTTACCCACGCCACTGGCTATCGCTTCTGCAATGTACCATAGCGGTAAAAATCCATTAGGTAAGATCAACCACCGCTCGGAGAAAGTAAGAGTCATCAAAAGTGCGGAGCAACGTAAATTGCACAAGGCATTTTTACGTTATCACGATCCCCTCAACTGGCCACTGATTAGAACGGCCTTAAAGAATATGGGGCGGAGTGACTTAATCGGTAATGGCAAACAGCATCTGGTGCCCGCATGGCAACCTAAAGATGAGCGAGATAATAAGACTCGCCCACAAAAGAAGCAGTATCCCAGGAATACTGCTTTGCATAAAGCATCAGCCAGATCGGCTAAAAGCCGCAGGCGATAATATTATTTATTTAGTTCTTTCAGAATATCCTGAGTAATATCAACCTTTTCAGCTGCAAATGCTACACCCTGAGTGAAAACCAGATCATAACCATGCTTTTTTGAGTATTCATTAATAACAGCTGATATCTCAGTTCTTATTTTTTCAATCTCCTGTTTACGACGTAGATCAACGTCTTCTTTCAGGGATTGAGCATCAAAACGTAGTTTACGTTTCTTTTCCTGTATGGCTGCTTCCATTTTACCCTTTTGATCAGGGCTCATGATGGCAGCATCTTTCTGCAGTTCCTTCTCATCTTTTTGAATTTCTTCTGCTAATCCGCGTATAGCTTCTTCTCGCCCCTGAAACTCTTTTTTCATATCCTCAACTGCCTTTTTAGCCTGAGGGGCTTCCTGCAGGATAGTTGCGCTATTTATAAACGCAGCTTTCAATTCCGCGTAGGCCGATGTAGTAAAAAGTGAAACTGCAATTATAAAAATTGATAATAGTTTTTTCATGTTTTTCCTGGTTACTGGCCAATCATGGCCTCTTGTTGTTTCATACGATCATTTAACAATTTTTCAATATTCTTAGCATCATTGAAAAGCTTCTCTACTTTTTCGGGTGAATATGGATTCCCGATCTCAGAAGCTCCTTTGACCGGAGCTTTGCCTTTTTGTTCAGAATCAAAGTCACTAGCTTTAGGTTCCTCTTCGATTTTCACAGATTGTATCAGATTAGTCCTCGGGTCATAACCCTTGACAGTATATTCAATGCCCTCTGGAGGCGGTTGCGAAGTGAAGTGCAAACTACCTTCAGCACCGCGCCATTGGTAGATAATATCCTGATTAGATGAATCACCAACGGGCAGCTTTGGTAATTTTGCATCCTTGACAACCTTTGGCAAACCAAAATCTGGCATTTTCAAATCACTAATACTCATCAAAGGTCGCCCATCAGTTCCCTTCAACAGTGTAAAAGGCAATATAACAGCGATAAATAATGCAGCAAAAATTAACTTCACAAATAACTTCATCTTTATATCCTTTTGCTAATGAGCAATCTAGCCTGGTATTTCGATTTTAGCCTATATCCAGCACCTTTTTACCACCCATATAAGGCTGAAGTACCTCAGGTATCTGAATACTGCCATCAGCCTGCTGATAATTTTCCATCACGGCAACCAGTGTTCGGCCTACAGCCAGACCTGAACCATTCAGGGTATGCAGCAGCTCTGGTTTACCTGTCTCTGGATTACGCCAGCGAGCCTTCATACGCCGGGCCTGAAAATCCAGCATATTGCTACAGGATGAAATCTCACGGTAACAATTCTGCCCCGGTAGCCATACCTCTAGATCATAGGTTTTGGCCGAAGAAAAGCCTAGATCACCGCCACATAACACGACTTTTTGATAAGGAAGGTTTAGTGCCTGAAGAATCCCTTCAGCATGCCCGGTCAGCTCTTCCAGGGCCTGCCAGGATTCATCAGGTCGAACTATCTGAACCAGTTCAACTTTTTCAAATTGATGCTGTCTGATTAACCCACGCGTATCGCGTCCATAGGAACCGGCCTCAGAACGAAAACACGGCGTATGGGTGACATATTTGAGTGGCATATCAGCATCTTCGATAATACTGTCACTGACAAAATTGGTGACAGGAACTTCGGCCGTAGGTATCAGATATAGCTTTTGCGTTTCTGATTCAATCTTGAACAAATCAGCTTCAAATTTGGGTAACTGACCAGTACCTATCAACGCTGTATCTGAAACCAGGTAAGGCACATAAGTCTCGATATAGCTATTATTTAGTGTATGAGTGTTCAACATGAACTGGATTAACGCTCGGTGCATTTGCGCTATGGCCCCTGTCATAGTGACAAAACGTGCGCCAGATAGCTTTGCCGCACGCTCAAAATCCATACCGGCATGCATGCTACCCAGCTCGATATGATCACGAACATCGAAATCATACTCAGCTGGAGCCCCCCAGGTGAACACCACTGTATTATCTTCTTCGCTATTGCCCCGTGGAACTGACTCATGCGGCAGATTGGGAATCCCCATTATCTGATCGTCGATTTGCTGTTGCAGGGCTTCAAGCTTCTGTTCGGCCTGTTTTAGGTTATCACCAAGGGTAGCTACTTCATCCAGTAAAGGTTGAATATCCTGCCCCTCGGCTTTTGCCTTACCGATCAATTTTGATTTGCTGTTGCGTTCACTCTGCAGGTTCTGAGTTTCAACCTGCAACGATTTACGCTGACTTTCCAGTTGATTAAAGGTCTCTTTATCGAGTTGGTAATTCTTAAGCAACAGGCTGGCAGCGACCTGATCCAGTTCGCTACGTAAAATCTTTGGATCTAACATATTCTAATTATCTCATGATAAAACGTGCGCCTAGATAACCTATCCAGACACCCAGTAAACTTCCGAAAACACTTAACAGCATATAGGCTGCTGCCTTCATCCAGGCTCCATTATGCAGCCAGTTCAACCCATCCAGAGCAAAGGTTGAAAAGGTCGTGTAAGAACCGAGAAATCCAACCAGAATCGCAAACTTAAGCTCTTCTGAAACCGCTATCTTCTCTGTTAATATCAAGGCCAGAAACCCCATCAACAGAGAACCACTTATATTCACCATCAGCGTACCAAATGGAAAATCAGCGCCTAACCAGGCATAGGTAGAAGAGGAAACCCAGTATCGACTGACCGCACCCAGTGATCCGCCCAGCGCGATGGCTAAATAAACTGTCATAAGGTACGTTTGTTTTCGCTTGAAAAAGCGGTATTGTACCGATCACGCTAAAACTTTCATCCATAAAGGCCGCTTAATGCGTACTCAAATACTATTTTCGATCAGCTTTGCCAGTTTTTGTTCATCGCAACTGCTGGCGATAGATAAAAATGAAATGCCTGAAAGACTAAAACGATTTATTCTCAGCATCAGAGCTTCGAGGGCCTTAAGGTTAAAACTGCTGTGAAGAAAGTACAACGCAGCGTAAACGGCTGGAAATGTGCATGCTTACCCTGGAGTTACCAACTTAACAAAGACGCCATGTACTTCAATTTTGAAGCTTCGTGTACCGAGGATGCCGATTGAATTCAATTAACTCCCCTCGATTTAGCCAGCAGATTAAACTGCTTGGGCAACAGCTGGGCTTTCAGGCGGTTGGCATCACCGATACAAAGCTCGACACCCAGCATCGTCATTACCGGAACTGGATAGCAAACAACTATCACGGTGAGATGGCCTATATGCAACGCAATACCGAGAAAAGACTGCACCCGGAGCAGATGCATCCAGGAACATTGTCGGTCATCTGTGTGCGTCTGGATTATCTTGCTGATAGTTCAGAGCCACTTATTGATTTACTCGATCACCCTGACAAAGCCTACGTATCCCGATATGCATTAGGACGTGATTATCATAAGCTGATGCGTAAGCGCCTGAAAAAACTGGCTGAAGAGATCCAGGCTATCATCGGTGATTTTGGCTATCGTGTTTTTACCGATAGCGCCCCTGTTTTAGAGAAAGAACTGGCAGTAAAAGCCGGCCTGGGCTGGCGTGGAAAACACAGCAATATTCTACATCGCGAACATGGATCATGGTTTTTTCTGGGAGAAATTTACACAGACTTAAAATTACACATCGATCATCCATTAGACCCACACTGTGGCGACTGTAGCAGCTGTATCGATAAATGCCCGACCAAAGCTATCGTTGCACCCTATATGGTTGATGCGCGCCGATGTATTTCCTATCTGACTATCGAACATCATTCGGTGATAGCAGAAGAGTACCGCGAGGCTATTGGGAATCGTATCTATGGCTGTGACGACTGTCAGCTATATTGCCCCTGGAATCGGTTTGAAAAATTCAGTAGTGAGTCTGATTTCAAGGCGCGTCATCATCTTGATGACATCAGCCTGCTAGAATGCTTTAGCTGGACTGAAATACAGTTTCTGGATCGCTTTGAAGGTTCACCTATTAGACGTATTGGCTATCAGAGATGGTGTAGAAATCTGGCGATCGCTCTTGGAAACGCAGCCGGTAGCCCGCATATCTTAACCGCATTAAAAAGAGCTCAAGCCACAGCAATACCCCTGGTAAGCGAACACATAGACTGGGCTATAGCCCGGCAAAACCATAAACTGGATGTATCACTATGAATAAATGGCAACAATTTACAGCGTCCCAGCAACTGTTACCTGCACAGTCTCAGAACACGCTATGCGCCCTGAGCGATACCGGCATATTGTATGTAGGTGGTGCAGATGCTCAGGAGTTTTTGCAAAACCAGTTGAGTAACGATATTACCCATATCGATGCGAATAAGACCCAGCTAAGCTCTTTTTCAAATGCCAAGGGACGCATGATTGCCATCTTCCGCGTGATCCAGATCGATGGTGGTTACCTGTTGATCATGCCTCAGTCGATTTTGCAGGATGTGATGCAACAGCTGCAGAAATACGTCATCCGAGCTCAGGTAGTCATGGCTGACATCACTGAATCTTTTGCCATCACAGGCATAAGCTCAAGCCCTGACCTTTTGCCTGCAGATGAAAGATTCCCCGTTCAACTAAACGAGGTTTATCAATCTGATTCACTGATATCCGCACATGTTCATAGTAGCGATGGACAACAGCGTTACCTGATGCTGAGCAATGATGAAGATGAAGCAATTGAACTGCAAACAACACTGTCTGAAAAAGTCAGTCTTTCAGTTGCAGACAGCTGGCGATTACAGGAGATACAGGCTGGAATACCAACCCTATATCCACAAACCATGCTGGCCTTTGTATTACAGATGAGCAACCTGCAGCTACTGGGTGGCGTCAGTTTCAAAAAAGGTTGCTACCCTGGACAGGAAGTTGTCGCGCGTATGCAGTATCTCGGTAAGCTAAAACGGCGTATGTACCTGGCGCAGCTAGATTCTGCTCAATGCCCATTGCCGGGCGATGAACTCAAAAGCCGTGATGCGGAGAGCAAAGATGGTGCAGGAAAGGTTGTGGATGCTATTTGTGTAAACGATAATAGCTGTCTGATGTTGTTCATTGCCCAGATCGAAAAGGCTGAAGCCGATGATCTGGTTTTGCTGGATCAGCCAGATTCAGCAATAAAGCTTCAGTCATTGCCCTACGATGAAACAAGCAATAATTAATAAATTTACCGGATTTAGCCAGATTGTTTTGTTGAATAAATTTCTGACATCTATAATCTGCATTCAGAATAGATTACAACCGTTATAATAGTGGAAAATAATAAATGAGTATCACCGAAGAAAGCATTCTTGAAGACCTTAAGAATGATCGACTCCCTTTACCCACCCTGCCTGAAGTTGCCATTAAAGTTCGGGAAACTGTGGATGACGAAAACTCAACCATAAAGGATATCTCGGAGATCATCGAAACAGATGCTGCCTTATCAGCTCGAATTATTCAGGTAGCAAACTCGGCTCTTTACCGAGGGCTGAGCTCTTCAGATAATGTGCATAACGCAGTGACTCGTATGGGCTTAATAACGGTTCGCAACCTGGCAACCTCGCTGGTTATGAAACAACTTTTCCAGGCGACAAACCCTGTGGTCGATAAATACCTGAGAAAGAGCTGGAAGCTAAGTACCGATGTAGCGGCATTAAGTGCCATGCTGGCCAAAACCAGCACCAATCTGGATCCCAATAGTGCCTTGCTGGCAGGGCTTACCCATTGTATCGGTGTTTCTCCGATACTGGTAAAAGTTGAAAGTGACCCGGAACTTCTTAACAACATCAGCCTCCTGGATCAAATCATCAACGAACTGTATCCTGTGGTGGGTGCTGCCATTCTAAGAAAGTGGGATTTTCATGATGATATTGTTATGGTTCCTGAGGAGCATCTTGATATTAATCGCGTTAATAATGGTGCTCCGGATTTTACCGATGTGGTTCAGGTCGCCCTGATTGAGACTGTAGCGGGCACTAACCACCCTCTGGGACATGTTGACACCTCTCAGGTTGGCTCACTTGCCCGTGTCGGTATGGAGAGTTTTGAAGAGATTGATATGTCTGGTGGCGTTGCAGAAATCAAAGAGGCTATCGCTTAATTTACCCTGCTTTTTTTTTAAGTGACCAAACCAAAAAACGCCCACTGTTGTGGGCGCTTTTTATTACTGATGTAGAAAACTGTTTATTCAGGACGCATATGCGGAAATAACAGCACATCACGAATACTTGGAGAATCAGTCAGAAACATAATCAACCGATCAATTCCTATCCCCTCACCTGCCGTTGGTGGTAAACCATACTCCAGCGCCCGAATATAATCGTCATCATAATGCATCGCTTCCATATCTCCGGCATCCTTGTCAGCAACCTGTTGCTTAAAGCGCTCGGCCTGATCTTCTGCATCGTTTAATTCCGAAAACCCATTCGCCAGCTCGCGTCCCGCGATAAAGAATTCAAAACGATCAGTGACCAGAGGATCATCATCATTGCGTCGCGCCAGCGGAGAAACCTCCGTAGGATACTGAGTGATAAAGGTCGGCTGGATCAGTCGATGCTCAACCGTTTTCTCAAAAATTTCGAGCTGAACCTTACCAATCCCATAGCTATCCATCAAAGGGATGCTCATACTGGTGGCAATCGCCTTACACTGCTCCAGATCATCAAGTGCTACTGGATCAATGTCAGGATTAAAGTGGATGATGGATTCCTTAACCGACATACGGGCAAAAGGCCTGGCCAGATCAAACTCTTCGCCCTGATTAATGATGGTGGTACTGCCAATGACTTCAAGCGCCAGATTGCGCAGTAAATCCTCAGTTAAATCCATCAGCTGGATATAGTCGGCATAGGCTTCATAGAATTCGATCATGGTGAATTCGGGATTATGTCGGGTAGAAAGACCTTCGTTACGAAAACTGCGGTTGATTTCAAACACCTTTTCGACACCACCAACTACCAGACGTTTGAGGTATAACTCTGGTGCAACACGCAGAAATAAATCCATGCCTAAGGCATTGTGGTGAGTGACGAAAGGCCTAGCAGTGGCGCCACCTGGAATCACATGCATCATCGGGGTTTCCACTTCCATGTATCCCTTTTTGGTGAGGTACTGGCGGATGAAATTAATGGCTTTACTACGTGTATGGAAAACCGTGCGTGATTCTTCATTCATGATCAGATCAAGGTAACGCTGACGATACTTTTGCTCGGTATCGGTCAGTCCGTGAAATTTTTCTGGTAGCGGACGCAGCGACTTGGTCAACAGAATCAGACTAGTCACCTTAAGTGATAATTCACCAGTCTGGGTTTTGAATAAAGTGCCTTCGGCTCCAAAGATATCGCCGATATCGCTATGCTTGAATGCCTCGTAGTTTTCCGCACCAATCGCATCCTGACGTACATAGATCTGGAATTGCCCACTCATGTCCTGCAGGTTGGCAAAAGTGGTTTTTCCTTTACCGCGCTTAAACATCATTCTTCCAGCAATACAGGCATTTACAGAGAGTTCTTCAAGCTCTTCCTTACTTTTAAACTCATAGGCAACCACCAGCTCTGCAGCTAGATGGTCACGCCTGAAATGATTCGGGAAGGCCTGGCCCTGCTTGCGCAGGGCAGACAGTTTTTCACGACGCAGAGCAATCAGTTTGTTTTCATCGGACGCTTCGATAGTTTCGTTATTGGCGTTGTGCTTTTCGCTCATAGCTTACAATCCACTCTTAAGTGATGCTTCAATAAATTGGTCTAAAGAACCGTCTAATACCGCCTGGGTATTTCCGGTCTCAACATGGGTTCTTAAATCTTTTATACGAGATTGATCCAGTACATACGAGCGGATCTGACTACCCCATCCGATATCGGATTTTGAATCTTCCAGATTTTGTGACGCCGCATTCTTCTTCTGAATTTCAAGTTCGTACAGTTTGGCTTTTAACTGCTTCATCGCCGTTGCCTTGTTCTTGTGTTGCGAACGATCATTCTGGCATTGCACCACCACATTAGTGGGGATATGCGTAATACGTACCGCAGATTCCGTACGGTTAACGTGCTGCCCACCTGCACCACTGGCCCGATACACATCAATTCGTAGATCGGAGGGATCGATTTCAATATCGATATCATCGTCTACCTCGGGTGAAACAAAGGCTGCCGCAAAAGAGGTATGACGACGGTTACCCGAATCAAATGGCGATTTACGCACCAGACGATGCACACCAGTTTCAGTCCTTAACCAGCCAAAGGCGTATTCACCTTCGAAACGTACCGTGGCACTCTTGATACCCGCCACATCACCTGCAGAGACCTCGATCAGTTCGGTTTTAAAGCCTTTACGCTCACCCCAACGTAGATACATACGTAAGATCATCTCTGCCCAGTCCTGAGCCTCAGTACCACCTGAGCCAGCCTGTATATCGAGGAAGGCATTACAGGCATCCATTTCACCAGAGAACATGCGACGGAATTCCAGCTCAGCAACTACAGCTTCAGATTTAGCCAGATCAGCCTGAATCGACTCTACAGTGGATTCATCCTGCTCCATCTCAGCGAGTTCTAGTAATTCAGCAGCATCACTTACTGCATTAGCCGTATTATCGAGACCATCGATAATGGTTTCCAGACGTGCACGTTCCTTGCCCAGATGCTGTGCTTTTTCAGGGTCATTCCATACATCCGGATCTTCCAGCTCAATACGGATTTCTTCTAGCTGTTCTTTCTTTTCGGCATAGTCAAAGATACCCCCTTAACGCTTCAATTCGCGCTAACAGGTCTTCAATATGTAATGAGATTGGGTTGGTTTCAAGCATAAACAGTATGAAGTTGAAAAAGGCGCTGAATTCTACCTGATGTGGATTGATTTGTAATCAGCTTAACCCATAATGGGGTAATATATCAGTCCATTTTTGAGGCTCCCAGGTCAAATGGATAAAACTGAAGATAAATCATTAATCTACTTCGCCGATCCTATGTGCTCCTGGTGCTGGGGATTTGCACCGGTAATCCAGCAAGTTCGAGATACCTTTAGTGACTTGCCGATACAGATGTTCATGGGTGGGTTAAGTCCAGGTAACACCCGGATCATGGATAATGCAGCAAAACAGGAAATCAAAAAACACTGGGAACATGTTCAACAGGCATCGGGGCAGCCCTTTGATTTTGACTTTTTCGAGCGCAGTAATTTTATCTACGATACCGAACCTGCCAGCCGAGCAGTTATTGCCTGTTTCAGAATGGACAGCTCAAAAGCCCTGGCCTTTTTGAAACATCTGCAACAGAGTTTTTATCAATGTAACCTTGATATCACATCATCTGAGCAGCTGCATCAACTCGCGCAATCATTTGGTCTGGAAAAAGAAGAATTCATGCGTTTTCTCGATGACCCCGAAACGTCACGTATTACCCAACAAAGCTTTGATTATGCCCGCTACCTGAAAGTAAGTGGCTTCCCTACTCTGATTGGTCAAACGCCTGTCGCCCATACAGTCCTGACTCGAGGATATCAGCCATACCCCCAGATAGAGGAAAATATTCGCCGTTGGTTAAATCATTCTATGTGATAGTTAAACTGATGGATTAATTCATTACGGGTATCGTAGATCTCCATTTCATGGACCATCTGCATCTGCTTTAATAATCCGGAAAAGCGTTCACACTCACCCAACAGCAACTCGCGCTCTGTCGAATCTCCAACCAGAATATATTCATGATCAAAGCCACTGCGAACAGCCAGGTTAGCAGGGCTATCAAGTTCAAGCTCATCGTCTTCGATCTCAACTGCCATACCCAGCTCTTTAAATTGTGAAGCAAGCTGTTGCAGCGACTGATCACTGGTTAGAGTCCCTGCCAGCATATAAAAACCACCCATTGTAATATCACTCCTGACAATGCTGATGGATGATCATATGACATCATCAGCTAATTTTTAACCGTTCTTTATCGATATTTAATAATCAAAGTACTTAGGCTTTTTGCCTGTTAAACAGTTTTCTAAATAACGCACCAACCCCAATGACTATAAAGATTCCAAACTTCTTCAGAAAGATCAAACCCGCTGCGATTAAGCCCGTTTTTGCGATCACTTTTCCAGCAACCAGGGCTCCTATACCATAAGCGGCTACTTTATCGATACTGGGATCAAAATCGGAATAGCGAGAGCCCTGATTAAATTCTGCTAAGGCTAATACGGTATCAATATTGGAATCAATCTCGGCTTTCTGATCCATACCCGCTATGAAATTCAAAACCAGGACACCTTTCCTGCCCAATATCCTGATATTGTAGTTCAGCGTATTCACTTCCTGATCACCGAACTTGATTTCTTTTGCCCAGTGTAATTTATGTGACGCCCTGTCATAAAAGGGTTCGGATGCCCAACCGATCAACTCAATAGGCTCATAACCCTGTTGAACACGCTGCTTACTGGAATCTCTGGTATCCTCTTTCATCTGCGACAATAGATCGCTATAGTCTAGCGTATCCGCATTCTCATCGGAAACATAACCATCTTGTTCGTATTCAATAGTCACTCCCCAGGAGCCATAGTCAAAGGGTGTTTTATTGGCCGGGAAAAGAATGCCGAGAGTTTCCTTACCTGCGCCAGGAACATTCCCCCACACATCCACCAGTACGGTTTCAGCATCATCAGGATTTAGATAATAAAAACTGTCAGGTACTTTTAAGGTAGCTACTCCTCCAGGAAGTGTAATATCACCCGTCTGTCTATCAAGAGACTGCCAGATCTTTTTGGCAGCAATTATGTATTGATCCTGTTCGTTTGCTGGTTGAGGTTCATCAGCGATTACTGATTGAGATAATAAAATTGCGATAAAACTAAAAATAACTCCTAAGTATTTCATTCCTTTTTCCAGTAAGTATGAGTGTAATATATGGCTACAAAATAAGCCTGGGAGAGGATTCGATTCTATTCCAAACGTCAATATTTCTGATTAGTTACTTTGCCGTTACTTTTGGAAAAATTCAACCAAAAATCACCGATTAATCAACTAGATTGTTGCGTAGAATGTCGATTGACTTTTCAATTGAGCTTTTTTCACCCTCGCTTGAGACACCTTTGATCACTTGAAGCACATCTAAAATATATTCCTGCTGTTGTCGTACCTTATTTGCTTCAGCCGGATCGGATTCACCTGCATAATACTCATTCATCAGATTATTCATCTCTACAATATTGTTCAGAATATCAAAGGATGTATCGTAGGAACCATTACTATTATCGATTTTTTGGGGCTTGTTATATTCCACTTGTATTGCCTTTTTTCCTGATTGTTTAAAATTCAGTTTTGCTTTGTCTGATGAAAGAGACCCAGTGGCGCCAGAGGAAATTACGGGGTGATATTGCAGACAGGTTAATGCCGATTTATTTATGCATTGTTTTGGCACATTACTGAATACAATTTCACCCTTTTCATTCATATATCTATGAAATTTTACTGCATATAATGTGCTGGCATGGAGTAAAAGAATGAGAGCAATTATTGTTTTTGATGCCACAACTTTTTTACTAATCCATACTACTGGCCATATTCAGGTAAAGTGATCTGAATACGCAAGTTCTGATTTTTGAGTTTTTCAATATGCATCAGGTTTTTGATTCCGTTCGATGCCCCATATTTTATAGCCTGACTAAACATTTCCTGTGCTTTTTGGTGATTTTTCGCAGTCCCATAACCACCCAGATACATAATACCGAGACTTCGATAAGATTCGGATAACCATTTAGTTACCAGACTAAGGTTATGAGGCTGGTTTGCAAGCGGTGAATTTACAGCTTTATTAAAATAGTAGAACGCCTTTTTATCATCCTGAACGCCCCCTTTACCCACGAAAAACATAAAACCTAACTTATAATAAGATAGTAACGACCCGTATTCAGCTGCCTGCATATAGCTTATTTTGGCCTGCTCATATTGTGGAGGATTACGATTAAAATTCTCCTCGGCCAGTTTGTATAGACGATCAGACTCACTTTCGCGAGATTGAATATGTTTGAAATCTTTATTTTCTTTTATTTTGTCATCATAAACCAACCAGTTGTATTTTTTATAGAGCGATCCTTTTTCTGGAATCATATAAAGAAAATAAAATGAAAGTAAAACTACAACAATGAAAGCAGATATTCTTGATACTCCACCACTGTTCCTAATTAGAATGAGTTTTTCTTCAAGTTCAGAATAGTGAAGATCGACTGCCTCTATAATATTTTTCGTTTTTACGTAAAAAAAGAAATTTGCCCCGCGAGATAACATTATAAAAGGCAAGTAGCATATAAATGAGGTTAGCAAAATCGAACTATAATCTTCCTCTAATGAAACAGGCATGCTGTAGTAATAATACGTTTGTGTTGCCGAAAATATTGCTATGCCAATTAATGATAGCAGCCAGAGCTTTCTATACACAGACCAGACAAGCATGAACGACAAAATGATATTAGGCAGCTGGAATAAGTCTAGTGGCCCCAAAGGAATAAATTTGTACACTACGGGAAGATAATAAACAGAGGCCGCAAAGAGTAAAAAAAGCACTATAGCCAGGTTGAATATTTTACTTAAATAACGATTTTTGCTGGTTGGAAAAATTGCACCCGATTCAATATCCGCATAAAGTTCATTAAATGCATCCAGGTAATAACTGGTTTTACTCAAGCCTGATCTACCTGCATTTTGCTCTCCCAGTAGAGCAGCTATTGACTGGTAATTAAATTTCCTTGGTATATTTCCGGCATATTTATTACCCCTGATTTCATCTACATCATGTCTGCTTTTAAATTTATCCTGCATTTTAAAAGCCTGATCTGAGATCAACCTGGCCATTTTTTCATCACAGCCTTTTTGCGCTACCTTTACTCTGACAGCTTCCTTTGTATACCCTGATTCAGCAAGGTCACTAGCATATTCAAGCACTTCCTTCCAATATACGTCATGAAAATTAGAAGTTTTGTCACTCTGGTGTTTATGAGCAGAGGCAGTTTGATCCAGTCGTGCTTTATTTTTAAGTTCTTTGGAAATAGCCTTATAAGCTTGAGATATTCCAAAAAACCTTTCTTTTGCTTCTGGTGAGGATCCCGCTCTATCAGGGTGACACTCCATTGCCTTCTTACGAAAAGCTCTTTTAAGTTCATCTTCTGTTACATGCTGTGATATGCCTAGAGTCGTATAAGGGTCCATCAAAATTTCCATACACTTCAAGAATTTTTTTAGTAAATGCAAAAACGTGAAGTCTTAGGTATCCAGTCATCCTTGCATCTTTTTAGTTGTACTAAACAGGAACAATCATTAAAAAATGATCACTTTAGGACAGGGAGCCCCCCTCATTTAGGAAGTTATAATTCTAGAACACAAAATTGAAAAAAAACACTATTTTATACTGACAACAATCCTTTCCTAACAAATAGTTGATATCTGTAGCATTTTAATTTTGTGATTGGTTGATCAAACCATTTTTCTGCAACGCTTTATAAATTTTTCGTCCACTGCGTTCAAGTTTAGACAGGTCACGAAAATCGGGGACTTCATGTTGTTCCAGTCGATATTCCCAACTTTCCAGTTCGCTGTCCAGGTACTCCAGTAATTTCATTGAACAACCACGACAATCTTCACTACACACATCCCTAAACTGGGTATCAAAGGGTATGGCCTCCCTGATCTGCTGGATCAATAGATACATCGCTTCAGTGGTTGATGGCTTCATTGCTTACTCGTGATAATCCGACATCAGATAGCACAGACAGTCCTGTCTAACAACATATTTATCCATTGTGATCATCGAAGGCATAAAAACCTTATTCAGAAATACCTTTCCATTTTCTATTCGTATGATGTCATCGGTGACATCTTTGCCCTGTCGATTGGTGATTAGCAGAGGCCGGTCAATACGGGTATAGGCAAAGACATCGGTGGTTTTAATTTCAGTAAAGTTCCTTCTGTCGAAACCCTGCTCGAAGGTCAGGTCTGCCTGCGCAGACAGATTAAATTCAAAACTCACATCGTCGGGGATATTCAAAGTTACCTGCGATTGCACCAGCTGTAAATCATGCATAGCTACCGGGCGTTGTGGAAAGTGGTCCAGGTGTAATAAGGCATCCAGCAATTCTGTGGCATGCTGAATACCAAATTCATCACCGGGGCGTCCACATTCAAGCGTGAGCGCAGGACAGACTCCATTAAATGCCATAGTGGACACACCTTTGGGCATTTCAAAAAACAGTGCGATATGGTTGAACATAGCCGCCAGATACTGGTTTTCATCGGTAACATCGGTCATACCTGCGTAATGCGGATTGATACCATTATTGTTGTGCAGGTCTATCGCTGCAAACAGAGGTCCTGTTGTCAGCGCTTCAACTACCTGTTGCATCATGCGTGTAGCCGTATTGGGTTCCATTTCGGTACCAGGCCAGCATCTATTGAAGTCAGTCTGTCCCACAAGTACGCGCATATTGGCTTCTGCCGCTTCAACATTCCCTACAAAAAAACTGAGGGAGCGCGGTAAATGGTCCTGATATTTTTGTAATAACAATTGCAGTGATTTAAGACCTGAGTATTCATTGCCATGTAACAGAATAGATACGAACAAAGTTTCTGGTTTATCACCTGTTAACTGCACTAGTGTAGGTTGTGGAAATACACTTCGAATATTATTGATTTCAGCATCAAAAAATCCATCAGGCAGATGGTCGATGATAGAAAAATTCTCGCTCATTAATACTTTTACCAGTTGTTACTCAAGATGTCGGCCACAGATGAACTGGAATATTCTTACGCGCATGTTGCATATACTGCCGCACCAATTTTGAAGTATCAGAATATTTGGACCAGTGATCCAGCATCCATTTTGCACCTGTCTGACCTGTGATGGTACGTTGCTGAATAATATCGATCCATTGATCCACCTGCCCGATACCCAAATTGATCAGGCCCTGATGGGCAATCGGAATCGCATACTTTAAAAGAATTTGCTGCATACTGCCCATTTTACCATTACACCAGGTCACCTCTGCACCCAGTCCATGTCTGGCCACATGATAAAAATCCTGATCCAGACTATGATATGGAATCTGGGTTAATTGCTGCGGCTGCATACGTAAGCCTTCAGTCAGGCCAACATAGAAGGCTATATTCGCCAGTGTATCGACCAGAGTTGGTCCAGAAGGTGCAACCCGTAATTCCAGGCGAAGGTGATAACTGTTGCTGGAGTCACATCCTAAAATAGGACGGACCCAACGCCAGATGGTGCCATTATGTAAATTAAAATGGTGCAACTCTTCAACGGGACAGTCAATCACCTCAGGCAGAATTGGACTGTAATAGCCATTATCTTCAAACAAATCCAGAAAGGAACTGATATAACCTTTCGATAGATGCACCCTTGGGACAATCGCATCACGGATTTCCTGCGTGTTTCGTGTATCTACCGATTGTTTGAAGATAGCAATACGGGATTCCTGCCAGCAGGATTTACCCAATACAAGCGGTGAGTTAGCACTCACTGCAAGCATCGCCATACTTGACCATAAAGCGGCATGGTAACTATCTACGGCTTCTTCATAAGGGATCTGTAAATGAACCTGAAGCGATGTACCCAGCGCTTCTAGCATGACATCGCTGCGTTCTACCTGAAGACGATCTGCTCCCTGTATCTCTAACCGAACATCCTGCCCACGCATACTCATCAATTGCTGATTCAATAGTCGGTAGCGAAACATATCGGACATATAAAATTCGCTATCAAGGTGTTCCTGGCGAAGGCTGGGTAACACACCAAACAATCCGGGCTGTATATTTAAGTCATCGGTAACCTTGACAACCTGCCGGAATAATTGATCAAGATCCTGCTGTATGTTTTGCAACACCTGCGTATCAACATTAAAAGCATGTCCATTGATTTCCAGGTTATAGCGCGCTAGTTCGTAGGTGAATAAGGGGTTATCAGCCTGCTGTAGTACTTCGTGATTCAGACCGACAGGTTTTCCCTGATAATCCAGCAGGCAGAGTTCCAGCTCGTAACCCAGCCGTCTGCTCAAGTTATCAAAGCGCTGCTCAGCAAATAGCTGGCGTACAAAATCCATTTCCACTGCCAGTTTTTTTTCAAAGCGTTGATAGTCTCTGGCGCTAAAATGATCTTTGCTGACTTCATCACCCATTATAACAATCCGTAAATCATGCAAATCGATACTGTGATTTACATGCAAAGATAGTTAATTTCAAGAAAATCACCAGTGCCATTTTTTAGTGCCCTCATGCCCCAGGCTAGATTCCTATAGACTACCATACTTTTCGACTTAGCTTTGAATACTGTCATTATTAGTGGCAATAATATACTCATTTTCAATTTTTCTTCTATACGCCTTTAGAGATGAATTATTCCGACTGGGAAATAAGGTGTCACAGAAGGCATAGGTTAGCGGATTGCCTGATGACTGTTATGTTTTTCGTCATCATAGCTATTATCTTTATTCTGCTATATCAGATCTTCTATCGAATCAGCGCTGCTATGCTGGTATTTCTGTCGCTTCTATTAGCTCTAGCAAGTGGGCTCTGGCTACTGATTATTGTCAATTTCAAACTCTCTGTTGCGGTCATGGTCGGCTTTATAGCCCTGACAGATGTCGCAGCTGAATTTGGTATTATCATGCTTATTTACCTGGATTAAGCCTTAGTACAACGTCGCGTAAATAATCAACTAGAGAACAAAGACGATCTCATTGCTGGCATTATGCGCAATATTACGGGTAAGACCTAAAGCTATGAAGGTTAGTGTCATTGCTGCCGGTCTGCTGCCTATTATGTTCGGCATGGACACAGGATCAGAAGTGATACAGAGAATAACTGCTCCCATGATAGGCGGTATGATTACGGCACCTTTATTATCTATGATTGTGACACCTGCAACCTACATAATATGAAAAAAGCGAGAGTTTAGTTTTCAATAGATACAGCTGTTGTATATCGCTAAAAGAAATTAACCACGAAGGACATAGAGAACACGTAGAAAAAAACCATTAATCTTTATGCCCATCGTGTGCTTCGTAGTTAGATTAAACCTTGGAGTGCACAGCTGGCTGAGGTTGTAGGAGTTTAACAAAATTTGCTTCACTAATAGGTCTGGAAAAGTAGAACCCCTGTCCGTAGGTTGCCTGGTATTCACGTAAGATATCAACTTCACTTCTAAGCTCAATGCCTTCAGCAACCACACTCATCCCCAGATCGCGAGACATATTAATCATAGACTTGACTATCTGTATACTTTTGCTTCCAAGTGTCATGGAGCTTACAAATGCACGGTCTATTTTAAGTTTATCAAACGGGAGTTTATGTAGATTACTGAAACTAGAATACCCTGTACCAAAGTCATCTATCGCGAGACCAGCACCAGATTCCTTCAACTCATGTAACGCTCTTGAAATATACTCAGGGTTATCTAACAATGTACTTTCCGTTATCTCAAACTCGATTCGATTACGCCTGGCACCAGTTCTTTCCATGATATCAGTAAGCTTCGGAATCAGCATTTGATCATCAAATTGTTTTCCGGAAAGGTTTATGGCGACAAAAAAATTGTACCGAAACTGCTCGAAAATACTATTTTGAAATCGACATGCCTGCTCTGCTATCCAGTATCCCAGGTCAACAATCAAATTATTTTTTTCTATCTGGCTCATAAAGAGTGAGGGTAGCACTAATTCTCCAGAGGGATGGTTCCAGCGTATCAGGGCTTCGCAGCCGACTATTTTTTTTCCCGTCAGTTCGATTATCGGCTGATAGTGCAGCACGAACTCCTTATTTTCCACGGCCGTCCTTAATAGTTTTTCCTCGCTTACCATCACTTTGGCAAATTCCATTGTAACTTCACTGACTGCCGACCTGCTATCTAAAGGTAAAGGTCTTATGACAGCGGAATCGATACGATTTTGTAGATCAGTGTACAGCGTTGTCACATTCTTAAGTTCCATCGTCGTTGAGGTGTACTCTTCTAACGGCCCCTTGTCAGTAGTAGAAGCTAAACTGGCGGTAACTGTTTCTAGCCGGGTATTCAAATCACGATATCGTGCCATGACATGGCGTAGGAACATTCTAATGGTAGGATCCGTCTGTTCAATTTTCCGGCTTAAGTAATCGAAGGGGATTTCGGTAACCTCAGTATTTACGATTGCTCGTGCCGAGCTGGTTCTAGGTAGCCGATCAATAAGGGATATTTCACCAAGAATGTCACCTTTACTCAAGGTCGCAATAACCAGCTCGTCTCCGTCACGCTCAAGCAGCACCTCCACCATACCGGACTCAATGATGTAAGCACACTCACCAGGATCTCCATCTTTGAAGATGTACTCCTGAGCTGTAAAAGTAGTTTGGGGGATCTGTAAATCCATTACAATATCAATTATATAAATTACAATGAAGCCTGTTTTCTAATAAAACAGCATTCCCGACTAAGTAAGCCGATAAATTTCAATAAACTCATTATCTAGATCAGGAATAGTTTGAGTCTTTTAGGCTCTTGAAAATCTGAAGTTTTATTATTTGCAAGCGACATTTCTATCCGCATCCCTATCAATTCCTTTGATTTCAATTCTTCAATTCTTGGATCCATATTTACCTTTTATTTTGTGATAACAGCTTGACTATGTGACACGCACAAATATTGACTTATGTTGTATTATATTCTCATTCATAGGTAAATTAATCAATGACCGCTTTTGGTTCACATTCTTGCCTATTGCACCGCACAAACGAATGTCTGCTTTCAGACTGATCAGAACTACTTTCTGAAACTGCCAGATGTCATCCGAACTTATGCAATTTATTCGAGCCAATTCTACCTGGACTTTAAGGCAGCGTTGTTGAGAACTGATGCTCAAGCATGGTTTCAGCTTTTATCAGGCTATCACTCATAGAACGCGAAAACTCAAGCTTCCCTGCCGTCTTTCGAAGCCCTGCTCTTCTAAGTTTTAAAATCATTCTGGGTTCAAGGTTGTTTATAATCAAACCTACATTGGCAACACCCAGATTTTTAATAATGGTTTCCATGGCCACAATCGCACTCATATCGATCATATTCACTTCAGTCATATCAAGAATAATAACCCTGACTTCAGGCGTAATATTAGTAATATTCTGCAGCGCTTTTTGTGCCGAGCCAAAAAACAGCGAGCCATTGATATCATAGATAGTGATCTTGTTTGATAAATCACCATAGTCTTCATGCGCATGTTCAACTTTGGTCGTCGTGCTTAATGAAATACTTTTCCTGATAAACAGAATTGCTGCCAGACTCATGCCCACACCCACCGCAATCGTCATATCGAAGAACACAGTAAGCAGAAAACAAAGAATCAGCACCACAACGTCATCTCTTGGCGCCACCTTAATGGTACGAACAAAATGCCTGGCTTCACTCATATTCCATGCAACCATCAACAACAGTGCTGCCATCGAAGCCATAGGGATATAAGACAATAAAGGCGCCAGCACAAAGATAGCTGCCAGAATAAAAATCCCATGTACGACCGAGGCCAGAGGGGAACGACTCCCTGCCTTTATACTGGCAGCAGTTCGAGCGATTGCAGCAGTAGCGGGGATGCCGCCAAACAAAGGAGCAATCACGTTACCGATACCCTGCCCGATTAACTCATCATTGGGATTATGTTTTTTACCCGACATACCATCAGCAATCACCGCACATAAAAGCGATTCCAGTGACCCTAAAATGGCTATCGCTATGGCGCTGGGTAATAAATCATTAATCAGATCCCAGCTAAGACCAATAGCTTCTCCATTCGCTGCAGGCAAATTCCATGGCCAGTCAAAATTCGGCATGATGGGCGGAATGCCATTGCCAGTAATGCCGTTAATATCAAATTGAAAGCGACTTCCGATGGTCGCTACAGAAAAATCGGAAGATATTTGATGCGCTAACCCGGCCACCACTGAACTCAATAGCAATGCGACCAGGTGACCAGGAATCCTGGATCGAAATTTTGGCCATAGCACCAGCACCGCCAGCGTCAGCCCACCTATAAAAACTTCACTCAACTGAATAGATGGAAACGCCTTAATAATCGCAAACAGCTTATGCACATAATGACCTTCCATAGCCTCTACACTAAGACCGAGGAAATCCTTAATTTGAAAGGTAGCGATCACCACACCAATGCCTGAAGTAAAACCAATAGTTACCGGATAAGGCACAACCTCAATTAATTTACCCAGCTTACCTACACCCATCGCGAGTAAAATAAAGCCTGCCATGAAACCACTGAGTAGTAATCCGCCTACACCAAACTGTTGAACAATAGGCAACAGAACCACTACAAAAGCTGCAGTAGGCCCAGAAATATTGACTTTTGAACCGCCTGAAATAGCAATAATAATTCCAGCGACAATTGCGGTATACAGACCCCGCTCTGGCGATACACCACTAGCAATTGCCAGCGCCATGGACAGGGGTAGCGCGATAACACCAACGGTTAGGCCTGCAAGAATATCCGCCTGAATATCTGCGTATGAGTGTCGATTCTGTATCGATTTGGTTACTGCTGAAAACATCTTTAATCCGAGCTAAAGAGCGTAGTCCGGCTGTAGCACAATTTCCTGTGGATAAGAAAACTGTTCTAAAGCTGGGAGTCTGCTGCAAAAAAAGGGCACAATCTACTCTTATTCTCAGAACTTGTTAATACCCCCAACCCGATTACAAAGCTATTCCTGCTCATTACATTAGTTTATGCTTGCGTCGAATTACTATTCATACTGAAACAATCACGTAATCTCCTCGGTTTTAAAACTTTATGCAGACAACACAGGCACCCGTAGTCAAGGATCTGGTATTGGTCGGTGGTGGACATGCACATGTTACCGTGCTAAAACGTTTTGCCATGAACCCTCTGCCCGGCCTGCGTATCACGCTTGTAACTCGTGATATTCACACACCCTATTCGGGTATGCTTCCCGGTTACATAGCCGGATTCTATAACTACGATGACTGCCATATAGACCTTGGCAAGCTCGCCAGATTCGCTAATGCCCGCCTCTATCATGCCAGCGTCAATCAGCTGGATGTAGAAAACAAACTGATTCATGTTGAAGGGCGCCCACCTATCCGTTATGACCTGCTCTCGATTAATACCGGATCACGCCCGGACAGCGCCAATATCCCAGGTGTCGATCAATTTGCTATCTCTGCCAAACCGATCGATCGCTTTCTAGATCAATGGAATGCCCTTATTCAGCGTGTACAGGATTCAACCCAGGCCATGCGTATCGTTGTGGTTGGTGGTGGTGCTGGAGGTATAGAGCTTGCGCTTTCAACCCAACTGCGCCTGCAAAACACCTTAAAGCAAGCCGGTAAAAATCCAGAGCTATTGCACTACACCCTGCTAAGTGCCAGTGACACTATCATGCACCAGCATAATGAAGGCGTGATAAGACGTTTTGTGCGCATACTCAAACAGCGCAATATCACCCTGCACTGCTCCAGGCAGGTCAGCGCAGTGAAGGCCGACGAGGTAATAACCAGTGATGGTTCCAGCTATGCTGCCGATGTAGTCATCTGGGCCACCAGTGCTTCTACTGCCGACTGGCCGGGTCAAGCCGGTCTGGCGGTCGATGCAAAAGGATTTATCCGTGTGCATGAAACGCTGCAATCCACTTCACACCTGGATATATTTGCAGCCGGCGATGTCGCATCATTACCCAACCCCAGGCCAAAATCCGGTGTGTTTGCGGTTCGACAGGGTCCAGTGCTAGCTGATAACTTACGCGCAGCAGCCACGCTAAAACCCTTACGCGCCTATCGTGCTCAAAGGCATTTTCTTGGCCTGATTAGCACTGGAGACCAATACGCCGTTGCATCGCGTGGTAACTGGTCTTATGAATCGGCCTGGTTATGGGGCGTTAAAGACTGGATTGATCGCAGATTTATGCAGAAATTTAATCAGTTACCCGAAATGACGATCGATCATCAGCCCAGGCTGGCAGCCGGTATTGCCGATGCAGAGACGATGAAGATCCTGAGCACTCAAGCAATGCGCTGTGGTGGCTGTGGTGCGAAGGTTGGATCTACTGTTTTATCCCGCGTGATGCAGCGCCTACCCATTGAGTCACGTGCAGATGTCCTGATAGGGCGAGAAAAACCTGACGACTGCGCCATGTTCACAGTACCTGCTAGCATGGCCATGGTACAAAGCGTGGATTACTTTCGTGCCTTTATTAATGACAGCTTCACCTTTGGAGCCATCGCCGCCAATCATGCGCTAGGTGATCTGTATGCGATGGGAGCCGAACCCCAGTCTGCACTGGCCATTGCTACGGTACCTTTCGCCAGTGAAAAAATCGTTGAGGAAAACCTGTTCGACCTGTTGTCTGGTGCGATATCGATGCTACAGCCTGGCGGGGCGGTACTGGCTGGTGGCCACTCCAGTGAAGGCATCGAACTCGCCTTTGGCTTAACAGTAAATGGACTCATCGACCCCGCAATGGTGATGAAGAAACAGGGTTTACAGGCTGGTGATAAAATCATCCTGACCAAAGCCATTGGCACAGGCACTCTGTTTGCAGCAGAAATGCAAGCCAAAGCCAAAGGCCGCTGGATTGATGCAGCGATTCAATCCATGCTGGTCTCAAGCCAGGCTGCATCACATTGCCTGCAAAATCATTCCGTATCCGCCTGTACCGACCTGACCGGATTTGGATTGATAGGGCATTTGTTCGAGATGATGACAGCATCAAATGTTGATGCAGAGATTATACTGGACGAACTCCCGCTACTGGATGGCGCTCAGCAATGCGTTGATAGTGGGATTGTATCCTCCCTGCAACCGCAAAATCTGCGTCTTCGACGAGCTATCCAAAATTTTGAACAGTATGCGCAGCACCCCCGCTACCCGCTACTTTTTGACCCACAAACTGCGGGTGGGCTATTAGCCGGAATACCCACCCAACAAGCTGATAACTGTTTACAGCAACTGCATAGCCTGGGTTATCAGGACGCGGCTATTATCGGTCAGATAGTCGCAAAATCCGGGGAACAGCCGACTATTATGATTCAGAAATAGAACAGCCCTATACAACTGGGATGGCTACCACAACATAGCTTCGAGGAAGCTATCCATAAAACTCTGGACTGGTATTTCCAGCAGTTTGACCGGAAATAAACTGCTTAGCCTGGCTGTATATAGGGCCTTCTGATAACGAATTCCTTTTTTTAACAAATAATTTACAATGATTTCACTATATTTAGCTTATGAAAATTCTTGTCATTGAAGATGATGCTGATATTGCATCCAATATAGGCCTGTACTTTGAACAGAAAGGCCATCAGCTTGACTTTGCCTACAATGGTAATCTGGGGCTTAAGCTCGCGCTTGAAAATACATTCGACCTCATCATTCTGGATCTTATGCTTCCCGGCAAAGATGGCATCAGCGTATGTCGTGAATTCAAATCCTCGAAACAAACCTACACGCCCATTTTAATGCTGACCGCCAGAGATACGGTAGAGAATAAGGTAGAAGGCTTCGAGGCGGGTGCTGACGATTATCTGGTCAAGCCTTTTTCATTACGTGAGCTTGAAGTCCGGGTAAACGCCCTTACTCGACGCCATCAGGTAAGCGCTGACACATATTATCAAATCGAAGACCTGAATCTCGACCTCAAAACCCGTGAAGTACATCGGGGCGATACGACAATCAGCCTGAAACCAAAAGCCTTTGCAATCCTCGAATATCTAATGAAACATCATGACCGGGTAGTTTCCCGGCAGGAATTGCTCGACTACCTCTGGCATGATGACACACCAGAGGGGGATCCTCTACGCGTACATATCCATCATCTACGCCAGCTGGTAGACCAGCCTTTTGCTCAGCGATTAATCCATACCGTACACGGTGTAGGATATCGTATCTATGCGGAAACAGCATCTTGAGTATATTCACCAGTGAAACCTCACTGTTTAAAAAGTTACTGCTGAGTATTTCGCTCGCGTCCATCAGTTTCCTCACGCTGCTGACGATAGTAGTGCACTATTCCAACAAGGAACTCGAATATGATCTGCTGGAAAAACAGATCGGTACTGAGATAGAAAATATTCGCAGTATTATAAAAATCAACCCGCAGGCAGAGTTACCACAAACTGCTAGCATGACCATGTACCTTGAGAGTCGAGCATCCATTACCCCTATCCCTGAATTTCTCCGTAAAATCCCCCAGGGGATACATCACGATATCGAAATGGATGACAACTCATATCATATTCAGGTACAGCCTTTTGATGGAGATGTCATTTATATCAAATATGACATTACGCAACTGGAAAAATCCGAAGAGCTACTGACTAATATATTGATCATTGCCTGGATCGTCCTCATCTTCATGGTAGTTGTTCTGTCCCATCTAATAAGTCGAAAGTTGGCCGACCCCATTAGCAGGTTAAGTGAAGAAGTCTCCCATCTGGTGCCTGATCAGCGCGGTGTTCAACTCAGTAAACACTATGAAAAAGATGAAGTTGGCAAGATTGCACAGGCATTTGATGTGTACCTGAAGCGTATGGATGACTACGTCGAAAAACAAATCGCTTTCGCAGCGATGGCAAGTCATGAATTGCGTTCACCTATGACTATTATCCAGACCTCGACAGAATTAATAGACTGCCAGCATAATGATGATGCTACACGCACACAGGTAAAAAAAATTCAGCGTGCCACACGTGGTATGGTCGAAATGATAGATGCGTTATTACAGGTGACGCGCGATCAAAATCCATCCAGGGAAACCAGGCCTCTCAAACTGTGCTTCGTGATAGATGATATTTTGAACATGCTTCAAAGCGATATTCATTCGAAAAAGATCAACATTAAAAATACATTACTAGAAACCCACATCGTCAAAGCCGATAAAACACTGGCCACCGTGGTCTGCACCAACCTGATTAAAAATGCGCTAAAACATGGGGCTGATAGCGAGATCAGGATTGAGATGGAAGATAAAAAACTATCGATTATTGATAGCGGATTTGGTATTAGCCAGGACGAACTGGAACATATCTTTGATTTCGCCTATCGAGGACATAGCAGCCAGGGCTACGGTATAGGCCTGTATGTTTCAAAATTAATCTGCGATCATCAGGGCTGGGTGTTAAGTTTGTCACAAAACCCCACAGGAGGCACCCAGGCCTCAGTCAACTTCACCTCCTGTTAACGTTGGATTAACAAATACTAAAGTACGATCAAGATCATTAATTCACCAAGGCATAATGATTATGAAAAAACTGATTTTTCTATTGGCACTGATTATTCCTTCTGTTCAGGCAGAGGTCTATGACATCAAGGATTTCAAACTGGATCAATACCAGGGAAAGGTGCTCTACCTCGACTTCTGGGCCTCCTGGTGCAAGCCATGCCAGAAATCCTTTCCGTGGATGAATCAACTACAAAAGAAATTTCCAGCCGACAAGTTCCAGGTGGTCACTATAAATGTTGATGAGCAAAGCAAAGATATGCATGACTTCCTGAAAAAAGTCCCCGCTGATTTTGATATCTTCCACGACCCCAACGGCCAGCTTGCAGCAAAATTTGAACTGGAAGGTATGCCCACCTCTTACCTGATTAATAAAGAAGGTAAGGTCACCAGGAAACATATCGGTTTCTATGAAAAAAAAGTATCCGAATATGAAACAGAAATTAAGGAACTATTTTGAAACCTCTGCTTATATTCAGCCTTATGTTAGGCATCGTGACAGGCACAGGTTGTTCATCAAAGGATGCTTAAGTCCTGAGAACGTGGGCAGCTATCAAAAGATGACATGTTGATGGAGGCTGATACTATAGACTTGGCTCACGACGAACACCTTTATTTCACTAAAGAAGCGTCCAGCGGCGGTCAGGGTTTTGCAGGTGGAGGTAGCGGATGCAATTAAATGACGAAAAGATAGCTGGATTACTATCAGCTACTACCTGCTCCTTATAGTAATCCTACCCCAGAATTTGCCAGTGCAGACTATCGCCAGGGTGAATTAAGCAGAAACACGGTCCAGGACCTGTTTCCAGATGTAAACTCTGTCATTGCTCAGGTAAACTACAGCTTTAAGTTTTAACACGCCAGGTGGGCGCTTAATAGATCAATGATTGTTACGCAACGCGAACATATCTGGTATGGCCGTTTTCAATGCATGGCCAGTCCCTGCGAAGTACTGATTGAAACAGACGATGAAAAACTCGCACGCGAGTTAATCGCTCAGGCTGAACAGGAAGCCTTACGTATCGAACAGAAATTCAGTCGATATCGTACGGATAATATTATCTACCGCATCCATCACAATAACGGCAAGCCCGTCAGTATCGATGAAGAGACCTACCGCCTGCTACAGTTTGCTGATAATTGCTACCAGCTGAGCGAGGGACTGTTTGATATCACCTCAGGCGTACTCAGACTACTATGGAACTTTAATGGTGAAAATGAAATTCCCAGGCAATCTCAGATTGATAAAATTCTGCAGCATATCGGCTGGAAAAAAGTTAAATTCTCAGAAACTGAAATCACCCTGCCCCAGGGCATGCAGATTGATTTTGGCGGTATTGCTAAAGAATACGCCGTTGACCGCGTGTTGCAGTTATTAATGACAAAAACCGACAATAGCATGATGATCAATTTTGGTGGTGACTGTCATGCCAATGCCCCTATGAAAAATAATCAGCCCTGGATTACCGGGATTGAAAATCCTCTAAAACCCGGCGACGCTGCCGGAATTATTAAACTCAACCACGGTGCACTGGCTACCAGTGGAGATGTTTATCGCTATATCCAGAAAGGTGGCATTCGCTACAGCCACATCCTGAATCCAAAAACCGGATGGCCAGTAATGAATGGCCCACGTTCAATAACGGTAGCCGCAGCCACCTGTACCGAGGCAGGAATTTTATCAACGCTTGCCATGTTACAGGGGAAAAAAGCAGAGACCTTTCTCAAAAAACAGCAGGTTAAATACTGGTGTTATCGTTGAAGTTATGATTAATATCGGGATATAGCTAAATCTAGATTTGGTTCTCTTTAAAAAACATTAGTATAGATTTTTAGCCGCATGTTGATGAGGCTGTGCTATTTCGATATTTACATTCAAAATACAAAGGTAAGCTCTGCCTCTGAAGAACTAAGATATAAAAAAATGAATAGCTATGGTTTACCAAGGGAGATAGTAGAGATAACTATGAGTATCGTACGCTAAAAAGCTTATATGGTTTTCCTGCCTACGCTGTTTTACTAATTGTAAGATGGCTGACTATCATCTAAATTTCTACTGTGAATATTATACTTCGTAGTGGTTGCACTAATAATGGGGTCAAACTTATATCTTATTGTGTCAAATATAAGCCCTCTCCTCGTGACAGTCAGATCACATTTTTTGTGCTAAACACAAAATAAACTATCAGGAGAATAACCAAATTAATACCCGCACATTAAATACTCTAGGGTACGGAACGATAATAGTCTTTGCCTGTGGTTGGGGATTGCTATTATTAATATCAACTGCAATTTCGCTATTAGATAGCGCGCAGGTTGATCCCTATAGACTACCATTAGTTTTGATTTCGTCTCTAGCCGTGATTGCGTTATTAATCACAGCAATTGCTATGGTTATATATTGTTTAGTATTGCTACTAAAAAACCGATCAATGGCGTGGTTAGAAATACCTATCGCCTTATTATTGCCAGTCATATTTTTAAATGTTGCTTCCTTTTTTCTAGTTGACCAAATATCTCAAAGTAGAAACTCTGTAGAAGACGCTATTGAACATTCTCAGAAAATAAATGGTCTGACGCAATCAAGTTTACTGGATCAAAAATGAAAATAAAAAATCACATGGAAAGAAAGTAATGAATGATATTTACAGAACATCAGGGCCAGTATTTACATATTTAGCCATGTTTTTGGATTTACCACTTATCTTAATTTTTTAAGTCAGAAGATAAGAAAATGGACAGACCTCTACGAATTGAGTTTCCGGGTGCTTTATACCATATCACCTCACGTGGTATCGCTCAGCGCGACATTTTCCTAAATGATGCTAATCGAATAAGGTTTCTTAATCTACTAAGTCAGGCTGTCAGTCGATATGACTGGTGTTGTCACGTCTATTGCCTGATGGATAATCATTATCACCTTCTAATTGAAGCCAGCAAAGTAAGCCTGTCTGAAGGAATGAAATATCTCAATGGCTCCTACACGCAATCTTTTAACAAGATGAATCAACGCTTTGGATATGTTTTTCAGGTCCCTTATGAAGCCATACAGGTCGAAACAGAAAGCCATTTACTGGAATTAACACGCCACATCGTTCTTAACCCGGTAAGGGCTCAAATGGTAAGCAGTGCAAAAGAATGGCCCTGGAGTAGTTATCGTGCAACCGCTGGCCACACTGAAACTCATCCCTGTTTAACGACAGACTGGTTATTGTCGATACTGGGAAAAACACGCAGTAAGGCACAGACTAACTATCGGGCTTTTGTTGCAGAAGGCCGCAATCAACTCTCTTCCTGGGTAAGACCTAACAATCACATCTATTTAGGCTACGATCAATTTGTAGAAGACATGTAGTATCAAGGTTTTGTAAACTTGATTTTGAGGGTTATCGATTAGCATCGGAAAAATTAGCTAAATTCTGGCAACTAGTTGACTAACTCGCCGATTCAGGGTTCAAGCATGGATGTCTTGGTATGGGTAGATAAAGATCAGGTGGTTAGTTACCAAATAAACTATGATAAGCCTCATGCTGAAAAGGCATTGGTTTGGAGTGTTGATAAAGGATTCTCTATTCAAGGTGTAGATGTTGGTTCTCACTCAGGTAAACACCCACAAAGCCCATTACTTATTGCAAATGGAAGTTTATATCTACCCAGGCTTTTTTATCATCTAAATAAAAACTTTGGTGAGGAGGCTCCAGAGATCTAAAACATCATTGTTTCTAACATCATTAGTGAGTATATCCTAGTGGCGATATACCAACATAAGGATATGTCGCATGCAAAATACGTAGAATGATAAACTACTAGCTTCTGAGCACCTCATATTTAAACCTCATATAAAAAACACAAAATGGAAATCACACTGCTAAGACACGGAAAACCTGATATCCCATCGTTACACAAGTTGAGTGCTTCAGCCTTCACTATGTGGATTCAGGATTATAATGCCGCTGCATTATCCGCGTCATCAAAACCAACGCCTGAAGCATTGGCTTGCGCTAGAGATAGTAAAGCCATCGTATGTAGTAAACTACAACGATCTATCGACTCAGCTAACGCACTAGATGTTGAAAAATTGATTTTATCAAGTTCAGTTTTTAATGAAGCCGGTCTTCCCTCCACTAACTGGCATAGTTTGAAATTATCACCCAAGTTTTGGTCTGTATTTTTTAGAATTCTTTGGTTACTTGGTTATTCAAAAAACTCAGAATCATTTAGTGAAGCAAAAAATAGAGCAGCTAAAGCTGCCAAAATACTTATAGAATTGGCTAATGAATCTGAAAAGGTCATCTTTGTAGGTCATGGTGTGTTCAACCGAATGCTGGCAAATGAGCTTAGAAAAAACACCTGGTCTGGCCCCAAAAGCCCAGGTTCAAAACACTGGGATTTTGGGGTTTACAACAAAAATAGATAAATTCATGAAAACATACATTATTTTATTAAGAGGCGTAAATGTTGGGGGTAAAAACTTACTTCCAATGAAAGAACTCAGGGCTCTGTTAGAAAGCAATAGCTTTCAAAATGTTAAAACTTATATTCAAAGTGGCAACATTGTATTAATGGCAAATGAGAGACCTGAAAATGTAATTGGGGAATTAATTCACAGGGAATTTGGATTTACTCCAGAGATACTGATTCTATCTGAAGAAGAATTGAAGTCAGCAGTTGCGAATAACCCCTATAAAGAATACGAGGGAAAATTTGTACATTTTTATTTTTGTATGGAAACCCCAAAATTGAATACCAGCAAACTGGAGCGGCTGGCTTCTGATACGGAACGCTATGAGATTAGTGATAAAGTATTCTATCTACATGCGCCTGATGGCATAGGTCGATCTAAGCTGGTTAAAACGATAGAAGACTGTTTGGGTGTTAGCTCTACCGGGCGCAATCTAAATACAGTAAACAAACTTGAAGAAATGATAGCTCATAAATAACTGGAGTAAACAACCAGAAAAATTGAGTAGCAGAAAAGCTTTGACAAAATTCATCCGAATTCTGGGTAAGCTAAACTCATTGCATAACCCGGAAGACATCTGACAGTTTCAGAAAATCGTTCTGATTTGGTTTGATAGCAGACATTCGTATTTTGCGGTGCAAAGAGCCGATGCATAGGATCGTGAAAAGATAAATCTATGGTAATGGTCTACGAAACAGTGGGTTACCCTCTAACGCGAGCGGTCAACTTCGGAATCCAGGTTCAAGCATTAAGTACTCTTGTCCCCTTGATCACCGAAGTTAGCAGTTTGCGGGATAGGTGGAAAATAGCGTTATTTCTCCAAAATCAAAACTATGGTATAAGAAGCAATATCTCAAATTAAACTATTAATTTTCAGGGAAAAATTGAGAACACAATGGAAATAGACAAGGAAAATCAATACTTACATTTGCGTGCCAGGACTCAATTTGAGGGTTTTAAACACCTCTACTTTTCACATAATTAAAATGTTAGGGGCACTCACTAACATGCACGATTCCGCTCGCCAAACCACCAAAAAGATTGCCTGCGGCGAAATCTCCGCCACAGAAATCGTTGAATCCTGCCTGGCAAGTATCAATCGACATAATCCGGCAATTAATGCCGTTGTAACCCTGGACGAGGCAGGCGCTCTGGCAGCGGCACAACAGGCCGACACCTTGAGGAAAACTGAAAACCTACCTCCACTGCACGGCATCCCCGTTTCAATCAAGGATGCTTTTGAAACGGCGGGGTTGCGCACCACCAGCAGCCATCCCCCCCTGAGCAATCATGTCCCGGCCAAGGATGCCACCGTGGTGGCCCGGCTCAAGGCTGTCGGGGCCATTGTTCTGGGTAAAACCAACTTGCCGGAATTAGCAGCCAGTCCTCAATGCTGGAGTCCCCTTTTTGGGACAACCAATAATCCGTGGAATCAGTCTCTCACCTCAGGAGGCAGTTCCGGCGGCAGTGCAGCGGCTGTCGCCATGGGGTTTTCCTTTCTGGATACCTGTAGTGACATCGGCGGCTCGATCCGCATCCCTGCCGCCTATTGTGGCGTAGCTGGGCTGAAGGCAACGGAAAACCGCATCCCCCGCACCGGCCACATTCCTCATCTACCCGAGGGTTCGCGTAGTGTACGCCACATGCTTTCCTTTGGACTGCTGGCACGGTACGTTGATGATCTGCAACTTGGGTTAAACATCATGGCTGGACCGGATGGGGTAGACAGTGAAGTGCCGCCCTTGCCAGTTCTTACTCCCGCTGAAGTTCAACGCCCTTTGCGGATCGCCTGGTGGGATGACTTCTGTGGCCTGCCACTGTGCCAACGTACCCGCAAAGCACTGACCCGTACCGTGGAAAATCTGAAGCGGCACGGGGTTGAGGTTGAGCGTTGTCATCCGCCAAATTTCGATTTCGAACGTGCATGGTACGCTTACGGCATCATCGGCGGTGCAGAAATTGGCCTGGGTATGCCAACGCTTCAGCGCAAGATGCTTTCCCTGGCAGGGAAGTTCACCCCCTCTTCGCAACCTGTCGCCCGCAATTTTCTGCGTGGTCTATCCTTTGATTGGCATCGCTACAACGAGGCTCTCAACCTGCGGGAGCAGTTGATTGGCGAGTTGGAACAATTCCTTGGGGACTGGGATGCCTGGCTCTGCCCAGTAGCACCCATCGTGGCCTATCCTCATTGCCGGTTCGACGGCTTCAGAAAACCACCAGCCCTGATCGTTGATGATCGTCCTGTTCCCTATCTAGAAGCTACGGTGAGCATGGTGACGCCCTTTTCATTGACCGGCAACCCGGTGGTGGTTCTGCCCGCCGGTATTGAAGATGGCTTGCCTGTAGGTTTCCAGTTCATCGGTAAGCGTTGGCGGGACGAATCGCTGCTGTCAGTCTGTTCGATGATTGAGCCTATTTGTGGCGGCTATGTTCCTCCGCCACTATTGGGGGAAGCTCGTGTTTGAACCTGTAATCCGCAGTTGAACATGCTTATACCGGATCGGACCTAAATAACTCATAGAGCCCCCACTGGCTTAGATATCCTTCATCAGGCGCAATGCGTCGTAGATCGCCGCATGGGTGTTGCGTGTGGCAACGGCATCACCGATACGGAACAATTGAAAGCTGCCTTCAGGATTACGCACGACTGACTGAACCTGGCCTTCAAGCAGTTGATCATGTGATATCTCGCCATGGTTTGACGATTGGGGTTTCAGTTCGAAATACAGGTCATCGAGCGGAATCACGCCGTGGTTGACAATGATTTGATCGTAAACGCGTTGCTGCTCGATACCACCATAATCACTGCCTATTTGGGCGATTAAATCCGCGCCCTGCTTTTCAACCGCATGTAGACGATAGGTCACGGTGAAGATGGTATCCAGCTTTTGTAGCGAGCGCATATAAGGCACCAGGTTCATACCCATAACTTCCGGCGCAAACGAGCGGTCCGGTGACATAATTTCCACTCTGCCACCGTTTTTTGCAATGACTTCTGCCGCCTGCAAACCAGCATGGTCACCGGCGTCATCAAAAATCAGTACATTTTTGCCCGGCTTTTCATCGCCGGAAATTATGTCCCAGGTAGAAATAACATGCTCATTGCCTTTAGCCAGTACCTCGGTATGCGGTAGTCCTCCGGTGGCAATGACAACGACATCGGCATTTTCAGCTAATACAGTATCCATTTCAGCAAAGGTATAAAACTCGAAACGCACGCCAAGTTTCTCACACTGGGCCATGCGCCAATCGATGATGGAAATCATCTCCTTGCGGCGTTCGTTCTGTGAAGTCAGGCGCACCTGCCCCCCCGGGTCTTTTGCTGCTTCGAAAACCAGTACATCGTGGCCACGTTCACCCGCGACCCGAGCGGCCTCCAGACCGCCAGGTCCAGCGCCGACAATGACGACTTTTTTACGCTCGCTTGCCTTAGGGATTTCATGCGGCATGGTTTCTTCACGGCCGGTGGCCGCATTATGGATGCAGTAGGCTGAACCTCCCTGGTAGATACGATCCAGGCAGTAGTTTGCGCCAACGCAAGGGCGAATTTCCTCCTCTCGCTTTTCCATAATCTTGCGCACCAGATGCGGATCGGCGATATGTGCACGTGTCATCCCGACCAGGTCAACCTTACCTGATTCAATTGCATAACGCGCGGTCGCGACATCCGGAATTTTCGCGGCATGAAACACCGGAAAATTCACTGCAGCGCGTATTTCACCCGCGAAATCCAGATGCGGATTATTGGCCATCCCCTGAATCGGAATGATGTCGGTTAAGGCAGCATCGGTGTCGATATGACCACGTACTACATTGAGGAAATCGACCATGCCACTTTCTTTCAGGCGTCGGGAAATTTCCAGCCCATCCTGCTGATTCAGGCCGTGCTCAAGCATCTCGTCACCCGTATAACGCAGACCCACAATAAAATCGGGGCCGACACGTTTACGGATTTCGGTCAGCACATCAAAGGTAAAACGTAATCGATTATCCAGCGAACCGCCATAGGGCCCTTCCAGCTCATTGGTCAAAGGTGACCAGAACTGATCCATAAGATGACCATAGGCCTGCAGCTCGATACCATCCATACCGCCCGCCTGCATGCGTTCAGCAGCGTCAGCGTAATCCTTAATAATGCGCTCGATATCCCAGTCTTCCATCTTTTTCGGAAAGGCACGGTGCGCAGCCTCTCGGTTGTGAGACGGTGATACCACCGGCAACCAGTTACTCTTGTCCCAGCGTGTACGCCGCCCCAGATGTGTTAGCTGGATCATGATCGCAGCGCCCTGTTCATGCACCGCGTCGGTCAGATCCTTCATATAGGGTACGACTTCATCTTTATAAACCAGCAGATTGTTAAACACCGGCGGACTGTCTTTCGACACAGCGGCTGAACCTGCGGTCATGGTCATGGCGATACCCCCTTTTGCACGTTCAACGTGGTAAGCACGGTAACGCCCCTTAGGCATACCATCTTCCGGGTAAGCCGGTTCGTGAGAGGTGACGATAATGCGGTTTCGAAGCTTTAAGTGCTTGAGCTGATAAGGTTGTAACAGAGGATCGCTAGACATGATTACGTTCCGATTTAGTTAGGACCTGCCTGAATGGCAATTTATGCTTACCCTAAAACATAGTGTACAGTGGTGTCAATTTAAAATACATTTCTGTACTCCTGGTTGACGCTTATATACTATTTGGTTACGGATTAAGCATGAACAAGAGAATGAAGAGACCATTAAAAAATTCAACCGGTTGGCGTGGTTCGCCTGAGGTCTGGTTTGAAGCAGCCATCGAGATTCTGCTGGAATCTGGTGTGGAGGCGGTAAAAATCGCGACCCTGGCAAAAAAGCTCAAGCTGTCACGCACCAGTTTTTACTGGTTCTTTACTGATAGAGAAGCACTGTTAAGCGCTTTATTAGTATCCTGGAAGGAAAAAAATACCGGCAGTATCGTAAAGCAATCCGAGGCTTATTCTGAGTCAATTACCGAGGCGACGCTGAATATCTTTGACTGCTGGATGGATCGCGATCTCTTCGATGATAAGTTCGAATTTGCCATACGTAGCTGGGCACTACACTCAGCGGAAATTCTGAAAGAAGTGCAGAAGGCCGATAAACAACGCCTACAGGCCCTGAAAAATATGTTTACACGCTATGGCTATGGTGAGATGGAGGCGGGTGTCCATGCCCGTACCATCTACCTGGTGCAGATTGGATATATCTCCATGCAAACCAGAGAACCCCTTGCTGTGCGCATGAAGCGTATTGCCGAATATGTCAAAACATTTACCGGGGTAGCCCCCAAACCACAGGAGTTACAACGTTTTTTTCACCGGCATGGATATACTGCTGACATGTAATTGCAGTTTGTTCTTCTCCACGATGGCCAGGACTGAAAAGCAATATTGTGGAAAAACGGGGTCAGATCGCAGTAATTACTAAACTGACCTCAACAGTGAAAAATAACTGAAAAAACTGGGTGCACGGTGTGAAACGTTGCGCTGAAATTTTTCCTGATAAATAACTCCTCCCCTGAAAATTCTTTCAAGCTCCAACCTTGTATCACAGGTTGCAGGGTCATTTTGTCTTGAGAAACCATTCAATGAACACAACACAATACAGATAAACAAATCAGGGATTTCTTCTTAACACCACTATCTTTTGACTGAAGCCGTAGCTGAATAGCTTAAGATTAATTTGCTTTTCAATTGGTGGGTCTTTAATTAGCAATGACCCTCATTCCAGTGCCGTACATCAGTTTAATCATCAAGCCATTTAATCCCGATATATAGGCAAATAAAGGAGCGATATCTTCTGGGTTTAGTACTGTAGGGATTCTTTTTGGAAGATTGGGGCGTTGATAGCTTTCAATTTGACCTGGCGGTCTTTCGATAACTTTGTTAAAAAAGAAAACAATTGCATTGAGTGCTTGAGATTGGGTTGATCCCGAAACCTTGCGTTTTAACACCAAATGTTCTAAAAAGGCAGCTACCTCGGGCTCGGCTAATTTGAAAGGATGACACCCATTATGATAACGAAGGAAGCGATTAATCCAACCAAGATAACTTTTTTCAGTATTGGCAACGTAGTCTGGAACTCGAACGGCTACCAAAAATTGCCTGAAAATGTCTGGAAATGTTTGCGCAAAGTAGCCTTCAGGGCCATCTACGGCTTTTTCAATCATTTCATAGGTTCAGGCTATCGAGGCATGGTTGTCTTCAAGTCGAATAGCGCCTCTCAACCAGAAGGTCCAATCGAAATCCGTGGCCCAGGCTTGTTTCAAGTAATGAGAAAACAGCAATCTCAGGGCATCCACCTGTTGACGAAATTGCCAGTCAGTCAGTTTAGAGCTGTGACCAGTAAACGTGAGCCATTGAACGATATGCTCTGCATTTCGATTGACGAGTCGGATATCAGGAAAATAGTTAATAAAAGACTCATTAGGCTCAAATCGCTATTCAGTCGGAACACGAAGTGCATAATGTAAGGAGGAACTATAAATGTATTTTTTCAAAATCACATCATCGGTTGTCAAAGTAACGGTTTTGTTGTTGATGCTGTCATCATGTGCGATGAGCAATTCCAGTGAAAATTTCGATTCGGAAGAAGTTAGTCTTTGGAATAAAGTTATTACAAAAAATTTTTTTCAATCCATCATTGGGTCTGGTGAGCTTTCAACTAATTTGGAAGGATCTAAAATAGTTTATATATTCGTCTATCAGCCTCCTGCCAGCGATCCTGATTACATCCTATCTGTTGCGGTTGAAGTTGGCCCAGCAGGGACACTCTTAGATATCCCTGAATATGAACGCTCAATGCTCTTAACACCTTTGGCTGAACGAGCCAAGAGGTTCCCAAATGTGGGCTCCCGCTCACAAACTACAACACCGTTTTTTGGTCCTGGAGGAAGTAGCTTTGGTTTAGTTTCTACAACTAAAGATGAGCGCTTTGACATTAATGTTCACATAATGCAAGGCGGTGCCAAGGGAGAGGCTGCAACTTTCGATGTATTAGAGGTTAGCACTCGTCTACACCAGGCTTATAATTCCATAATTGATAAATAGGGAGGACTAGAGATGAGTGATATATTGGCAAATTACAGTGTAACCGAAGTGGCAGCTTGGTATAAACGGCTTGCTGCAAAGGTTGGAGAGCGGAAATTAAATGGCAACGTACCTCTCTCTTCGAAATTTTTACAAGCATATATCAACAATCGTGACCCTAAGGCATTGATACAATTTGCTGCACCTCTTTATCTAATAAATCACAAAAAAGTAAAGGCTGCGGAGAGTTATCACCGTCGAGTATTTTTAAGTGAGGAAAAAGCCCGTATAGGAAAGGAAGAAAAGTGGGCAGGTCTCGTTCCTCGTCTACAAGACGGTCGGTGGAATGGCGCAGGAAAGATTTCCATGACTTACCACAGCCTTGTAGAAATTGGAGGAACGATAACCGAGATTGCACAAATTCAGCTTAGAGGAAGTGATCAGGAACGTGATTTATTTACTTCTCTACGAGGATTTCAGCTACAAAGTAACGTGACAGTAATGGGCGCAAGAAAAGGCGATTCTGTTGATGTTAAATTTGAGCTGTGGCAATGCAAAGCTTTAGATCGTTATGATTGGAATTATAATGAACACTTAACGGTGCTTAATCCAGACTACAGAAGTATTGCTAAAAATGCGATACGTCCTGACCTTCAAAGTATCAGGGTCTACCATAAAAACGCAAAGCGTTTGGAGGATGCAAAACTTGCTGCTCCTTACTCTCTGGAAGTGGGGCTGTGGAACGTACATGATACGTCAATAACTGGATCAGCGATTGTAAATGCCCGCAAAACACTGCATTGATGTGGTTGAAAACACATTTTAGGACAGCCAGATATTGCACCTGTGATAACGAAACTGTGGGAGCGGAGGGAGGCCCGTCTTTCCATCCCCGCAAGGTTGCACTTTGAACCAAGATTCCGCAGTTGACCGCCCGGGTTGGATGGTAACCCACTGTTTCGTAGGGCATAACAGTCGGTTTATCTATTCACGCTCCTATGCATCAGCTCTGGCTTCCTCGGCTCAGGCATCCTGCTTCGCCCTACCTCCTCCCTCCCTGGAGTCGTGCTTCGCCCTACCACCTACGTCCATGCATTCGCGAAATAACAGCAGCCATCCTGAAAACCCAGCAGGTGAATCCCACTACGAGCTTAATTGCACGTTTGAGGCGGCGTATCTCTACGTTGCCTATAGGGACACGTTGCCTATAGGGACATAGGTAAGGGGCGTGAGCAGGATGCGGAAGCTTTGTAACTCCCTGGAATAGCTGGCTATTCCGCGTCGTCACGCCTTGATCTATACCACTTCAAACGCACTTCAACTCGTCCAACTGCGGATTCCAGGTTGAAAGGACGGTGCATCGCCGGATCAATAGTTACTATTAGCCCATTTCTGTCTCCAGAATGGATTGTAATAAATTGGTTGCTTTGGGGCTGTCAAGGTGACTAACTATTCAGCGCTGCAGGCTGGCATGTCGACTGATGAGCTCGATATACCCTGCATGCTAAAGGTTGCACTTTGCCCAGGTTCAAGATAACCATTGTAGTCAACATTGGTTCCGGTTAGTTTGTCTCCTGTACCTGATATAGTGACTCCCCAGGCATTGGTAATTGTTACGGAACGACCAAATACTAGATCGGCTGACCAATTTCTAACAATGGCGTCACTGTTATTGGTGACAGTAAAGTTATTTAGTATAAATCCGTTCTCCCAGCTATCAATACTACCTGTAGTACAACTTAATTTGTTGGGTGTAGACACATCGGATAACGACATGGATTTGTAAGAGGGAGTCATGGAAACGTAGCATGCTTTTCTGGTACCGCGAATAGGATCCCCAAACGTTTCGTTATTACAGCTGATACTGTTGGTTGCAGTTTGATGATAAAACTTTCCATCTGCGCCGTATGCTACGTCTCGGGTGCCTGAAAAAACACAGGTTTCCCACTCGTTAGCACAGAAAGCGTAGTCAGATAGCGAAGCACTCTCTTGCACGCTACGACCGACATATACCCAATCCACGAGCATGTGGGTATCGCTATTCGGGCCTGGATTACCAGATGAGCCTTCCATTTGTAGATTGAGAATTATCCACATGGGTTTATTGACGAAATTAGCGACGTGTTGAGCCTGCCACTGGCCATCAATGTAATAGTGAATATTAACATCTGTATCATTTTTCTTGCTCATCCATATACGATACGTATGCCAGTTTCCTGGGTTCGAAACGCGGGTCTTTTTATTCTGCCAGCTACCAGTATAGGTGTTCTGCCAGTTCTCATTACTCCCTTTGAATTCCATGATGTCGCTTTCGGGTGGCCAGCTATCCACACCCGCCATCCAGAAGGCAGGCCAGGTACCTCGAGATGATGGCGCCTGTATGCGTGCTTTGATTTCATAGTTGGGATATTTATCGTTGATTACAACTTTGTGCTTTGCGTGAACGGCACCTGAGTGGTAGTGAATAGGCAAATAAGGGTCAGAGCCGCTGTTTCCTTCGTTCCAGCTGATTTTTGATGCTTTTAGTGTAAGGGTGCCATTATTCAGGTAAGTGTGATTGTGATCGGATGAACTACCATACATTCTGGCGGTGCCGTTATGGTCCGACCCCCAGGGGTATTGATAATTCCAGGTTGACTCAAAATTTTGGTAACTGTTGAACGAATCGCCATCGATAACTGTCTCCCAATCCGCAACGGCTTTACCGTAAATTAGAAATCCACCTAGTAGAGTGGCAAAAATGAATTTAAACTGAATACTGAACTTAGGAGTAAAGCCTTTAAGTTCATAAATTAACAAATAATTCTTAAACATATTTATCACCCTGGATAACTAAGCGCTAAAAAACTAAGTAAGCCACCAAACCGCCCACTCACAAACTACACCACTAAACTTGACAGGACACCTGCTCAAATCTTCCACTCAAATCTCAAAAACTAAACATCATCCAAATCTGGCATCAAAACACACTGACCTGTATCAAAGTCTTATTACTTAGCAAGTACTTTCTGAATCGGAATCCAAAGTATAGGCATAATGATCCCAAACATAGATTGAATACCAGGCATTAGATGGCCTGTTCCACTTCCAGTCAGAGTAACCAAAAATATTATTCTGGATTTTCATGGTTCAACCGCGACAACTCAGAGAAGAAGCCATACAGGGTGACCATCTGTCCAGAGATGGAGTTCCCGTGTGCAGTGATCCGGGCCCTCGGCAGCTGATTGGTCAGTGTTGGAACTCCTGTTGGGATCGGTGCCGGATCAGTGTCGCTGGGTACTACATTATCCTCGCCACAGCCACTTAATATGTAAATCAGTTGGAAATCAAAGTTTAAATAATATAAGCGGGGATGTGACCTGGTATTATACGAAATCATTTAGACACTCCATCTGCTATTGTCTACAGACACCCCCGATCGAACATGCCATTCATAACAATTAATATAATTATCAGAAACCTGATTTTTGCAAGAGCCGTAGATCGCTCAGGCAGGCAAAAGATTTGACAAGCCTGACGCTCGCCTTCTGGCATACGTTTAACTTTGTCAATACAGTACATCTCTTACACTCCTGTTGCGGATTTGCTGCCATAGCACTGGCGGTGTTTGTCCGCACAGATAATAATGTTTCGCTAAGGGCTTCTCTCATAGGCCTCGGCAAGGCGAGGTAATACAGACATAGCAACTCTAAGACAAAATACCCAGAGGACTACGCTGATCGTTACGTCGCTATCCGCGCAGTCCTCTACGTATTTTGTTTGTATTTTTTAAATTAATAAAGAGAACTGATCCTCAGTAGACAAAAAACTACTACACTAAAACGCAGTTCCAGCAAACAATTCGTGAAAGGCAATAAGAATGATTACAACAATACAATATAATTTTTAGTTTATTGTTATTCAAGAAGCTGAGGCGCTATCTTTTCCATAAAATGAAGTCGCATTTAATCTAACTAACCGTTTTTAAGACAGCTACCAAAGATCTTTTGAGATTGAAATAATTACTTTGGTAGATGACATATTTTGCAAAATTTCTCACAGGACACTCGATTCTCTTGATTTACTGATGCTTCGCCGATAGTTTTAAGACTGTTTGTTGCAGCTGTTCTGTGATACGTGCTATGACGAGATCATTTGACAAAATTATAAAGCGCGGCTGCAAATATTAACGCAAGTGAAAGTGAGATAAATGGATTTCATAATTTTTTCATAGCTAAAATGAGCAAGAATTAAACAATGGTCTTTTTTGATAAAGAGAAACTAACAGTCATATCGCAATCAAGTGAGGCGAATCTAAGTAAGGCGTCACTCAATCTCGATCTATCAGCCGTGGAATATGAAACAAATCAGAAGTTTTTCTACGTAACCATTGATAAAGTCTTATTTTCAAATCCTGTCACAACGATATGCACTGTACTTGAAGCCCATGGCTTTGTAGCAAATCTGGAAAATATTTTATCTTGCCTGGATAGTTTTGTGTTCTCAATTCGTGCAAAAGCCACCGAAAATCCGTCATCTAATTCGACTGAATTAGACGTGAGTGAATATTTGCCATGTGTCCGCTTCGAATTGCCTGAAAAAAATCGTATCGGGACCATCCTGCAAAGCTTTTACAACGAAATCGCCAGGCATCAATCGCAAAAATATGGCCCTGAACTTCTGCAAAAGGGGCATAGTGAAGAATTAAAATCGAATAAATCATTAGCGAAAGTAGTAGAGAAACTTACCTCTGAAAACAAATCCCTAATGCAACAGGTAAGTCTGTTGACTGACCAGCTTATTGCCGAAAAAATGGCTGCCAGCCAGGCTGCGATTGCTAATAACTCATCGGATTTGCTTCCGGCGAATACTAAAATATGTCGCGTAGAACACGTTGATCTAAAACGGCGTATCGTAAAGGTTAAATCACTAAAAAAATTAATTGATATTCCAACCCACATGCTTGATCGTGTTCCGAGTTTTAAATCACGTTGTCTTATTACCTTTGATGAAGACGATAACATCCCAATTGGTATATTATTTTTTGACAACGCTGAAATGGCAAACCTGGAAAAAAGAACAGCAGATCTTCTTTATGTTGAGGACGATACTTTTAAGGCTCGTGACTCAAAGCGAAACGATTTTCAAATAATGGCCGTCAATCCAATGGAGCAGGCAACTATTAAATCCTTGCGGCGAGGAATGAAAATACTGATATCCGTAGTAGATGGTTACATCGTCCGATTTTCTGTGCTTCCCGGTACTGATACGAGTGTCTACAAAAGAGGAATACAAGAGCAGCTAGTGGTATATGACATAGGACGAAATCAGCTGGCGAATATTGATAAACCAACATCTACTGATTAAAAAAGAACGACTGTGAGAAGCTTGTATGAATGGCCTGAAAGAAAATAAATATCTATCTCCACCTAAAAACATTATTGATCCTATATCGGTTTTAGTTAGCACCTGTCTGCTTATAGCGGCGCTTATGACTGCTGTGGGATTCAGTGCCGAAAACGGTCAAGCTAGTGAGATATTATATAAAGATTTGCGTAGCTTTTTCTTTGTATTAGGCGGAACCTTCGCGTGCCTTCTTTTTCAGTTTAATTTTGCCGTATTTTTACAGGTAATAACTCACACTTTTCGCTCTATTTTTATTAATCCAATCAATGCGGTGACTGCACAGATTAACGAGCTAGATGAAATTATTATTACAGGAGATAGCATATTTAGTTTACGCACAGGTGATGAGATTACTGGCGAATTGCTCAATGACATTGTACATATGGCAAAAGAAAAATTATTCTATGAAGAAATTGAGGAATTAATCGCAAATAAAGTCGCTAGTATTTATTTAACACAAAAAGTCACAGTCTCTTTACTAAACAAAGGAGCAAAAATTGCTCCGTCCTTAGGCCTTCTTGGTACAGTCATTGGTTTGATTGAAGTTTTGCAGTCCTTAAATGATCCGTCAATGATAGGCCCCGCCATGTCACTGGCACTGATGACGACTGCCTTCGGCTCGATCCTGGGCTCCCTGATATTTACTCCACTTGCCGGTCGTTTAGAAAATCACAATACACTTTATGTCGAAACGCATAAGTTGCTCATGAATCGAGTTAATATCCTTTTACAAAGAGAAAACAGGCGTCTAAATCCAGTGACAATGAATGTCAAACTGGAATCTGCTAAATGAATCTTGACGAATTAACAACAGAAAAACACGACGAGGGGCTAGATGCTTTTTACATAAGCTTCGGCGACTTAATGGTAATTCTATGTGTATTTTTCGTGATGCTACTGACTATGAGTAATATAGAAGTAGGCTCGTTCGAAATGATTAGAAGTGCGATGAGTGGCAGTAATAAGGATACATTAGCTGAGTTGACAGAATCACTCGATAAAATCATTAAAGGACAACCGGGTGTGCCCGGTGCATCAGTTCACTCGGATAGCGATGGTGTACGCCTTGATCTGGATACCAACATTTTTTTTGATCAAGGTAAATCAGTAATTAAGAACGACGTACTTAACACCATCAACCCATTACTCAAAGTAATCCTTGCTACGGATTATCTTATAGATGTCGAAGGTCATACCGATGACGTCGCCTACTACAGAATAATCGATGGCGAAACTGTAACCAATTGGAGCCTGAGCGGTAAGCGCGCTAGTAGCGTCATTCTTCATTTAATGCATCTCGGGTTTTCCTCAAACAGACTCCGTGTAATTGGTTATGCCGACACGCGACCTGTGGTAGACACCAAGGGTATGCGAGGTAAAGAACTTAGGGACGCACGCGCTAGAAATCGACGCGTTTCTTTGCTGGTTAGATAAATGATATATAAACTTTTTAAGCACAGAACCAAACCAAAGAGTCTTACTAAACGCGCTGACAGAAAAAACATATTTCGTATCAGTTGTATAAAAAATGATCATGGTTTTTATGTCTATGCCCTGGAAAACACCAGTGAAAAGCGAAAAATTTTTGTTCCCCGTTTTGTGTTTGGTAAATTTCGCGCTTGTGTAAGGGAAATATATATTGAACAGAAAACGGCTAAATCACTCACGCCGCTTGAGCGATCTGTAAATTTTTCCAATCACGAATACTTTTATTTTAAATCATCACGAATGGATTTGGATAATCTTATTATTCAGGATATTGAACAACGTTCTGGGTCTTCTGGTTACATCACTGTTGGCCGACGCAGTCTTAATGCCCTGGATGCACTTCTTTATAACAGCGCACTTGCACATCCTAACGACGTTCTAGAAAGCATTATTTCCTATCACAAGTTATTTCAATTCAGTTTTGTGAAGGGTAGCAAAAGTATTACTAGCGATCTTTCTTTGCGCAAGGATGTACTGCAAAGGATTACGAATTATCGCCCGAACCTGGCCGAGAAGCTATCCAGTAATGAAAAAAATGCAATCAGTAAAGCACCATCCTCGCCACCCCAGAATAACCCATCAACTAAGTCAAAGGCTGGAGGGGATTACTATCAGCCCAAGTTAGGAGAGCGTTTTCATGAAAAAGACATCAGAGTTGATTACGCTGAAATTTTTGGTGACAGGAAAGTCCTACTCGGCCTGAAGGAAGAAAGTGAAAATTCACAAGACTCAAAAAGTAAAGCGCCCTTATTACAGTATTCTATTCCCTTAACAACGCAGGAAATAAAAGCCTTTAATGAAGGTCGATTTTACTTCGAGCTAGATGCACAGCGTTCCAGTGAGTTTAGAAGCCAGTTTATCGGCGACCGAACCAGCGATTTTTACCTCGGTTTTGAAATTGTAGATAGTTTGTTTACCATAAAAAAGACACTTAAAACTTTTCAATTTCCACTCTACTATATACGCATTCGCATTCGCGAGTCTGGGCGTGGCATACATCTTGAATCTACAGAAGACGGTCGTATATATTTAAATCACCTGGCACTAGCTCATCTGGTAGAAAAATTTTCTAATAAGCGGACGGGTATCGACCCCATTGACGATTTTTTCAATACTTTACTAGCACAGCATATTAGTGTTGATCAACTCAACGATCGCATCAGCCTGACCCGACATCTTCCTGTCAAGGATGATATTTTTGATAGAACACGCGAGATTTTATTTGGCTACGCCGACGAAAATGGCTTAGGAGGAATACTTGGTGGTCTTAAGTTCAATGGTGTTGAATGTGATTTGTTCAGTGTTAATTTATATCGCGCCCCCAAGCTACAAGCACCGATCGATCAGGCGCTCGAACACGATCTTGATCGCATTCATCATATTGCCCATCAAAAGATGAATCGATTTTACGATTCTTTATTAGGCAGATTTTTGACACCTGAACTTACAGCTAAGACACATAATGATACCTGGTTAGATGATCTGACGTGGGTCCCCGGCAGACTACCGCAAAGCACACGTAAACTATTTGAACGACTTCAATGCCATGACCTGCTGCTGCTTGAGGGGCCACCGGGTACAGGCAAAACACACACAATAATGAATTTATTGCTTCAGTGTATTTGCAATAAAAAACGTGCACTCATTGTTAGTGATCAAAAAGGTGCAATAGAAGCTTTAGTAGAAAAGATTCAGCAATATCTTTCGAGCGAGCGCAATGGACACTCTAGCGGTAGGAGTCATAACGATCTGCTATTCAACGCTATCAAAATAGTTGATGAAATAGATGTTAATAATACCAATCTAACTGAGGTACTCGATAAACTGGTTAAACCCCTTAAAACCAGTAACGTGGGTACGATAAACATCCGTGAAAACATTGAAAAAAAACTTCAGACTTTAGATCAACAATTAGCTCAATTGGACGCCACTATTAATAATAAACTGTCTCTCCATATGGGCAGTGACCTACCTTTTGAAAATATTGAGCCTCACAAGTATGAATTTCAGACAAATACTTCCAGTCTAGTTGAGTTTTTAGAAATACTGCTCGACTCTAAAAATAAACATCGCACCTTGATCTCTAACTTTATCAACAACCGAAGACAACTCATTAAAGCTAACATGGAGCAGTGTTACAGTTACTTCAATCTTTCATCGGTAAACGCTGATCCATCTCGCACAAACGAAGACATTTCAATCTTAAAAGGTGATATTTCGATTCTCTCGAAACTATCAAAATCTATGATCGAGTCTAAAGAGGATTTTCTCGAATTACTCGGAACATCTATGCGACACGAATTGATTCGCCACCTTGAAACAGTATTTGAAGAACAGCTCCTAAAATCCAGGAGAGTCTTAACACGCGTAGAACAGAAATTACGCATAGGATTTCGCAGTGAACTGCAAAGGCAGGCTCAGCTTTTATTAGAGATGGTGAACAATCAGGTCCAAATACTGAAATTCTCCAAAAGCTGCTCAGCTGATTTATGGAAATTGTTAAGAGAGATCCACGAATCCATTCGGCTTAATGATCGTCCTAATCAGGCCCTGGCATTGTTTTTCAGCGTATCTAGAAATTTTAACAGTGCAGCAAGCAACACACACACTTCAATTCAAAGTGATCTGGAAAAAATAGCCAAGGTGTATGAGCAGCGAGACCAATTAGTTTACGAGCGTTTAGTTGCTTGTTTACATGAAATAGCACAACACGCTACAACAACTAAGCACAGTAGCGGAACCGATGCCTCGACTCGAATCATGGCTCTAATAGAGGATCTAAAGCAATTTTCTTCGATACCAAAAAGCGGAGCAGTTTTTGATGAGTTTAAAGAAGCTCTTTACGAAACATTTCCAATCTGGATTGTACGCAAACAGGTAGTACCTTTTTTGCTGCCCTGTAAAGAACAATCCTTCGATTTGGTCATTATTGACGAAGCGACACAGTGTCGAGTTGATGATGCCATGTCATTGCTTTTTCGAGCAAAAAAACTCCTGGTTGTCGGTGATGACAAACAGACCGTATTACAAAAGAATTCGAGTACTGACGACTATCTATTTAAAGACCATGAACTGGACGAACACTTAAGATCTACACAAGCGCGCGGATTTAAAGGCGGCGGGTCTCATATATTTGCCTTAGTTAAATCTATAAAGCAGGCTTCGGTAATGCTAGATGAGCACTACCGTTGTCCACCAGAGATTATAGAGTTTTCGAATAAATATGTTTATGAGGATGAACTGAAGGTTATGCAGTGGCGATTGCCGGAACATCCCTGCCCTGTAGTGGTGGATACCAGTGAGTTTCAGGTTGAAACGTCAAAAAAAGCAACCAGCGGAAAATTTAAAGGCATCGAAACACAAATGATAGATCGCTTTATGGATTACGTAGAGCGCTCCATTGCAGAGATTGAAACAACTAGCGGCAAGAAGATCAACATAGATACCGATGTCGCACTATGTTATTTTTTGATGAAAAATGAACCCTATATCAAGCACGTAAAAGACAAACTTCTGAATAAGCTAAAACGTGGTGAAGTTTTGCTTGACGGAGCCGGCGCCGCACTGCAAGGAAAGGAGCGAGATTATATCTTCTATCTATGGGATGTCACTCGTTATAATCTCGCTGCATTTTCGCAGGGTGACGATGAAGACAAGCGCAAAGGTGAGCTTAATGTACTCATGAGCAGGCCCAAAAAGAAAGCTTTTCACTTTCTTCACCGCAATTTTGAACAGTTAGAGCATAGGCGATCAAATATTACCCACTATCTTTCGCAAGCATTGTTGCGACAGCAGCAAAATAGTGATTCAGAACAAAGTGCGGTTAGTGATGAGAATGTATCGCTATTTCTAAGCCTGTTAAAGTTTGCGTTAAATAGTTCAGGCCAACGCGGAACAAAGGAGGCTCTGAGGCGCATACAGACACAAAGTATAGATATTCGTACAGACATTGTCGTTGGAGACCCTTTGAAGGTTGTCGACATGATCGCCTTTACTAAGGATATCAGGAAAACCATAGGAATAGTGGATTTAGCTGGTTTCGGTGCAGAGAACAACTCAAGTGAAGCGATTATCGATTACTATTTTCAGCTAAAGAGAGCAGTGCCAAATATTGATCCGGTCTTTATGTTTCCCTATGAGCTAATCGATGGTCATTGTGAGGCATTCCGCTCACTTATTACTAAACTGGAAGCTATTTAGCTGGTGATTATTTAGCGCTAAATATAAAGAGCATTCAATAATGGAATTCATTTTTAATAGAGATCAAATTTGAAATATTCCGCGTGATAATAACTGTATTGGATCAGGACGACCCATCTGAGTCATTCCCTATAGCTTGTAGGTAACTACAGATAAGGGGAGACACATGAATCTAGTTAGTTTTGATTAGATGGACATCTTTAAATAGCAAAATTATAATGAGATAGGCGGAGGCATAAAATGGCGGATTATACTTTTTAAATACTTATAAATCGCTCTCCTATTGCCACTTCGTCACATTAAATTTCTTGGCGTGAACTTAGACTATAGTATTTTTTAGGCTAGTTAGTATTACCGACCACCCATAATTGAATAATTACTACGACTAGTGATACAGGTAATCTAATGTCCGAACAGGATAGTCATAACTACATCAAAAATCTGATAGGCGCATCAGAGTCTTTAAATATTTCAACGACCGAAGACATATACAATGAAAGAGGAGTAAAACTGTTAGCTTCCGGCGCGAAAATCAACCAAAGCGTGTATCAGAAACTTCTCAAAAATAAACTTTTAAAACCAATAGATAACAGTTTAAAAATTGAAAATAGCGTATCTAATATCACTCTCGTTGAAGAATTTGAGAAATTGATAGATTCCGATTTCAACATTGGTTTTTTTGCCCGTACATTAAGTGACCCAAAACTTGCAGTTCGTATTTTCAAAAAAATACCATTAAATTGTACCATGTCTAATAAGTTGACCATCACTCGTTCTCAGGCGCCAGAAAAGTTTCGACATTCAATCTGCACCTCACTGGCATCTCTCTTCCTCGGTACTGAAAAATCACTGGCTGAAGATCAATTAATTAAATTAGCTACTGCAGGTCTTTTTCATGACCTTGGAGAAATGCATATTGACCCCACACTGACAGATCGACAAACCCGGCTAACGCCAGAGCTCAGGCGCCAGATCTACTCACACCCCATAATAATTCATCTGATTCTGCAAGAGTTCCCAGAATATAAACCCGAAGTATCACTCGCTGTTTTTGAGCATCATGAAAGGCTGGATGGTTCAGGATACCCCCGCGGTATTTCCGAGTTAAGTCTCTATGGCAGAGTTCTAGCCGTTGCCGACATTTCTGTAGCTCTACTTGAACAAAGTAAGAGCACCCCTGATTGGAATCAACTCATTATCAGTATCAAAACCAATAGAGGGAAGTTGGACGCGTCGCTGATCAAGATAATGGTCGCATTATTTAAACAACAGCAAACCCTCGACAGTCCGACGGAGACATTAAACAAAGAGCAACTACGCGATAACTGGGCAGTAATTTTAAATATTTATAAGTTTTTTAATGAATCAGTTTCCAGTCAGGTCGATCAAAAATCGGCCGCATTTAAGTTCGCGCAAAATCAGATCAATGCTTTATGTTTACAAATTTCCAGCTCAGGTATAAAACCTGATGAGGCACCCTCACTAATTGAGCAACTTGGAGACTCAAGGGATGAACTTATGGAAATGGAGTCCATGGCTCGTGAAACACTCTACCGTCTAAACCAAATTAAGCATGAAATTCTGCGACGTTGGCCTGAAAATACAAATCATATAGTTCGATCTACATATTTTCAGGCCTGGTTAGATAAAATACCTGAACTGTAAAAATGGATCTTCAGATGACCAATAGAGGGTAAAAGAAGTATACAAAGACCTATCTGCCAATATCATTCTCTGAAATCCAGTCAAGATTCTATAGCTCCCAGGGACCTGTAATAAATGGCGGCACAAGGACTCCTAAGTGACCGACAACTTCTGAATATGGATGACTCGGTAATCAATCATTAATAAACCTTAAATGAGTACAGTCGGCAGATATTAGACTTACTATTGATTAGGGGAACTCTGATCAATTCATGTTTTTAAGGTGTAGGATTCTGGGGACCCAATACTTATTTATTACAGTTAAATGTAAGGTATTATAAACATTTACAGCCCAACTTACCGTTATATAGCTGCACCTAAAATACTCCCCAACCTGCTTCAATTTTATAGAGCCCACTAAGGTAGGCTTTTGCCATCGCTCCATCTCTCTCTACACCCTTCTTATCGTAATCGCTAAATGATCTTGGTGGTGCCTGTTATTATGGGTATATCCTTGAGCTATTGATCTGAAGCTAACTTACATGGCACGTCTTCTCATCTTGACTTCGATTAGATTAGATTAGATATAACTGAAACTACTTTGCTCTTTAAACTGGTCGGGGTGAGAGGATTTGAACCTCCGGCCCCTGCCTCCCGAAGACAGTGCTCTACCAGACTGAGCTACACCCCGTTTTTTACGCTTTATTTCTGCAGGATTTTATCAAATAAACAGCTATTCTGCTTAGCTATTTTTCAGGTTCAGCCTTGCTGACACTTAATTCATCCAGAGTTCTGGATTTGAATTCACGTCAGTATAACAACCAGATAATCATCGCGCTAATGCAGATGAATATCCAGGGGTTTATAAACATCCAGGTACGCTGAGACTGAAGTAATAGGTTCTTAATCCCGAGTTAAGATTGTTTGCTGCCAGCGATAACATACGGGTATTTCGCTTAGCAAATGAGATTCGAGCCTGGTCGTTGATATTGTCTACGGGCATTGGTGACCCACTTATCATGATTGAGGTAATACCATATTGTCGCAAACTCCAGATAAACTTGAAAAATACATAGCTGAAGATAATAACCAGTAACAGTAACTTCATCTCTCATTCATCGGTGGTTGAATTACTGGCAAAGGGATATCCGATATCTCATTAATGGCTTGTTCAGTAGGAACCAGAACGGTTACCAGTCCTGCCAGAATCAGTATAGTAGTGGATACAAAAAAGGCGATGATACATTCCAGATTGGCGATGGTACTGGTATCAGTTATGCGTATCTTTCGCTCAAGCATGCGTTCCATCCATAGAAGTGCATGGTGCTAGTGATGCTGTGGGTATTTTTTGCTGCATGCTTGGTGTACATTGAGTGGCCTCGGAAGCACAAAAAAACCAGATTACCGCGGCCTGATTAAGCCAGTTTATCTGGATAAAGACCCATATAGCCCTGATATTCATCACAGCTAGTTCTCTCAGATGATTGAGTTGCTGCTCATTCTCTACACCTTCGGCCACAATATTTAGTTCAACCCATGAGCCTGTCAGATTTAGGATGCATCTACTGTAGAAAAGGCATTTTGGCCAACAATCCGATCATTTTCGTTAAATAGGCTTACTATTCGCCTCAAATGATCGAAATATTGGTCTCAAAATGTCATTCCCTCGCTACGATCACCTAAACTTAACAGGCTTCTAGATTTTAGAAAAACAGGTATTTTGCATGGCGGGACTATAGCTGATTACCCTTAAGAATTGGGCTAATTTTTAGTATTGATACACATGTTTTAGTGCAATAATTGATTAAAGAGAAAATTACGATAAGAATTGGAATATGAATAAAATATGTGTGAAAGTAATGGTATCCGGCCGAGTTCAGGGTGTATTTTTTCGCCAGTCTACGCGGCAACAAGCACAAAAACTGGGTATAACGGGACATGCAATTAATCTGACAGATGGACGAGTTGAGGTTCTCGCCTGTGGTACAGAAGAAAATGTCAGACAACTACTTACATGGTTAGATCATGGGCCTGAGATGGCTCAGGTATCAAAAGTTGAATATCAGGAAATTCAAACGCCTGTTCCAGGCTCTTTTATTACCGGCTAATCATTTCTAGCAAGCTATAATACCTGAGGCTGATTCGCCAAAATCCTGCGATATACCCGCAGAAATCACCACACATTTTTTGTGCTAATATTAAATCACTCCCGCAACAGCATAACCACCATAGAAAGCTGGCTACGGCCCCATTAAGAACTCGCTAGTTTATATCGACTCCATTCTCAGGTTGGCGAAATCAAATTTACCATCAGTAGCATGACTCATCCTGACGCCATGGATTAATACCAGCGGGTGATTGGCTTCATTATCGCATGCACGTAATAGAAACCACTTGAGACTATTTGCGATTCAGGCCGAATCTTGTAGTCTGTCGATTACGTTGCATAAGTTAGTTGTATAAAGTTCCCCCAATCTAACCTTCCTATACTCATGAACAGTGGTTTCTTGATTGTTAAACTATTTACCGTTGCGGGGGACGGTACGGGATTGAAGACGGTAAGCTTTGCAGCGACTTCCCGTTCTATCTATTTTTATGGACAGCTTTAAACTAAGCGCAAAGACACAGAATCAGTTGGCTTTTGGAAAGTTTATTTTCAGTTATACTGCGACGGTTTTTAATTCGGGCTTTTTCCTGCTACAGGCTTTTTATTACATGCTAGATTTTTTTCAGCAATCTCAATTCTTTGAATTTACAACCACTCAGATGATTCTGACTACATTAATATTTATCTGGTCGGGATTCGTGCGTAGTGGCCTGGGGTTTGGTGGTGCGGCACTGGGTCTGCCACTGATGTTAATGGTTTATGATCGGCCCATTTTCTGGTTACCCATTATTGGTATACATCTACTCATATTCACCAGCATGACACTGCTCACCCGGATCAAAAATGTCGACTGGGACTACCTGAAAAAATCCAGCATCTATATATTCCCCGCAAAACTGGCGGGGGTCTTTGGACTGCTCAACCTGCCCAATCAATGGCTGGTAATCATCATCTATTGCATTACCCTGTTTTATTCAGTTTTATGGATATTCCGACTGAGCATACGCAGCCAATCCGGCTGGAGCGACAAGGTTCTACTCGTTATTGGGGGTTATGTGTCAGGGACTTCTTTAACCGGTGCTCCTTTAATTGTAGCGGTATTCATGAACCATATCGCCCGAGAAAAGCTGCGTAATACCTTGTTTGTATTATGGATTATCCTGGTCGCCATTAAACTTGGCACATTCTCGGCTTTTAATGTTGACCTTCAATTTGCCAGCGCCTTAATCCTGGTACCGATAGTAACTATCGGTCATGTCATGGGATTAAAAACACACGAGTATCTATTGACTAACGATGAGGGCTTCAAACGGATTCTGGGAGTGGTATTACTGACGATCTGTATCCTGGGATTACTGAATGTTAACAGGCCCTAATACAACGAATTAAACCACTTCGCCACCGTAATGTCGGCTATGCGAAAATTTTGCAGGCAACGGTTTTCGATATCATCAAGAATCTGTTCCTTTTTTTGAACACAGGGAGAATCCCCTTTTAAATCGCTACTGAATTTGGTGATCAGACCCTGAATAGTGTTTACATCCATCTCCAGATGAAACTGAATAGCCAGATGTTTACCTCGTACGAAGGCCTGACTCCCGGTACAGTCGCTTTGTGCAAGAATGGTTGCGTCATTGGGTGGTATGCAGTGGTGAGCATGCCAGTGGAACGGCGTAAAACTGGCAGGTATACCGGTAAAATAATGATGCCTAAGCCCTGCTTCTGTCAGCCTAACCTCATGCCAGCCAACCTCTACCGCATCACCCTGCTTAACCTGCCCACCCATGGCCAGACACATCATCTGTGCGCCCAGGCAGATACCAAGCACGGGTACATCCTGCTGCAAAGCGCGATGAATAATGGCGATTTCAAGTATCATCCAGTCATCTGGATGATTGACATCACCAGGGCCACCCATAAAAACCAGACCCGCATAGTCTTTAGGGTTAATAGCGCTAGATTTACCCACTAACAGGCAGGTTTGCCGGTAAGGTAAGCTCAGCAAATCAAGTAACGCGGTAAAATAACCCGGCGGCTCACAATCGGCATGTGTAAAAATCAATATGGGTTTCATGTTTTATCTACAACACTAAATCTGATACTTTATAGAGAATTGAATAATAATAAACTAACATGGAACACTCAATCACACTTCCTTACTGGTTTTTTACCCTTCTATTACTATTGGCCGTCATCCTGATTCTGGATAGAGTCCTGTTACCTGGTATGCGCTGGTACCTGCGCAAACGCGTTAATCGAGTCATTGAAGAGGTTAATACACGTCTGGATATTGAGATCCGCCCCTTTCAGCTAACGCGCAAACAGGCATTGATCGATCAACTCATCTTCGATGATAAGGTAATCGCAGCTATCAAGGAATATGCTCAGCAAAACAACATGCCCAAGGAAGTCGCTCAGGCCAAGGCGTTGCTTTACGCCGAAGAGATAGCGCCTTCTTTCAACGCCTATATCTATTTTCGCCTGGGTTACTGGCTGGCAAAAAAGATTGGCCGGTTGATTTATCGTGTTCGGGTGGGCTTCTATGATGACCATCAGCTGAAAAATATCCCTGAAGGTAGCAGCGTGGTATTTGTGATGAATCACCGCAGTAATATGGACTATGTACTGGTTTCTTTCCTGATTGCGGAAAAAACAGCCCTCTCCTATGCTGTGGGTGAATGGGCAAGAATCTGGCCTTTACAAACCCTGATCAAGTCTATGGGGGCTTTTTTTGTTCGGCGTAATTCGCGCAATTCACTGTATCGGCGGGTACTCGAAAGATACGTCAACCTGTCGACCCGAGCCGGTGTGACTCAGGCGGTGTTTCTGGAAGGAGGATTAACCCGCGACGGTAAATTGAGAGAGCCCAGAATGGGCTTCATGGATTACATGCTACGTGACTATCACCCGGACATTGACCGCGATATTGTATTTGTCCCGGTAGGCATCAACTATGATCGTGTCATTGAAGATAAAAGCCTTATACGCAGGCTGCAAAGCGATGTGAAGCAACGCAGTCTATGGTTTGTAATTAAAACCAGTGTCAAATTCTTCATAAAAACACTACTTATGAATCGAAAATCTCGCTGGAACCGTTTTGGTTACGCCAGCGTAAATTTTGGCAAACCCCTGTCTGCCTTAAAGTACTGTCAGCAACAGTCTGTCGATTTCAGTCAACTGGATGAAGCACAGCGTTTTACCTGCATTAAACATCTGACAGACAATCTAATGCATGAAATCGCTCAGGTAATTCCGATTCTACCGGTAGCCCTGATGTGTGAAACCCTGCTGCATCATGCTGAAAAATGGCCCAGCGAGCTAGAATTAAAAGCTAGCGCACTCACGCGCTTGCAGCAACTGGAGCAGCTCGGCGCGCCAATAGATATCTCCATCGTAACCTTTGAACATGTGATGACCCGGGCGCTGGATATGTTAACTGGCCGAGGGTTTGTTGATATCGACAATGCACAGTATCGAGTTAACCCTGAGTCCTTAGCCGTCATAAAGTATTATGCTAACTCTATCAGCCACTGGCAGACTCAGGCATTAGCAAGTGACTCCTGATAGAACTATGAATACGGCAGATAAACCCGCACTATACGTCATACTACTGCACGGACTGGCGCGTACACCTCAATCGATGCAGGCAATGGAAAAGGCGTTGCAAAAACAGGGTTATCAGGTGATCAATGTTGGCTATCCATCGCGAGAATTGCCTGTAGAGAAACTTGCACTGATAGCCGTTGAACAGGGCCTGGAACGTTGCCATCTAAAACCATCTGACAGGGTCAATTTCGTCACCCATTCACTAGGCGGCATTCTGCTTCGCCATTATTGCCAAACCCACAAAATTCCAGCATTGGAACGAGTTGTTATGCTGGGACCGCCCAATAAAGGTAGCGAAGCCGTGGATAAGTTAAAAGACTTTCCTGGTTATACATTTCTCAATGGCCCCGCTGGACGTGAACTGGGGACGACAGAACAGGACCTGCCTAAAAAAATGGGGCCAGTCAATTTTGAACTTGGCGTAATCGCTGGAAAACGCAGTATCAACCTGTTGCTATCCAACTTGATCCCTGGCCCCAATGACGGCAAAGTGAGCGTGAAAAGTACGCAAATAGAAGGTATGAGAGATTTTATCACCCTGCCCGTCACTCATACCTTCATGATGAAAAACCCTGAAGTGATTCGTCAAACCCTGTACTTTCTACAATACGGTGAGTTTGATCGCAACAAATAGTGAACTTAACTCAGCCATTACATACTAAATAGACTCCTGTTTAGCAGTATTATGAAGCCTATGAAAATTAAAAACCTTCTCTCTATGATGCTTTTACTGGTAAGCACAACACTGAACCATTCAATAGTGCATGCCGAGACAGAAAAAGCGACTGCTATTCTTGCGGGAGGTTGTTTCTGGTGTGTTGAATCCGATTTTGAAAAACTCGACGGAGTGATCGAAGTGGTCTCTGGATATACCGGCGGTCACGTTGACAATCCATCCTATAAACAGGTCAGCGCAGGCAATACAGGACATATAGAATCGGCAATCATTTCGTATGACCCCGCCCGTTTAGAATACAAACAGATACTCGACTACTTCTTCCATCATATTGACCCAACCGATGATAAGGGGCAATTCTGCGATCATGGCCCACAGTATCGCCCGGCAATTTTTTATCAGAATGAGACTCAGCGTAAAATCGCTGAGGAATCTCTACAGGAGATCACTCAAAACAAGCCTTTTAAAGAACCAGTAAAGATAGAACTAATAAAAGCATCTACATTTTATCCTGCTGAAGAATATCATCAGGATTACTACAGGAAAAATCCTATCAGATACAAGTATTATCGTTTTACCTGTGGCCGGGATGCCAGGGTTGAAGAGCTTTGGGGAAAATCTTAAAGCACCTCTGATCAATGACCTTATGCCTCTACAGGACCTGAAGCTGCATGCTTCAGGTCCCACCCTACACAGCTTATAGGAGGCAATAGACGCTTGCAGACGCCCAAAAATAGTGCGATCACCCCACTGAATTCCAATATGAATTGTGCAGAAATGTTCATAATATCCTTATAAATCATACTAATAGCTTCAACTTATTTAAGTATCAGATTATGGTCTATACCAATTTGAGTTGTTGTCTCATAATAGCCGCCATAAAAATCCCCAATTTATAAACAGGATGAAAGTGGTTCTATATGACTAATTCGAAAATAATATATACTCTAACGGACGAAGCCCCTCTGCTGGCGACTCGCTCTTTTTTACCCATCATTGAAACCTTTGCTTCAGCTGCTGATATTGAATTAGAGACGAAAGACATTTCGGTTTCAGCAAGAATTCTGGCTGAATTCTCTGACTATCTCGATGATGATCAGAAAGTGCCCGATGACCTGGATGAACTGGGTAGACTTACCCAGGAGCCCGATACCAATATCATCAAACTACCCAATATCAGTGCTTCTATTCCCCAGTTGATCAATGCAATCAGCGAATTACAGTCTCAGGGTTTTAATATCCCTGATTTTCCTGAAGAGCCTTCTTCAGATGAAGAAAAAACCATCAGACAGCGCTATTCAAAGATTCTGGGTAGTGCTGTTAACCCGGTGCTACGCGAAGGCAACTCTGATCGTCGCGCGCCCCCTGCAGTAAAGCGCTATGCACGTAAAAACCCTCATTCTATGGAAAAATGGAGCCCTGCTTCACGTACCCATGTGGCACATATGCGCGGCGGAGATTTTTACTCCAGCGAAAAATGCCTGACACTGGATAAGGCCTGTGACGTACGTATGGAGCTGGAAACCAAAGACGGCAAAGTCATTGTCCTAAAAGAAAAAACCTCTCTGCTAAAAGGCGAAATCATCGACAGCATGTTCATGAGCGCCAAAGCCCTGCAAAAATTCTTCGAAGAACAGCTTGAAGACGCGCGTGAAACCGGCGTGATGTTTTCACTACACGTTAAAGCGACCATGATGAAGGTTTCCCACCCTATCGTTTTTGGCCATGCGGTTAAGGTATTTTACAAAGACCTGTTCGCAAAATATGGCGATCTTTTCAATAAGCTGGGCGTAAATCCGAACAATGGCATTAGCAGCGTGTATGAAAAAATAGAAGACCTGCCACGCTCATTCCGTGATGAAATTGAAAAAGATATCCATGCCTGTTATCAGTCACGCCCAGAACTGGCGATGGTTGACTCGGTTAAAGGTATCTCTAACCTGCATGCACCTAATGACGTGATCGTTGATGCCTCTATGCCTGCCATGATCCGTAACGGAGGCCAGATGTGGGGGCCGGATGGAAAACTTAAAGATACCAAGGCCGTCATTCCAGAAAGCACTTATGCGCGCATCTATCAGGAAATCATCAACTTCTGTAAAACCAATGGCGCTTTTGACCCAACCACCATGGGTACAGTACCTAATGTGGGTCTCATGGCGCAAAAAGCAGAAGAGTATGGCTCGCACGATAAAACCTTTGAAATTCCTGCTGATGGGGTTGCTCGTATAGTAGATGATGAAGGTAAGGTCCTGATCGAACAAAATGTTGAAACCGGCGATATCTGGCGCATGTGTCAGACCAAGGATGCGCCGATTCAGGACTGGGTCAAACTGGCTGTGACTCGTGCAAAGCAATCAGGCATACCTACCGTTTTCTGGCTGGATGAGTATCGCCCACACGATGCTGAACTGATTAAAAAGGTTAAGCTGTACCTGCAGGATCACGACCTGACAGGAACCGATATCCATATCATGTCTACCCTACGTGCCATGCGTTACTCGCTGGAACGCATTATCCGTGGCAAGGATACGATTTCTGTTACTGGTAATATCCTGCGCGATTATCTCACCGACCTGTTTCCAATTATGGAGCTGGGCACCAGCGCCAAGATGCTGTCGATAGTTCCTTTAATGGCCGGTGGCGGCCTGTTTGAAACCGGTGCAGGTGGATCCGCGCCTAAACATGTTGATCAGTTGGTAGAGGAAAATCATTTACGCTGGGACTCCTTAGGTGAATTCCTCGCTCTTGCCGTATCTCTGGAAGATATCAATATTAAATCTGGCAATGCGCGGGCTAAAATTCTGGCTGATACCTTAGATAGTGCTACGGGTAAACTGCTGGAGAATAACAAGTCCCCCTCTCGCAGAACCGGAGAACTGGATAATCGTGGCAGTCATTTTTATCTGGCGATGTACTGGGCTCAGGCTCTTGCTGAACAAACTGAAGATGCAGAGCTACAGGCGAAATTCAAACCATTGGCGAAAGCACTGGAAGAGAATGAACAAGCCATTGTGGATGAGTTGACTAAAGTCCAGGGTAAGCCGGTTGACATCGGTGGTTACTACCATGCTGATGTAGCGAAAATGTCAGCCATCATGCGCCCTAGTCAAACCTTCAATAGTTTGCTGGATTCTGCTCGCGGCTGATTCACCTTTTTATTAGCACAATAAAAGGGGCGGCTGGACCGCCCCTTTTTTATGAGTAACGATTACAGATAGCGCAGGTAAACGTACACACTACTGATAAGTACAGATAGCAGCATCATCGGAAATGCAATCAGCATGAAAGGCAAAAACTTGATGGGCTGCCCCGAGCGTTCTGCAAAACCTGCAACGATCAAGTTGGCACTGGCCCCTACCAGGCTACCATTCCCCCCCAGACAGGAACCCAAAGCCAGTGACCACCAGAGTGGCACTAATTCTTCTGTGCCCCCTAAACCAGCAGCCATATTTTTGATTAACGGGATCATGGTCGCTACGAAAGGGATATTATCGATTATTGCCGAAGCCGTAGCCGAGACAAATAAGATTGATAGAGCTGTGACGGTGATATCACCACCCGTCAGCCCCATAACCTGATGGGCCAGCATCTCCAATAGGCCGGTTATTTCGAGACCATAAACCAGAATAAACAGGCCGATGAAAAAGAAGATGGTCACCCACTCTATCTCATTAAGAGACTCTGTGACCATTTCCGTCTGTGTTTCGGCATTGTGTGGTAGACAGTTAAGCGTTAACAACAATGCTGCTCCTAACATTGCAATCGTTGCTGCATGTAAACCATAATCATGCCCCAAAATAAAGCCCATCATCACCAGAGTCAGTACAAACAATGATTTTTTCAACAATACAACATCTTTTATTGCATCATTTTCTCTGTATAACATGACCTTTTTGATTAATTCTGGTGTAGTAGTTAAGTGCCTGCCCCAGATGAAATAAATCGGCAACATAGTCAACAGCAAGATAAAAATGGAGATTGGAGCCAGGTTGAATAGAAAGTCGTTATATCCAAGACCGGTTGCCGATCCGATCATGATATTAGGTGGATCTCCGATCAGGGTAGCTGTACCCCCGATGTTTGAAGCAAAAATTTCGGCGAATAGATAGGGATAGGCATTTAATTTGAGCGTATCGGTAATCAGCAGGGTTACTGGTGCTATCAAAAGTACAGTAGTCACATTGTCCAGTAATGCTGATAATAATGCGGTAATTATCATCAGCATTACCAGAATGCCCCATGGCTTGCCTTTGACCAACTTAACCGCACGAATGGCCAGGTACTGAAACACGCCCGAATCACGAGTAACGGCAACAATTATCATCATACCAGTGAGCAGGCCTATCGTATTAAAGTCCACACCCTGTAAAGCAGCCTGCTGGTTTAATACGCCACTAACAATCATGATAGCAGCACCAAACATGGAGATGACAGCTCGGTTGAGTCGCTCAGTCACTATCATGATATAACTCAGCACAAAGATACTACTCGCTACCCAGACTGGAGATAGACCAAAAATCACATCAGTTGCATTAAGGTCAGTCATGCCTTTTTAATCCAGCCTGAAGTATTCTATGCTCTACATCCCAGTAGGAAATCATACCCAATAACTTATTACTACCTGGTTCAACCACAGGAATACTGAGTTGTGTATTGTATAATTGCAGTAAGGTTTCAGTAAGCGGCGTGTCCGGGCTAAGCGATTTTATATCCATGCTAATGCACTTTATAATAGGCTCATCCTTTACAGCTGCAAAACGATCATACAGGTCATCCAGAGACTCATGGATAAAGCTGACATTTTCTAGCCCACGATGCATAAACACGGCTTTTGGGATGACCTGCTTAATCAGGCAATTAACACCAAACATGCCTATATAACACCCATTATCATCAATTATGGGCAAACTACGGTAGCGTTTATCCCTGATGAATTTAACTGCATATTCAATGCTATCGTCTGGTTTTAATGTTGATGGATTAGGGTCCATCACGTCTGAAGCATGCATAGTTTAGCTGCCTGTAGTCTGAGAATTTTTAATGAGTTCTTCAAGTGGTTGCGGTTTTCCAACTCCATATCCCTGAGCAAAGTCTACTCCGATGAGTCTTAACTTTTGCATAATTTCATCATTCTCAACAAACTCAGCAATAGTCTGCATACCCATTACCTGACCAATTTCATTGATCGATTTTACCATTGCATAATCGATAGGGTCATCCACGATGTCCTTGACAAACATACCATCAATTTTAAGAAAATCTACCGGCAGGTTTTTTAAATATCCAAACGATGACAGGCCGCTACCAAAGTCATCTAGTGCAAAGCGAAAGCCGGTATCTTTAAGCAGCCTGATAAAGGTTATTGCAGCACTTAAGTTCGATATGGCTACCGTCTCGGTGACTTCAAAACATATCTTGTCAGGCGTAAAGCCTGCCTTATTTAGATTCATAAAGATTGAATCTAGAAAAGCCCCACTGGTTAGTGATGCTCCAGAAAGATTAATACAAATAAAGTCAATTTGATCAACAAACTCGACATGAGTGGATAATAATTTAAATGCATTGTTCATGACCCACTCATCAATTTTTGATATCAGATCATATCGTTCAGCCGCAGGTAAAAAATCTCCCGGCTGTATAATCGTACCGTCCTCTTCCACCATTCTGACCAGCAGTTCATAATGTTCTTGTGTTGAATGATCTAAAGGCACTATGGGCTGTGCATATAAACATAAGCGGTTTTCTTCCAGCGCCTGACTAATACGGTTTACCCATAACATTTCTCCCTGACGCTGGGCTAGCCCGCTATCCTCAATGTGATATTCATGAATACGATTACGCCCCAAGTCTTTCGCCATATAGCAGGCTGCATCAGCCTGTTTGAGTAACTCACTCAAACTAGTGGTTTGGTGGGTTATAGCAACCAGGCCAATACTCACACCGACATGAAAATATTTCCCTTCCCATACAAACTGGTATTCCTGGATACTCTTGAGCAGAGATTCAGCAACCCGATGCGCCTGATCCAGCGAACAGTGTTCCATCAAAACACCAAACTCATCTCCACCTAGCCGGGCCAGGGTATCATTTTGTCTAACAGCCCCCTGCAACACACGGCTTAATTGACGTAATAATTCATCACCGGCAATATGGCCACAGGTATCGTTGATCAGCTTGAACTGGTCAAGATCCATAAAACACAATGCATGCTCTACCTCATTTCCTCGGCTGCTGGCAAATAACTGTTCTGACCTTCGTTCAAATTCGATTCGATTATAAAGCCCGGTTAAGGCATCATGAGTGGCCTGATAGTTGAGCTGCTCTGTCAATAGATATTCATGAGTCACATCGTCCTGAATGCCGATAAAGTGAGTAGTTTCACCAAGAGCATCCTTGACCGCTGAAATTGAAACTCTTGCTCGAAAGTGCATACCATTTCTGGTTTGATTATCCAGTTCTCCTCTCCAGTCTTCTCCAGAGGCAATGGCTTGCCATAAATCATCAAAGATAGAATCCTTCGCGTTGCTTGAACGCAAAAAATCAGCAGCTTTCCCAATTGCCACCTCTTTGCTATAACCAGTTTGATCGCTAAACCGGGGATTTACATATTCTATGGTACCCTGTTTGTTAGTAATGAATATTGCAGAAGAGCTGGATTCTATTGCACGCGATAGTTTTCTGAGCTCTTCTTCAGCCTGTTTACTTTCAGTGATATCTTCTGCAATTCCAGCAATACGAATTATCTGCCCACTACCATCACGGATCGGGTAGGCCCTCGCCTTTATCCAGCGTATTAGTCCATCTTTCTGTTTTACGCGATACGCCTTAAAGTCGATAATATCTTCGATATCCTCTATCTTGCCGGGGATGTCAGCTAGCAGTTGTTCTCTATCGTCTGCATGGACTGAATCCATCCATCGTTTCGGGCTTTCATAAATATCTTCGCATCTCATTCCCCATAATTTTTCAAATGCCGGGCTTAAATAATAAACCTTATTCCAGTCGGGAGAACCTAACCAGAATACCTCGTTAATATTCTCGGCTAACTGGCGAAAACGCTGCTCACTTTCCTTTAGCGAACTAAACGTGTCAGATAGGGTTTTCTGCATATAATTGAGAGCGTCGGCTAACTGATCAACTTCATCATGCCGACCACTGAAAACACCTCTTTTTAATTGCAGTGGAGGCATCGGTTTAGAAAGATCCATACTCTTTGTAAAGCGAGTCATCGAATCAAGTTGACTGGTAAGCAACCAGTTAATGACAGCGAATAAAAAGGTTGAAATCAACAAGGTTTTAATAGCATTTGAAGCTAGAATAATGCCAAAACGTTTGAAAAGTTGCTGATAGATAGCTGACAGGCTTGCGACGACTTCCAGATCCCCGATCAATCTCTCAGCACCCCGGAAAGTATAATTTAGTAAATAGTTTTTCTTAATCGACTGGCGGACTAAACTATGCCCAACGCTAGCTAAGGTTTTTCCGTCGCTGTCTCTTACCCTGACGAACTCAATACCCGGAAACTCCGCTATACCATTGATGAGAAGAACAAGGCGTTCAGGATCCTCTTCCCAGATATTTTCTGAAATACTTTTGAGGTAGCTGCGTTCAACCTGAACGAAGTGTGCGTTTACAGCGGCGATCTCATCCTCATATTCAAAGTACAACTGTAAAACAGTGATAATCAGGGTTATCACAGAGCTGAAAAGAATCAGTACTATAATAAGCTTCCTTGCAATTCTATTTGGCATAAAAAACGATACCCTTCTATCTACAGGAAATATCAGTGTAGCAGCACCTTTAAGGTACGATCATATATCGCCTGGTAGCTTCCATCTTGTTTCATCTGCAAAAGAGCCTTCGCCAATTTTGGAGCAAGATTGGCATAATCCTTATGGATGTACATAAACATTTTCACAGTTGCTAGCGGTGGCTCATGTACAGTGACCTGCATACCAGAATCTTTTGCATCCTGTAGACCTTGCCAGCGTTCATATAACACCAGATCAACCCTGTTTTTCTCAAGCATAGAAAACATTTGCTGTGGTTTTTTAACCTTGCGAAGATTCTGCTCCGGGTCCAGATTACGATCGAAAATCACCCAACCATTAATATAGACAACTGAAAATGGCTTTAGACTGTCCCAACCATCGGTGATTAAATCTATATTTTTTGAATAGGCAACAAAGTCATTATCGATTAGAGTTTCGTCTATTCTAACCAGGTTTGGGTATTTTTTTTCCAGCCCTCTGATGCGCATTGCAACACCCTGATCCAGATTATCATTCGCATTGGTTAATGCACGAGCTGATGCATCGTACTTTACAACCTTGCCTTTTAATCCAATACGGCGAAATACCTCTTCGACAATAAGATCCTGAAACCCTGTATGATCTACCGTTGAATAGGGTGCTCCGGTACTGGTATTAAAGATAAACACATCGGGCTGTGCCTGACTCGATAAGCTAAGACCTGCTAAAAGGAAAAATATGAGAATGAGAAGGGTTGTTTTATTTATTAAATAAATCATTTTACTGCCTCCCAGGCTAATGAAAAACTCAAAAACACCCCTAAAATAATACTAACGCGTAAAACAAGTTTTTCCGGGGCAAAACCGTGTGAATAGACAACTTCATAATAATAGTTGATATAAAACGAACCATACCAATAGATTCAAAATAATTTTCAGTGCCACATTCACTAATAGAAGTCTGGTAAAAAACTATACCGCCTTATCCCAGTATTGAAAATCATCCTGTTGCAGGATACTTAGAGTGAAGTCGAAAGCCTGATTCAGGCTATTCTGTGCCGATGACGATAAACCCTCACCCAGATTAAACTCATGCCCCTGAACCGCCAACAGATAACTTGATGGAGCCTGATCGCTTAGAGTATTCTCATAGGTACTCAATAAAGTGGGTGGTGAAATCCCATGCGTGGTATAGCTGGTTTCTCTTTTTGGCTGGACTAACTCGAATGAATATGGCTGGCTGAGTGATTGATGCGCATCTATCAACAGCACTCTTTCACAACCCTGTAAATCCAGTATATGTTCTACATGGATATGATAGTCGCAAAGATATTTGACCGGATGACCACACACAGTTTCAAGATCAGCATCTTGCAGCTGTTCAATCAACAGGGGCGCTAGTGCATCATCTCCACGCGAGATATTACCATAGGCAAATATCAAGACCGGTTTAAGAGACATCGCCGGATGATTTTTCTCTGACCGCTAGCGTATTACCCTGATGATCCAGTAGAGTCACCTGCAGGGGCATTTTTCCCAGCGCATGGGTGGCGCAGGATAAACAGGGATCGTAGGCACGTACCGCAACCTCAAGTTGATTGAGCAGGGGTTCAGTGATCTCATTGCCATTCAGATATTGATTTGCAACATGCCGTATAGATTCATTCATCGCTCGATTATTATGCGTGGTGGATACGATCAGGTTGGCTTTTTCAATCAAGCCATCTTCATTGATTTCATAATGATGCAGCAAGGTGCCACGAGGTGCTTCAATAATACCGAAACCACGAGATTGCATCTCACCCTTAACGACGAGATTATCACCCTGTAAATCACTATCGGACAATAGTAATTTGATCGATTCAGCGCAATGTAATAACTCAATTAAACGTGCCCAATGATAGGCTAAAGAGAATTGAACAGGTTTGCCGCCATTCAGGGACTTGAATTCAACACGTTGCTGTTCAGCCAGAGGCGTATCGATGAAATCACAATTATTCATACGAGCTAATGGACCCACTCGATACCAGCCCTGTTCAAACCCTATCGATTTAAAGAATGGAAACTTCATATAACTCCAGGATTCAATATGCTCATTGATGACATCCAGATAATGAGCATCATCGTAATGATCAAATATCTGAGAACCATCCGCATATCTTGCGCGCAAACCACCATCGTATATTTCCAGTGCGCCATCTTTACGTATCAGGCTCAGCATACTGCTTTCTATAGCGGCAAAGGATTCCTGATAGTCGCGCTGCTGATAAAAGACTTTTTTAAATAACTCAACCGCAGAAATTACCCACTGGATCATTTGATCGATATCTTTCTGTAGATAATCGCGTTCTTCAATACTCAGATTTTTATTGATACCTCCTGGGATTGCACCGGTACCATGAATTCTTTTGCCAGAAGTGATGCGAATAATTTCCTGCCCATACTTTCGCAATAAAACACCCTGTTTAGCCAGTTCAGGATTTTCCTGAATAACGCCGATGACATTGCGGTGACTGACCTCATCATCGTAACCAAATAATAGATCGGGAGATGAAAGATGAAAGAAATGCAGGGCATGCGATTGCAAGGTCTGGCCGAAATGCATTAGACGACGCATTTTCTCTGCCGTTGGTGTGAGCTGCTTGACACCTGTCAACTGATCACAGGCCTTGGCTGCAGCCAGGTGATGACTGACCGGACAGATGCCACATAGTCGTTGAACCAGCACTGGGACTTCCTGATAGGGACGTCCCTGGACAAATTTCTCAAAGCCTCGGAACTCGACAATATGTAAACGTGCCTGAGTGATATGATTATTCTCATCCTGTTGAAGCGTAATTTTTCCATGGCCTTCAACTCGGCTGATGGGGTCTATCGCTATTCTAGTCATATTGCAGAATCTCCTGAGTAATTACAGGCTCCCTGCCCTGGATTAAAGCGCTTAATACTTCCCAGATCAGTTCAGCTGGGGGAGGACAGCCGGGCAACACATAATCTACCTTAACCACTTCCTGTATCGGGTGCACTTTATTCAATATTTTAGGTAACTCTGGATCATTAGGTATATGCGCATGATCCAGGCCTATGCCATTCACGTAAGATTCCTGGAAGATATCATCAACCGTATAATGATTACGCATTGCGGGTATGCCACCATTTAATGCACAGGCACCTATCGCTATAATAATCTTGCACTGTTTACGAAACTCACGCAGTACTTCTACATTTTCCGAGTTTGCTACCGCGCCTTCGATAATGCCTATATCGCAATTTTCAACATGTTTAAAATCGGTCAGTGGCGATCGGCTAAATTCAACCAGCTCAACCAGATCGATGATTTTTTCATCGATATCCAGTATCGACATATGGCAGCCGAAACAGCCTGCCAGTGAAGTTGTCGCAATTCTAATTTTATCGCTCACTTTTTCACCTGCTGCTGATCTATGGTTTCTATGTCATATAACCGATGTCCTATAGCCGCATCGAATCCTTTGCCCTTGGGTAAAAACACACCCACCGGACAGATGGTGGCGGCGCGGTCTGTTTTTTCAAAGCTGCTATTTCCCAACAGACTTTCATCAGCATCTATCTGTAGGTGTACCTTATGCCCTCTTCCTGCGATTGAAAAAATAGATTTTCCATCCACATCGCGACTTGCTCTCACACATAACTCACAAAAAATGCATCGGTTGTAATCCAGCATAAAATCCGGATGGCTAGCATCGACCTGTCGATTCGGATACTGAAAACGAAAGGGCGGTGTCAACATACCGCAGAACTCAGCGACTGACTGCAGGTTACAGGATCCACTTTTCTCGCAGGAAGGACATACATGGTTACCTTCAACGAACAGCATTTCAAGCACTTCCTGCCGCCATTTTTGAACTGCCGGAGTGATATTTGAAACTTCTATCCCCTCCTGTGCTGGATAGGTACAGGCTGCAAACATGCGTTTATCAATCTCAACCAGGCACACCCGGCAACTACCGTGCGGGTGAAATTCAGGATGAAAGCATAGGTGCGGGATATAGATCTCAGCCTCCAGCGCAGCCTGCATGATGGTTTGCCCAGGGGTAAATGGTACAGTTTGACCATCAATATAGAATTGCGACATTAGCTAACCTCCTGCGCTGAAGTTTTAATCAGTTGATCGTACTCAGTGACCTCTTTTTCCAGATCAAACACCGGGTCATCACCCGTTGCCATCTGAGCTTCGAATAGCTCTGGACAATCGCGCATTGCATCAACAAAAGCGTGAGGTGCACTACAACCCAGACCACAGAATGAGCTTCTCAGCATTAAACTACTAACTTCAGAAAGTTGATTCAAAGCCGTACTAGAGCCATTTCCATTAGCAAAGTCATCGATGATTTCTGCTATCAGGCTCGTTCCAACCCGACAGGGGGTACAGAAACCACAGCTTTCATGTACGAAGAAGCGGGCAAAATTGTTCAGTATCTCCAGTAGATTACGCTCTGGCCCTAACACCATAAAAGAACCTCCGGTCGCCAGGTCTTCAAAACTCATTACGCGGTCAAAATCCCTTGCCAGTACCAGATTCCCGGCCGCACCCGCCATTTGCACCGCTTGTGCATTCTCAGCCCCACAATCCTTGAGTATCTGCTGCAGACTGACACCGAAGGGATATTCATAGATACCCGGCGTGCTGCAATCACCGCTGATACTGAGTAATCGTGTGCCTCTGGATTGCTCGGTACCGGCCTGAGAAAAGATTTCAGCACCCTGAGCAGCAATGAAATTCACCGAATAAAAGGTTTCTACATTATTCACTACGGTAGGTTGATTCATATAACCGTGCTGCACTGGAAAAGGAGGTTTAACACGAGGGTTCCCCCGTTTCCCTTCCAGCGATTCAATCAGTGCCGATTCCTCTCCACAGACATAGGCTCCAGCACCTAAATGGATATCAATATCAAAATCAAACCCAGCCTGCCCGAGGATATTTTCCCCCAACAGTCCCTGCTGTCTGCGTTGCTGCAGCACGGCATTGAGTTTATCCAGTAAAAACCTATATTCTCCGCGCAGATAAATAAATCCCTTACTGGCACCAATGACTTTGGCACAAATAGTCATGCCCTCTATGACTGCATCGGCATAGGTATTTAATAAAACCCGATCTTTAAATGTACCCGGCTCCCCTTCATCAGCATTACAAATCACATAATGCATATCTGCCTGTGAATCTTTGCAAAACTGCCATTTTTTTGCGGTTAAAAACCCCGCTCCACCGCGTCCACGAAGACCCGAAAGCTCAAGTTGCTGTAAAAACTGAGTTTCTCTACCCTCAACTACAGCCTTAAGCCCCTCACCAGCCAGGTAATCAGCGGAGAGTTGTATGTCTTTACGCTGAATATTGTCTTCTATCTCAAACCACTCCTGTGGCCATTCTGATACTGGTTTATTTTGCCGGATCAATTGGACAATCGCATCGGCCCTTTTACTATCCAGATGATTAATAGCATGACCGTTCACCAGTAAACCTGGGCCCTGGTCGCATAAGCCAGTACAGGAGGTCAACCCAAGTGTGACATTCTGATCTGACAGGGCGCTCTTCATCTGTTCCAGATATCCTACATTGCCTGAAAAGCGATCCGTAATATTGTCGCTAAATAGCAATTGATAGGATCCTGGCGATTGCAGATTGAGGAAACTGTAAAAATCGACCACCGACTTTATATGGGCCTCAGTGGTAGACAGCTGCTGAGTGAGTTGCAGGATAGCTGCGGAAGGAATGTATAAGTACTGATGCTGGATGGCAATCAGATACTGCAATAAAAGAGAGGTATCAGGTTGCTTACCTATGCACTCTGACACAAATTTTTGTACGCTTTTGGCTTTATTATTAGTCATTGTTCTAGAAACCTAATAGGTGGTACTGATAATAGCATAAACTCGCCTGATATTTAGCGAAGCATCTTATTTTTTTTTGGCCTTTTCTATGCGCTAATTGACATAGATCTACTTTAATTATTAAACCGCGAGAATATGCAGCAAAACAGAATTATTTACCCAATAAAGAGCCTGGTATTCCTCTCACTATGCGTCGACCTAATGTACTACCCACCGAGCATATAATGGCGAACGTTGAATCAGGTCTTTACGGGTTACTGCATCAACCCCGGAGATATCGAACTTAAGCGAGTAGCGTCCAGGATATTGATCAACCCCCATCCGGAGAAATCAGTAATCATGATATCGGCCAGATCAAAGCATGCATACATGATACCCGTCTGGGTCTCATTCAATTCCAGCAGTCTCGTTCATCGACCTTTTTATGCGGCTTACCCGCTTGCGAGAGCCCTGACAGATCAACCTTTAATATCGGTCACTAACACTGGCACACCGATACGCGAAAATCCTTCAGCAAGTATTTGTAGGGTGACCGTTTTCCCAGTACCCGTTGCGCCAGAAATTAAACCATGACGATTAGCCATACTGGCATCGAGTAATATCTGGCCAGATTCGACTGCGTCGATGAGTAGCTGAGTCTGCATAGTGTGATTCCTGAGGCTTCATATAAAACATCTCAGCTTACCTGATCAATATCAGTAAACACAGTAAGCTGGGACGGGATAATCTGTGTCGAAAAGGCTCCATATGCCATAAAAAAACTTATCCTCCTATTGATAACCCTGTATTTCCAAATGTTATTTTGACCCTGATCAGTATGGCTGGTATAACAGTTAGGTAGTTTCATTTTTATAACAATAACACAAAGGAGTTACTATGCTGGTTAAAGACATTATGAGTACATCGTTGAAGACGGTTACAGCTGACACACCTATGGCCGAAGTTGTCAGCATGATGTGTCTCTACCGACTCAGTGGTATCCCGGTAGTTGAGGACGATAACTGGTTAGTGGGCTTTATTTCCGAACGCGACGTGCTTGGCCCTATGTTCCCCAAAGTTGAAGATATGATGGAAGGCCTGTCTCATATCGATATGACCGAAGCGTTGGGACAATATTCCACAGTAGTAGGTATGAGGGTAGATTCGTTGATGAGTAAATCAGTCATTACCGTGCCCCCCGATATGGAGATACTGAAAGCTGCAGCACGTATGGTTGGCAATAAATTCAGACGTATACCGGTAGCAGTCGGTGACCGATTACTGGGCATGCTCAGCCTGGGTGATGTTCACAAATCTATCTACTTACAACACGTAAAAACCCGCCTGGGTAAATAGCTATACACTATTAAAACACCCGGGTAACAATCCGGGTGTTCACCCCATAGCCACTTAGCCGCTAGCACCCTGGGCATTTACAAAAAGTTACAAAGCGAAAAAAAACCATACAATCTAGCTCTTAGTCCAGCCAGTTATTCATTATGCAAAAACTATCAAAAAAGCTGTTACTCCTGCCGCCAGTCATTATTGCTGTTGTTATTTTTATATTGCTTAAAAGTGGTCAACAAACACCGAGTAAAACTGATGGCAATATAGAGGCCCTCAAGGTGCGTACTATGTTGATTGAAGCACAGGATTTTATCCCGGTAGTACACGGGTTTGGAGAAGTACAGCCTGCACAGGTGTGGAAAGCTATAGCACAGGTATCAGGACGCATAGCATCTATGCATGAGAAGCTAAATGATGGCGAAATAATTCAGCAGGGAGAAATCCTGCTACAAATTGACCCAGTCGACTACCAGCTTAATCTGGCCCAGGCTCAGGCCCAACTGGCAGAACTGGAGGTCCAGCAAAAGAATGCAGTGGCTCTGCTGGATATAGAACAGCGCAATCTGGCACTGGCTGAAAAGGAATTCAACCGTCTAAAACAGCTGGTGAAAAAAGGCAGCATTTCGCAAAGTGATACCGACAGTGCAGAACGTACACTATTGAATTCGCGTACTTCGGTACAGAATTATAAAAACACTCTCGCACTGTTCCCCAGCAATCGCAAATTACTTCAGGTCAAGATCGATCAGGCGCAACGTGATCTGGACAACACGATAATTCAGGCCCCTTTCAATTTACGCGTCAGTGGCTTAAAAATTGAAGCCAATCAGTATGTATCCAAAGGAGAGCATATGTTTTCCGGTGACTCGATAGACAGAGTTGAGGTCACAGCACAAATTGCCATGTCTTCAATAAAAAACCTGTTTGCTAATGGCCAGGCTGTAGCTATCGACATGCTCAAGCTAAATAACAATATCAGCCAGATTGCCGGTTTCAAACCTACTGTTAGCATGGATCTAGGCAATGACCAGCCCGCAGAATGGGAAGCTCGCTTTGTACGAATTACCGATAGTGTAGACAGCCAAACCCGCACCATAGGCTTAGTCGTTGCCATCGATGATCCATTGAAACAGGTTATTCCAGGTAAACGTCCACCACTTTCCAAGGGTATGCTGGTTGAAGTTAGCATAGCCGGACAAGTTCAACCTGACTCTATTGTAGTGCCTCGTAGTGCATTGAGAAACGGACGTGCATATATCATGGACAGTAATAAACAATTGCAGATCCGCTCGGTTAAAACGCTATACAACCAGCAACAGTTCAGCATCATTCAGACCGGTATAAAAGCCGGTGAGCAACTGGTATTGAGCGATATCATTCCTGCAGTATCGGGCATGTTGCTCGACCCCGTATCAGATACAGCAGCAGGAAATTAAATCATGTTAAAGTGGTTTGCCGATCACCCTACCGCTGCGAACCTGACTATGCTGGCGATTATTCTGCTCGGTCTTGTCAGTTTGCCCAATCTGCAACGAGAAACCTTCCCTCGTATCAAGAATGCCAAGGTCACTATTACGGTCATTTATCCTGGCTCTACTGCATTAGAAGTTGAAGACGCCATTTGTAGACGCATTGAAGATGCACTGGAAAGTCTTTCTGATCTGGATGAAATGACCTGTGATTCCTCAGAGGGTGTGGGTAAAGCAACAGCTGAGATGACTGAAGGCAGCGATATGGCTCGCTTTCTGGACGATGTGAATGCTGCTATCGATGCTATCAACGACTTTCCCGAACAGGTAGAAGCTCCGGTTATTGAAGAGTCAGGTCGAACCGACTCGGTTGTATCTATTGCGATCACCGGCCCCGAAGATCCTGTACAGCTTAAAGCCTATGCAGAGGATGTTAAATTACGTCTGCTGGCCAAAGCCGATATTGCAAATGTCAACATTGACGGTTTTTCAGACCACCAGATTCGTATTGAGATTGCAGCAAACCGTTTACGTCAATTCGGGTTATCACTTTCAGATATAGCCACCACGTTAATGAACCAGAGTATCGGAATTCCGGCCGGTCGCCTGGAAGGACCGGAGGAAGACATCCTTTTGCGTATCGATGATCAACGCAAAAACGTTGAGCAGATTGGTAACCTGGTTGTGATCTCCGCCAAAAATGGTGCCACCATTCATTTAAAGGATATCGCCAGCATCACTGATCGCTTTGATCGCGAAGAAAATATGATTTTATTTAATCGCCAGCGAGCGGCCATTCTTAACATTACTAAAACGCCCGAGCAGGATATTCTCAGATCTTTACAGGATGTTAAGGATTTCGTTGCCATGGAAAACAGCAAGTTGCCAGAAAACGTTAAACTGACCTTAACGCAGGACGGAGCTTCCATTGTTCAGGACAGGCTGGATATGATTCTTATCAACGGTGTTCAGGGCTTGATTATGGTGTTCCTGATGCTGTGGCTGTTCTTTAGTATCCGCTATAGTTTCTGGGTCACAATGGGCCTGCCCATTTCTTTTCTCGGGGCACTGTTTGTAATGCCACTGCTTGGCATAACGATCAATATGATCTCTTTAGTCGGTCTATTGATAGGTGTCGGCCTGTTAATGGATGATGCTATCGTCATCGCAGAAAACATAGCATCAAGGCTGGATAAAGGAGAACGAGCTTTGCATGCAGCCGTCTCCGGGGTCACCCAGGTACTACCCGGCATATTATCTTCTTTTGCCACTACTATTATGATCTTCGGCTCACTTGTTTTCATCACTGGCGATATGGGACAAATTCTCAGATTTATCCCCATTGTATTGATTATTGTACTCACAGTAAGCTTGCTGGAAGCATTCCTGATCCTACCAAACCACCTCGGTCACAGTCTAGATCATATGGAAAACCGAGATCCCGGAAAGTTTCGTAGCTGGTTTGAGAATAGCTTTAATCATTTCCGTGACAACTGGTTCGGCCCGGCACTGGACAAGGCGATTGACTACCGTTATCTGACGCTTGGTATCACCATCATGCTCATCATCCTGGCGATTGCCATGCCAGCTGGTGGAAAACTAAAGTTTGTTGGATTTCCGTCCATTGAAGGCAATATTATTGAAGCACGCATATTACTGCCCCAGGGTACGCCTTTGGAGAAAACAAAGTCTCTGGTTGAAAAGATTGAGCAGGCTGCCTATGCCCTTAATGATAAATATACGCCTCTACAACCCCGCGAACAAAGTCTGATCAACAATATGACGGTCATCTTCAATCAGAATCCGGATGCCTACGAGACAGGACCTCACGTTGCTCGTGTCATCGTAGACCTGTTGTCTACGGAGACCCGTAAAACCAGACTCGAGACCTTTAGGAACGAGTGGCGTGAAGCTGTTGGCAAGCAGCCAGACCTTATCTCTCTGAAATTTACTGAACCGACCATTGGCCCTGGTGGGCGGGCCATAGAAGTCAGACTCAGAGGTAGTGATCTGGAGCAATTAAAGTCCGCATCTCAAATGATGCAGAACTGGTTTAATGGTTATGTTGGTGTGGTCGATATCAGCGATGATTTACGCCCCGGAAAACGTGAACTTAAAATCAGTCTGCTGGATTCTGCAGGCATACTGGGAATAACAGCAAATCGTATCTCGGCACAGGTCAGTGCCGCTTACCAGGGCATTAAAATCGATGAATTTCCGGTAGGCGCTGAGACTTACGAGATAGATCTAAGACTTGCTGCCGCTGATCGTCAGGATATCGATGACCTTCAGCAATTCACCATCAGTACTGTCAGTGGCGATCAGATTCCGCTCACCAATGTTGCTCATATTGAAGAAGATAGAGGCTGGGCGCGTATCAACCGGGTAGATAGACAACGTACAGTAACGGTACTTGGTGATGTCCAACGAAACCTGGCAAATGCCCAGGAAATGCTCAAACTGGCCGAAACAGATATCTTCCCGAAAATCCGTCAGCAATTTCCAGACATCATGATTGATACACAGGGTGAAAGCGAAAAATCCTCCAAGACAGGTGCTTCAATCGTAAAGAATGTCGGTCTGGGCATGATTGGCTTATACATTCTGCTGGCTTTTCAATTCAGGGGCTATATGGCACCCCTGACAGTTATGATGGTCATTCCAACCGCATTAATCGGTGTGATCTTTGGTCATATGGCATTGGGACTGGATTTAACCATGCCGAGCATCATTGGTATGGCTTCCCTGTTTGGTGTGGTTGTTAATGATTCCATACTCCTGGTGGTATTCATCCGTGAGGAGAGAGAAAAAGGAACCCCTGTACAACAGGCTTCACGCGAAGCTGGAAGATCCCGATTTAGACCCATTCTACTGACCTCAATCACTACCATTGCTGGTTTAGCACCCCTGCTACTTGAAACCAGTCTTCAGGCGCAGATACTCATTCCGCTGGCCGCCAGCCTGGCTTTTGGTTTAACTTCAGCAACGGTTATAGCGCTGTTTCTGGTGCCATCAATCTACTGCATACTGGATGACTACAGGTTGTTGGGGAAAGTAAAGCATCATTCACCTGCTTAAAGCTAAATCGATGTTTGCCCTGATAACATCATAAACAGGCATCATTCGTAAAATATACTTTGCATCTACAACAATCAGGATATTCATGTAATGAATACCTATCAAATTATTTCAGTAAAAAAATGGGCATATGCTTGCACTATTAAAACCCTCATTCTGGTACCTGCTTGGTAATGTTTTAATACTGATTACAAGCTTTGACTATTTCATTGAAGTCAATTTCCTGCAACAGAAAATCAATCATCAACGCAGCGAAACACAAAATCAATTAACAACACTACAAACACAGATTGAAGGCGTCATTAATAGCAATATTCAACTGGTACAGGGATTGGCTGCGGTCATATCCACCAAGCCGGATATCGATCAGGAATACTTTGCCGGGATCAGTAAGAGCATTTTTAAAAACTCTAATTAAGGCACTGCAACACAGACAGCTAAAACCAGGAGTCATTGAGCTTGAGATTCTCGAAAGTGATGTTGTAGATATTGATAAAATAATTGGCGTTATCGAAAAATTGAAACAATTCAATCTCAGCTTCGCGCTGGATGACTAAAATACCGGTTATTCCTCACTCACCAATCTACGCAAGCTGCCAGTACACACAATTAAAATTGACCAGTCTTTTGTTCGAGATATGTTAATCAATCTGGATGATTTGAATATTGTTGAAGGAGTGAAAACCATTAAGCACGGTATCAAACTGGCAGCTTTGAACTGTACCAATCCAGGCCTACGGTATTGCCAGTCCAATGCCCCTGGAACAATTTAATGACTGGCTATCAAAATATAAAATCCCTCATCAATGGATGATATAGATCAACCCCAACAGTCGTATTTTTACAATTGTGAGAGAGGTTTGGATTATTTCATAAATATCAACTAAAGATTGTATACAATACACCGATATAGCTTTCATAAACAGTTACCCGGCCTGACCATGAATTTCTTTGCTAAAAGCCTCAAGAATAAAATCCTAGCCTCATTAACCATAGTATTTGTACTTTTAATTGTCATCACTACTACTATCACCACTATCAACGAGCGAGAAATGGTGATGGATCTAGCGGTAGATAAAACCGAACAGATCACACGAACCTACTTTGATAATGTCAACACCATGATGTTGTCAGGCACTATGCCACAAAGATCGATATTACGAGAAAAACTGCTGGAAACCGAGGGTATTCTGGCAGTAAAAATAATTCGCGGTGAGGCTGTAAGCAAAATTTTTGGGAATGGAAATCCAGAACAGGTGATCGAGGATGATCTGGATCGCCAGGGATTAAAAAGCAAGGAAGAAATCGTTGTTAAAGGTGAAAATGCCAAAGGCCGTACCGTTACTGTCATCGTCCCAATGCGATCATCTGATAACTACAAGGGCACAAACTGCCTGCTCTGCCATGTCACCGAACCAGGCACCTTGCTCGGCACTGTTCGAGTTGACTATTCTCTTGAACACCTCGACAAGCTCATCGATACTAATATGCTGACGCTATCCGGAATCAACATCGCAGTTATGTTCGTCGGCCTTATCATCATTACCTGGTACATCGGTTCTGTGGTACTTAACCCTCTGCTCAAGATTCGCAATATCATGACTGAAAATGCTGACAAACAGGATCTAACCCAGACTATAGACATCGAAAAGGAAGATGAGATAGGCCAGGTCGCAAAAGCCTTTAACCTGTTATTGTCCCATTTCTCCGATAGTCTTGGACAGGTCAGCATGGCTGTTAAACAGCTCAATCAAAGCTCTTCTTCCATATCGACCTCTGCTGAAAAAACCGTAAATGCCGCCAATCAACAGCGCAAGGAAACCGAATCTGTAGCAACTTCAATTACTATACTAGAGCAGTCCGCCGATGGACTGGCTGTCACTGCCGTAAACGTAGCCGATGCATCCAGTCAGGCTGATGCCGATGCTCACGAAGGAACTACTACTACGAATAAAGCCATTGAAGGCATACTAAAACTGGTCGACAGCATCGAAAATGCATCTCAGGTTATTCAGTCGCTCGATCAACAAAGCGAAGGCGTAGGTTCGGTACTGGATGTCATCAAGGGAATTGCAGAGCAAACAAATCTGCTGGCGTTAAATGCCGCCATTGAGGCTGCTCGTGCTGGCGAACAGGGTCGAGGATTTGCTGTAGTAGCCGATGAAGTCAGGACACTAGCCACCCGTTCACATGAATCTACCCAGGAAATTGAACGTATTATCGATCAACTACAGGCTGGCGCCAAACAGGCCGTAGAAGTCATGTCACAGGCCAAAGAACAGGCTGAGCAGCGTAAGGTTGAAGTTGAAATGGCAGATAACAGTCTCAAATTAATTGCTCAACGTGTATCTGCCATTCATGGTATGAATGAAAAAATGAATCAGACCGTGCGTGAACAAAGTGAAATTACACATACAGTTCAGGACAGCATTGAGAATATCAGCAATCTGTCAGAAAGCACCAGTAAAGACGCTGAAATCACTTCAAGTCAGGGTGAAGGAATCGTTCAACTGGCGCACGACCTCGATAAATTAATCAATCGTTTTAAATTTTAGCGCTTAAACCTTAAAAATAGTCAGTGCTCCGTACACTGGCTATTTCCCTGAATTCATCCCTCATTTCGGCTAAACTGAAACCCGTCACAAACGAATCCTGGCTGGCTTAACATTAGTGACACAAACAGAATTTTGTCATCAAACTGTTACATAATTGTCATATACCGCTTACATGAAATTTTTCAGGAATAAGCATCAATGAATATATTAGTCATCGAAGACGATCAGGACATTCGCGACATGATTTGCCAGTCGCTGTCTCAGGTCAATTACCAGGTGTATGGAAGTGTCGATGTCAAAAGCGCTAAAAAAACAATCAGTGAACTCAAACCCGATTGTCTCATCGTAGACTGGATGTTGCCTGATAGCTCAGGGATAGAACTCATTCGATGGGTAAGACGTCAGGAACAGCTCAAGGATATCCCGGCATTGATGCTCACCGCACGTTCTGAAGAATCCGACAAGATCACAGGCCTGGAGTCCGGTGCCGATGATTACATGACAAAACCTCTGTCGTTAAGGGAGTTACATGCCCGAGTAAAGGCCCTGTTACGGCGCCCTGCTACCTATGAAGAAACCAGCAGTTGCCTGCAGGCTGGCCCAATTACACTGAATACAGAAACTCACGAAGTCATCATCAATGATCAACTGGTTGAACTCACTAAAACCGAATTTAAGCTTCTCAAATTCTTCATCGTAAACGAGGGCAAGGTATTTACTCGAGATCGAATTCTGGACGCTGTATGGGGTATCAATACCTATCTTGGAGATCGTACAGTAGATGTACATATACTCAGGTTACGCAAGATTCTAAAAAAGTTTAAACTGGAGAAATTAGTCCTTACTGTGCGTGGTGAGGGTTATCGATTTTCTGCCAGGCCGAATGCTAAATAATATAAAATGATCAAATGCTAAAAATCTGGCAAAAAGAAAGTCACTACATCATTGCTTCACTAATCATACTGGTTTTAAGCGGTATTATTTTCGAGCATTGGGTTTTGTCCGCGATTACGGTATTTATGTCTTATATTCTCTGGCTTTACTATCGTTTAGCCCGGCTAGAACAGTGGCTTTCACGCGGCACTAAAGCCAGCGAAGTGTATGATGACAGCGGATTTATGGGGGACATCATCCGCCACCTGTATCATCAACAGAAAATCAATAACAAACGAAAAAAACGCACCAAAGAAATCCTGCGGCGTTTAAATCGTAATATCTCCGCCCTGCCCGATGCTACCATTCTACTCAATCAGCAACTTGAAATTGAGTGGAGTAACGAGCCAGCCAAATACTTACTGGGTATCAACCCCCGCTCTGATTATGGGCAAAGAATAACCAATCTGTTTCGTCATCCTAAATTTCTACGCTACCTGATTGCTCCAGATAATAAGGATTATCTGGAGATTGATTCTCCTATACACAACAACACTACACTACAGATAAAGATCGTTCGATTTGGTCATAACCAGAGATTACTCACAGCTCGAAATATCAGTGACCAGAAACAGCTACAGGAAGGCCTGAAAAACTTCGTAGCCAATGCCTCACATGAACTTAAAACTCCCTTGACTACCATCAGTGGACACCTGGAAATGCTGGAAAACGAAAGCGGACTTAGCCAGTCTGGTAAAAAATCTGTCCAGGTCGCCCTGAAGCAATCACGCCGTATGCGAGACCTGATCCAGGATTTATTATTATTATCTCAGGTAGAAAGCTACAAACTACAACCCAGTGAAGGTGATGCAATACCCATTGCTCAGGTGATGACTACTGCCATGGTTTCGGTCGGTCTTAACTGTGCTCAGGACAATATCGTCTGTGACATAGACGACAGCATAATTTTGAGGGGGGTAAAATCTGAAATTGAGGGTATCTGTATCAATCTGATAGAAAATGCTAATAAATATGGGGTAGCAGAAAACTCTAAAATAAAGATCAGCTGGAAGAGTAACTCTGTCGGTGAATATGTATTTTCTGTAACCGACAATGGTCCAGGAATTGACCCAAAAGACTTACCCAGAATAACCGAACGTTACTTTCGCGGCAGCCATACCACAGCAGATCAAACCTCTGGATCAGGCTTGGGACTGGCCATAGTGGAACAGGCTGTTGTTAAGCACGGTGGAACACTGAGTATAAAAAGTCATCTGGGTAAAGGAAGTACATTTTCGGTCACCTTCCCCAGCTACCGGGCTGTGCATTCACAAACCGAGAACAACGCCAACGTGTTTGATCTGGCATCTTACCAGGAGCTTTAACCTGGTTTAAGGCAACAACATACCCCGGATGGTGAAGTAGATCACCGCAGCCATAAATCCTGAAGCCGGTACAGTGATGACCCAGGCAGCGACTATTTTCATTAGTGCAGAGCGTTTAACCAGCTCCTTGTGATAGATACGAGCCAGTGACTTACGCTCTTTCTTGGTTAACTCGGCTTTTGCCGAATGCTTTTTTAACTGTTTGATCATCTTGCCTTTCTGATCAACGCTTGCGCTGCGGAACTGGTGCAGAAAATCCTCTACCACACCTTGTTCCTTACCCGAGTGGTGTTCGATAATCTCATGCACCATACGAGCATAACTGGCTTTCAGATATTCGCGCAGGAAGCCCACCCCAAACACTGCACCCACTGCAATATGCGTTGAACTGACCGGTAGTCCCAGCTGACTGGCCAGAATAACTGTGATAGCTGCTGCCATGGCAATAGAAAATGCTCGCATCTGATCCAGTTCAGTAATCTCACTGCCCACCGTTTTAATCAATTTTGGTCCATACAGAGCAAGACCAATGGCTATACCGATAGCACCCACCATCATCACCCAGAAAGGTATAGAGGCTTTAGTCGCAATCCCGCCATTCAAAATTGCATCATTGATTGCCGCCAGCGGACCGACCGCATTGGCCACATCATTAGCCCCATGCGCAAAACTGAGTAATGCCGCTGCAAAAATCAGGGGTACAGTAAACAGGCGGTTTACACTCTCTTTGTCATTAGATAATCTTACCGACAGGCTGTTAATCAATGGCTTCGTTATCAAATAAATTACTATAGCGGCAATTAAGCCCAGCCCTGCTGCTGACATAAAATCCAGTTTGATGATTTTTTTAATGCCCTTAAGAATCAGGTAAGTAGAAAAGGCCCAGGCCATAATGCTCACTAAAAATGGCACCCAGACCCTCGCAGCGGAGTTCATATCTGAACGATAGGTAATTAAACGCTTGATCGCATAAAGGAAAAGTGCCGCAATAATGCCGCCCAGCACAGGCGATATGACCCAGCTTGCCGCAATCATACCCATCTTGCCCCAGTTAGCGATGCCCAGGCCACCAGCCGCAATACCTGCGCCTAATACACCACCAACAATCGAATGAGTAGTAGAAACAGGAGCACCAACAGCAGTTGCGATATTCAACCATACAGCACCAGCCAGTAAAGCCGCTGTCATCACCCAGATAAAGATATCGCTATCATTAATCAGTGCTGGGTCAATGATGCCCTTTTTTATAGTACTGACGACATCACCTCCAGCAATGAGAGCCCCGGCAGCTTCGAAGATTGCCGCAATGGTAATAGCTCCTGCCAGCGTGAGAGCCTGGGAACCCACCGCAGGGCCAACGTTATTGGCAACGTCATTAGCCCCGATATTCATCGCCATATAACCACCGATCATTGCAGCTATGGTCAACATATACCCACCCGGCACATCGGTAAATGAAGCCCCGGTATACATCATGATCAAAATAACGAAGAGAAAACCTATACCAAGGCGAAATAACTCACTTTGATTGGGTTGAGTCGCCTGCTCAATTTGACTGATATTATTCAGATCCATATTTTTAGAAACCACACGATGACTTAGGAAATAATGGGCTGCAAGGCTATGTTAAAATGAATTTGTCTGCCACTTTTTTTGTCATATTTCTGTCATAATTCTTCCTCATACTCCGCAACAGTTGAAATTACCCAATAAATCACTCTATAGGAGTTACTATGAAAAAGATTGTTTTGGCAACGGCCATCTCTATCGGATTAATGGCCAATGCACAAGCTGCTGGCCGCGACACCATCAGCATTGTCGGTTCTTCCACCGTTTATCCTTTCGCAACGGTTGTTGCTGAAAAATTCGGTAAAAAGACTTCTTACAATACTCCCAAGATTGAATCTACCGGTTCTGGCGGTGGTATGAAGTTATTCTGCGCTGGCGCTGGTCTGGATACTCCAGATATTACTAACGCTTCTCGCGCCATCAAAAAGTCAGAATTTGAAAAATGCATGAAAAACGGCGTCACTGATATTACTGAAGTTAAAATCGGTTATGACGGTATTGCGGTTGCGAACTCGAAGAAAGCCACTCGCTTTTCTCTAACTCGTAAAGACCTGTATCTTGCATTAGCCAAAAATGTGCCTAACCCTGACGGCAGCCACACTCTGGTAAGCAACCCTTATACAACCTGGAAACAGGTTAACCCTGCTCTGCCAAATAACAAAATCGAAGTTTTAGGACCTCCTCCTACTTCTGGTACTCGCGATGCGTTCGCTGAACTGGCAATGGAAGGTGGCTGTAAAAAATTCGATTTCATCAAAGCAATGAAGAAGAAAGACAAAAATGCTTATAAAGCTGCCTGTCACACAGTTCGTGAAGATGGACCATACATCGAAGCTGGCGAAAACGATAACCTGATCGTACAAAAACTGGATAACAATACGAATGCACTGGGTATCTTCGGTTTCTCATTCCTTGAACAGAATGATGACAAGGTACAGGGTTCAAAGATCGAAGGTACTGCTCCTGAGTTTGATACCATCGCCGATGGCTCATACCCTATCTCACGCCCTCTATTCTTCTATGTTAAGAATGCACACGTAAAGTCCATTCCTGGCATGAAACAATACCTGGGCGAATTCACCAGTAATGGAGCGATGGGTGAGGAAGGTTACCTGGTCGACAAAGGCCTGATTCCTTTGAGCTCCAGCGAACTGAACACTCTGCGCAGCAACATCAAAAACGGCAAGAAACTCTCAATGAAATAAGCAGGGTTTCAGTCTAGACAAGAGATGAGGCTCCTACCGCGTAGGGGCCGTAATTTTCTGGTCTAGTCGGTAACAAAGCGTTACCATTCCCGCGCATAAACTCCACCCGAAGCAGATATAGCCAATGAATATCTCATCACTGTTCTTTATCATTGCCGGATTAACCCTGATCTCATTCTTCAGTGGTAAACAGCGCGCCTTTGCCGCCGGTAAAGACAAACGCCTGAAGGCCTTACCTTCACATTATGGAGCCCTGGTCGCCATGTGGAGTGGCATCCCTGCCCTGATCATCCTGCTAGCCTGGATGACGATCAAACCTGCTTATATACAGAACGAATTAATGCAAATACTGCCTGCAGATATTAAAGCCACATCGGCAGACTCTATCGAGCTTTACCTGAACAATATCAACCTGGCCATCAAGAATCAGGTAGATTCTGATGATCCGCTGGTCATAAAGGCCATACAGCGACATCAGGAGGTTGAGAGCAGCAGTTCCTGGCTAATCTCTGCACTGGTGATCGTGCTTGGCTTATCAGGTCTGATTTTAACCTTCACCAAACAGCTGACACGTTTCAATGCTCGGGTAGGTGTCGAAAGAATTATTAAAATATTCCTCATCGCCTGTTCGGGGGTAGCCATCGTCACCACAGTGGGAATTGTATTTTCGGTGCTATTTGAAGCCCTCAGATTCTTTGATGCCGTCTCCATTTTCGATTTTATGTTTGGTACAAGCTGGAGTCCACAAACAGCCATACGTTCCGATCAGGTGGGTTCTTCCGGATCCTTTGGTGCCATTCCACTGTTTGTTGGAACGCTATTAATTTCGGCTATAGCCATGCTCATAGCCGTTCCTGTTGGCCTGCTTTCTGCCATATATCTGTCAGAGTATGCGAGCCCAAAATTTCGCAATTTCGCCAAGCCTGTGCTGGAAATTCTTGCGGGCATCCCAACCGTCGTCTATGGCTTCTTTGCCGCATTGACCGTTGCTCCTTTTATCAGAGATGTTGGGGGATCGATAGGACTTAATGTTGCCTCTGAAAGTGCTCTGGCTGCAGGTATCGTCATGGGTGTAATGATCATTCCTTTCGTATCCTCTTTATCTGACGATGTCATCACTGCGGTACCCAGAGCCATGCGAGAAGGCTCGCTGGGTCTGGGTGCAACTAAGTCAGAAACCATAAAGCAAGTGGTAATCCCGGCTGCGTTGCCCGGTATAGTAGGTGGGATTTTGCTGGCCGCATCACGTGCCATCGGTGAAACCATGATCGTGGTTATGGCCGCCGGCCTGTCAGCCAAACTGACAGTCAACCCGTTGGAAGCCGTGACCACGGTTACTGTTCAGATTGTGACCCTGCTCACCGGTGATCAGGAATTCGACAGTCCTAAAACACTGGCTGCCTTTGCACTGGGTCTGTTGTTATTTGTTACCACGCTGTTACTCAACATTGTTGCACTGCATATCGTCAGAAAATATCGAGAGCAATATGAATAATACTCAAATCGTAGAAAAAGGGCTTAAGAAGCGTTATGCCAGGGAGCGTCGTTTCCAGCTGTATGGAAAGATGGCTGTATTAACCGGCTTTGTTTTTCTGGCAATGCTACTGCTCGACATAATCGCCAAAGCCCTGCCTGCATTTCATGCAACTGAAATCCAGCTTAATATCCCAATGGACAGAACAACACTGGAAATTCCTGCCGATGCTCAACTGGATCAGGAAACATTGACTAACATCAACTATTCAGGCCTGATCAAGAAATCGCTGCTTACCAGCTTCCCTGAAGTCAAGAAACGTAAAGAAAAAAAGCAACTATACAGCCTCGTTTCAAGCGGTGCTGAATTCAATTTACGCGAAAAAGTCCTGGCTCATCCCGAGTTAATCGGAAACACCCCCTTAACGATCTGGCTAAAAGCCGATGATGATATTGACACCTTTTACAAGCTAAAAACAACGACCAGTCGAGTCGATGATTTACAGATAAATTTTATTCACAAGCTAGAACAGCAAGGGCATATTCGTACCAGCTTTAATACCAATTTCTTCAACGCGAGTGACTCACGAGAACCAGAACAGGCCGGTATCAAGGGTGCTTTGCTGGGTTCATTCTGGACCATACTGGTTACATTAATGATTTCTCTTCCAGTGGGTATCGCCGCTGCAGTTTATCTGGAAGAATTTGCTCCGCAAAATCGCTATACCGATTTTATTGAGATTAATATCAATAACCTGGCTGCAGTACCTTCAATAGTATTTGGCCTGCTGGGTCTGGCCGTATTTATCAACTTTTTTGGCATGCCCCGCTCCGCACCTCTGGTCGGTGGTCTGGTGCTATCCTTAATGACCTTGCCCACCATCATTATTTCCAGTCGAGCCGCACTCAAATCGGTACCTCCATCCATAAAGGAGGCGGCTCTGGGTCTCGGAGCTTCTCATATGCAAACGGTATTTCACCACGCCCTGCCCTTGGCAATGCCCGGCATCCTTACCGGTGCCATTATCGGAATGGCACAGGCGCTAGGCGAAACAGCACCACTGCTGATGATTGGTATGGTTGCTTTTATAGTCGATATACCTGGCGGCATTTTTGATTCAGCCACTGTATTACCCGTACAAATTTATTTATGGTCAGATAGTCCAGAACGCGCATTCACAGCATTAACAGCGGCTACTATTCTTGTTCTCCTGGTATTTCTTGGAGTGATGAATGCCATTGCCATCTATTTACGTAAACGTTTTGAAATTCACTGGTAATCATTAACATGAATACAGATACTAGAAGACTCAATTCTCAGCCCTTTCGAGCGAACGATATGTCTACCCCAATAGATGAACAACCCAGAAAAGCTATTGATGAGAACCAGGATATCGCCTTTGAAGGCACCATAGGTGAAAACATCCTGCAGAACTCAAAATTCTCCACGCGTAACGTGAATGTTTTCTACGGTGAAAAACAGGCTATCTTCAATGCCTCTCTGGATATAGCTCAAAATGAAGTGATTGCACTGATTGGACCTTCTGGCTGCGGTAAATCAACCTATCTTAGATCACTCAACCGTATGAATGACACTATTCCCATCTGTCGGGTAGAAGGTCAGCTCACACTGGATGGAGAAGATATCTATGCGAAAACAATGGATCCCGTGTTATTACGCGCCCGAGTTGGGATGGTGTTTCAGAAACCCAACCCTTTCCCAAAATCCATTTACGATAATGTTGCCTATGGACCTCGTCTACATGGACTAGCAAGAAGTAATGTCGAACTGGATGAAATCGTCATCACCAGCCTGGAAAAAGCCGGTCTGTTTAACGAAGTAAAGGATCGCCTGCAATCCCCCGGCACCGGTTTATCCGGTGGCCAGCAACAGCGTCTTTGTATAGCTCGAACCATAGCGGTCAGTCCTGAAGTCATTTTGATGGATGAACCCGCTTCAGCTCTGGATCCGATTGCTACAGCTATCATTGAAGAGTTAATCGATGAATTACGCGAAAATTACACTATTGCCATAGTTACTCACTCCATGCAACAGGCTGCGCGAGTTTCTCAACGTACTGCTTACTTTCATCTGGGCAACCTGATTGAGGTCGGAGAAACCAGTCAGATTTTTACCAGACCCCGTCATAAACTGACTGAAAATTACATCACAGGAAAATTTGGATAATCATCATGCATAGCGAATCACCAATGAGCGGACATATATCAAAACGCTTCGATAACGAACTTGAAGGTCTGAGGAATAAAGTTCTCACTATGGGTGGATTGGTCGAAACCCAGGTCGGTAACGGCATCAAAGCGGTTATAGAATCGGACTCTGCGATTGCGCAACAGGTTGCAGAAGATGATTATAAAATCAATGCCATGGAGGTTGAGATTGACCGGGAATGCCTGCAGGTGCTGGCACGGCGACAGCCTGCCGCCACCGACCTGCGCCTGGTTATCACCATTATAAAAATCATCAACGACCTGGAACGTATTGGTGACCTGGCCGAAAAGCTGGGAAAGTTTGAACTGGAATTGATTGATGAGGGCTCGACTTCTATGGAATACGCCAAACTGGAACATCTGGGCGAACTGGTGAGCGCCATGTTGAATAACGCGCTTAATTCGTTTGCACGTATGGATGCAGAATCAGCATTAAAAACCATCAAGAAAGACAAAAAAGTGAATACCGAATACGATTCCTTAATGCGTCAACTCATCACCCGAATGATGGAAAACCCGCGTCATATTAAAAACGTATTACGTGTGACCTGGTGTGCCAGGGCACTGGAACGTATGGGCGATCATTCAAGAAATATCTGTGAATACGTACTATTTCTAGTTCATGGCGAAGATTTTCGTCACACCACTTACAAAGACATGAAAAATCAGATCGATAATATTACCTGATTTCAGGCTATCCCCACAGCCAATTAAGCAGTACTTTTATCAGGTCTGTAGGTCATCACCTGCAGGCCAGATAATCCTTCGCCCAATATCTATAAACCCAGCCCCTCTTCAATAACTTGTCAATTCGCCATCAATAAGTCAAAAACTTTGAACGAAATAGATTTGGTGAATACTGATTAGCGCACTATATTAACCACTAGATATAAAAAATATAGGAGAAGGACAATGACTGATCCAAAAGACAAACTGCTACAGGCTTTTAATCACATGGTCGATGAGCTACACGCCACTATCATAAAAGCTGAAGAAAAGATGGCTCCTACGCTGGATGAGATGATTAGCAATGCCGAGAAGATGAGCAAACAACTGTATGCGCTCACTCAGGATGAAATCCGCTCAGTAAGCACCAATATCAAACGCGATATTGCACATGCAAAAGAATATATGCAGGCTGAAGGACATGAGCTCAATCAGTGGCTAAAGTTTGATATCAAACAGGTAGAAGATAAGTTTGCCGATTTCCTGGCCCAGGCTGCGGATAAAAACTGGCTAGATTTTCATGTATTTAAGGAGGGGCAAAATAACACACTATACAGAACCGGTGAAATCTGTGGGCCTGGAACGCTACGTTGCCTTGACTGTGGACAGGAAATGAAAATCACCAAAAATACTCGGATTCCTCCCTGCCCGAAATGCCATAAAACAGAGTTTGAGCGTGAGGTTGAATAAATACAGGGCATTTAATCGTTTAAAAAACCGACAATATGCTGATACATTAAATCGCATTGTTTTGGCACTATGTCCTGCATATTCAAAGGAATTCGTCACAAGTTTTAGCGTTAGTTTAGACAGACCTTCACGTGCATTTTGTGGCGTGTAGATAAAATCGTTATATTCAAGTTCCTCCCATAACTGATTATAATTATCCAGCCAGATCTCTAATTCGGGGTCGAGCTTTTTCAATATAAAGTTGACACGAAAAAATTCTGAATACAGCTAGCTTAACAATTTTTAACCAATGAATCTGGTTTCATAATATTTCAGCACGCTGTAACATGTTTGACACTTGGAGCATATATAGTGTCAAATTTTTAACAATGAGGAGAGATAAAAATGAAAATCACAGGAATCATCACCGCTGCCGTTCTGGCATTAACAGCCAGTAGCGTATCCGCAGAGACTCTTAAAATCCTGACCTGGAAAGGCTACGCCCCTAAAGCATTAGTAGAGAAGTTTGAACAACAGACTGGAATTAATGTCGAGCTGACATACTCCAACAACGAAGAAATGATCGCCAAGCTGCGAGCTACCCGTGGTAGTGGATTTGATCTGGCGCAACCATCGCAAGATCGAATCTCGTCAGTACAGGCGCAATACAAGATCTATCAACCGATGGATTATTCAAAAATAAAATCAGACCAGATCATCGCATCGATGCTAAAGGCTGTGCAAAATAATACCAAAGTAGGCGCTGATTCATACGCAGTACCATTCTGCTACGGCACCTCAGGTCTGGTTGTTAATACAAAAGCAGCGCCTGATGCGAAAGACTACGATGCACTCATGGACACTCGCTACAAGGGTCGTATCAGTTACCGCTTAAAGCGTCCTACTCTGATCGCAATGGCGTTTGCCAAGGGTGACGATCCATTTGCCAAGTATGCTAATGAAGCCGCTTACCAGAACCTGATGGATGGCATTGGAGAAGATCTGATAGCCGCCAAACATCTGGTGAAAAACTACTGGGCCAATGGTGATGCGCTGCTTGAGCTGATGCGTAATGGCGAAGTCAACGTAGCCATGGCCTGGGATAACGGAGGCTGGAAACTTCACGAGCAGAATCCTGACATTGACTTTGTTGCACCCAAGAGTGGTGCTCTGGGCTGGATCGATACCTTTGCCATTCCTGCCAAAGCCAAAAATGTTGATGGTGCCTATAAATGGATCAACTTCATGCTAGAACCTGAAAATGCTGCTTACTTCACCAATCAGGAAAAATACGGCACAGCATCTAAGGGTGCAGGTGAGTTCCTTGAGCCAGCAATTCGCGCTAATTTTGATCGCTCATTCACAGCGGCTGATATCGATAACATCAAGTGGTATCCACCTGTACCAGCAAAACTGGAATCTATCGAAGGCAAGATTCTGGATAAAGTGAAAGCTGCAAATTAGGCATACAGTCCCGGCCAGTAGTAACTAAAGGTTTTATTATGAATTATGATCTTGAGGTTGATAAGCTGATCAGGGACTTTAGCGGTTTTCGTGCGGTAGATAAAGTCTCGTTCAAAGTTGAACAGGGTAGCTTCTTTTCTATTCTGGGGCCGTCTGGCTGTGGTAAAACCACTCTGCTCAGAATGATTTCAGGCTTTCTCGAACCCAGTGATGGTGATATCCGGATTCGGGATAAGTCCGTATTAGGGATTCCGCCCAACCTGAGACCGGTTAACCTGATCTTTCAGCACCTGTCGTTATTTCCGATGATGGATGTGAAAGAGAATATCGCTTTCGGCCTGAGGCGTCGCAAGATGCCTTCGGCTGAAATCAACCGTAAGGTCATCTCAATGCTGGAGCGAGTGGGTTTACCAGAACAGGCTGATAAGAAAATCAGCCAATTGTCTGGCGGCCAGAGACAGCGCGTTGCTATTGCGCGAGCTCTGGTACTCGACCCATCCATTCTGTTGCTGGATGAACCCTTAGGGGCGCTCGATTTAAAGCTGCGTGAGCAGATGAAAATCGAACTAAAAAAGCTGCAACAGGAAGTCGGCACAACCTTTGTCTATATCACACATGACCAATCCGAAGCACTGGTCATGAGTGATCAGGTAGCGGTAATGAACAAAGGATCCTTTGAGCAGATAGATACCCCCAGAAATCTGTACACACACCCCAATAGCGGATTTGTTGCCAGTTTCATCGGTGAGAATAATGCCTTCGATGCACGCGTTTCAGGCAGTGAACCTTTCAAGGTCAGGATAGATGATAATCTTGAGTTGAATGCGAGAGCCATGACAGATCTGGCTGAGGGAACCGATTGTCAACTCTATATCCGACCTGAATCCATAGTGATTAACCCGGAAACCAGCGAACAGATTAACCGTTTTTCAGTGCTGGTTAAAAACGTACTGTTTGATGGTGCCAACACCAAACTACTGGCATCAATAGACAATACACCCCATGAAATCATGGCCGCCCTGCCCCAGGATAAACGTTTCGATCATATCCGAGCAGGTGACCGACTGGATGTGGGCGTATTTTATGATGCCTGCACCTGCTATTAGTGGTTAACTCATCATGCCCTACGCTGGAAGATTAACCCTTTATTTTTTTCTGGTACCGGTACTGCTGTGGCTGCTGCTATTAATTGTCATCCCGCACATCGACCTTTTTCTCATCTCGCTACAGACCGATGGTGATGATGGAAGCACTGTGTGGTCATTGGTCAATTATCGGGCGTTTTTTGAAGAAAAAATATACTGGATGACATTTGTACGTACCGCCATCTATGCGATTTTGACCACAGTACTCACCTTCATCATCACCTTTCCGGTAGCTTTTTATATCACCAAGGTATTGTCTCTCCGGTACAGCGTATTTTTTACCATCCTGTTACTGGTACCATTCTGGGTCAGCGAACTGGTACGTATCTATGGCTGGATGATACTGCTGCGCGAGACCGGTGTATTTAATCATTTCCTGTTACAACTCGGCATCATCGATGTACCTGTCGAAATGCTTTACAACGACATCAGCATGGTAATGGGACTAGTATATACCTCCATGCTATTCATGGTCGTGCCGCTGATTTCATCGCTGCAAGGGCTGGATGACAGCCTCATCGAAGCCGCCTATGACCTGGGGGCAAGTAAGCCGGTGATATTCTTTAAAATCATTATTCCCTATTCCATGCCGGGTATCACTTCGGGCTCCATCGTGGTTTTCATGCTCACTCTGGGTAATTATCTAACCCCTAACCTGATGGGCGGTAAAAACTCATTGTGGTTTACCGAGCAGATTTATAACGAATTTATTGCCAGCTTTAACTGGAATCAGGGTGCTGCATTTGGATTTCTACTGCTGCTATTATCAACGCTGATTATCTGGGCCGGGTTGAAACTGACAGGTCAGGATTTGTCGAGGGCACTCAATTGATTCGTACCTTACCTACTGGCAAAACCTATCGCTATAGCTATGCGCTATATATTTTTCTGTTTTACACCTTCCTGTTTTCACCGCTACTGGTAACCTGCGTGCTGGCGTTTAATGATTCAAATTTTCCTGGCCTGCCCTGGCAGGGATTTACTCTGGACTGGTTCATCGCTGATCTAGACCACCGTACTGGCGTGTTCCACGATGAACGTAATCTAAATGCCATCTGGATCAGTCTGCAGACTGCTCTCGCAGTTTCAACCTTGTCCTTAATTCTGGGCACCATGGCAGCGTTTTTATTTGAACAGGAACGCTTCCCTTTCAAGCAGGGATTGTACTTTCTGTCCCTGACCCCTTTGGTAATCCCTGGTGTCATTCTGGGTATTTCACTATTGCTAGCCAGCAATACAGCCGGCTTATACTTTGAAGATAACTGGGGAATCGACGTAGAAATTTTACGACCCAGCTTCTGGCTGGTGGTATTAGGTCAGATGTCATTTATCTCCACTTTTGTCATGCTGGTGGTTTCAGCACGACTTAAAAAATTTGACATCAGTCTTGAAGAAGCCGCACTTAATCTGGGGGCAACTCGCCCCGAAGTGATCCGACTGATTACATTGCCTTTTCTCAAACCTGCGTTAATTGGTTCTGGATCTGTGGCTTTTTTAATGAGCTTTGAAAACTTTAATACCACCCTGTTTTTGATAGGATCTGACACAACGCTACCGGTATCCCTTTATCTACAGGTCAGAGATGGTAGTTCACCACTCATCAACGCGATAGCTTTTATGCTAATTGTATCTACCTCGGTGCTAGCATTAATTAACCTGCTCGTTACCCAGCGCCAGGAAAAAGAATAGTTTAAGTAGCTTTACGAAAAAGCTATTTCCTTAATTATTCTTTCTGCTCATCTTCAAAAAAATGCCCCTGGTGCAGAAAACCGTGCACGCTAAAGTGATGTATCGCTTCATTATGATGGGGTGGAAAGACCAGCGCAGATGCCACAGCACCAATCAGACAAGCCACGCCACAAATGGAAAACGCCAACGGAAAATTGCCCAGATCACCTAATACCCCACCCAGAACAGGAAAGATGACCCCACCAACTCCATAGGATAGAAATACAAAGGGGTAATTTTGCCCCACGGTGCCATTACCAAACTCGTCGGCAGTAAGTGCCGGAAACAAAGCGAAGTTACCGCCAAAATTGAACCCAATTAGTGTTGCACCCAGATATAGCAGGTATTCATTACCAGCCATCGAAGTAAAGGCTAGCAGGATCAAACCCTGACTTCCGGCCATATAGACAACAGCCTTTTTGCGTCCCAGCTTATCGCTTAGAGTCCCCCACACAATACGACCTATACCATTGGCAAGACTGAAGAATACCGCCATCGCCGTCCCGGCAATGGCACTGGCTTCAATGCTGCTATAGCCACTCAGTTGTAGCGCTTCCATTGGATAGAGCTTCATCAGGCCAATAGACATAAGGCCAGCCCCTGCACTTACGGCAAAAGTCAGAAAAATAAGATGAAACTGAGGCGTTAATAGTACCTCGAGTGGAGTGAAATCCTCTCCACCAGAACCGGCTTTTTGCTGAGGCATTTCGAAACCTTCAGGCATCCAGCCCGAGGGTGGCATTTTCATCCAGATACTCCCGATAAGGATAAAAGCAGCAAAACAGATGCCATAACTTATGAATGTCTGCGATAGACCAAATGTTGATATCAACTCACCCCAGTTTCCCGCCAGTTTCACCCAGCCCATCGCACCGAAACCAAAACCAGCTACCGCAAGCCCTGTGATCATTCCCTTATGGTCGGGGAACCAGCGCATACCGACAGCGATGGGAACCACATAACCCAGACCGATTCCGGCTCCGCCTATCAGACCTATACCTATACAGACTGCCCAGAAATCTGTACTTCCTCCGAGACCTGCCAATATGTAACCGGCACCTAAGGTTAGTCCACTGATAACAGCAAGTTTGTTAGGTCCCCACTGCTTTAATTTGCGTCCGGCAAATACCATAACCACAGCAAAACTGAGCAGTCCAACAGCAAAAACGATCTGAGTATCCAGTTTACTCCAGCCTGCCGCCTTTAATGCCGGAGTAAAAACCGACCAGGCATATATTGCTCCCAGACATAGTTGAATAAGTACAGCGCCAAATACGACCCACCATCGATTCATTGCAGCTTGAATAGACATTTTCTGATCCCCTGTTAAATGAATTTAATTTCCGTAATGCCCCGCAAAATAATTCAGCAGCTAGCTTAATGTTAGCCCAACCAGATTTGAATTCAGGAAAATCTATGGGTAAGTATATCTAAGCTCAATTTAAGCCTGCTTTTTCGATACGAAATGTTATCCCACTTCCGCTAACAACAGTCACATACCTATACAGTTAGCTAAAGCGGTGGATACATTTTGGAATGATTAGTAGCATATGCGCCGATTTATTTCTTTTAGCTTTAGGAAACCATCTGCATGAAATTCACCATCATTCCAGTAACCAATTTCCAGCAAAACTGTACCTTAGTATCCTGCGAAAAAACCGGCAAAGCCGCTGTGGTTGACCCCGGTGGTGATATCGAGCGCATTCTGTTTGAAATAGAAAAACAGGGCCTGACTCTGGAAAAAATCCTCATCACCCATGCACATATCGATCATGCCGGAGCTGCCGGTCAACTGGCACGAGAACAAAAGCTATCTATCGAAGGGCCGCAACCGGAAGATCAGTTCTGGATTGATGGCCTGCCTGAACAGGCTAAGATGTTTGGGTTTCCACCCGCAGAACAATTCAAACCAGATCGCTGGCTGACACAGGATGATACGGTGAATATCGGTGAAGAAACCCTGCAGGTACGCCACTGCCCCGGTCATACACCGGGTCATGTCATCTTCTATCATCCTGCAAACCAGCTTGCGATAGTTGGCGATGTGATCTTTAAGGGCTCCATCGGCCGCACTGACTTCCCAAGGGGCGATCACCAGACCTTGATCGATTCGATCAATCTACAGATTTTAACCCTGCCTGATGAAGTTCAGCTAATAAGTGGTCATGGCCCCATGACGAGCGTAGGTATAGAGAGAACTACTAATCCCTATTTGACCTGATATTTTTGCTCAGGTCTTAGCCGGAGGAAACACCTGTTCATGCCCCATATCTGCTTCGCCACAATGGCGTAAGATTTCATCACGTGCCAACTCCTTGATTTTAAGCGCGAGTTCCCAGTCACTTTCACCCTCAGCACGCAATAGCTCAGGATCTATTGCTGCGCCTATGGTCACACAGATTTCACCACGATGGGCAAACCAGCTATCCCCCGGCAGGATTAATCGGGTACCTCGGATAGCTACCGGCACCACCGGTAATCCACTGTTGACCGAGGCAAGGAATGCCCCCATATGGAATGGGCGCAGGCCAGGGGCATAACTGAAGGTACCCTCAGGAAAAAACAGCAGGGAGTTGCCGGCTAAGGCGGCCTGTTGAATAGTATTTACTGCCTCAACCCCAGCCGCTCGATCAAAGCGTTCTACAAACAGAGTTCCGATTGCAGCGAGAAAAGTGCGCGGTAGCCAGTCACGAGACAACTCAGCCTTGGCAACAAAACGAAACTGTCTCGGCAATGCAGCACTGATCGCGTAAGAGTCAAGATAACTCGAATGGTTGACCACATAAATACAGTTCTGCCCTTCAGGTAGTAGATTGTCTTTACCGACCACCTGCAATCGGGTCGCGGTCAACCAGGCAAACAGTCTGGAGACAGGCCTTAATAGTCCCCAACGAATGCGTGATACCGGTATCAGCAACACGCCTAGTGCCAGCCAGAATGCCAGCACACGGAACACCATCTGAGCATAAACGGCATAGGCCATATCCTTTATTCGAAACATCAGGCTATGTAACTGTTTGGGTAATGCCGCCAGATAAAGTCGCGCAAGCTGCAGCCATACTGAATGCGCAGATTCACCAATACGCCCCTGCTCGTACAGTTCGCGACAGGCTGCCCGACGGATCTTGCCACTGGAGGTTTTTAGCACACTGCCAGGCGCTGCAAGCACGATATCATCGGCTACCACTCCGGTGAGTTCACTGGTTAATTCATTGATACGTTGCTGCAAAGCCTGACGCGCCAGGGTATCGGTCTCGCGCGTCTCTGCCAGCACCACCAGTTGCTCGGTCTTCAACTGCTCATCGACTGTGGCAAATACGGCCACCCGCCCCTTGCGCATACCTTCTATTTCACCCACCGCCTGCTCCAGTTCATGCGGGTAGATATTGCGCCCAGCACGTATAATCACATCCTTGATGCGCCCGGTAATAAACAACTCGCCTTCCGCCACATAAGCCAGATCTCCAGATCTGGCCCAGTCTCCATCAAACAGCTGTTCCGTGGCTTGCATATTGTGGTAATAACCAGAGGTTGTTGATGGCCCACGAAATTGCAGATGGCCCTGCAGCCTTTCTGGCAATTCCTGTGATGAGGTATCGACGATACGCATTTGATGACCAGCAAGGGCATGGCCGCAGCCGACAAAACAAAGTGCATGCTCATCATCCTCGTCGGCTACTATGGCGCGACCAGTTAAAGAAAATTCGTCGCGCCTGACATGATCAATTCGGGGTTTCTCGTGCAGTGCAGGAAAACTCAGCCCCACAGTACATTCAGCCAGGCCATACACCGGAAACATGGTCTCAGGCCTAAACCCAAAGGGGGCAAAACGTTCTGTAAAGCGCCTGATGGTTTCAGGGCTGACCGCTTCGGCACCATTCATGGCAATGCGCCAGCGCGACAGATCCAGACCTTCAAGTTCATCATCCTTGATGCGATTAATACAGAGTTCATAAGCAAAATTGGGCGCTGCCGAAAGCGTGCCACCATAACGATGCAACGCATGTAACCAGCGCGCCGGACGTGCGAGAAAAGTCAGAGGAGACATGATCACCAGTTGAGCAGCAAAATACAGGCTACCCAGCCATGCACCGATCAGTCCCATATCGTGATAAAGCGGCAACCAGCTGATAAATACATCATCACTGGTTGCTTCGATAGAATGACCATCAACCCGGATATTGGTCAATAGATTTGCATGGCTAAGCACGACGCCCTTCGGATTACCGGTACTGCCTGAGGTGTACTGGATAAAAGCGGTATCGGTGGCTTTGATCGTTGGTCGGCTATAGGCACCACTGGGTTTGAGCAGCACATCCAGCGTTAATACTGCCTGTAATGAATCCACCTGCGCTTTCAGCATTCCGGCTAGCGATCTGGCCTCTGTCACGGTGATCAGAAAACGACAACCCGCGTTATCCAGAATACTCGCCTGACGGCGCATATGGTCTTCAAGCTGAGAAGGACGAGCCGGTGGATAGATAGGAACCGGGATGCCACCGGCGTAAAGTACTGCAAAAAAACTAAAAAAATAATCGGCTCCGGTTGGCAGCATCAACGCCACCGTATCGCCCTGCATCAAACCCTGATGTTGCAGGCTGGTCGCGACCTGTTGAGCATGATGTTGCAGGTCAGCATAGCTGATGATTTCATCTTCTGCATCATCCTGAAGCAGACGGATGTGTGGATAATCTGGATGGCGTGCGACATGCCAGTCAAGCATCTCAAGCAGGGTCTGGACCTGTTCCGGTGATTCGCTAATATCGCTTTGTTGCAGCTCGACTCGTTGCAGTTGCTCAGGGCTCGCATGTTGTGCCGTAAGTAAGGCGCGCAACAGGTCACGGGGAGTTTCTGCAGCGCTAAAGACTTGTTCAGAAAGATGAACCTGAAAAGTTTTTTCCAGTTGAGAAATAAGTTCAACCCGGCCCAGGCTATCAAAACCCAGATCCTGGTCTAGCCGACTATCCAGCGAGATACGCTGTGCAGCTGTCAGACGTGGCTGCAGCTTGATAGCCATCTGCTGAACCTGATTCAGCAGTTTTTCGGTAATGTCATCAGCAGTGGCATCAGAGCTTTGTTTATTCATCATCAAGGGCCCAGTAAATTCTCAGTCATGTTACCACTACCGATGGATGATGTGTCTGCTTTAGATACTGGCAGCCAAATGGTCATAAACACTGTGCTCAACTGCATATAAAACAGGAGGCTGACATTCGAAGCTCATGGGTATTAGATGCCACACTTGCGGAAAAAACTTGTGCATAAATATCCCCCCCCCCTGATTTCTTGCTATAGCACAAACCCTCTCAGTAATTAAACAGGGTTTGTGCTGGCTGTGAAGTCGTGTTGTTTCAGCTTATTTTTTCCAGATCGCTGATGACAGACTGTAACTTTTCTTTCGCTTCGGCAGCAACCTGGTTCATGACTTCATTATCAGCCAGCGCTAACACAGTAACAGGATCCATAAAATCAAACACCGTACTTGCACCCTCTTCTCTGGCGACGATTGTGCAGGGTAATAAAGCGCCAGCCTGGGGTACTGCATCAATCATAGTTTTTGCCATCTTAGGGTTACAGGCGCCCAGTATGCGGTAAGCGGTCATGTCCTGATCCAGTTTATTTTTAACAATACCTGCAACATTAACATCGCTAACAATCCCCAGATGATGGTTCATCAGGGTCGCTTTAAGGGTTTCAATCGCTTCGTCGATCGGTTGTTGAAGTTGGGTCGAAAATGCATAGTTCGTCATGTTAACTGTCCATAAGTAAAATTTAAGAAATGGGATTATAGACGCTTTTACAGCCTCAAAAGATAACAAAAATCATATTATTACGCCTAAATTAGAGAAGCGACTTTAAAAAACTTTTTCACTCCTCAGGCTGTTTAGAATACGGGCTATGTGGTAACCGTTCCCACTCATCATTGACTTCTGCTAACAAGGTTGGAAAGCCATTAACCTGAAGCTGGACATTAACTTTTAGAAAACAAATATGCACCCACATATTGAATATTGCTGTATCTGGTCAAATTTTAATCCCTCCGTCCCCTTTAACTAATAAAACAACACTCACGGGCGTAAATATGGCCCGCTGTTCTGTCGGAAACGTCTTCAAATAGGACTATCCGTCTAACGCTCACTTAAACGGACCGCGCCACAGTGTTGATGGAGCGGCACCTTGGTGCCGCGGCTCCGTTTTAAAGTGCTTGTTAGAATTCTCTTTGTATATAAAACTCATTCTACCTACACTAATATTTAGGATGCCAAATAACGAAATTAATTTATCACTAACATTTTAAGATGTAAGAGCAAAACTACCAAAAAATATTATTAAAGCGATAATTACTATAATCTTTTGAAAAAGAACCACAAATTTTCTAATATTTTTTCTCGACATATGCTTAGGCACAATCAGAGCCACATAAACACCAAACAAGATTAAACTCAGCCCTAATGATTTAGCCTGCTCTCCATATGCAG
>JBNKUM010000100.1:0-188236 GCA_050298595.1 Gammaproteobacteria bacterium | reverse complement strand
GTGATGTAGTCGTCCAGTGCTTCAGGGAAAAGCTTGCTTTGAGTGCGTGACTCGCCGTTGATGAATCCAGACATGTTAGAACCAGGCTGTTGGAATGGCTTATTGTACCAATTTCTGAGTTTTCACACAGCCAGTCAACTGACTTGCCGTTCCCTACAGTACGTCAGGAATGTCTCTGAAGGGTCGAACCCCACCAAACCAACTGGAAAAACGAATGTCCGCTATATAGGAATTTGCGTGATAAAATCAAGCCATGAATCACACTAGTCAGATCAAATATGACTCAGTGCACCTAATAGACTGGTTCCTGAACTAGAAATCATTTATATCACTAACTATGGCTATCCCACATCACATTACACTCTGCTTTTTCAGCAGCTTTCAACAGCTCGATCAGCGGTAAGGCTCTGTGCGATAGCGTTAATACCGGCTCATCATCCATATCGCCTGAAGACTGTAGAGGTAGATTGAATTGACTGTTTTCTTCTATCGCTGTCTGTAGTTTCTGCAACGCGGCTGGTACGTCTTTTGCCGTTAATGCGCTGGGCACCTGACCACTATGCCCCATATACTTGATCAATTGAGTTGCCACATCTCCAAACATCGTGATATCAGCGTAAGCTGGACAGGTGAATGTTATTAGCATGTTATTTTCTCCAATGGATACACTATTAGATTGATCTTAATCTATCTTCAGACCCAACCGGCAATATAAGTTGATAGAATTTGCTATCAACTTGCATTCTTGGGAAAGTCTGTGGAAGTTCGTTTGGCAAAATTTCTATAAAATTATTCTTTTCATAGAACCGATGTGCTGCCAGAAACTGTGCCGTAGTACCCAGATAGATATAATGCATGCCCTGCTCTATGGCCCAGTCGATAGCAACTCGCAACAATGATTGAGCTATATTGTATTGCTTGCCACGATATTCAGCAGACACAAACATCTTACGTAACGCTAACGCATTACAACCTATATCAAGTAAAGCTACCGTACCTATAACCGTATCATCAATCACTGCTACCCAGAAGTTACCACGCCCCTGTTGGTAAAACTGTTCGATATCTTTTAAATCGGGTTGATCTTCAGCACTAATTTCAATAGCAAATTCATTCTGTTGAATATTTATGATTAGTTCAATAATACCCGGTTGATCCTGTGCCTTATACTTTCTTACGATCATGTTCATTTCTTGCTCTTTCTTTTTGTACACCGATGTTTATCAAGCCAGTATCCCCAGATAACCAGCAGCCAGTGACTGACCACTAGTACTGATAGCAGAACTGCCGCTGCACGTTCTCGTTTTACAAAGTAATATATTCCTCCAATCAATAGTCCCCAGCCAAGCACAAAAAGCAGACTATGAGAATAGGCATAATGTTCAAAAACCAGCGGCGTTACAACCGTTGCGCCAGGAACGATACTTACTCTCTCAACACCGAACAACAGTAGGGTTGACCATAGCAGATCAAGAAACTGAGCTGCCAGAAAAAAGGTACCCAATGACACCCTGGGGTTGATATATTTAGCACCAAAACCAAGCGCAAAGTGACCTATAAACACGGCATAACACCTTTCGATAACACCAGCACACCCTGGCTCATTTTTAAATTTACAGGAACAATATATTTACCAATCTCTCTTTGGCTCCTTTACCAGATCAAAATTCACCGTCCGAAAACAGAATTCATTGCAATCAATTTTAGTACAACACCAGGCTGATTTACTCTCTTCTTTCTTAGGCGAGAGTAGACTTCTTAGCCCTGGCACCCACGCGACATACACTGCTTTTGTTCGGCGTGCACCGATGCCGCGCCGGTAAAGACTACGCTTCGATGCCACCTGCCCTGGCGGCAAGGGTCTGTTGGCAGTAATAGCCCATTTCAAATTTTTCCTCCGCACTCTGGCTGTCGAACTGACGGGCCTTGACCGATGAGGAGCCTCTATTGATGGTGAAGATAGTCTTCAATATGGCCAGGTCCAGTTATCCGCTTCCGGCAGGTCGATCCCATTCTCATACGCATAATTGCGGCACTCGATCTGCATGTTCAGCATCTTTTCTTTCACATTCGCACCGGCCACATGCAATGTGGGTATGCGATCAATCACGTCGATCACCAGGCTGAAGCGGTCGATCTGGTTCTGGATCGCCAGCTCCAGTGGTGTATTAATACTGCCTTTTTCCTTGTAGCCACGTATGTGGAAATTCCTGTGGTTGTTGCGACGATAAGCCAGGCGGTGGATCAGCCAGGGATAGCCGTGGAAGTTGAACATCACCGGTTTGTCCAGCGTGAACAGGCTGTCAAAATCGCGGTCACTCAGGCCGTGCGGGTGTTCGCTGGCAGGTACCAGTTTATACAGATTAACCACATTGATGAATCGAATCTTCAGACCGGGAAAATTCTCCCGCAGCAGCACCACGGCAGCCAGTGCTTCCTTGGTGGGGATATCGCCCGCACTCGCCATGACTACATCCGGTTCCACCCCCTGATCGTTGCTGGCCCAATCCCAGATGCCTATGCCTTTGGTACAATGCGTGGTGGCTGCCTCCATATCCAGAAACTGCAGGTGTTTCTGTTTGTCGCACACGATGACGTTGACGTAGTTGGTGCTCTTCAGACAATGCTCGGCGACCGACAGCAGGCAGTTCACATCAGGTGGCATATAGATGCGTGTGACAGCGGGACTCTTGTTGACCACCAGATCGAGGAAGCCGGGGTCCTGATGGGTGAATCCATTGTGATCCTGACGCCACACGGTAGAGGTGATAAGCAGGTTGAGCGATGATACGGCGGCGCGCCATGGCACGGCCTTGGACATATCCAGCCACTTGGCGTGCTGATTAAACATGGAGTCTATGACATGCACAAAGGCTTCATAGGTGGAGAAAAAGCCGTGACGACCGGTGAGCAGGTAGCCTTCCAGCCAGCCTTCCAACGTGTGCTCAGAGAGCATTTCCATCACGCGCCCGTGCGGCGATAGTTCACCACCGCCTGCATCTTCCGGCAGATAATCGGCGAGCCAGGTTTTCTTACTCACCTCGTAGATGTTGTCGAGCTTATTCGAACTATTCTCGTCCGGACCGAATACACGAAAGTTATGCATATTGTCTCGCATGATGTCGCGCAGGTACTTGCCCAACGGGCGCGTATTCTCGGCCACGGTCGTGCCCGGCTTTTTCACCTCAATCGCATAATCCTCGCAATCCGGCATACGCAGGGCCTGGCGCAACTGACCGCCATTAGCATGATGATTGGCACTCATGCGGCGATTACCTTTCGGTGCCAGGGCTTTCAGTTCGGGTCTCAGCATACCGTTCTCATCGAACAACTCGGATACTCTGTAGCTCTGCAGCCACGCTTCCAGTTTTGCGAAATGCTCCGGCGTCTTCATATCGCTAATAGGCACCTGGTGCGAGCGCCAGAAGCCTTCCACTTTTTTACCATCAACCTCCTGCGGCCCTGTCCAACCCTTGGGCGAACGTAGCACGATCATAGGCCAGCGTGGACGATTTGGCTTTCCACTGTTGCGCGCTTCTTCTTGCAGACGGCGGATTTCCAGCACACATTGTTCCATCGTGGCTGCCATTGTCTGATGCATCGTCTCTGGATCGTTGCCTTCGACAAAGTACGGCGTCCAGCCATAACCCTTGAACAGATTCTCCAGCTCTTCATGCGAGATACGCGCGAGGATGGTCGGGTTGTTAATCTTGTAGCCATTGAGATGCAGGATGGGCAACACTGCGCCGTCGCAGATCGGATTGAGGAATTTGTTGGAATGCCATGAAGTCGCCAGCGGCGCAGTTTCCGATTCTCCATCGCCCACCACCACCGTCACGATCAGATCCGGGTTATCGAAGGCGGCACCGAAGGCATGCGAAATGCTGTAGCCAAGTTCTCCGCCTTCGTGGATGGAGCCTGGTGTCTCCGGTGTGCAGTGGCTGCCAATACCACCAGGGAAAGAAAATTCCTTGAAGAACTCACGCATGCCCTCCTCGTTCTCGGATTTGTTCGGATACACCTCGCTATAGCGTCCTTCCAGATACACCGGCGCCAGCACGCCGGGTGCACCATGCCCCGGACCCGCCATAAAGATCGCATCCAGATCATACTTATTAATCAGCCGGTTCATATGGATGTAGGCAAACGCCAGACCCGGACTGGAACCCCAATGACCGAGCAGGCGGTTCTTGATATGTTCGAGCTTGAGCGGCTCCTTGAGCAGCGGGTTATCACGCAGATAAATCATACCAGCTGCAAGGTAGTTGCAGGCTCGCCAGTAGGCGTCGATATTCTTTACTTCTTCGGAAGACAAGGGTTCAGTTTGAGAGCTCATGATGTTCTACCTTTCTCGATGATGTAATGGAGGTGCGGTTAAAACAATCGTTCGAGTCTCGTTGTTGAATAATGCAAAGGCTGTGACGATTTATTCATGCACCTGTTTGCCTGCAAAAGCCGGAACTAGAAGCCATAAAACGCAGATGCAACTTTACTCCCAATTTCAACAACAGAAGTATAGGAAGAATAGACGCAACTCCCCTGCTTGACAAGAGAAGGAATCAGAATCAGGTATCAAGCAATTACTCCAGCCTACCTGGCCAGCATCAAATCACCGCTCTAAATTTTACGGCTGAAACCGTACTATTGCGCCTGACTCCAGGCAATCACACTTCGGGCAGGTCTATATATTAATATCGCCTAAAACGCTTTCTGTTGGTGAACGCCCGCTTTAGCCGCTGCCCTCAGGTTTTTGCCATGGATATGGATTTAGGTCGGCTATCAGTGGAATTCATTGCATTAATATCCTGAATCCAATCAATATCAGTACCACCCCTCCCAGCAGTTCGGCTTTACTCTCCAGCCAGGTACCCGTCTTATTTCCAATGAACACACCCATCCAGCTGAAACAAAAGGTAGTCACACCAATAATAACGCAGGCAACAAAGGGATTAACGTCAAGCAGGGTTAAAGAAAAACCAGCTGCCATCGCATCTATGCTGGTTGCAATGGCAAGCATTAGCATTATTCTGTGAGTGATAACGGCGATGTCTTCTTCAATACCCTCAGAGTAAGCTTCATAAATCATTTTTCCACCAATCAGTAACAGTAGTAAAAAGGCAATCCACGGCGCAAAAGACTCGACCCAGCCCAGGATGCCCTTCCCCCCCAGATACCCAATCAGAGGCATTAACGCCTGAAATACTCCGAAATAAATCCCAGACATTAACGCTAACGATGTTGTTTTGTGCCGGTGTTTTGAACCCAGGCCGATAGAGACTGCAAAAGCATCCATACTTAACGCTACTGCAAGAACAATGACTTCAATCACTTTTGTAAACTCTGTGTTATGTAAATCGATCTTTAGATCAGATAGTCCAGCACAATAATATTCTCCAGCAGGGGATCCAGCTGTGCTTTAAGTGCTTCATGCTGTGGATGCGGCAGGTAATTATCCCGACCTCGCTCATCAGCAAATGTCATGAAAACACAATGGGTAAATCCCCGGTTTAGATTTTCAGGACTATTATTCTGGCCCCATTCAACAGAGACCACACCGTCAATCTTTTCGGACATAGATTCAAAGCTTTTGAAGGCGGCCAGCATATCCGACTCTGATACATCTGCTTTAAACCTTAGAAGTAGAACGTGACGAATCATGTTATTTCCTTTGTGAGAAAGAGAGATACTTTATTCGTTAATATCAACAGTAGCCACAGAGTAGCCTTTCTGTGCAGTAAACCAGCTGTCAATTAAGCGCCAGGCTATAGATATCCTGAAAGGCATTTTAAACATCTGTGTTTTTATCCCCTCTTCTATTTCACTGGCAGTAAACCAGGCCGCTTTTTCAAGTTCCTGATCAATCAGGGTGATTTGATATTCACTCGTCTGCGCACTAAACCCCAGCATTAAAGAGTCTGGAAACGGCCAGGGTTGCGAATCGATATATTCAACACGATCGACCTTCACCCCTGTTTCTTCAAAGGCTTCGCGCCTGACGGCATCCTCCAGTGTTTCACCTGGCTCGACGAACCCGGCTATCACAGAATAGCGATTTTCATCCCAGATTGCTTTTCTTCCCAGTAATATTTTTGACTCTGTCCCGGTATTATTAACAATCGAAAAAATCACTGCCGGATCTATCTTGGGGTACGAAACCTTTGCGCATTGAGTATTATTGCAGCGTCGTCCATGTCCAGCTTCTATGATAGAGGTGTCACTACCGCAACGCGAACAAAATGCATGGTTACGCAGCCAGTTCAAAAGCCCCTGAGCGTAAACCATCATTTCTGCATCCGGCCCTGAAACCACTGCACTGGCGCGTCGTAAGGACATCATTTCAGACTCGGCAAAATCAATCCCGGCCTGTTTTATCTGTGCGGCAAAATATTCATGGCCCTGATACTGACCAAGATATACTGCTTCATCCAGACCCGATTTAAACCCCTGTAACTGCTGATATGAAAAATACCTTGGCTGCCCATCCTGCATTAAAAAATGGCCATCCTGCCACAACAGGGTTCGACTCTGATCACTCTGCAGAAAGGCGCTAATTGTGGAAGTATCGGCACGCAGCTGGCTCTGGCGGTCGATTTCTGAAAAGAAAAACATACAACGCTCCGTATAATCAATTAAAGCTTCAGAAAACCTCTGCCCTGTAAAAATTCCAGCATGTGTTCACGTTTTTTACCCATTAGCGACTGCACTGTCTGCTGTGACCAGTTGCTACTTTTCACATTGTCACTGCGCTGGGCATAGTATGCCTCCATCTGCGCATCGAAGGCATCGATCTGCTGAGGGATGGCTTCTGCATTATAACGCTCCTGATGCAACACAGTGGATAAAGGCATACGTTTCTTTACTGCCATTCTCTGTGCTGGCCAGCCCAGACACATGCCAAATACCGGATAGACCAACTGCGGTAACTCAAGGCAGTCGCAGACTAGCTGCGGATTATTTCGTATGCCGCCGATAAAAACTCCGCCCAGCCCGGCTGACTCTGCGGCCAGTAAAACATTCTGCGCCATCAAAGCCACATCTACTGTGGAGGCCATAAAATGCTCAGTCAACCCTGGTAATTCACCCAGATCCAGCTTATCGCAGGCGTATTGAATCCGCTTCATATCAGCGCAGAACAGCAGAAATTCGGGTGCATCTATTATCCATTGCTGACCGCCTGCTGCTTCAGCAATTTTTTTTCGGTTATCGCTGTCCTGCACGCGGACAACTGAATAAGCCTGAATAAATGAAGATGTTGATGCCGCCTGACCGCATTCAAGAATCTGTTCCAGTAAACTGGTATCGACTGCTTTGTTTTTAAAACTACGCACCGATGAGTGTTCAAGCATAGTTTGCATAACTGGATTCATTTTGACTCCTTATTTTCTGGGATTTGTTGCTGTATAGATTGTTGCATGGCACGACAAAGCTTTTCTTCTCCATTCTGCCGATATTGCTCTGCTACGTTTTTTTGATCATCTAATATTCGGTTTTGACTGATTTTATATTTGCACTGGATATCAGTTATTTCCAAACGCAGGCCGACTATCGCTTTCAACATGCTGGATGAGTAACTCGGTTGCCAGGGTTGCTCAAAACTGGACTCATATACCTGAGTCAGACCATCTACAATTTCTGACAGCCCTTCCTCATCGTTGATCAATTGACAGTGACCGTAGACATGCACGGCCTGATAATTCCAGGTGGGCACCCCTGCAGATTTATACCAGGAAGGCGACACATAATCGTGCCCACCCTGAAACGTGATTAATACTTCCTGACCTTCCAGTTGACGCCATTGATCATTGGCTTTCGCCAGATGTGATCGCAGGTACTTTCTGTCATCGTCAATCAAAAATGGAATATGCGAGCAAAACAGACGTCCATTCAGGCTTGATATCAGTTGGCCAAAAGCATTTGCCTGCAAAAAACTGAAGATTTCATTCTCATCATTGACCTTAAAATGATCAGGTATATACATTTATTTCTCGAGCTTAGCGTCAAACACTGATCATCGCATATCGCGAACAAAAAAAAAGCCCTGATAGAGAATCAAGGGCTTGATGATAGCGATATATGGATTCAGGTTAAATGTTAAGCCGAGTCAAACAATGGAGAGGCCTTCGCGGGTTGCATATAATCTTTGCGCTCATGCTGACGAGGTAACCGCTGAGTCCGTTGCAGTTCTTCCTTGTTCAATAGAAACTGCTGAACCAGTTCCTGCAGTTGACTCGACATAGCGCGGAATTGATTGGCTGAGCGCATAGTCAGTGCTGCATCCTCAGACGTAGATTCAGCAATCGATGTTAGTTTTGAGATATTATTCGCAGTGGTTGCCGACACCTTACTCTGGTACTCGGTGGCATCGGCTATGTTTGTACTGGTGCGAGAGATAGATTCCACACGCTCGGTGATCAGGTTAAGAGCATCATCGGCTTCGGTTGATAAGGCAACACTATTCTGAGCGGTTTGATAACTGTTTTGCATCACAGCTGAGGCCTCACGAGATGCTTTTTGCAGGGTTTCAATGCGCTGAATGATTTCATTGGTTTGCCCCTGTATCCTGGCCGACAGACTTCTGACTTCATCAGCTACCACGGAAAACCCACGCCCATGTTCGCCAGCGCGTGCTGCCTCAATAGCTGCATTCAATGCCAGCAAATTGGTCTGATCGGAAATTTCTCGAATAACCGAAACAACCATGCTGATATCCTGACTTTCTTTTTCCACCTGAGCAATGGCAGCGACTGCTGTCTCCACTTCCATTGCCAGGGTGTTAATGGCTGCAGCCGATTTTTGCACCACTATCTGTCCGTCTTTTGCCTGCTCTGCAGCATTGTGTGAAGAAACCGCCGCTTCTCCGCTATTGCTGGCAATTTCTTCGACTTTATTGTTCATGACGCTAATCGCGCTGGAGATTGAATCGATTTCCTGGCGCTGGCTCTCGACGCCTTTTTCGGTATGTTCAACGACTTCGAGCATACGTCCCGCTTCTTCAGATAAAGAAGTAGATGACTGCACGACCAGGTGAACGATATTGGATATTTTATCGACGAAGCGATTAAAAGAGCCTGCCAGGCGCGATAATTCATCGCTTCCAGACTCATCCAGACGGGTACTCAAATTTCCTTCTCCATCTGAAATATCATGCATTGCTTCCACCGTACGATTCAGGCGCGTGAGGATATGATGTGTCACGATTGCAGCAATAAGCAAACCTAACACGAGACCGAGGATGACGATAATCAAAACATCACGTGAAGAGGTTTCCAGGTCAGTCAGCATGCTTTCAGTTTTATTTTTTAATATCTCTGCGTTTCTCTGAATTAGTTCATTTAACAGGGACTCAATGCGATTAACTGACGGCAGAACCTGAGTGCGGAAAAAGTAGGTATCTTTACGCCACTCTTCACCACGGTGAACCGCCAGGGCATTACTCATCGAACTAAGGTATTCACTGCTGCGAGATTTGATGGTCTGCAGACTCTCTTCTTCATCCAGCGTCAATACTCCCTCATCGCTCAATTTTTCCAGTTGTTGCAGATACGACGCGATTTCTCCCTGATAGGTCTGTATCTGCTCCAGAGCGACCGGGAATCGAAAGGCCAGAAACAGTCGAAATTCATTAGTCAGGCTTAACCACTTGTCCTTAAGCTGAAAAATCAATTTACGGATGATCCAGCGTTCTTCTGACAGTTCCTCATTCTCCTCGGTAGCCTGCATTAACGCGATCTGAGTAAAGATTTCCTGAGATAGAGGCCCAAGAACTTCGCTGGATATCCCTAAAGCAGGCAGGTTATAGGTCTGATCTGTCGCTATTTTTTCGATCTCTGTTGACAGACCAAGATATGTTTTGAGAATAGCCTGGGTCGTTTTCAATTGCTCCAGTGCTTTGTTATCAGCGGTAAAAAATGGCTCCTGTTCGAGCGCGGCCAACAGCTTTGCCGTTTCCTCGACTAAAGTCCGGTAGGCTTTCAGATATGAATCTTCGCGCGTCAGCAGGTAAAAGCTGATGGAAGCCACCGATTCATCTAGTTTAAGACGGGTTTGTTCAATTTTCTTCTCGAATGGAAGATCTTCGTTAAATACCGAAGTGACAGCTTTCGATAACGATGTGTTATTGATAACAACCAGAACAGCGATAATTCCCAGCGTCAGCATGACCAGAACAAACCCTAGTATGATTTTGGTCCTTACGGTAAACCTGGATAGAAATCTATGCATATTACCTCCTTAATATTCCTTGACTCTCTATCGGTAAGAGCAGTGAAAGTATTATTTTTTTAGGGTTTTATAGCATGAAAAGGGACTATAATTCGATGGAAATGTTATTATTTTTTTATTCAGGAGCTAGAATAATACTAACAGGGCGACTTAAAACTAGAAACAGGTGGCCTTCTTTATGCCTCCTGTCGAATTTCTAAAATAATTAAGCAGATTAATTCAGCTACTTAAACACAACCTTATATCCCTTGCAAAAAAGCCCTGAGCAATACAGGGCTTTTATCAGCAAAGTAGTTACAATACTGGACCGGCCTCAACCAGTTTGGCACCTGCCGGGGTATCGGTGAATCGATCAAAATTCTTGATGAATAACACAGCCAGTTCTTTAGCTTTGCTATCCCACTCTGCTTCATCGGCATAGGTTTTACGTGGATCCAGTATGCTACTGTCCACTCCAGGTAATTCAGTGGGCACATCCAGATTAAAGACAGGGATATTGATCGATGGCGCATCGTCAATGCTGCCATCCAGAATCGCATCGATAATCGCGCGCGTATCTTTTAATGAAATCCGCTTGCCAGTACCATTCCAGCCAGTATTCACCAGATAGGCTTTAGCCCCTGCTGCCTGCATACGTTTTGCCAGTACTTCTGCGTATTGAGTTGGATGCAACATTAGAAAAGCGGCGCCAAAACAGGATGAAAAGGTTGGAGTCGGTTCGGTAATACCACGCTCGGTGCCTGCCAGTTTGGCGGTAAAACCCGATAGAAAATGATATTCCGCCTGATCGCTGGTTAACCGAGAAACCGGTGGAAATACCCCAAAGGCATCGGCGGTCAGAAAGATCACCTTTTGTGCAGGACCACCTTTGGATACGGGTTTGACAATATTTTCTATATGCTCAATCGGATAAGATACACGCGTGTTTTCAGTACAGGAGCGATCTGAAAAATCGACCACGTTATCATGATCGATAGTCACATTTTCCAGTAATGCATCGCGACGAATGGCCTTGAAGATATCCGGTTCCTGTTGTGGATCAAGGTCGATTACCTTGGCATAGCAACCACCTTCATAATTGAAAACACCATCATCATCCCAGCCATGCTCATCATCACCGATCAGGCGACGCTTGGGGTCGGCAGAAAGTGTAGTTTTACCTGTACCAGACAGGCCAAAGAATATCGCCACATCATCGTTTTCACCCATATTGGCGGAACAGTGCATAGAGGCAATACCGCGTAATGGCAGAAGATAATTCATCACCGAAAACAGACCCTTCTTCATTTCACCACCGTACCAGGTACCGCCGATCAACTGAATATTTTCGGTCAGATTGAATGCAACAAAGGTTTCTGAATTCTTGCCGTGACGCTGCCAGTCAGGGTTGGAGGTTTTGGAACCATTGATGACCACAAAGTCTGGCTCGAAATCTTGCAGCTCTTCCTCAGTCGGACGAATAAACATGTTTTTAACGAAATGCGCCTGCCAGGCAACCTCCATCACAAAGCGAACGCGTAGACAGCTATTTTTATTGGCTCCGCAAAAACCATCCACCACAAACAGCTTTTGGCCTGAAAGATGATCGGTCACGACATCTTTAAGATCATTCCAGACATCCTGCGTAATGGGTTTGTTATCGTTGACCTGTCCATTGCCGGCCCACCACAGTGTGTCGCGCGTGGTATCGTCCATGACGATGTATTTATCTTTTGGCGAACGACCGGTATAGATACCGGTATACACATTTACCGCACCCAGATTGGTGACATGACCCTGCTCATAACCGTCCAGCTCTTCGCTGCATTCCTCTGCATACAGCAAATCGTAGGAGGGGTTATAGATCACTTCCTGTGGGTCGTTTATTCCAATCCCTGCAAGGTAATTAATTATCTTGGTATCAGTCATGAGAATTTCTCTCAGGTCATTGTAATAGTTTTGTAACCATATCCGTTATAAAAGAATTTGATAATATTTATTCTCAATATGGATAAAACTTATCAGCATAATCTGCAGCAGACGTTTCAAACAGTCACTACAACAGACCTGATGCCTGCACATCCGCATGGTATGAAGAACGTACCAGTGGCCCGCTGGCCACATGCTTAAAACCAACTTGCTCACCATATAGCTTTAGTTTATCAAATTCCTGTGGGCTGTAATAACGCTCAACTGGCAGATGCGAATTAGAAGGTGCCAGATACTGACCAATCGTCAGCATAGTCGCACCATGATCACGAAGATCACGCATTACCGCCTTAATCTCTTCCAGTTCTTCTCCCAGCCCCACCATCAGGCCCGATTTGGTAGGTACATCAGGGTGTCGCTCACCAAACTGCCTGATTAAATCCAGCGACCATTGATAGTCGGCTCCTGGACGAGCTTTCTTATACAGACGCGGTACGGTTTCCATATTGTGATTGAATACATCAGGAGGCGAGGCCGACAGGGCATCCAGAGCGGCTTCCATACGTCCTCGAAAATCCGGGGTCAGAATTTCTACCTTAATATCTGGCTTTGCGTCACGTACTGCTGTCACACAGTTTGCAAAATGTCTTGCACCGCCATCGCGTAAGTCGTCACGGTCTACCGAGGTAATGACAACATACTTGAGAGACATACTGGATACAGCATCCGCCAGCAGCTCTGGCTCCTTACTATCGACGGGTAGAGGTACGCCATGCCCGACTTCGCAGAATGGGCAACGTCTGGTGCAGACCTGTCCCAGGATCATAAAGGTAGCCGTGCCATGACCAAAGCATTCTGGCAGGTTTGGGCAGGCAGCCTCTTCACAAACGGTGTGGAGTTTATTGCTGCGCAATAGCTCACGGACTCTGGCGGCCTGCTCGCCAGAGGGGAGCTTTACCTTTAGCCATTTGGGTTTGGGTAAAGGGTTTTCCTTTGGCACGACCTTGATTGGAATGCGTGATAGCTTGTCGGCCCTGCGCTGGGGGACACCGGCTTCTGGTTTGGTTCTTGATACTTGAGTCATATCTTTTAATTTACCAATATTTGCTGTTGTGCAGTTGTTTCGTACGCAAATGAGATCGACACTCCGTAAATATGACGAGTGAGCGTACTCGTCATCTACTACGAAGCAAGAAAAGCCAGAGCGTGTGAAACCATAATCCGGTACCTTGCAATTACCGAAAGATTGCTTCACTGCGTTCGCAATGACACCATCTACCAAAAGAGTAAAAAACCTCAGCGCTTCTTCGGCATATACAAATCCGTAATAGTCCCTTCAAAAGCCTCCGCCGCCATCGCCACAGTCTCCGACAACGTAGGATGCGGATGCACCGTCAAGCCAATATCCGCCGCATTCGATCCCATCTCTATCGCATGCGCCATTTCAGCAATCAACTCACCCGCATTGGCACCGACAATGCCCGCACCAATCAGACGATCATTACTCTCATCAAAGAGTAACTTGGTCATGCCCTCATCACGCGCAATAGATAAGGCTCGACCACTGGCCGCCCAGGGGAATACCCCCTTGCCATACTTGATACCTTTCTGTTTAGCCTCAATCTCGGTCACACCCACCCAGGCTACCTCAGGGTCGGTATAGGCAACCGATGGAATCACCCGTGCATCGAAATGACTGGGTAGACCTGCAGCCGCTTCGGCAGCAGTCTTGCCTTCGTGTACGGCTTTATGCGCCAGCATCGGTTGCCCTATGATATCGCCTATCGCATAGATATGAGGCTGAGTGGTATGCATCTGCGTATCTACCACCTGCACAAAGCCGCGCTCGTCGACTGCGACACCCGCATTTTCTGCTGCGATTTTCTTGCCGTTTGGCGTACGACCCACTGCTACCAGAATACGATCATAGGTTTGTGGTTTATCCGGCGCATTCTTGCCATCAAAAGTGACCGTCAATCCTTTATCACCAGCTTCCACAGCCGTTACGCGAGTTTCCAGCCAGATATTGTCATAGCGTTTTTTGATGCGATTAAAGAGTGGCTTAACCACATCCTTATCGGCACCTGCGACAATATTGTCCAGCATCTCTACCACAGTAATCTTTGTGCCCAGAGCAGAGTAAACTGTCGCCATTTCCAGACCAATGATGCCACCACCAATCACCAGCATGGTCCTGGGTACCTCTTCTAATGCCAGCGCACCCGTTGAATCAAGTACTCGAGGATCATCCGGGATAAACGGCAGGCTGACCGCTTCCGATCCGGCGGCTATCACGGCATGATCAAACTTAACGATGGTCTTTTTACCATCGGCAGCGGTCACAACCACATGATGCGGATCGAGAAATTCACCGACACCTTTGACGACTTCAACCTTACGCTGCTTAGCCAGCCCCATCAGTCCGCCAGTCAGACGTTTGACCACACTATCTTTCCAGCTGCGCAGCTTATCGATATCGACTTTAGGCTTACCAAAAGTGATACCGTGCTCTGCCATGTCTTCGGCCTCATCCAGCACCTTGGCTGCATGTAACAGGGCCTTGGAGGGGATACAGCCAATATTCAGACAGACACCACCCAGACTATCCCAGCGTTCGATCAATACGGTTTTCATGCCAAGATCGGCTGAGCGGAATGCTGCGGTATAACCGCCAGGGCCTGCACCCAGTACCAGCATCTGACAAACCACATCTGCACTACCCGAATGACTGGCTGCATCCGGAGTGGCGACTGGCTCATCAGCAGCAGTCGGGGTAGCTTCTGCTGAAGCGGCTTCAAGCTGCATTGTACAAATCACACTGCCTTCTTTAACCTTATCGCCCGCCTCGATCTTCATCTCTACTATGGTGCCAGAGTGAGAAGAAGGGATATCCATCGAAGCCTTGTCCGATTCCAGCGTGATTAAAGCATCTTCTTCGGCAACTGTATCACCCGCTGCGACCAGCACTTCAATGACATCTACTGCGTCGAAATCCCCTATATCAGGGACCTTGATTTCTATAATATTACTCATTCTTTCTCTCCAGTAACCGGTTAAAGAATTAAATTGCGCAAATCCGACAGGATGAACGCTATATAACTAACAAAACGTGCTGCGTAGGCGCCATCGATCACTCGATGATCATATGACACCGCCAATGGCTGGATCAATCTATCGACGATCTCTCCATTGATACGCATCAATCGGGTTTGCGAGCGCGTAAGCCCCAGTATGCCAACCTCGGGAGCATTGACTATCGGGGTAAAATTAGTTCCACCAATACCACCCAGACTGGAGATAGAGAAACAGCCACCCTGCATATCGGCTGCTTTCAACTGCCCTTCTCTGGCTCGTTTTGAAACCTCGCCCAGTTCACGCGCAAGCTCAAACACACCTTTTTTATCTACCTCATGAATAACGGGGACCACCAGTCCGTCGGGAGTATCCACCGCGATTCCGATATTAAAGTATTTACGCATGATCAGGTTTTCATGTGCATCATCCATGGCGGCATTAAATTTTGGATATTCCTTCAGAGCAGCAACCACTGCCTTCATGACAAATACCAGCGGCGTTATACCAAGGCCCATGGCTTTGGCCCTGTCTTTGATAGACTGGCGATAGGCTTCCAGATCGGTGATATCCGATTCGTCAAAATGCGTTACCTGCGGTACGTTCAACCAGGACTTATGTAAATGCGCCGCCGAAAGTTTATTGATTCGACTCATTGCCACGGTTTCTACTTCACCAAACTTTGACCAGTCGGGTTGACTGATCAGCGGTATACCCATAGATGATTCAGATGCAGAAGCCTTGCCTGAAGCTGATGCCGGGGCTGCGGCTGACAGCCCCCCTGTCCTGGCAAAATTCTTTACATCGTTTTCGGTGATTCGACCATTTCTTCCTGTGCCAGTGACTCTGGATATATCCACAGCACGTTCACGGGCGATACGGCGTACTGATGGACTAGCATGTGCGCGTCTAAAAGAGGCTGCATCCTCTGCCGATCTTGCTGCGGGTACACGCTGTGGCGTATTAGAACTTTTCTCCGCTGATGGGCTGCTATCTGCAGCAGCCGCTCGGGCAACACCGGCCTCTCCTTCCAGTATCAGGATCATACTGCCCTGAGAGACCTGATCACCTACCTTTACTTTTACCTCTTTAACAACACCGCTTTTTGGCGAGGGGATATCCATAGAAGCCTTATCAGACTCTAGCGTAATCAGTGCATCATCCACCCTGATGTGATCTCCTGCCTGCACCAGCACTTCGATCACATCGACATTGCTAAAATCACCAATATCGGGCACAACCACATCTTCCAGCACGGTACCACTAGGTGAAGGCGAATCGGCTGCAGCGATGGAGAATCTGATATGAGCATCATCGACAGCGACATTGACACTGGGTTCATCAACACTGCCCAGCAGTAGAATCAAGCTGCCTTTAGAAACCGAATCACCCACCTTGAGTTTGATTTCTTTTACCACACCACCTTCTGGTGCCGGGATATCCATAGAAGCCTTATCCGACTCCAGCGTAATCAATGCATCATCAATGCTGACGGTATCGCCTTCTTTAACCAGTACTTCTATAACTTCGACATCGGAAAAATCACCGATATCGGGAACAAGAATTTCTTTATTCATTTTTGACTCCTACTCGGTGAATCAGGCGTGTAAAGGATTAGCTTTCTCGGCATCAATACCGTACTTCTTCATCGCATCCAGCACGGTTTGATAACTGATTCTGTATTTCGCTTTACTGTTTTTCTGCTCGTCTGCCAGTGCCTTCAGCGCAGTGATAGTCACGTAGTAACGATCCACCTCAAAATGATGCCTTAGTGCCGACCTGCTATCTGATCGACCAAAGCCATCGGTGCCCAGCACAAAGTAATCACCCGGTACAAACGCTCGAATCTGCTCAGCGAAGTTTTTCATGTAATCTGTCGCGGCAATGACCGGGCCTTCGCTATTTTGCAGGCATCGTTCCACCCAGGACTGTCTGGGTCTTTGATCAGGATGCAACAGGTTCCAGCGCTCACATTCCTGACCGTCTCGCGCCAGTTCGTTAAAGCTGGTTGCCGACCAGATATCTGCATCGACATTCCAGTCTTCCTTTAATAAATCAGCGGCGGCAATCACTTCGCGCAAAATGGAGCCACAGCCCATTAACTGCACTCTATGCTTTAGATTAGCGGATGCATTTTTAAACTTGTACAGCCCTTTGATAATTCCATCCTGTGAACCTTCAGGCATGGCTGGCTGGCTGTAGTTTTCATTCAAAGTGGTAATGTAGTAAAAAACATTCTCGCCTTTTTCATACATGCGCTTGAGGCCATCATGAAAAATAACCGCCAGCTCATAGGCAAAGGTAGGATCGTAAGAAACACAGCTTGGTATAAAGTTAGCAAACAGTTGACTATGCCCATCCTGATGCTGCAGCCCTTCACCATTCAATGTGGTACGACCTGAAGTACCGCCAACCAGAAAGCCACGGGCCAGCATGTCACCAGCCGCCCAGGCCAGATCACCCACTCGCTGGAATCCAAACATGGAGTAGAATATATACACAGGAATCATCATCACACCATTATTGGCGTATGAGGTTGCAGCAGCGATCCATGAAGACATCGCGCCATCTTCATTGATACCTTCCTGCAACAGCTGGCCACTGGAAGATTCTTTGTAGGGCATGATGTCTTCCGCATCCATCGGCTTGTATTTCTGCCCATCGGGAGCATAGATACCTACCTGACGGAACATACCTTCCATACCAAAGGTACGCGCTTCATCAGGAACAATCGGTACCAGACGTGGACCAATATCCTTGTTACGCGCCACGGCAACCATCAAGCGAACCATAGCCATGGTAGTCGACATGGTCCTGTTGCCCGAGTCCTTCAGCAAGGTCTCGAACAGTGACAGATCGGGAATAGTCAGGGTTTCAAATTCTGTGGCACGGCTGGGCAGATACCCTCCCAGAGCCTGACGACGCTGGTGCAGGTATTTCATTTCCGCAGAATCTGCAGGTGGGCGATAAAACCCGGCCGACTCCACCGTGCTATCATCCACTGGAATCTGAAAACGATCGCGAATCTTTTTCAATTGATCGGCACTAAGTTTTTTCTGTGAGTGACTGATGTTCTGGCCTTCACCCGCTTCACCCATGCCATAGCCCTTAACGGTATGCGCAAGTATGACCGTTGGGCGACCCTCAGTTTGCGAGGCCCGACTATAAGCCGCGAACAGCTTCTCCTGATCATGACCACCGCGAATCAAATCATAATAGATTTCATCATCGGTCATATCAGCGACCATTTCTCTTAGCTCAGGATACTTGCCGAAGAAGTTTTCACGTACATAAGCACCACCCTTGTTCTTGAAGTTCTGGTACTCACCATCCACACATTCCATCATACGTTGATGCAGTAGACAGTTAGTATCACGTGCCAGCAGGCGATCCCAGCCTGAACCCCACAGCACCTTGATCACCTGCCAGCCAGCACCCTTAAAGTTGCCTTCCAGCTCCTGCACAATCTTGCCATTACCACGCACCGGACCATCCAGCCGCTGCAGGTTACAGTTGACCACAAAGACCAGATTATCCAGGCTCTCACGCGATGCCAGCGAGATCGCACCCTGCGATTGAGGCTCATCCATTTCACCGTCACCCAGAAATGCCCACACCTTACGACCTTCGGTATGCTTATCGGCTTTTTTGGCCAGCCCACGATTTTCCAGATACTTCAAAAAACGCGCCTGATAGATCGCCATGATAGGACCAAGGCCCATGGATACGGTAGAGAACTGCCAGAAGTCTGGCATTAGATAAGGATGAGGATAAGACGACAGCCCTTTGCCACCGGCTTCAACACGGAAGTTTTCCAGTTGCTCATCATTGATGCGGCCTTCCAGAAAGGCCCTTGCATAGGTGCCTGGAGCAGTATGTCCCTGCACGAAGATCATATCTGCACCATTTGGGTGATTAGGACCTTTCCAGAAATGGTTATAGCCGACTTCATACATAATTGCCGAAGACTGGAAACTGGCTATATGCCCACCCGGCTCGGCGGGCTTACGGTTGGCATTCACCACCATTGCTGTCGCATTCCAGCGCAGTGCGCGTAAGATTTTGCGCTCCGTTTCCAGATCACCGGGATAAGGCGGCTGGTTTTCCAGCGGAATAGTATTTACGTACGGAGTGTGTACGGTATCTGGTGGTTCGACACCTGCCTGAAAAGCTTTATGGATGGTTTTGCGTAACAGATACTGTGCACGCTCACTGCCGTCTCGCTCAACGACAACATCAATAGCTTCTTCCCACTCAGAGGTTTCCTGGGGATCCAGGTCCTGAATTATATTGCTCATGTCTTCTCCAACAATGCTTAGCCTGGAGATGGACAAACTTATGCTTGCTTACGACCGTAAATCCGCTTGCTGACATGTGAGCTCAGTTTATTCACCCCCGGGAAATGGGATCACCATATCCGGCTGGTTAATAGTGGACTTTGGTTAGTCCTTATATTCCTCTGACGTATTCTTATTGTACTGTCGAGTTTATTTTTGCTCGCATACTATCAACAATTTAACATACATCCATAATTAAAAGTTATTAAGCTTATTTACCTATGGATTAATATGCTTATTAGCTTTATGCAATAGTTGCTATTTGAAATTTAACTCAGCAATGCTAGGCCAGCACTGAGTACCCGATTTAATCCCGTTAAAAGCTCAGTTTCGACATCTGGCTAATGCCGGGATTACATACCAGGATTAAATGAATCAATGGGATTATTTTTTCGATCAGAAATTACTGGCTCATGGTCAATTACCATAAGTCACTGAAGGCAACCAGGTCACAAGTTGAGGAAATGCAAACACCAGTCCTAGCCCGATCAGTTGCAATACAATAAAAGGCACCACTCCACGATAGATGTCGGTCAGTTTAACTTCGGAGGGGCATACTCCTTTCAGATAAAATAGTGCAAAACCTACCGGTGGTGTTAGGAATGAGGTCTGTAATGTCACAGCAACCAACAGCGCAAACCAGACCAGATTCGGATTATCAACCACACCATAACCATCCACCTGTAAATCCAGTCCGCCAATAACAGGTCTAAGTAAAGGCAACATGATCAGGCTGATTTCTATCCAGTCCAGGAAGAATCCCAGTACAAACACCATCAATAAAACCACGCCGATTAATGCGTATGGCCCTAACCCTAAACCGGTAAACGAGGATTCGATCAACTCATCGCCACCACATTCACGTAGCACCAGTGCAAATACGGTAGCACCCACAAAAATCGCAAAGATGTAGGCAGTGGTATTCATAGTGTTTAACACGACCTCTTTTAATACTTCCCAGTTAAAGCGCTTATACGCAGCTGCAAGCAGGGTCGCACCTAAAGCACCAATACCGGAAGCTTCTGTCACTGTAGCCATGCCCATAAAAATCGAGCCTAATACGGCAAGAATCAATATCGCCGGAGGGACAATATCCAGCATAACCTTCATAACATCCTGCAAACGAATTTCTCTATAGTCTGCTGCTAAGGGTGCATTTTCAGGTTTCAGCCAGCCATAGATCAAAATATAAACAATGTATAAAACACCCAGAATGATGCCGGGAAATACAGCGCCCATGAACAGATCACCCACCGACACACCCAGCTGATCGCCCATAATAACCAGCATAATTGACGGAGGGATCAAAATACCCAGACAACCCGAAGCTGCAACCGTACCCAAAGCCAGTGGCTTATGATATTGCTGATTGAGCATCACAGGTATCGACATAACACCCAGTAGCACCACTGAGGCCCCTATAATCCCGGTAGAAGCCGCCAGAATAATACCAATCAATGTCACGGTAATGGCAAGCCCTCCCTTGATATTGCCAAATAGCTTTTGCATGGAAAACATCATGCGCTCGGCAACGCCGGATTTATCCAGCATCAGTCCCATAAAAATAAACATGGGTAATGCCACCAGCACCCAGTTATCCATAATGCCAAAGATACGACCTGTGAGTAATCCCAGCGTATTGTAGTCCAGACCGGTCATCGTCCAGTCCATGCTATCCGTCCAGTAGGCGACACCGGCAAAGCCAATACCTACACCCGCCAGTACCCAGGCTACGGGAAAGCCAGTAAATAACAGCGCGATAAAGGTTACAAACATCGCGATAACTAAATAATTTTCAGGTTCAAGATGCATTTGAGTCTCCCCCATCAGTTGAACTCTGATCCTGATCTGCAGGCTTCAGATGAAAGAAGCTACGCATCGCAGAGACTCTGCCCGGATAAAGCTCTTCAGGCTCTTTACCAATATGCATCAGCAACAAAACCTCCTGAATTAATCGTGCCAGTGCCGCGATAAACATTAATATCATCGTCATTGGCACTACCGATTTAATCACCCAGCGATAGGGTAAGCCGGTAGGATTCGCTGAGGATTCATTAACTCTAAAGGCTTCGATAGCCCAGTCCAGGCTATGATCAAATAGCACCCACAGGAAAGGCATCAATAAAAAAAGAATCCCCAGAATTTCCAGAATATGCTGAGACTTACGCGATAGATTCATATGCACAATATCTACCCGAATATGAGAATCATTGGTGATGGAGTAAGCCATGCCAAACATAAAGGCGACAGAGTAAAGGTGCCATATTAGTTCTTCTAATGGTACCAGGCCGTGTTTAAAGCCATATCTCAACACCACCTGAACCAGTATCACGCCTGCCAGTATCACATTAAACCAGGCCGTGGTTTCTGCTACCCGTTTCACAATGGAGTTTAAAAATACGACCACAGGTATTTGATATTGCTGCTGTTGAAGATTTGAAGCACTCATACCACATCCTCCGAATAAAAAAAATCGCAGCGGAACTAATCCGCTGCGATAGCCTGTTGCTACAAATTATTTTTCAATACGCTTTGTGCCAGGACGAGGTAAAAAGGCCCATTCGTTCCAGATTTTATAATCTGCACGAAAAGCCTGCAGGTTGTCATAAATACGTTTGAACTCGGGATCTTTAGCGCCTTCTTCGGCTACTACTTCATCCCATTTGGTTTTGAACTGACCCAGCATCTCATCAGACCAGTAACGATTTTCCACGCCATTTTCGAGATTCTTTTTCATCACCGGAAACTGAATCGCTTCGCCTAATGCCAGACCATCAAGCATCGCTGCCTTACAACCCATTTCCACTACCGCCTGCTGCTGCTTATCCATACCATTCCAGGTATCTTTATTGATAATCAGGTCAAACATGGTTGCTGGCTGGTGCCATCCGGGGAAGTAGTTGTATTTCAGAATCTTGGAAAAGCCAAGCAGCTTATCGATAGCGGGCATGGAAAACTCAGTTGCATCAATCGCACCTTTTTCCAGCGCTGGAAAGATTTCCTTGGAGGGCAGCAGTGAAGTGGAAACGCCCAGCTTCTCCATTACCAGTGCACCCAGGCCAAAGAAACGCATACGCAGGCCTTTCAAATCTTCCGGCTTGTCTATAGGCTTGGAAAACCAGCCAGAGGTTTCCGGAGCGATGATCGAACAGGGAATCGAATGCACGTTGTATCCTGCATTATCATAAACTTCCTGCCATAACTGGCGCCCGTCACCGTAATAAACCCAGGCCAGAAATTCCGGGGCGTCAGGACCAAAGGGAACTGCAGAAAAGATAGCGCCTTTTTGACCCAGTAAACCGGTGTTGTAGCCCGGTGTTGTCCAGCCCGCGTTAACCTGACCCTTGGATACCGACTCCAGCATCTCCTTAGGCGGAACCAGCTTGCCTGGCTCGTAAATCTTAATCTTAACCGAACCGCCAGATAATTCATTGACGTGTTCTGCCAGCCATTTTGGTGTAGACCCCAGACCAGTTAAATGAGTACCGAACCAGACGGGAACCTTAAGCAATACTTTTTTCGCTGCATACACAGGACTCGCTGACAGCATCACTGTCAACGCAGCCACACTGCTTATAGCTATTAAGGACTTCTTCATTCTTTTCTTCCTCTCAGGTTGTTTAATTTTATGAATTAAATGCCAACACTAACCATTTGGTAAATTGGTAAGTCCAATTTATTCTGTTGTTAAGTTTTCGAGAAGTCAAGAGCAAATAGAAACCGCAAAAGGCTCATAATCTTTCTATAAAAGAATTTTTGCCATAAGAAATTTTTTATTTTAATATTTAAGTTATTGTTTAATAAGATTAATTTAAATATAAGTTATAATTTACTGAACATTCAAATTACCCTGATTAAGCTAAATAATTAAAAATTATATATTTGAGGGTTGTAACAGTAAATTTAATAGATACAATTTAGTAAATTGGTCTTACCAATATTAGGAATAAGCAGGAAAATAAATGAAGAAAACCACACTGTCTGATCAGATCACAACTCAATTAGAGCAGATGATCGCGGACGGCTCGTTAAAACCAGGAGAGCGCTTACCCGCCGAGCGAAAGCTCTCGGAACGTCTGGGTGTATCTCTCCCCTCGCTACGCGAAGCGATTAAAAATCTCGCCAGTAAAGGGCTGGTAACCTCCCGTCACGGGGGCGGCACCTATATCAGCGAAGCACTGGAAGACGGCATCGTCGACCCCTTACTTGAAATATTGCAAAACCACCCAGAATCTCGCTATGACGTACTTGAGGTACGCCACGCGCTGGATGGGCAGGCCGCCTTTTTTGCTGCGATACGTGCCACCGATGCCGATCGATACAACATTCAGAAAGCTTTTGAACGTACGATCATGCTGCACAACAATAGCAACAACCCTATGGATGAAGCAATAGCAGATGCCGCTTTTCATCTCTCGATTACCGAAGCCTCGCATAATATTGTTTTATTACACACCATGCGCAGCCTGTTTACTGTACTGCAACGTACTATCAAACATAACCTGGACAAGCTATATACCATACCCCGAGTATTCGAACCTTTGTCACATCAACATGAAAAGCTGATGCAGGCTATTATCCAGGGAGATCCAGAAGCAGCACGCGTGGCCGCGCAAACCCATCTGGTATTTGTTGAAGAATCGTTACAGAGCATAGACCAGGAACAGGCGCGACATGAACGCTTCCTGCGCCAGGCATCCATCCTTAACCCTGCGGAGACCAAATAATGTCCCAACCCCAGGAAATCTATTTTTTCGGCACCTGCCTGATCGACCTGCTCTACCCAAAAGCAGGATTAGCCGGTATGCAGTTGATTCGCAATGCTGGTGTCCGTGTCATCTATCCCGATAACCAGACCTGCTGTGGTCAGCCTGCATTTAACTCAGGCTATCGTGACGAAGCTCTTGATGTCGCACGTCAGCTATTAAGCTGTTTTCCCAGAGACATTCCGGTCGTCGTTCCCTCCGGCTCCTGTGCTGGAATGATCAAGCATCACTGGCCTGAGTTATTCGCTGGGCAGCCTGACGAAGAGCAGGCAAAAGGGGTGGCTGCACGTACCTATGAACTCACTGAATTTCTGGTCAACACCCTGCAACTAAAACTCAGGGATCTTGGCGAACCAACCAAAGTTGCCATTCATACCTCCTGTTCTGCGCGTCGTGAGATGGGTGTTGCACAGCATATTGAAACACTGGTCGGCCAGCTGGATAAAGTAGAGGTTTTAACACAGGAGCGTAAGCCCGAATGTTGTGGATTTGGAGGTACCTTCGCCGTAAAACAGGGTGATATCTCGGGTGCCATGGTAAAAGATAAAACCGATAGCCTGCGCGCCACAGGAGCCGAGCGTATCATCTCCCAGGACTGTGGCTGCCTGATGAATATCGGCGGTGCGTTTGAAAAACAGGGCAATGGCCCAGCCACCCAGCATATTGCTGAATTCCTGATGGAGCGTTGCCATGAATCAAACTGAAGCCTTTACAGACCGTATCGACAAGGCGTTGCATAACAACCAGGCACGGCGTAACTTCCGTAGCGCCATGAATGGTCTGATGGAAAAACGTGCCGAAGCCCTGAGCGACGACACCGAACTACAGGCTTTACGCGATCAGGCGGCTGCGATCCGAGCCTATTCATTAAAGAACCTGCCCGAGCTGCTGGAGCAGTTAGAAGCCAAAATGACCGAAAATGGCATTCAGGTGCACTGGGCATCAAATGGTGCCGAAGCCAATGAGATCATTTACCAGATACTGAAACAGGTAGATGCTAAATCACTGGTAAAAGGAAAGTCGATGGTTTCTGAAGAAACCGAGATGAATGACTACCTGATTAAACGCGATATAGAAGTCATCGAATCAGATCTGGGTGAATTCATCATCCAACTGGCGCAAGAGCCACCTTCGCATATCATCGCACCCGCCATCCATAAAAATCGCACCGAGGTTGCTGAGTTATTTCATAAGCACTTCCCTGAGCTGGGTTACTCTGAAGATATCGAAGAAATGACTGCTATAGCGCGTAAGATACTGCGTGATAAATTCGCTAATGCCGATGCCGGGATTTCAGGGGTTAACTTTGCCGTGGCAGAAACCGGCACCATCTGCCTGGTTGAGAACGAAGGCAATGGCCGTCTCTGCACTACGGCCCCTAATATCCATATTGCCATTACGGGCATAGAAAAGGTTATTGCAAAATTATCGGATATTCCACCATTACTGAATATCCTGACCCGGACCGCCACCGGGCAGCCGATATCCACCTATTTCAATATGATCAGCCATCCACGACAGGAGAATGAAAAAGATGGTCCGCAACAGGTACATCTGGTCTTGCTGGATAATCGTCGCTCTGAAATCCGCATGGATGATGAATTACTTGACGTGCTGCGCTGTATTCGCTGCGGCACCTGCATCAATCACTGCCCGGTGTATGTACAACTGGGTGGACATGCCTACGGCACTACCTACCCCGGCCCGATAGGTACAGTACTCGAACCGCAACGCATGGGTATAGATAAAATCGGCGCCCTCACTTCAGCCTGTACGCTGTGCGGCGCCTGCGGTGAAGTCTGTCCGGTACGTATTCCACTACCCAAACTGATCAATCGCCTAAGAGCAGAATCGGTGAATGCACAAAGATCGGATGCGCATGTCGAAGGCAAAGGCAGTCTGCGCAAAAACAAAGAGTTAATGAGCTGGACAATATGGAAAACCCTGTACGCACACCCAGCCATGTATCGAACATTCCGCTGGTTTGCCACTCGACTACGCTTTCTAACACCTTCCAATGTCGGTGTATGGACGCGTTATCGAAGCGCACCAAAACCAGCCGCAAATAGCCTGCAGGAACTGGCACGCAAAGAGGGCTTTGAAAATGAGTAATGCACGTGAATCTATCCTGGCCCGTTTACGCGAAAGCCGTCAGCCAGAAAGCACACCCCCTGAACGCTACCTGCCCTCTTACGGCTGGACCCAGGAAGAAAAAGAACAGCGTTTTACAAAATGCATGACCGAAGTACATACCGAAGTCGTCAACCTGAAAGGCAAAAACTGGACAGACTGGATTAACCAGCAATTACCTCAACGCAGTTTGACTCATGTATTGATCGGCGAAACTGAAGAAGCTCGATTATTAAAATCCAGCGCTGATAAATCATTACAGTTTAGAGAATACGACCAAGCCATCGAAAGCTGGAAAGCTGAGTTATTTCAAAAAGTAGATGTAGCTATTACCAACACACTAGGCGCTATCGCAGAAACCGGCAGCCTGATCCTGTGGCCAGATGCCGCCGAGCCACGCCTCATGTCATTAGTGCCATCCGTACATATTGCTCTGGTCAAAGCGGATACCATATATGAGACTTTCGCACAGACTGTCGTAGAACAGAACTGGGCACAACAGATGCCGACTAATGCCTTATTGATTTCAGGGCCATCAAAAACTGCTGATATCGAACAGACCCTGGCGTATGGGATACATGGACCGCAGCAGTTGATTGTGTTGATTATTGATTGATGCAGCGCTCAAACGCAGTGTAGCGTTCGCTATTACTATTTGATGTTAGAGCGCAGCATAATCTGACAGTAATTACTCATCTACAAAGCCGACTATCATTATTCTAGCTGGTTTGGCGGCTATCGACCCAGGCTGTGTGAAAACCCGCTTCAAACTGCTGACACCAAAAATATTTCCCACTACGGGGTAATTTTTCGGGAATATTTAGAGGTCAATTACCACAAATTATACGAAATTGATTCTATATAAGACCTCATATTCCACTTGAAAAATTGGAAAATAGTTTTCACACAGCCTGAACCCGAAGCGGTCCTTTCCAATCGCTGGGTGTCTTCAAAGTTTTAAAGTTTTTCCTGGGTGTCTTCAAAGTTTTTCAAAGCCGCAAATCACCGGAGGCAAAAAGCATAACGAGGAACGAGCGGCGCTTTTTGACGTCTGAGTGAGTTTGCCTTGTTAGGCTTATAAGTATCACTACTTATTGTGTCCGTGATGATGCGGATTAGGTTGCTTTGTTTCTAATGAGCCGCTTAGAAAGAGTAAAACTGCTTTATCTGGATCAATTTCCTTCGTTATCAAGACTTTGATACCTTTACGTTTAAGTCGCATTGATAGGCCCTGGCCCATATCGCCAGCTATCAATACATCAATATCATCAAGCGGATGAGATTCATGCGGGGAACTCTCATGAAATGACTGCTCCTTAGGTAGCTCAAGAAGTTCTTTGCCAACAACCTTATTATTCTCTGCAGTAAAAATCCAAAACTTCCGGCAACGGCCAGCATGTTCTGTAATATTTTTTCGATTTTGACTAGCAACAGCAATCTTCATAGTTTTCTCATTTGCCTTGCCTAACGCCAGCCTATGGGACCGGAACGTTGCGCCAGCGGAGTGGAGGTCCCAGCCGCGATAGCGGCGAATATCAGGCTTTTGTTAGGCATTTTGATTAACCTCATCTCTCCATGATCCTCCATTAACCAAGATAAGATTGCTTTTAGTATTTTTATGCCGAATCTTGAACAACTCTTTTACTTCAGGATCTGAGAGAAATTGATTAGCATTATCTACTGTATCAAACTCCAACACTACTATGGTATTCGGATTCCAATCTCCTTCTATAACTTCAGGTGTAACACCTTCGACCAAATATTTACCTTTATGCATTTGAAGATAAGCTGGTATTTTCTCAACATATTCCATGAACTCAGGAAGATTCACGATTGTAAATTCCAGAATTAAATAGCCCTTCAATGGATAGCCCCTTGTTTATTGTTTATTGTTTATTGTTTATTGCCTAACGTTTTGCCTCAAAGGCGAGCGCCACAGCTCTCACCGAAGCGGCACCAACAGTGCCGCGAGTCCTTTGAAGGCCCTTATAACCGCTAATTGGCATGTTTCCCAGACCCTTGGAACGGATGGTATTTGGTTTTTTTTACGATTTACTAAAACTACCGCTCTACACGAATAAAATCAAGGGTTTCGTTTCGTAAGCCGTTTCTCTTTAACGGTATCCGATACACCAACGCTTTTTTATTACCGAAAACCGTTTTGTTCAAAGCTTGCCTGATAATGATTAGACCCGCATGCCTTTTTCTGTTTTTTTTAAACTGATATTTCAAAACCTTTGATTGTTTTTATTGAAATAACCTGACCAATTTTCTTTTTAGTTCAACAGCTTGATTATGTGACACGCACAAATATTGACTTATATTTCATTATATTCTCATTCATAGATAAAATTATCAATGAGCGCTCCTGACACACCAGAGACAATCACTCATTAACCCGGAATGACCGCTTCCAGGAAGGAGTCATTCACTTGCCGACCTTAAATGACTACTGACGACCCAGGCTGTGCGAAAACTCGCTTCAAACTGATGACACCAAAAAATATTCCCCACTACGGGGTAACTTTTCAGAATTATTTAGAACTCAATTACCGCAAATCATACGAAATTGATTCTATATAAGCCCACATATTCCACTTAAAAAAATAGAAAATAGTTTTCACACGGCCTGGACCTAATCCGGACCTTAAACACCAAACTATGCGCGTACTGTATAAATAATGTTTTAGATAATGCGCCTTCTATGTACACCATTAATTCATATTCACCAGGCGGATCATTGGGAGATAGTCCGATCAACTTTAATTTACTTTCAGTTAGCGTTTCATCCAGCCATGAGATAGTGTATCCAGTTTTAGACTGCGTTAACTCCCATTCTTCTGGCATATTCTCAATGCCAGCAGGTTCCCCTGGTATTATATGCACCAACTTTAAGTTAAAGGGCTTATTGTTTTTTCGGTGGATACCAAATCCCAATAGGACAGGTTGATTACTATCAAACATGTAGTCACGAGTTTTTTTCTATGCGAAAGCTTTTCCCTTCATTTTGTGAGTTCAGCAATCCAAATTGGTAATTGTACCCCTTTCTTCTGCTTAGAATATCAAACATACATCTTGCTAGTTAATAGCGCATAATGATCCAATTAAGAGGCCGCCGCAGTTTGGCGGTCCCCGCACGCGCTGTTTGTGTTCCAGACACGTTGTGGGCCCATAGTTTTTTATATAAATAAAGACACATATCAATTTATAATGCGGGGATCCACAAAGAATTTTTTCCTGAACATACTTTAAAATTCTTACGCAACCCCTAATAAAAGGGAATTAATGTGAAAACCTATCAAAAATCTATTCCAGCTCTTCTTGCCGTCGCAACAATCACACCTTATGTTTATGCGGACGCTATTGTAGAACCAGACTCAGCTACAATGAACCAGGGTCAAAGCTCTGTCGAAATACCTGTTTTAGATAACGATACTTCGGATAACCTTAATAATGAGATAGTTCAAATATCCGATTATGACCAGATATCTGCAAATGGCGGTACTATTAATACTTCAGGAACTTCGAATGGACTGGTTTATTCTCCACCTTCCGAAAGCTTCACCGGTACAGATACATTTACTTATACGGCGACCGACGATTCTGGATATGGCGGCAGCGCAGTCGTAACCGTTACCGTGGTAGCTGCACAGACTCCAAATCCAGTACCCATCGTATTGACAGCCAATGAACAAAGAGTCGCAACCGCGGTTGACACCCTGTGTAACAACGAAAGCGTTGAAGGCGCGCTTTTAGATGCATGTATGACGTCAGAGGCTGAACGAGCGAGCGCTATTCAGCAACTTGTTCCCAGCCAACTGTCCAGCCAGGGCAATTACTTCATCGAACTTCAGCACAACCAGTTCATGAACATCACCTCTCGCCTCGAACAACTGCGCGCTGGTGTTACTGGTGCAAGTACCGGTGGCCTGAGCCTGAAATTCGACGGTCAACCATCGCTCACAGAGGGCCTTGCTTCCCTGCGCTCCGCTATGCGAGGCGGCGGTGCCAGTGCGAACGAGTCTCAGTCAACGGGAAGACTCGGATTTTTCATTAACGGTAGCGGTAGCTTCGGCGACAGAGATAGCACTAACGACGAACTCGGTTTTGATTTCTCAACAGCAGGCATCTCCACAGGTATCGACTATCGGAAGAACTGGTATTCGGTGGAGCCCTCGGTTATGTCTCAACCGGAATGGACTTCGAGAATACTCGTGGCGACCAGGATATCAAAGGCTATTCTCTCTCAGCCTATGGTTCCTGGTATCAATCAGAGAATTTGTATATCGATGGCATCCTGAGCTATGGCACAAACAACTTCGATATGACGCGACATATTAAATTCGGCACTACCGATGTCTCTACACAAGGTGACACCGATGGTACAGAGTATGCTCTAAGCATTGGCGGCGCCTATGAAATTAATCGAGGCGCTTTGAACTTAGGGCCTTTTGCTCGTATTAATTATATCAAGGCCGAGATTGATGCTTTTCAGGAAAATTCTAATTCCGGTGTAGAACTGGGTTATGACAAACAGAACATTGAATCTCTGACAACATTGATCGGCGTTCAAGCCTCTTATGCGGTCAGTACAAAATATGGCGTGTTTATGCCCCAAGCCCGTTTAGAGTGGGCACACGAATTCGAACATGACAGTCACAATATCACGGCCCGCTTTCTGAATGACCCGGCTTCTGGACGATTCTCAATCGGCACTGACGATCCGGACCGAAATTTCTTCAATCTAGGCTTTGGTGTTTCAGCTGTTTTTACTCAAGGTAGAACAGCATTTTTTTACTATGAAGCTATGTTGGATAGAGACAACTTGAGTAATAACAGTGTAGTGGCTGGCGTGCGATTCGAATTCTGATCAATTTGATTAATCCCGAGTCGTGTGTGGCGAGGTGAAAGGCTTCGGATCAAGATGACAGGTGTGGATAATAGCCATCTATTGTGAACACCTATATGGACGTAGGTGTTAGGGTGAAGCAGGGAGCCAGAACCGAGCTTTCAACATAGAACTAGTGCCTTTCTGCCACCTCAGATCAATTCAGCAATTAAACACTGCCTGGCGGAGTTGTGTTTTTATATATCAACTCTGGATCTGGCGTCGATCATCGACAACATCACCGTATTTTTGGCCGTTCTTTAACAAAACAATTACTCCTCAATACATTTCTTTACAGCACTCGCTACGGTGTATTGGTTTTCTTTATATTCCTGTTTAAATTCTTTAGCGTGACTTAGTAACTCTTTATCATCTAAGGCACTGTTGATCTGTTTGGCAAGCGTCTCAGAGTCATCAAAATCCAGGATGAACCGTCCCACATTAAGTTCTTGAAGTATCGTACCAATCAATAGTTGCTCTTGTTGAAGTGGGAAAGCGATGGTTGGTATTCCCGCTATAAGCGCCTCTGTAACTGTGCCTGCATTGCCATGACCAATAAACAGGTCTGCCTGAGAAAATCCTTGCGTAATATTCACTGGTTCTGTCGTGTATTTAAAATGATCACTCTCGTAGGATTTTAAAACCTTTTCTGGGCCGAGAAGGCAAACGACAAAAACGTCTGCATTAGTTAATGTAAGAGCCTTAATTAATTGCTCAATTCCTGGGTATGCTGGCTTTAAGTAGGCAATTATTTTCATTTTTCCGGTATCTGGAAAAACAATTGGTTTTTGAGTATTTGATGAATCTTGCGCTGTACAATAAACCGCATTGCTGCGTAATTTATGATACAGATCAAAAGGGGGAAATTCATTAAGAATCAATTTATCTACTTGCCATAACTCCGATAGTTTTTTCAAAGGAGATTTATTCAGTTTTTTTAGCACAATATTGATTGGATTTAGCGCAACTCGCTCTTGCTCTTCGACTAAATTATCGTTAACAGTTGGGTAGCGCCAATCAGTAATAGGATAGCCAGCTTCAGGTGTAGAAAAACCCGTGCCTATAATTATTTTTTTTATTCCTGTTTCATCGCGCAACGCAAGCTGAGCTGTCGGGGAGTACTCCAATATAATAACGTCTGGCTTAACCAGTTGAACAATTGCCGTCCATGCTTTAGTTAACATAAAAAGCGCATCAGCATCAATATAGCCTGAAAGCAATAAGGCATCAGCTTGACAAGCAATGGGGCGTTGCATTTTTAATTTTAGAAGCCAATTGGGCGCCTGGAGTATTTGTGCCTGTGTCTCTTTAAAGAAGGGATAGCAGCGCGATAGATCCTTGAGCGCTAATACTATTCGGTGGCCGTCACTCTCCAATGCTTTTGTCAGAAGAGCAAGTCGAGTTAAGTGACCTAGCTCGCCTCCCATTTCCCATGCACACAGAATCGTGCGGCCTGATTTCGATCCAGTCACAAATATTGCTCTTGAATAATCGTTATTATATTTATCAGTGTCATGGGAATTTTAGTTTACAAATTTTAGTATTGGGGGAAAACCTTTCTACAGTGTTTAAGCATGAAATTACTATTGCTATCATAATCCTATGAATACGCAATTCAACCTGGAATCCGCACTTGAACATGGATTTTTCACAAATTCCTGTAGCATTAATGGGTTCACCCAATGGATGAGATACACCTTTCTGATCGCCCTCTTCACCAGGGATTGTGCGCTAGCGAGAATCTTTTTAGAACCCCCACTTTTTGAAGCTCCGATCATTATCCGCTTTGGTTTTAAAATACATATTTCATCTATATCTGTTAATGTTTAATTTATGGATGTCCCAAATATGCCTGCCAAATATGCTTGTTTGGCTCTTTTACCCGTCTCAATACGTAATAAGCCTCGATCACCATTAATATGCTGAACCTTCAACTGCACCAGCTCCCCCACACGCAAGCCGCAGCCATAACAGGTCAACAACATCGTACGATGCCAGGCGTTATGGCAGGCTGAGATAATCTGGCGGACTTCGACTCGGGTCAGCAACTCAGGGATACGTTGTGCTTTTTAAGGAAACACAATAGGTATATCAAATTGCGGCCACTGCAACACTTGTAAATACAGAAAACGAAGTGCGTTTAAATGATACTCAGCTAAGTAGACTTACTGTTGCCGACGGAGGCACACCAAAAAATCGTTTATATTCTCGACTAAACTGTGCTGAGCTATTGTAGCCAACCAGGTATCCGGCCTCACTCACATTTTTGCCCTGTAAAATATAGCTTTGAGCTTTATTAAGTTTGATGGACTTGGCAAATTGTATCGGAGACAAATGCATCACTTCCTTAAATTTTTTGTGAAAACCTGAGCTACTCATATTAACGATATCAGCCAAATCATCGATAGTGATACTTTTATCAAGGTTCTGGTGTAGATATTCGACCGTCCTTAAAATTTCATTAATTTGCCCGCGCTGTTGTAGATGATATTTGAGCATTCCACCCTGCTCATCACTTAAAATGCGAAAATAGATTTCATCAATCATCGACTCTCCTAAAATGCTAGCCTCATTTGGATCATCCAGTGTTTTTAGCAGGCGTATCATCACATCCAGTAAACGCGGCTTAAGAGGAGCAGAAAAAATTCCTGAAACGTTACCGGTAGTATCCTGTTGAATAAATTTAGGGACCGCCTGTTTCATTTTTAAAATCATTTGGGAAATACGGTTATGATCTAACTGGATTACTGCAACCAATAACGGATTTTCAGGACTTGCTTCAATCAATTCACACTCGAGAGGCATAGGTGCAAACAGCGCCATGATATTACCGGGATTGTAGTCATAGCGTTTACCATCCAGATAAATATTTTTCTTACCCTGTGCACCTATAAAGATACAGGGATCATAAACCTGTGGCACCAGCTTATAGGGCTCGGACATTTTCCAGGTTTTCAAATTTGGAACCAGAGTCGGGTTCCCACCTTCCTGAGGAGAATGTTTTTCCAATAAATGCTTAAACTCCTGCATTCCCCGGGATGAGATACCCATGATATTCTCCTCTTTTTGAGTCTGTTTTAATGTCAAAATCATAGCACCATATATGATTATTTATCTACAAATTTAGAGTTTTGTGCAAGCAACCTATAGTTTTGTGTGTTCATTAACAAGGTTTGCTATGGAATGATTCACATCAGAGATTTAAATACTTTCAGCCAGGAGAACTCATAGCATGACCAGCACAATCAAAACTCTTCATTTAGATAAAGTAATTGAAAATCACACTCAAGATATGACAAACAAGGTTGTCGCGATAACAGGGACAACCAGTGGAACGGGTTTTGTGTGCGCCAGGGAGATCGCCAAACTGGGCGGAACAGTGTTACTTTTGAATCGTGAAAGTGAACGTTCTACTGCATCACTCAAACTCCTGAAGGACGAAGTTCCACAGGGGAAGTTTTTCGCCATTAACTGTGATCTACAGGATTTTGCAAGCGTCAGGAATGCCATCACCGAGATAAAATCAAGCTATGACTCTCTGGACGTTTTGTGTAATAACGCCGGCGTGATGGCATTAGAAGATCTGGCTACCAGGGATGGCTACGATATCCAGATGCAAACAAATTGTCTTTCTCACTTTCTGTTAACAAAGGATTTATTTCCTCTGTTAAAAAATAGTCACGAGTCTCGTGTAGTGAATCAGTCATCTATGGCTCGAACAGGGGGGCCACTAGAGATAAGATACTTCGGGAAAAATGGTGGTCACTTGGGAGGAGATGGTACTGAAGAAGAGAACACCAGTTTTTCAGGTCCTCGATGGGAGCGCTACCACCAGACTAAACTCGCCAATTGCGCGTTTACCTATGGATTAAAACAGAAATTAGAGGAGCATGATATAACTCATATCAAAGTGCTTTTAGCCCACCCTGGCCTTGCCTTGACCAACTTACGGTTTACCACCGCCGATAGAGGAGGAATGGATGTCAATAGCCCTATTATGGAAAATGCTCAAACTGCTGAAGACGGAGCATTAGGTATTATCCGTGCATGTATGGATAAAGATGCAGAGTCCGGAAACTTCTATGGCCCACAACTATGGGCTGGCTTCCCTGATCTACTAGCGCCCGAAGATGAATTGCTCGACCCGAAAAATATTAAAATTAACTGGGAAGGATGTGAAGCAGCGGTTGGTGATTTTATTTTTTAGCCAGCATTTTTCTAAACGTTCAGCCAGGTATGCTGATTCTAAGATAGCTCTCAACCGGCGTAATATTAAAAACTAATTTTAACTAAACTATTGAAATAAAAATTAAGCAACCTCTGCAAAGCGCAGAGGTTTCGTTGTGCAGGGATGCACCAACATTTTTTAATCAGCCAGGAGTATTGCTAATTGAGAGACAGGAGAGCAATAGTGTATTTAGATCGCGTTATCTGAAAACTTGTGTCAGAAATTGTAAAATCCGATAAACCGGAGGAAAAAGGCCACTGGTAGGCCACAGAAATCTTTGAAACCTTCCCCCACCCTTTATATGCTATTTAGCAATATACTCTTCCGGAGTTAAAGGGGTCGGTGTTTCATGGGAATTACTCGCAAGTACTCTATTACTCGACCAACCTGGTTTTCGGTTTTCCCCGTGTATAGCACTTACTTAAGTGAAAAATGTCATCCGCGAGTACCCGGGAGACCGGTTTACAGTTCTTTTATCAAACCTCGTGACATAGTTTTATGATGGGTTTGTGCCTATGAGACACCGACTAGCGGGATAGGGAACCAGATAGCAGCCAGCAAAGCTATGCATGGCAGAGAGTGTCGATCCTGCATTTCATAGGGCTGTTGAGATAAGAGTTATCTATCTTGACCATCTCACCGCCTGATCTATGTAAAAACATTGGCAATGATGGCGGTAATACTGGTAGGGTTACTCACCTATGATTAATCTGTTTTTGGAGGATGCCGTATGGCAACAATTCACTGGGCCGGAACTGGTCTTTCTGCTATCCCGGGTTTGCGCCGCCTGATTAAAAACGGCCACCGGGTGATTGTCTATAACCGCTCGATTGAAAAAGCACAGCAGGCCATCGCGGGGCTGAACGGCGACGCTAAGGCTGTCGAATTCGACATGGATACCCTGAAAAATAATATATCTGCCGGTGATGTGATTGTGTCAATGTTACCTGCAGATTATCACCCTACTCTGGCGCAATTAGCGTTACAACAAGGCGCTCATTTCGTTTCCAGTTCCTATATTTCAGATCAGATGCGCGAACTGGACGCCGCGAGCAGGAAGGCAGGTCTGTGCATGGTCAATGAGGTCGGGCTTGATCCCGGTATCGACCACAGTATGGCACACGCGCTGGTTGCCGATTACCAGGCCTCCGAGGTATTTGATAAAAACAACCTACACTTCTTCACCAGTTATTGTGGTGGCCTGAGCAAGCAGCCAAACGACTTTTGCTATCGCTTCAGTTGGTCGCCGCTGGGTGTATTACGTGCACTCAAGAGTCCTTCGGTCAGCATTCGTGATGGTGTTGATTACGTCGTTAACCAGCCATGGAGTGCGATAGAGCAATTCCCACTCGACATGCCCTGGGGAGCCGAAACCTTCGAGGTTTATCCAAATCGGGACTCGCGTCCATTCATGTCCCAGTACCATTTTTCCAGTGACTGGAAGGTCGAGCAGTTTGTGCGTGGGACGCTGCGATATAAGGGCTGGAAACAGGCATGGCGTCCGATTTTTGATCGTGTAGAGCAAGGCATGAGCGATGCCGAGCTCAACGAATTGAGCGACCAACTGTGGCAAAAATACAAACTTGAAGAAGGTGAAGCGGATCGGGTCGTCATGGCCGTCACTCTAATGGCTAAACGGGATGGCAAACCTGTATGGCATCAAAGTTACCTGCTTGATGCCTTTGGCAACGAACAGGGTTCGGCAATGGCAAGGCTGGTGTCAATTCCACTGAGTCTGGCGGTGGAAGCAGTGCTACAGGACGAAATTGATGCTGGAGTCAGTGCCGCACCAGATAGCCCCAAACTGGTGGCACGCTGGCTGGATACGGTCAATGAAATCTCCGATAATTTTACCCGAATCGATCATCTGGCTCAGTAATGATCAGCAGCAACAGTTTTAGTAATGACGCGCATGGCTGGGCCGAACTGCTTCCACAGCGCCAGCCCTCTCAACCCTTTCAGGGCAAGCAGCGAACTCGCTGGGCAGTGATTGGTGCCGGGTTTACCGGGCTCGCCTGCGCCCGCCGCCTGGCCGAGCTGCACCCCGATGACAACATCATCCTGCTCGAGGCGCGTGCGGTGGCGCAGGCAGCCTCTGGGCGCAATTCAGGATACGCGGTTGCGATCACTCATTTTGCAGGCCCCTTCGATGAAAAGCAGCAGAATAACTATCGACGTGTAAACCGAATCAACTCCGCAGGCCTGGACATACTGCGCGATCAGGTTACTACGCATAAAATCGATTGCGAATGGCATGAACAGGGCATTTATCACACAGCAGCGGATGTGAATTCAACTCAGGAGCTTGCATACTTTAAGGATTATCTGCAGCGTATGGAGATTCCACATGCCCCACTAAGTCAGGAGGCATTGAGTGAGCAACTGGGAACCACCTGGTATCAGCAAGGGGTGCATGTGCAGGTGGGTAGTTTGCTGCAACCTGCCGCCCTGCTGTACGGATTGGCCAACTCATTACCACCCAATGTACAGCTGTATGAATCTAGCCCTGTGTTAGAGATAACACAGGGTCAGAGTCATAGTCTGCGCACCGCGAGCGGAACAATAGAGGCGGATAATGTGTTGATCGCGACCAACTTTGAAGCCGCCAGACTGGGACAAATCGAACGCTTTGTTGTTGGCAGTACGCTGTCGGGGAGCTTTACCCGACAGTTAAGCGCAGATGAAATCGCGTCGCTGGGTAGTTTACCGCAGTGGGGCGTGTTGTCGCTACACAGTGGTGGCGCCACGGTTCGCCTAACCCAGGATGGCCGTATCTGCATTCGCAATACCGCCGAATATCATGCCGCTCGTTTGCTTTCTGAGTCACTGCTTGCCCGACGTCAGCAAATTCATCGCCAGGGTTTTGAAAACCGCTTCCCCCAGTTACGCCATGTACCATTTGAATACGCCTGGTCGGGCGTCGAAGGCATTAGTCAGAACGGCACCAATTTCTTTCAAAACCCGGCGCGAGGTCTCTACCTGGCTGGTGGCTATAATGGCTCAGGAGTCAGCCGGGGTACCGCATTTGGCTGCGCCCTTGCAGAGTATGCCAGCGGCGGCCAGTCACAGCTAATCAACGACTGTGTTGCCAGTCCTGCGGCACGCTGGCTACCACCACGCCCGTTACTGGATATAGGTGCCTGGTTTACCGTGCGTAAGCGCTTTCGCGGCGTGGGAAGGGATCGTTAGGTGGTCAAAAGATGGGCGGCACTCTCGCCCATCTCATACAGGATCTGGCGCGTACCGCTCAATGATATCCGATAGTCATACACCGTCTGTAGCGGCAGATTTCCAGTGTCAGCACTCGCGACAGCATCGACTGCTGCCTTACCGAATAAGGTGCCAGCGAAGTTAAAGGGCTCTGAGTTACATGGGAATTACTCGCAATTACTCTATCTCTCAGCCAACCCTGTTTTGGCCTTCCCCAAAAAATCACTGGATCAGGAAACATAATAATTCTCCACCAGTAACAACAGTGCTCCTGGCACCACAGCGACCTACAACTTCTGGTTTTGAATAACCACTCCCAGTAAGGGATCCGTTCACATTCTGGCCGTCAATATGTACTGACGACTCCGAGCAGTTTTCCAATTAACGATTTTTAGAGAGGGATAATTGTGTACGACGAGAGTTTGAATTGCCGACATTAATTTCCTCTGGCTCTTTGGTGACGGATGTACTGGCGATTTTCTTATTACCGTTCTGTAATAAGATTGCCTCTTCTGTAATAGCTCTCAAGAATAAAGAAAATGCGGGGTTTCGATTCAAAGAATTCGATGATGGGCTAAAACCCCACTGCGTCTATCAGTCCGCCCTGACAACTTACGCTTGCATCAGGCGCATTAGCTAAAAGTTCCCCGATATTTGAACCCTCTTCGATATCACCTTTAAGATTGATCCAAAGCTCGCTTATCATGTTGCCACTGCATTTGACCATCACTTTATTGCCAGTCCCTTGACCAAAAACCGAATCGAATCGAGACTTAATATCTCTAGACGTGACTCTTTCACCGATATTATTAGCAAACAATTCTCGTACTGAAGAGTTGTTGATATCTAGAGCTAATTTCATGGATTCCTTAAAGTATTCATCTGGTGTTTCACTATAACAGGAACCGTGTTTCGTCCATTCATGTCGCTGTAGATGAGAGGATACCCCAGGCATGATTTCGATTAATTCACTCATTAAGTCGTCAGATAAACCCAGGCTGGGTAATTGGGACCATGCACTCCGTTGATCTAGCTTTTTCTGAGAATTCGGAATATTGCAATATGTGTTGTTCTTGGGTTGGGGCCATAGTCCATGTAGTGTTAAATGTGTAGCATCGTAACGCCCGCCAGTTTGACTTTGGCACTCAACCTTTGACTGATGTGACTGACAAAATGCCGGCTGCCAACTTAGAGCCAGCAAATATTCCTTGCTACCTTGCCCCGGCAAACTTGGAGAATTCGGACGTGAAGACTGACTGACATCTTCATTACCTGGCTCATCGGAGCCTTCATTCTCATCACACTGTGTTAGTAATGTTCCACAGTCTAGCGCAACCCATCGTTCTGATGGGGTCGCTTCCTTGATTTTCAAGCGGTAGTGGGTGGCATCAAACTTGTTTTTAGATAGAACAGGGTATGCTCTATCTTCTACCAGGCGTACATTTCCCGGATTTGTTTTCTTGCGAAAAGACTTATAAGCTGGACATTCATTATCGTTTGCAATGAAATAACCGTTTAGCTTCACCTCTGCCCAAGCTACAGATGAAGCAATCAGAGTGGAGAGAAGAAAGAGTCTGAGAATAGATTTTGTGATGTGCACTATAAACTCCCTGTTAATCAGTGTATCTTTGAATTAGCGCTCTCAATAAGCAGCGAACCACTCCGAAGATTATCAGTTACAAACAGAAGTGTCACTTCTACCACGCTGCTAAATTGACCAACGGTATGCGGTAACCAACCTTAACTCCCGTCAGTTGCTGCATGGAATCTTCATCCACCTCTTCGAATTGTAGATTACAGTTTTCTTCACCTCGTTTCAGAGTGCCCTGTTTTTCCACATATCGGGCAACACATTGACTAATGATATGCACGAGCAAAGTCAACTCGTGTTGATCGGGTTCGCTGGAATTGGGTTATACCACTTATAGTAGTTGTTTAGGCACTGACTTATTCTTGTAAAAGAGTTCTAACCATTTTAGTTTGCTTTAACCTGGAATCCACAGTTGGACGAGTTGTAGTGCGTTTGAGGAGATGCAGATCAAGGCGTGACGACACGGAATAGCGAGCTATTCCAGGAAATTACAAGGCTTCCGCGTCCTGCTCACGCCCCTTACCTATGTCCGTATAGGCAAAGCTTCCGCGTCCTGCTCTCACCCCTTACCTATGTCCGTATAGGCAGCGCAAAGATTCGCCCCCTCAAACCTGCAATTCAGCTCGTAGCGGGAATTACCAATTGAATTTTCAGCATGGATGCTGTTATTTCGCGAATGCATGGACGCCTACATGGACGTAGGTTGTAGATCATGAGGGGGCACCCATTAGCCACTTCCAGTCAGATACACGTGAATTGACTGGGCCTGGCGCCGCCCCCCCGTCTATTACAGCTCTCGGTAACAATGTCAGCTATTTATTTTTCTTCAGCCCCAGTAAAAACCACTTACTCAATATCTCATGGGTTTATAGCCAGTAATTCTAGATCAAAAATCAGCATTTCATTCGCGCCTATAGAGCCCTTTATTCCTCGTTCACCATAACCCAGTGATGGTGGTACAAAAATTTTCCATTTCTCACCGATATGCATCTGCGTTAACGCTACTTTAAATCCGGGGATTACATCGGCTAACATAAACTCTACTGGCTCACCCCGGTCAATCGAGCTGTCAAATACTTCACCGCTAATAAAGCTGCCTTGATAATGAACCAGAACAGAGTCATTTAATTTTGGCTGCACACCATTCGCTGATTTAACTATTTCATACTGCAGACCTGATGGCATTTTCATCACACCGGGTCTGGACTGGTTTTTATCTAAATAGGCGACTGCTTCCTGCAGATTAGCTTTTCCATCTTTTTTACGCAGAGCATTAAGATATTCATGGTATGAGGTAATAGCATCATTAATTTCACCGTCAGTAACCAGTCTGGCCTTTTTATCATCCAGGCAATCATTTAGCCCACTCAACAGATCACTGGGTTTAGGTTTCTTGATAGCTTTTGGATTTAAAGATTGGCCCATACGGTATCCCATCGCATAAGCATAGCGAGCTTCATCTATCGAATTAACTGAACCACCCGTTTTACGCTGTGTTTTAAGAGATTGATGATATGAGTTAATGGTGTCGTTGATTTCAATTTCAGTAAGCTCTGGTTTTTTATCATCTAGAAAATCAGTAATACCTCTCAATAGATCACTGGAGTTCAGTTTCTTAACGCCCTTAGACTTTAATGATTGCCCCATTCGATAACCCATCGCATAAGCATAGCGAGCTTCATACGAATTTTTCTCGGTAATTTCATTTGCCTGGGTAGTAGATGAAATCACTATCAGGAACAGTGTATGGATAGTCAGAATAATTTTTTTCATTAGTATTTTTAAACCCGTGGCTAATTCTGTCTTATACAGAAATCAACTTAATAACTAAAAGACAGCCAATTCAATATATTTGCGGGCATACAATCTACCACAGTTAGATTAAAAGAAGCTGAAACAGTTTTTATTTTTGGACAGGGAGCCTCTGATTATTTTAGAGGTGAGAAAAACGAAAATCACAGATTTTGCTGTACCGAAAGTATCGCTTTATACGCCGAAGCTATCGCAACCCCTGCTCCACAGCGCTGACGAATCCAGTCCTGATTCGCCAGTACAATACCTGCTGCATACAGGCGTGGGTCGACTACTTCATGCTGATGATTAACTACCTGAAATTTTTCGTTTACAAGAACTCCCGAGCGATTGACTGCATGCCCCTCTGGGGCGAAGTATTCATCACTAAACCAGTGATCTCGATTATCGGGCTGTTGAATCGGCAGGTTCATCAAAGCTTCACGCAGGTAATTCTGATCTGCAGATAAGCCGCCCGATAAAAAGCGTCCGCTTGCAAGCAGTATATTATCCGCCTGAATATTTACCGGACCATAGTGATCATCATACTCCAGAAGTATCCCTTCGTCTTTTAAGGTAGCTGCTGCAACTTTTTGCTGAGTGATGACTGTTGCCCCTTTTGCCGCCAACTGCTGTTCCAGCAATTCGCGTAACCGTATACCCGGCACCGCAGGCGGTATGGTAGGTATCTCGAAAATGGGCAATCCGACCAGTCTTTCCATTTCTCGATGAATGTGATCAGGCCCATGTATCCCCAGAATAGCGGGTAATGCAATGTATTGGGCATCCCCTGCAACCTGCTTGATACGTTGCGCTAACAGCGCTCTTGTCTCGGATACCTCCAATGCCCTGGCCATCACTTCAGGATACACCTGAGCGCCAGTTTCCATCTCAGGAAATGCAATGCTTTGTGCAGCAAGACCCGACCATTGAGCGCCTAGATTAGCCATTATTTCCTGCGCACTAAAACCTTCAAGACCGATGAAATCAATGAATAGCACCCTGGCTCTGCTCATCATGGCCTGTATTGACTGACTCATGGTAGCCGGCATACAGTGGGTTGGTTTAAGGGTTCCGGCAGGAGTCATTGCCACAAAATTGCTGTCAGTAGCTTTGGTATAGCTCAATCCCATATCCTGCAAGGTACTGACAAACTCATCAAATGCGGTGCGTACTTCGTCATTACTGACCTTACAGTAGGGGTGATGCGGATCCTGTTGACGCAGGCGATCCAGTCCTTGCCACGGGTCATCGATGACATCGGTATGATCAACTCCTATTAGATCCAGGTATCCTGAGGTATAGGCAAGCGCGCCGGTATTACCAATCTGTATGGTTTTGATTCCACGATTGAGCGCAAATATACTGGCGGCGCAACCCGCAATGCCTGCACCTACAACAGCAAGCTCTGATTGATAGTGACGTGTTTTTTTAATCATTTGTCTGTTGCCCTGACATCTTCATTGTGCGCTTTCTTCTCATCCAGCAGGTCCAGCCCCATCAAGCCACAATGCATAGTTTCAGCCAGTTCTACCTGGGCCATTTGTTCGCCCCATAAAACAGGTTTTATACCCTTGAAGCGCTCATCAACAAAGTCACGCATATGCCTCAGGCCATCTTTATTATGATAAAAGTTTTTATCGTATAGATAGGAGGTGACCCGCATTGCGCAAAACGCACCCTGACAGCTGCCCTTCCCTATACGGCTACGTAGTCCAATAGCCTTGACCGTCATATCCGACTCCCTGCCTGGTGACTGTGCGATGACATCATCCACCACTGACTTTGGTACCATTTCGCATTCGCAGAGTATTAAATCGCTATTGTCATGTTGTTGATACCAGTGTCGAGCAGCATATCCCGGCTCGGTCCAGCGTACTCGTTCATCTTCGGGTAATGCCTCGCTGGCTGTTTTACAGGATGCAGTATTACCCAACCTTTGCGCAACCAGATCGGCAGTTTTCTCAGCCATCAGGCGAAATGTAGTGAGCTTTCCACCTGCAACAGTTGCCAGGTTGGAAACACCCTGCTGTTCGTGATCAAAAAGGGTAAAGCCGCGACTGGCCTTGCGCCCGTCGGTCTCAGCAGCGGATGACATCATTAAGGGTCTTACCCCTGAAAAAGCGCGAATAAAGCGGGTGCTTTCTAGCACAGGAATCATCGCTATTCCCTGCTGTAATATTCGATCCACCTCGTCGGCAGTGGGTTTGATATTGTCCAGACTATCCACATTATCTGACGTGGTTCCGAGTAAAGAAACCGTTCCACCTGGCACCAGGATATCACCATCTGCCGCAGGTCTCAGGCGATTAACCACACCATTACTGACGCGTGCATTACTGATAATCAAGGTGCCTTTGGAATACAACAACTGGACATCCCGGCAGCCCGCAAGCTCTGCAACCATCTTAGACCAGGCGCCACTGGCATTGACGAATTGACTGGCACGAATCCTCAACCGTTCTCCTGTCTTATGATTCAGGCAGAGTGCAGCGGTAATCAAATTGTCTGATTTCTCGAACTCAATCAATTGCATATGTGGCAGGAAATCACTCTCGGTCAATTGTTTTGCATGCTGTACATTAGCCAGCGTAATTCTAAAGGGGTCAATGCTGGCATCCGGTACTTTATAGGCGGCTAAAATTTTATCACTTAAGGTTGGCTCAAGCTCTTGCGCCTGTTGTACAGTAAGTTCATCACAGAGAATACCCGCTTTGGCACAACACCCCGGAAACGCCGCTGCAAACTCGGTGTCATCGCCTTCAACTGCGACAAACATGCCGCCACAGGGATCAATCAGACCTGCAGCGATGTTTTTTAAAATCTCTCCTTCCTGACGACATTCTGCTGCGGTTTCTGTATCGCTAGAGGCATAGCGCCCTCCGCTATGTAACAACCCATGATTTCCACCAGAAGCCCCCGCATTCAAGTCCTTCCTATCTATCAACAGGCAATTGATACCGCGCAATGCCAGATCACGCATCACCCCTGCGCCACTCACGCCGCCACCGATAATCAGTACCTCGGTTTCCAGTTCGCGATCAATTCTATTCATCTGGATTACTCTCCATTAACGCTACGTCTATTAAATCAGGTGCCAGATATTTACGTTCGTTTTCACCCAGAATACCCAGCGATAGACAGATTAATGTCCATAGATGAATCACGTGATAGTCCCCGCCGTAGTGGTGAGCAAGATCTTCTATCTGCGAATGACAGTTATGGCAGGGTGTTAAAACATAAGTCGCTTCAGTGGATTTGATCTGGTCAAATTTTCTCTTGCCGTAGGCTCTACGTTGTTCATTCATACCGGCCTGTAAAAAACCGCCTCCGCCACCACAACAGTAATTAGCACTTCGACAGGGCTGCATATCGATGAAATTCTCTTCACCCACCAGTTTGTTGGCAATATACCGCAAGTCATCCGCTGCAGAATCACCTATCGATTTACGGATCAATTGACAGGGGTCCTGCAGGGTGAACTTGATACCCTTGCTATTCCAGTCCGAATTGACCGGCAGTTTACCTTCGCGTATCCATTGTGCATACAACGTTACCAGACTTTCCGGTTCAAAATCTGCCTGCAGCTTAAACCGCTCTACGCCTTTCCACAGGGTGTAAAAGGAATGCCCGCATTCGGTATTCACCCATACCTTGCATCCCAGTTCGTTTACCGCATCCACCCGTTGTTTGACCATCGCACGCCACTTGTCATCATCACCGGTAAACATACAGAAGTTTTCAGCTGCCCAACCCTTAGAGGCATAGGTCCAGTCTGCGCCGACATAATCGAATATCTTCCATAAGGGACCGAGTTCTTCGGGTTCGGTCGCAGGTTCACGCGAATTCTGGTTAACGAAGAAATACGCGCCTTTTTTATCCATCGGAGCCTTAAGTTCCTTAAAACGAGGGGATTGCTCGCGTATCTCTTCCACCGTTTCTTCGACGATTTCTACGAAGTCTTCAGTTTGTAGCCCCATAGCACTGGTGCCTTCAAAGCGCATCTGTGCCTCGCAGGAACGCATAATACCTTTGGGTTTTTTATCATTCGGCCAGGCTCCGCGTGCGATACCGACCAGTACCGATACATCGATATTCATCGGGCAGACATGAGCACAACGCTGGCACTGAGTACAGGTCCATACCCAGGGTGTCGTCGCAAGCTCTTCATTCATGCCCAGCATTGCCATACGGATAAAACGACGTGGATCCATGCCATCAAACCCCGAGGCAGGGCAGCCAGAAGAACACAGCCCACAGGCCAGACAGGCATCGTAATTAGCCCCTTTGGGTAATAACTCCCTGGCCTTACTCATAAAATCAATCAGCATTAGGGTATCTCGCATAAGGTTTTTCTTGTTCGTTTACAGCGAGAAAACGAACATTTTAACCCCCAAAACAGTAGGGAAATGAATTTCTTGCTACAAATATTACATCATTTATAGCGTCCCATGGCCATATTTCTGAGTTTATTTTCCTTTTTTATAATATTTTTTTTCATTCGAATATTTTATTTCTTGCAAGCGAAAATTTATTGAGTAATATCTCTACCTCTCAACATACAACACAAATAGTAAGTAGGAGGAACAAAGTGATAATGAAACGATTACCCATCGCTATGGGCGTCGCCATACTGGCTTTTCAATCTGCGGTTTCAGCCGATATGTCCAAGGCTAAGCAGTGGATTGATTCTGAATTTCAACCCTCATCTCTGTCTAAAGCAGAGCAAATGAAAGAAATGCAATGGTTTATCAACGCTGCTAAACCATTCAAGGGCATGGAGATTAATGTCCTGTCTGAAACCATCCCCACCCATGAATATGAATCTAAAACACTAACCAAGGCATTTGAAGAGATCACCGGAATCAAGGTCAATCACCAGCTACTGGGTGAAGGCGAAGTGGTTCAGGCGGTACAGACTCAGATGCAAACCAAACGTAATCTGTACGATGCGTATATCAACGACTCTGATCTGATCGGCACCCATTCGCGTCTACAACTCGCGGTCAACCTGACCGACTGGATGGCTGGCGAAGGTAAAGATGTCACTAATCCTAATCTGGATATCAATGATTTCATCGGTAAATCCTTCACTACTGGGCCTGATGGCAAGCTTTATCAACTACCTGACCAGCAATTCGCTAACCTGTACTGGTTTCGCAAAGACTGGTTCGATCGTCCAGACCTGAAGAAAAAGTTCAAGGCCAAATATGGTTATGACCTGGGTGTTCCCGTGAATTGGTCTGCATACGAGGATATCGCTGAATTCTTCACTAACGACGTGAAAGAGATCGATGGTACTCGCGTGTATGGTCATATGGACTATGGAAAGCGTGCTCCCGACCTGGGCTGGCGTATGACAGATGCCTGGTTATCTATGGCTGGTGCAGGATCCAAGGGCCTACCTAACGGTATCCCAGTCGATGAATGGGGCATTCGTATGGAAGCAGGCAGCTGTAATCCGGTAGGTGCATCCGTAACCCGTGGTGGTGCGGCAAACGGCCCTGCAGCGGTTTATGCGATCGATAAATGGGACAAATGGTTACGCAAATACGCACCTCCAGGCGCTGCCAGCTATGACTTCTACCAGTCTCTGCCTGCATTGTCTCAGGGTAATGTTGCACAGCAGATCTTCTGGTATACCGCGTTTACCGCATCTATGGTTGCCCCCAAATCTGAAGGTAACAATACCGTTGATGATGCGGGTAAACCACTGTGGCGTATGGCACCTTCTCCACACGGTCCCTACTGGGAAAGCGGCCAGAAACTGGGTTATCAGGATGCAGGATCCTGGACACTGTTCAAGTCCACACCAGTTGATCGCCGTAAAGCAGCCTGGTTATACGCACAGTTCGTGGTTTCTAAAACCCTTGACGTCAAGAAAAGCCATGTTGGCCTGACCTTTATTCGTAACTCAACGGTTAACGATAAATCATTCACCGAACGTGCGCCCAAGCTGGGTGGTCTGGTTGAATTCTACCGTTCACCTGATCGTGTACTGTGGTCACCAACTGGTATCAACGTACCCGACTATCCCAAGCTGGCTCAGATCTGGTGGCAGCAAATCGGTGACGTAAACTCCGGTGTATTTACTCCGCAACAGGCTATGGATCGTCTGGCTGGAGAAATGGATAACGTTATGGCACGTATGCAGGCGGCTGATGAAAAAGCCAATGTTTACGGTGGATGTGGTCCACGTTTGAACAAGCCTAAAGATCCCAACTACTGGCTGAACAAGCCGGGATCACCCAAAGCCAAGCTCTCCAATGAAAAGCCAAAAGGAGAAACTATCAACTACGATGAACTGATAAAACGCTGGAACAAAAGCTAAGCCAGTCTTTGTGGTAATACTTGCTGAGGTACCAACTGGTGCCTCAGCAAACCCTGCTTCACCCTTTTCTGCTACAACTAACTTTCAAAACCATACTATGCAAGAACTATCGAGAAACTCGAACCTTAATGACCGCCAACAGGGTATTCTGGATATCGCCAGAATGCAGGGCAGAGTCATGGTCGATTCTCTAGCCGAGTCATTAAATGTCACGCCGCAAACCATTCGACGTGACCTCAGCGAGTTATGCCGCCTGCGTTTACTACAACGCGTGCATGGCGGAGCGATTGCTACCGATGGTATTGAAAATCTAGGTTACGAAGCGCGCAAGCAAATGGCCACAGAGAGCAAACGCTCTATCGGAAAATGCGCTGCCGAACTGATACCAAATGACTCTTCATTGTTTATCAATATCGGCACCACCACCGAACAGGTAGCTGAACAGCTGCTGGAGCATCTGGGCCTGCTGGTGATTACCAACAATATAAACATTGTGAATATTTTACGCAGATGCAAAAGCATCGACGTGATGACCGCTGGTGGCATTGTGCGGCGTGAAGATGGCGGTATCGTGGGTGAGTCAGCCAACCGCTTCATCGACCAGTTCAAACTGGACTATGCGGTGATAGGCATTTCTGCCATAGAAGAAGACGGCGCCATACTCGATTTTGATATGCGTGAAGTCTGTGTCACACAGGCGATTATCAGAAATTCGCGCTCGGTCATTCTGGTAGCTGACGAACTTAAATTCAGTCGTAAAGCGCCCATTCGAGTGTGTAACATCGCCGATATTCAGTATTTTGTATCAGACTTCCAGCCACCAGAGAAATTTATGCAAGTCTGCAAAGCTAACGATGTCACGGTAAAAATCGCGACACCATAATGAGAATGAGAAATGGGTATTGAATTAAAAGGGGTAGTCAAAAAAGTAGATGCTGAGACGCATATCTACACTACCGATTTAAAATTATCCAAAGGGGGGTTCAATGTTTTACTCGGCACCACCCTTTCAGGAAAAACTACTTTAATGCGCCTGATGGCAGGCCTTGAAAAACCATCTTCCGGCGAAATCTGGTTCAATGACCAGAATGTAACCGGTGTAGCCGTGCAGAAACGTAGTGTAGCAATGGTTTATCAGGCCTTTGTCAATTACCCCAGCTACACAGTTTACGACAATATCGCCTCACCGCTAAAAGTAGCCGGAGTACCAAAAGCCGAAATCAAACAACGCGTCGAATCGATTGCAGAGTTGCTCAAGCTTACCCCTATGCTAAACCGCATGCCCTCAGAAATATCCGGCGGACAACAGCAACGTACCGCATTGGCGCGCGCACTGGTAAAAAATGCGGAGCTGGTATTGCTGGATGAGCCCCTGGCCAACCTGGATTACAAGCTGCGTGAGGAATTGCGCGATGAATTACCCAAACTATTTGCAGGTTCCGGGGCGACCGTAGTGTATGCCACCAGCGAACCGATGGAAGCCCTGTTACTCGGTGGACATACTGCAACATTAAATGAAGGCCGCGTAATTCAGTATGGCGAAACTGCAGAGATTTATCACAAACCGAACAATCTCACCAGTGCAACTGTATTTTCGCACCCACCGATAAACACAACGACCATCAGTAAAAAAGGGGACGAGTTAAGCATTCAGGGCGTGGGCTGCTGCAAAGTGGAAAAAAGATTCAGCCATCTGGCCGATGGCAATTATATTCTCGGCGTACGTCCACACCACTTAACGCCCTATAGCACTCAAGCTGATTCGGTTGCTGTAAAAGGTACAGTAAAGGTTACTGAAATCAGTGGGTCTGATTCTGTTATCCACATCGAGTTTGGAGATGAGAGCTGGGTATCCGAATCGCATGGTGTACATCCCCATAAAGTCGGGGAAAGCATAGACCTCTACCTCAACCTTGATCAATGCCTGCTGTTTGATGAGCAGGGTGATCTCATCAGGAATTAACACTATGGCTCAGATTAAGTTACAGCAATTAAGGCATAGCTACACTCCAAACCCGGTTAGTAGTGAGGACTATGCTCTAAAAGAAATTGATACAGTGTGGGAAGATGGCGGCTCTTACGCATTGCTTGGTCCTTCGGGCTGCGGCAAAACCACATTACTGAATATTATTTCAGGATTACTTACCCCGTCTGAAGGCAAGATCCTGTTCGATGATAAAGATGTTACCCAAATGTCCACAAGCGACAGGAATATTGCTCAGGTATTCCAGTTTCCTGTGGTATACGACACCATGACGGTGTATGACAATCTCGCCTTCCCATTACGCAATCGCGGCTTTGCAGAAGAAGATATCAGGAAAAGAGTGCATGAGATCGCACAAATGCTGGAACTGGAAGACTCACTGAAAAGTCGTGCCTCCCGTTTGACCGCCGATGGTAAACAGAAAATATCTCTCGGACGCGGATTGGTTCGTAATGATGTTAGCGCCATTATGTTCGATGAACCACTAACTGTTATCGACCCTCACCTGAAATGGAAACTCCGCTCCAAGCTAAAGGAGCTACACCAGCGTCTGGGCATTACCATGATCTATGTAACCCATGATCAAACCGAAGCGCTTACCTTCGCAGATAGAGTTGTGGTGATGCACGATGGCCTGGTGGTTCAGATTGGCACCCCGGTAGAGTTATTTGAACACCCCAGACACACTTTCGTGGGGCATTTTATCGGATCACCCGGTATGAACATTCTGCCTGCTGATAAGTTAGGTGGCGAAATCGGCTTTTCTGGTATCAAGATAAAAACAGCATCTAACGCCGAGCCAAACAAAATTAATGGAAAACTGGAAATAGGGGTCAGACCTGAATTCATTCGTTTTGATCAAAACCACCAGTCCACATCTGAAACCCCGTCAATTCCTGTAGAAATCACTAAGGTAAGCGACCTTGGTCGATACCGTATCGTAGAAACAAAACATAACGAACATGTGATTCACATAGTATCTCCTGAAGACCAGAGCATACCTTCGGAAAGTCCGCGCATTATCTTTGACCCGGATAAAACCCGCCTGTATGCCGATAGCTGGGTAGTCAATTGAGGAATAAATAAAATGATAACTAAAAGTATCAATCAAAAAGGCTGGCTCTTCGTTATACCAGTGGTCGCGCTTGTTGCATTCAACGCCCTGATACCGCTAATGACGGTTGTGAATTACTCGGTGCAGGAAACCTTTGGCGATAACCTGTTTTTCTGGGAAGGGGTGAAGTGGTTTGAAAACGTTCTGCATTCTTCGCGTTTCCATGAGTCCTTTATGCGCCAGCTAGCATTTACCGGAACCATTCTACTGATAGAAATACCACTAGGTATTGCTGTCGCGCTGGCCATGCCCCGCAAAGGGCCCTGGGTGTCGGTATGCCTGGTATTAATGGCTCTGCCCCTGTTAATTCCCTGGAATGTAGTGGGCGCGATGTGGAATATCTTTGCGCTGCCCGATATCGGTTTACTGGGTCATAGCATCAATGCCATTGGTATCGATTATGACTATACCCAGCAACCTACCTCAGCCTGGATAACCACCATTGTGATGGATGTCTGGCACTGGACCTCTCTGGTAGTACTGCTGGCCTACGCAGGTCTATGTTCGATTCCAGATGCCTATTACCAGGCTGCAAAAATAGACGGTGCCAGCCACTGGGCCGTGTTCTGGCGTATTCAGTTACCCAAAATGAAACGCGTACTTACCATCGCCATACTGCTGCGTTTTATGGACAGCTTTAACATCTATACCGAACCCTTTGTATTGACCGGAGGCGGTCCCGGCAACACCACCACTTTCCTGTCTATCGATCTGGTCAAGATCGCTCTGGGTCAGTTCGACCTTGGGCCTGCAGCGGCTATGTCGTTGATCTACTTTTTTGTCGTGCTACTGGTTAGCTGGGTGTTCTATACCCTGATGATGCGAAATGAGGATTAATCATGTTGAGATATAAATATCTGTTACCGACTCTTTATATCATATTTCTGATGCTGCCTATCTACTGGCTGATTAATATGTCTTTTAAAACCACCAATGAAATACTGGGCACGTTTTCACTCTGGCCCATTGAATTTACACTGGAGAATTATAAAACCATATTTACCGATTCTACCTGGTATAACGGTTATTTTAATTCCATTACCTATGTAGCGATGAATACAGTCATTTCTGTCATTGTCGCGCTACCTGCTGCCTATGCTTTTTCACGCTATCATTTCCTGGGTGACAAGCATTTATTCTTCTGGCTGCTAACCAACCGTATGGCCCCGGCTGCGGTATTCGCTCTGCCATTTTTTCAGCTGTATTCAGCCGTCGGCCTGTTCGATACACATATAGCTGTGGCGCTCGCACACTGTCTGTTTAACATTCCGTTGGCAGTCTGGATACTGGAAGGTTTTATGTCTGGTGTACCCAAAGAGCTTGATGAAACGGCTTTTCTGGATGGATACTCCTTTCCTCATTTCTTTACCAAGATATTTATCCCGACCGTTGCCTCTGGTATTGGGGTCACAGCCTTTTTCTGCTTCATGTATTCATGGGTAGAATTACTGCTGGCTAAGACCCTGACCTCGGTATATGCCAAACCCATCGCCGCAACCATGACACGTACCGCAAGCACCTCAGGCTATGAGCTTGGCCTGCTTGCTGCAGCTGGCGCCCTGACCATCATACCAGGCGCGTTTGTTATTTATTTTGTACGCAACCATATCGCCAAAGGCTTTGCCCTGGGTCGAGTGTAAGTATGAACATGGAGATATCGATATGTTAGATTTATCCTGGATGGCCTGGACCTGGCCGACAGCAGCTTTTTTTCTATTCATCCTGTTCTGCCTTCTAGTAATGGCAGTATGGGAGCATTATTCACCCGGTGGTAATCCGCGCAACGGCATTCTGGGTCTTGATACTACTCGAGGAGATCGTTTATTCATCTCTATACTCGGCAGTATTTTCATCTCTCTTGGATGGCTAGCTGCATTTAGCACGCCGCTATGGGGTGCCGTCATCATTTCGGTTTTTTATAGCTTTTTTGTTTTTAAATGGGTTTAACCCAAACAGGGATGAACATCAATGCTCACTCGTAACAAAAGTGCTGAAAATGAGCTTATTGACCTACTGGTCATTGGCGGCGGTATTAATGGTTGCGGTATCGCTCGAGATGCAGCCGGACGCGGCCTGAAAGTAACGCTATGCGAAAAAGATGATCTGGCGGCGCACACTTCATCGGCCAGTACAAAGTTAATTCATGGCGGCCTGCGCTACCTCGAACACTACGACTTTTTACTGGTACGCCACTCCTTGCAGGAACGTGAAGTCCTGTTGCATAGCGCGCCACATATCATCTGGCCACTGCGTTTTATACTGCCGCATCATACCGGCTTAAGACCGCGTTGGATGTTACGCCTGGGACTGTTTCTATACGATTATATTGGTGGCAGAAAAAAGCTGCCCGTATCCAATAGTGTAAATCTGAATAAACATGTTGCCGGTGATTTTCTCAAAGCAGAATTCACCCGTGCTTTTGAATACTCCGACTGCTGGGTACAGGATGCACGACTGGTGGTACTGAACGCACGCGATGCCTCTGAGCGAGGAGCCAATATACTTACGCATACCGAATGCATCGACCTGCAGCGCCATGCCGATCACTGGACTGCCACGCTAATCGATAAACATAGCGCAACACAGCAAACCGTTAACTGTCGAGCAATAGTGAATGCCGCTGGTCCCTGGGTAGATAACACACTTGGCCTTTATAATAAATCGACCAGAGCGCGCTCGGTAAGACTGGTAAAAGGCAGTCATATAATTGTTAAAAAACTGTTTGATCATAAGTATCCCTACATCTTTCAAAATCAGGATGGCCGTATTCTTTTTGCCATTCCCTTTGAAAACGAATTTACCCTGTTAGGTACTACCGATCATGACTTTCAGGGCGACCTGAATAACGTAAAAATTGATACGCAGGAAATCGACTATATCTGTCAGGCCGTTAGTCAATACACCAAAACACCTGTCACAGCTGATCAGGTAGTATGGAGTTATTCTGGCGTTCGGCCACTGTTTGATGACGCCAGCGATAATGCGAGCAAGGTCACCCGAGACTACGAGCTGGATCTGGATTTGAATGGTGCTCCGGTAGTCTCGGTTTATGGCGGTAAGGTGACTACCTACCGTAAACTTTCTGAACAGGTACTCGACCTGCTGCAGCAACCACTGGACATTACACAACCAGCCTGGACTGCACTCAGCACCCTGCCCGGTGGAAATATTGAGCAGGCTGATTTCGATAAATTCCTGACACAGGCTAAAATCAGATACAACTGGCTGGATCAGACTATTGTGACCGACTACTGCCGCAACTACGGCACTGATATCGACACCATTCTTCAATCCTGCCAACAACCGCAGGACCTGGGTGAATATTTTGGTGGTGGACTATATGAATGCGAGGTGATTTTTTTAATGCGCCATGAATGGGCTTATCATAGCGATGATATTTTATGGCGCCGCAGTAAAAAAGGTTTAAGACTCAACGAGAGTGAAGTAGTACACCTGCAGCAATGGATATCTGATTTTTATAAAAAGTATGACCCTAATCCGAATATCACGGAGATAAAACATGAGCGAATTAATTCTTAGCATCGATCAGGGCACTACCAGTACACGAGCGATTATATTTGGCACCAAAGGCCATGCCGTTGCTACCGCCCAACAGGAATTTGAGCAATTCTTCCCGCATTCAGGCTGGGTTGAACATGATCCTGAAGAAATCTGGTCAAGCACTCAGGATGTCTGTAAAAAAGTATTATCTGAAGTTGGTAAGGTCAGTGTTATCGGTATTACCAATCAACGCGAAACTGTAGTCGTCTGGAATAGAGAAAGCGGCCAGGCACTACACAAAGCCATCGTCTGGCAGGATACTCGAACCGCTGATCTCTGTGCCGCATTAAAACAGCGAGGCCTGGAAGAATCTATTCGAGACAAAACCGGTCTTGTCATTGACCCCTATTTTTCAGCCACAAAAGTCGCCTGGATACTGGATCATGTCGATGGAGCCAGAGAGCTCGCCAAACAGGGCAAACTGGCTTTTGGCACCATAGATAGTTTTCTGATCTGGCGCTTAACCGATGGCAAGGTACACGCCACCGATGCCACCAATGCCTCGCGCACCCTGTTATTCAATATACACACACAACAATGGGATGAAGAATTACTCGACATATTTAATGTCCCTGCAAGCATGTTACCCGAGGTACGCGATTCAGCCGCTGACTTCGGGGTAAGCAGCAAACGGGCTATAGACTACGAAATACCAATTGGTGGCGTCGCTGGTGATCAACAGGCCGCAGCCATAGGGCAAAGCTGTTTTAAACCGGGCAGTATCAAAAGTACTTACGGCACAGGTGGATTTGCATTAATCAATACAGGCAATGAAGTAGTCAATTCAAACAGAGGTTTATTGAGTACAGTCGCCTATCGTTTAAACGGCGAAACCACCTATGCACTGGAAGGTTCTATCTTCATTGCGGGTGCTGCCGTGCAATGGCTGCGTGATCGCATGAAGATCATACAGGACAGCAGCCAGACCGAGACTCATGCACGAGAACTTGCCAGTAACGATGGCGTTTATCTGGTTCCTGCATTTGTCGGCCTCGGTGCGCCCTACTGGAACCCGAATGCCAGGGGTGCTATTTTCGGTCTCACCCGCGATACTGGTCCTGAACACTTTTCAAGAGCGGCATTAGAATCTATTGCCTATCAAACCTACGACCTGATGCAGGCAATGAGCAAGGATACCAGCTATGCCATAGACACCCTGAGAGTGGATGGCGGCATGGTAGCCAACCAATGGATGTGTCAGATGCTTGCGGATATTCTGGACATCGACATTGAAATACCGGTGGTTACCGAAACTACCGCATTGGGAGCAGCCTATCTGGCTGGATTACAGGCCGGACTTTTTGACTCGACTGAAACCATTTCACAGCTGTGGTTAAAAGCCAGCACCTTCAAACCTGCAATGGAGCCAGAGTTACGAGATAAACTTTTAAAACAGTGGCAACTGGCGGTGAGCAGTGTTGACAATAGGGGAAATGCTGAGTTTTAAACTCATGGAAATTCCCGTGGCGGGTTATGATTTCATTCAACCTGGAATCCGCAGTTGGACTCACACTCACCTGTTGGGTTAAAAATAAATCGACTGTTATACTCTACGAAACAGTGGGTTACCTTCCTATGCGAGCGGTCAACTGCGGAATCCAGGTTCAAGCTTCTACATGACCATCGTAGAATAACGAAGCTCATGTAGAAGGGGTTTAGCTAAATTCAGAACAAAAAATACTTACTGAATAAATTGCCATTGCTGGTTTAGACCACCGTTGTCGGTCCACTGGATATTATTGGCATTGTTGGCCTTAGAAGCCTGGAAGATATCTAATAGCAGCTTACTATGCTGGTTGATGATATGGTAATAGCCATTGCCTAAACCCACTATCCGCCATTTCTGATTCTCGCCACCATTGCTGGGCCAGATAATATTATTGGCGCCTTCTGTAGTAGCGGCACCGGCGATATCCGCATATTTACCGCTGGCTACATGCTCAATGCTGAACACATCCGGGCTGATCTCACTCACTTTCCATTGCTCAATGGCTGAACCGTCGCATGTGTATTGCACAACTTGGGCCTGATTATCCAGGGAGCTGTCCCTGGTGCGCAGGCATTTGCTGCTGTTGCGATTTTTGATCCGCCAGGTTCCTACCACCAGACTACTTTGCTTCTTGTAAAAGCAGAACTTGACCTCGCCTCTGATGGGATCGCCAAAAGTACTGTTGCCACAAGCGGCACTGCCCGTGAAGACAGCTGTCTTATAGCTACCATTAGCGCCATAGCGAACTTCTCTAGTGCCATTAAAGCTACAGGTATCACCTTCGTTGCCGCAGAAAGCCCAATCCGACGGCACTTCATTGGCAGCAACTTTGACTTCACATACCTTCTCTGCCCCTTGAGCAGGGTCACCGAAGATGCTATTGCTACAAGTAGTTTTATCACTATAACTACCAGAATTATAGCTACCGTTGGCACCATAACGTACTTCACGAGTGCCACTGAATTCACACAGCTGACCTTCATTCGCACATAGAGTCCAACCTGAGAAAGTGCCGGTATTAAGGCTATATTTAATCACCTCAATTTCACTAGACGTGTTTTTTACCGTACCTTTCTGGGCATAAACATATAACGTATTACTACCGGCTTTCAAACCTGAAATATCGATCAACGGCTCGGAATGATTAAAACGACCATTGTCATCCACACTCACGACCGTCCAGTCGGAGTAGCCACTGGCAGCAGAGGCTGAAGCAATCTGGATGTTGGGCATAATTGCGTAGAGGTTGCCCATGCTGTCATAAGCCACTTTCGAGCGGTTAGCCCAAATTTTGGTGCTAATGCCTGTGTCGATTTGCGACCACTTGCCATTAGTATCTCGCCAGTAATGCATCTGTTTATTGATGCCAGCAGCGTCACGGCGGGCAAAAACATGCACCCTGCCCTGCAGATCCACAATCATGGCTTCCTGATTGATCAGCCCTGAATCGGTTGGAATGGTGTAGATTTTTACATCGGAATCAAGTGTGATAAAGCTACTACCCGTAGTAGCAACCAACGCTCCGGCATTGTTGCGCCAGGTGCTACCATAGTCGTCACTGTAAGCATACATGATGTCGTGATTAGAATTGCCACCGAAGTTTTCACGCCAGACCCAGGACGCATGCAAACGATTGTTCTGATCAAACTGAATGCCAAAGAAATAGGCATTGGCATCGCCACCATTGTAGCTATTCTCAACGAATTTACCCAACTGCGTCCAACTGCCGTCGTTATCGTAACGCCAGAGCCAGCTTTCTCCGTTACCACTTTGTCCCAGGCGGCCTTCAAACAGGAAAGTACCGTCGGCAGCGGTAACAAAACGGGGGTAAGTTAACGGCGAGATCAGTCCATTATTCAGGTGGTTTTGCACTGCCCCAAACAAGGAAGAGTTCCAGCTGTAACTGGAGGGATAATTGGCCACATCAGCAGTGGAGAAGCGGTAATGCAAATTATCATCATGATGGTCAAACGCCAGATGAATACGGCCATCCACCGGTGAGATACCAATGGAGATATTGTTGTGGTTGTCATTAGTGGTTTGGGTGTAGTCCGTTAACACCAGGCCCTCCCAGCTGCCATCAGGTAACTGTCTGCGTTTAATGGCCACATGCCGATTTGCATCGTAATAGGCCGCGTATTGCCAGCCCTTGTAGGTCACCAAAGAATCCTGAGAATAGGACATACTGCTCAGATAACCATTACCATAGCGGGAATCCCACCAGGTAGTGGCATCTGTAGCCATCGTGGACTCCTCCACCTTACTCACACTGGGAGCGGCTTGCAAATGTGTACTCAGCAAGCCAAGAAGAATTATCTGTGAAAAAGCACGTAGTAGCGATAATGATCTCATTGTTACTTTATATTCTCTATAGTTGGATGACATTCCTGAATTTCAGGAATCTTTGAAGAATCACCATTAGCCAGGCAGGGTGCATTCCATGCACTTACAAACAGCATTAGCAAATGTTTGAACATGATACTCGGTTTAGCTGGGTGAGAATGGTGAAATTATTGTGCGTAGAACCCAACCTACGCAGTTTGATTTCATCTTTAATATGATTGTCTGTGATGATCAAAAACATTGTTAAACCTACGGCTCGCTAACGTAAAGGCACCGATGTACTGATAAAAAAGATCTAATACCTTTATTTATGCCAGAGTGTGATTTCACCTGGGTTCATCGAGCTGAAATACTATTCACTTTGCTATAGATAGACGAGCATACTCACTCATCATATAATCTATCCCAGGAGCCAATAAATACCTCCACGACTTCTCAATCCGCTCATCAAATCGCTTATCGCTAATCTTCACAGCTTCAATCATACTATCCAGCCACAGAGGAAACATATGAGGAGAAACACCCATTTTAAAATGTTTTTCCGCGAAGTAATCAAGCGTACGTTTATCATTATGGGCAGCCATCATGATTGGAAGCAAAAGCAATAACATCCTCTTTATAGACTCCATATCTACGCCTTCAAATATCAATCGAATATCTTCTGACTTCGACATAAATATCTCAAAAAACCGATCAAGAAAAGCCGAATCGTTCTTACAACGCTCTAAACTATCGTTAAATAGTTCATTAATATAACTTACTTCCATATCCTAACTCCGAATAACAACAGGTAATACGTGACTACCTGTTCATATTTTTCCTGCTGTAAAACAAATACATCAGTGCCTCCAGTTGCCACTTTGTGTAAGTTCAACTTAGAGCACTGATGAATCTTATAGTATCCTGGCTTCCAGCCAGGAAGATGCCCCTTTTCAACCATACGACATAAAAAAAACTATCGTGATTTTGACGCCTTAAGATTCATTCAACATGATCAAATTCTTCGCATGATTATAACATTTGAGCAAGCTCAGAAATAATCGCCGAACACTCTACTGGTTTTGCTTGCAGTATAAAATGAGGTCCGTCAATAAGTCTGAATGTTATATAGTTAAAAAACTGAGAAAATTCATCAGCTTTTGTCGCTGAGACCAATTTATCCTCTGTCGCTCGAATAGACACCACGGGAAGATCGCATTCCTCTAGCTTGAGTGGCAATGAAAGTATAGAGGTTAGCCTGGCTTTAATAAGAGCTGATGGCAGCGCTCTGACAGTCAATTGAAACAATCTCATTAGCTCTTTATCGGCACCTCTGCCAAGAAATAAGACTCTATGAAAAAATGTAGCTAGCGGCAAAGAAGATAGAAACTGAATCGGAAATAATCTGGCCATTTTTATAAGTGGCTTATTTGGAACCGATAGAAAGGTCGCTACGAAAATAATTCCCTTCAAGTTTTTTATACCTGCCACCGCCAGAGTCGCAGCTATAGGGCCAGAAAATGACTCTGCAATCAAAATAAAATCCTGCTCTGGAAGTCGCTTCCTTACCCATGCCGTGAGAGCACGGTAATCTTGATCTCCAGTTTCTGGTAGCGGTATAACCGTACAGTCAAATGCTGATAGCTCACCTAATATAGGAGAAAACAAATTCCCTGTACCATCCAGACCTGGTAATAAAATCAGTTTCAATGTGATTTTCCTGAGCTTCGCTCAACTATGACCTCTGAACATTCTGCACGAGCATACCTATTCCAGTCCTTTAAAAAAACAATTGCTCACTATCAGTACCAGTCTTTTATAACAATGTCCTACTCATTGCTCTGAGAAACTATCCCCTCAATAACCTTATACAACCCATAAACAACTTTAGCGTACTGTTGGTAATTTAATTTTTCAGGCGTATCGCTAGTCTCATGATAATGCTGATATCTATACAGAGCAGTATCGGTAACCATAATTGCATTAAACCCCGCCTTCCAGAATGACCAATGATCTGACCACCCAACTCCAGGTACAAAAGCTGGGGAAACTACACCTTGCGAAGGCACTTTACTCTGCTTCCTGAATAGCGCAATTGAAGAAGTAAGGAGATTCCTTGACTGAAAATTACCTACAAAAGATAGAAAGTTTCCCTGATCAGAATAAAGCCGGTCAAAAAAACGGGGATATTTCTGACTGCCTTTAGCTTCTGTGTAATAGCCAATAGTTTCCAGGGATATCATCCCCAAAACGGTTTCATCCTTACCCGAGAGTGTCTTTGCATAGATCAAACTACCCATCTCATCAGTATGAAAAAATGGAGGCTCTTCATTTGCAAAAGCAATGAGTCTCAGGTGATTATGTAGCGGCTGATTTATAGAAAAGTATCTCCCTATTTCAATAAGAGCAGCAACGCCTGATGCATTATCATTAGCTCCCGGCGAATTTTCGACACTATCATAGTGAGCCCCAACGATAAGAACCGGAGCTCCTTTCACAGATGATGGAATATCAATAATGATGTTTGAATATTCATCACCCTCAATATCGTAGCTTTGATATTCGGGATTAAAGCCGATACTTTTAAATTGATTGGCGATGTAATTCCTGGCTGGGGTTAAGCTATCTGCAGCAATAATATTGCGGCCTACTCTGGATTCTGATAAGCGAACCACATGCCCGCCCAGTCTCTCTTCTAATCCACTCGACTCAAATTTAATTTCCTTTTCATCACCTTCAAAATCAGGGGCTGGCATCCAGGTCATATAGCCAAGCAAAGCGGTAATACTTAATGCCACCAGTACAAAAGAATATAAAATAATTTTAAACGTAGCTAACATGATAAATTCTTCTAAGGATAACTGTGTATATTTGAGGGCTACCACTATTACCGATAGATAAACTCACAACAATCCCTTTTCGATCTTGATTTAAACTACTTTATAAAACGTCATCCATACGCGGGTGAAGGTTCAACATCACCGAAACGCCTGGGTATTAAATGAAAATGAACATGGTTTATTTTCTGTCCGGCTACCGCTCCTGAGTTTGAACCTAAATTAAAACCTTTTACTGTTTCATCCATCGCTTCAATACTAAGACGGCATTCTTTTGCCAGCTCAATAATGCTTAATAATTCTGTTGATGGACAATCGAATACTGTCTTGTAGTGTTTTTTGCATATTATTAATGTATGCAGATGTGTGACCGGATATTTATCCCTTATTGCATAGCTAAGTTCGTTTTCGGCGACCACTTCAAATTTTTCGTGCCCGCAAAATAAACAATCAAATGGCATCAACGTATCTCAGGTTAGATTTGGGGTTTACACATTTAAAAAACTCACTGAATTTTCAAGACGTCTCAACGGGATATCCTTCTAATTTCCATTCAGGCATCCCGCCGTTCAGACGACGAGCAGAAATCCCCTTTGCCTTTAATTTTTCTACCGCGTCAAATGCCAGTACACAATGCGGGCCTCGGCAATAGGCAACCACTTCCTGATGATCAGCCAAATTATTCAGTTGCTGTTCCAGCTCTTGTGCAGGAATGTTAACAGCTCCAGGCAGATGCCCTGCATCATATTCTTCTCTTGGTCGAACATCCAGCACAGTAACCAGCCCATCTTTCGTTCTCTCAAGCAATTGGCTGGCAGATATTGGCTCAAGATTATCCTTGACCGTCAGGTAGTCGTTTACCAGCCTGCCTACATCGGCTAAATGCCGCTCAGCTACATTTCTGAGCGACCCCATCAGCTCTACAACGTCCATTCCGGTCAGATTGTAATAAACCTTATGCCCTTCTTTACGATTAGAGACCAGACCCGCCTGCAGTAACTGCTGTAAATGTTGCGAAGTATTTGCCACCGATAAGCCGGCCACCTTTGCAAGCGCATCAACACTGCGTTCACCCTGCGCCAGAAATTCGAGTAATTCCAACCGATAACCGTTGCTCATAGCCTTTGCAACACGTGAAAACTGATTAAAAAGGTTGTGTTTGAAATTTTCTGTTGACATATGGGTTATCCTGGCTTTCAATAATTCAAGAGATCTATTGAATTCAAGACCTCATCACGATAAGTATAACAGACACCCGGATTTAGGAAACCGACTATGAATATAACCGACTGGATACTTGGGCATGAAATGCCTGTTCGTTTGAGTTTCTTTTTTGGCGTATTTGCCATCATTGCTGTTTGGGAAATACGCGCTCCTCGCCGTAAGCTCAATGTGTCAAAAGGCGTTCGCTGGATTAACAATCTGTCACTGACCTTTCTTAACAGCTTTATTCTACGCATCCTGTTTCCTACTGCTGCTATTGGAGTAGCCCTTGTTGCACAACAAAAAGGCTGGGGGCTACTCAACAGCTACGAGTTTTCTTTCTGGTTTTCGGTTGTTATTGCGGTAATTGCCATGGATTTTGTTATCTACCTGCAGCATGTGATGGTTCATGCCATACCTGTTCTATGGCGTTTACATCGAGTACATCATGCCGATCTTGATTACGATGTGACTACTGGTGCACGCTTCCATACCTTTGAAATTATACTTTCGATGATGATCAAATTTGCCACCATTATGGCTCTGGGTCCTCCGGTTGTTGCCGTGCTGATCTTTGAAGTTTTGTTAAATGCAAGCGCTATGTTTAATCATGGAAACATCTATATTCCTGAAAAAATTGACCGCATCTTACGGCTTTTTGTGGTAACACCTGATATGCACCGCGTTCATCATTCTGTAAAAGCATCTTTAGCAAATTCGAATTTTGGCTTCAGCCTCCCCTGGTGGGATCGCTTATTCGGTACTTACCTGGCTCAGCCAGAAGAAGGTCATATTGAAATGAAACTGGGTGTTGAAGATTTTCGCGACCCCATACAGGTGGACTATTTACCGGGCATGCTATTGATGCCGTTTGTAAAACATTCTGGTGACTATGCAATTAATCGGCGCTGGTAATGCTGAAGCATCAAACCAGCAAGATGCGCCAGATCATCAAAGACAAGGTAACATGGGCATGGCTGGTCTTCAGGTGTCGCATTGGCTTTCCTGCATGGAGTTCTACTTAACCTCAATAAAAGGAAACTGTAAATTCTAGTAACTGCCTCATTCGAGCCGGGATAAAACCGGGTTGTACGATTGAAATAAAAATACTTGCCTCCATATCGTCTGGATTAACCATCCGCTCTCAATATACCGTATCATTCAGACATGACGACAATCATTTCCATTTCTAACCTCAGCAAGACCTACGAGGGCGGGTTTCAGGCACTCAAACAGGTCAACCTCGATATCAAAGAAGGTGAGATACTCGCCTTGCTTGGACCTAATGGCGCTGGCAAAACGACATTAATTTCAGTGATATGCGGCCTGGTGTCACCCACTTCAGGCGAGGTTAGCGTTGGTGGTTTTGATATTATTGAAGATTATCGGCAAGCCCGTAGTCAGATTGGCCTGGTGCCACAGGAGCTCACACTTTCTGCATTCGAGAGGGTATGGGACACCTTACGCTTTAGCAGAGGCCTGTTTGGTAAAAAAGCGGATGATGCCTATCTCGAGCAATTACTCAAAGACCTGTCATTGTGGGACAAGAAGGATAATGAGCTACGCATGCTATCAGGCGGTATGAAACGCAGAGTGCTTATCGCTAAAGCACTTTCTCATCAGCCAAAGATTCTGTTTCTGGATGAGCCCACCGCCGGGGTCGATGTTGAGCTACGTAAAGATATGTGGCGTATCGTTAACAAACTACGTGACTCAGGTGTCACTATCATCTTGACTACGCATTATATTGAAGAAGCCGAACAGATTGCAGATCGCGTCGGTGTTATCAATGATGGACAACTATTACTTGTCGATGACAAGGTAAACCTGATGCAGGAGCTGGGGCGCAAACAATTGATTATTGAACTCAAGGAACCCATCCATAAAGTACCTGAGTCGCTAAACTCACATGCGCTTGAACTTGCAGACGATGGCAATGAACTCATATTCACCTACGACACTCAGGGTAAAAGCACCGGCATCACAGCCCTGCTTCAGGATATGCATAATGCGGGGTTATCGATGAAAGACCTCCGCACAACGGAAAGTTCGTTACAGGATATTTTTGTCAACCTGGTGCAGGCAGATAAATAAATGAATATACAAGCCGTCAAAGTTATTTACAAATATGAGATGCTACGCACCTGGCACACCCTGTTCCAAAGTATTGCATCACCGGTTTTATCAACTGCGCTCTATTTTATTGTATTTGGCTCAGCCATCGGCTCACGCATACAGGCGGTTGACGGTGTAAGCTATGGGTTGTTTATTGTGCCGGGCCTGATGATGTTATCGATACTGACACAAAGCGTTTCGAATGCCTCGTTTGGTATCTTCTTCCCCAAATTCACCGGCACGGTATATGAAGTCATGTCAGCCCCGATTTCATTCTTCGAAATCATACTGGGCTATGTAGGGGCCGCAGCTTCGAAGTCCATGATTCTTGGCATCATCATCTTGATTACTGCAGCTTTTTTTGTAGATTTACGCATCGACCACCCGGTCTGGATGGTTATGTTTCTGGTGCTTACCTGTATTTCATTCAGCCTGTTAGGTTTTATTATAGGCCTGTGGGCAAACAACTTTGAAAAATTACAGGTTGTCCCCTTATTAATCATTACACCACTGGTGTTCCTCGGCGGCACTTTTTATTCGGTGAGTATGCTGCCACCTGTGTGGCAGACCATTACCCTGTTCAATCCGGTACTTTATCTGGTTAGTGGTTTTCGCTGGAGCTTCTTTGGTGTTTCTGATGTGAATGTCGTTATAAGCCTGGGGGTTATTTTGTTATTTCTGGCGATCTGCTCCAGCATCGTGTGGTGGATGTTTAAAACAGGCTATCGTTTAAAAGAGTAACTGCGTAGCTGGAAATAACACCCGGTATTTTGTAATCAATCGCCGAATATATTGGCTTTCAGGCTCGATAAAGTTAAGTATCCAATCAGTCGAAACTTAAATCAACGGGGTGTTTTAGTAGTAGGGGCTTCAGTTTCAGATCACTGCCTATGATGTGATCAATCAACCAGTGGCGCATCAGTCCAATCAGAGGCTCCAGGTCTTTCTTACTCAGGGGTTCATCTGGGGCATCATCAGATAGCAAATCGTTTATTTCATCGTCGGTAATATTATCTCCCTCCGACGGCTTTTCAGCAAATTCGACACTTAACAGAATCTCATCCAGTCTAGCTTTAATACCTGTGAACTCGTCGATGAGTTTGCGATGCTCCTCTATATGCTCAGAGATTCCAGGGTAGTTTATCTTTTTCTGAATCATTTCTTCATGCTCAAAATGAGTTTTCGTATAGCCCATCAGATGATTCAGAATTTCGACTAGAATATCGTGGTTATCATGTGTATTAATTGCCACCTCAAGCGCATTGATCTGATCGATCAGGTATTTATGTTCCTTATCAATCAAGCTGTTGTGTACGCTCATTTTCTCACGCCATACCAGACTCATTTAAACCTCCCTCGGATTAAACCTGGATTCCGCAGTTGACCGCTCGTATTAGTAGGTAACCCTCTGCTTCGTAAACGATCACAGTCGGTTTGTATTTTCACCAAAGAGGTGAATCCCACTACGAGCTGAATTGCACGTTTGAGATAGCGTATCTCTGCACTGTAACCCCTTGATCTACACCACCGCAAACACACTACAACTCGTCCAACTGTGGATTCTAGATTAAAGGAAGAAAAAAACAATTGCTATAGGCAAAAGATCTGTATAGCACAGCGGTAAAATGAAAAAAGTACTCAGCTTGCCCTGGCGTGCTGTGATACTGGACGTTGATCTGTATATCCAGAGAAGACAAAAAGGTACCTCAGTAGCAACTGGTACGACTGTTGTTTGTTCTGGGATTAAATCAACCCAATGAATCGGAGACCAGCAATAAAGGCTGGTCATTGTTCTTAAAAAAATGTTGATCTGAGCATGACTAAAATGCTGAAAGTCTATGCGTTACGATAAGGGATTGAAGTCTATTTCAGGGAAGCGAAACAACATCCTGGACTTCTTAAGGAGCAGACTGTACTTTTACATCACTCACTGCCTCGAAACACCTATGCGCCATTCGATATTTAATGCTGGTACATAATATGCTGGAAGAACAGGAAGAGAGTATCGGAGATATTCGATCACAGATACAAGAGCAAATGGATACACTGAGTTTTGCAGGAAATGAGTAATGTCGGAGTGATCAGGTTTTTTTCATTTTGAACTCCGAAACTTGAGGTTATAAAAAACCAGATTTTTTTCATGAGAGCCAGAACGCAGCGTACGCGGACCGGTAGTATATAAAACATACATGAGGATTCGAGTACGCTGCGGACACACTTATCGAGGAAAAGACGGTTATTACACTCTAATGCTCATCCTCCGGCGCGCGATTGTCCTTAAACGTACGCCAACCACTAATCATGGTACTCACCAGACTCTGGCGCGACATGATGTCTTCGCGGATCGCGACATAGATATGCGTTATGATGAAACAGATCATCACCCACATGATCAGATGGTGCCAGCTATGCACATCCTGACTCTGTCCGAACAATGGAATCACCCAGGATGAGAACACGGCATGTTGCCAGCTGTCATAGCCCGCGCCTTCACCATATAAAGCAAAACCAGTTACAATCATAAACAATACGGTCCATACAAATAGAATATGCATGGCAAATATCGCCAGAGGATTGTGTCCTATGTACTTGCGCGGCTCACGCGTCAGAAAGAAATACCATTTCAATTCATGCCATGCGCCATCCCAGAAGCTTGCGCTAAAGATGGACGGCAGGAAGATCTGGCGCGCATGTGAATTACCGACAAATGCCCAGTAGATGCGGAACAAAAAACCTATAGCGAATATATAGGCCGCAGAAAAATGTGTAAAACGGATATACCCCATCAGAAAGTTTTCACTCGCCTCACCAGGCATGGTTGGCAATGGACTGCCGATAAAATAACCCGTCAAACACAGCACCACTATTGATAAAGCATTAATCCAGTGCCAGAGTCGTAATGGAGCTTCGTATACATAGACCGCAGGCTCGTTATGAGGCTTGGTTGCCAAGGTTGTCATAGCACTACCCTCCTAAGACCCAACGGGGCCGGTAGTCACGTTGGCCAGCTCTTCGCCGTCTTCACTCATCACATGGGTTGAACAGGCAAGACAGGGATCAAAGCTATGGATATTACGCAGGATCTCGACGGGCTCGTGCGGCACTTCCACTTTAGTATTCATCATGGATGCTTCAAATGCTCCGATATTTCCTGCCTCATCACGCGGCGAACCGTTCCAGGTTGTTGGCACTACGCACTGGTAGTTATCAATACGTGTATCCTTGATTTTGATCCAGTGACCTAATGCGCCCCGTGGTGCTTCGGTAAAACCAACACCTTTGGCTTCGGCAGGCCATTCTGCTGGATCCCACATTTCACCACTGTGTGTCGAAGAATCACCATTCTTTATATTAGTCATCAGCTTGTCGAAGAAGTACAACTGTTTATCGGCTGCCCATTGAGCTTCTAATGCACGTGCCGCTGTACGCCCCAGCGTTGAGAACAATGCTGTCACCGGAACATCAAGAGTCTTTAGTACCAGTTGAATCTGCTCGGTAATCTCTTTATCCCCTTTTGCGTAACCGATGATGTAGCGTGCCAATGGACCTACTTCCATAGCGTGACCACGCCAGCGTGGCGCCTTGATCCAGGAGTAACTGGCTTTCTCATCAAGCTCTTCAATATTCTGACTGCTACCCTTGGCTGAACTAACATCAAAATCTGGACTGGTCACACCATCCCAGGGGTGCAAACCTTTTACTCCATCCGGATATTTGTACCAGCTATGCGGAACAAATTCCTGCACCTGTTCAGGATCTGTCAGATCAATGTCATGCACCTTGCTCAGATCACCATTAATGATTGCACCGCTTGGCATCATTAGATTAGATGGCGAATAATCATTAGCCCTGTCTGGAATATCACCATAAGCCATGACGCTCTGACTGGACAGGCCACCACCGTACAGCCAGCCTTTGTAGAATTGACCTATAGCCAGGATATCTGGGATGTAGACATTATTAATAAAGGTTTGCGAGTCCTTAAGAATCTGGTGCACCTGATTCAGGTTAACCATATTCAACCCACCGACTGCGCCAACACCATCCACATTGATCGGACAGGGCACACCGCCGACAGTCCAGTTTGGATGTGTATCCTTGCCACCGAAGATAGTTCTGGTTTTCATGATTTCTTTCTGGAAATCCAGTGCTTCCAGATAATGAGTCACAGCCATCAGGTCGGCTTCGGGTGGTAACAGGTAAGCTGGATTGCTCCAGTAGCCATTTCGGAATGGCCCAAGCTGGCCTGACTCAACAAACTTCTTCAGGCGATTTTGCACATCGCGGAAATAACCTGGTGAAGAGTTAGGATGATGCGGTGACACCTGCTGCTGTAATGCCGAAGTGGCCTTCGGATCAGCCTTCAATGCATTCACCGGGTTTACCCAGTCCAGCGCATGCAAATGATAGAAATGCACCAGATGATCGTGCACCTGCAACGACAGCTGCATGATGTTACGAATTGAGTTGGCATTCTCTGGAATATTGATACCCAGCGCATTCTCTACCGCACGTACCGAGGTCAACGCATGGGTACCAGTACACACACCACAGATGCGTTGTACGAATGCCCAGGCATCGCGTGGATCGCGACCTTTCAGGATGACTTCCAGTCCGCGCCAGATGGTGCCACTGGAGACCGCATTGGTAATCATATTGTTGGAATCGATATTCACTTCAGCACGCATATGCCCTTCGATACGGGTAACCGGATCGACCACGACACGCTGGCCTGCTGTATCTAATTTATAGCCGTTTGGCGTATTTGTAATGCTCATTATTCCTGGTCTCCTTTCTGTTGGGTACGTTTCAGGGCCGAAACCGCAGCATGTACAGCCGCAGCACCACCCACCACAGTCGCAGCGGTCATACCGACCTTATCTGCATTGGATTCAACACCAAATTGATTGATGTTAGTCAGACGGTTATAGAAACCGCCCTTATCCCAGAAACCATCTTCCGAGCAACCGATACAGGGGTGACCCGCCTGAATCGGGAACGACAGCCCACCATTCCAGCGAATAGTAGAACAGGCGTTGTATGTGGTCGGACCTTTACAGCCCATCTTGTACAGGCAGTAGCCTTTACGAGCAGATTCGTCATCCCATTTTTCAACAAACTGACCCGCATCGAAATGCGGACGGCGATAGCACTTGTCGTGAATACGCTGCGAGTAAAACATTTGCGGGCGGCCCTGACGATCCATCGAGGGCAGGCGTTCAAAGGTCAGGATATAGGTAATCACAGCGGTCATAACCTCGGCAATTGGAGGACAACCTGGCACCTTGATAATGGGTGCATTACCGATATCAGGTACCTTATGGATTGGCGTTGCACCAGTAGGATTCGGTTTGGCCGCCTGCACACAGCCCCAGGAAGCACAGGACCCCCAGGAGATAATTGCCATCGCATCTTTGGCTGCACGTCGTAGCTGTTCGGTATAAGGCTTACCGCCAATAATGCAGGACATACCGCCGGTATTCTCCTGCTCCAGTCCAGGGTTACCTTCGCAGGCCAGGATGTACTTACCTTTATGCTCTGCGATCACATCATCCACAATCGCCTCGGCCTGATGCCCGGCAGCGGCCATGATAGTGTCATCGTAGTCCAGCGAAATCATCGACAGAATCACGTCCTTAGCCAGCGGATGGCCAGAGCGGATAAACGATTCAGAACAGCAGGTACATTCCAGACCATGTAGCCATAACACAGGGATACGCGGCTTGGTCTCCATCGCATGAGCTATCTTGCCTGCAAATGCTGGGCTTAAGCCCATGGCTGCAGCAGTCAGACTGCAGAACTTTAAAAAGCTTCGACGGGTTATCCCCTGTCGACGCATCACGTCATAAAACGTTTCAGTCATTTTACTTCCTCTTTTATGGTTTTATTATGCTCCCCCCTGATAATGCAGCGTTGGTGCCAACACAGTGTTTGAAAGTAATTTCAATAACTTAACCTATATTAACCATTTTTTTATTCTGGAATTAAATGGATACCTACTTATCTGTAAAGATTTTTTATCGGATACCTACTAATCGCACATGTACTAGAAATAACTTACTTATTGAATACTTAGTTTACTTTTTTACTTCATTGTGTAACTATTGCTTCCAGTTTATCACCGAGGCACGCAAAAATGACCTACAAAACGCTTATTCTCGGTATAGGAAATCTTCTCTGGGCTGACGAAGGTTTCGGCGTTCGAGCGGTTGAACAGTTAAATCGTTACTATCAATTTGATGAAAACGTCACCCTGATGGATGGTGGCACTCAGGGCATCTACCTGGTGCAATACGTAGAACAGGCTGACCTGTTAGTCGTATTTGATGCCATCGATTACGGACTCGAACCCGGCACCCTGCGCCTGATAGAAGGTGATGATGTACCCAAATTCATGGGGGCCAAAAAGATGAGCCTGCATCAGACCGGTTTTCAGGAAGTACTGGCGATGGCAGAAATGCTTGGCCGTTATCCGCAACATCTATTACTGGTCGGTGTGCAACCGGTGCAGCTGGAAGACTTCGGCGGCAGTCTGCGCGAAAAAACCCGCCAGCAAATCGAACCCGCCATTCAGTCAGCACTCAAGTGGTTACAGCAGTTTGATATTCAGGCATCAAAAAGATCTAAACCACTGCCACCCGAAGCATCCCTGTCCGGTCAGGAAATGCATATCGAAGCCTACGAACAGGATCGACCCGGCCCTGAACTGGCCTGTCGCATCGGCGATGAACGCGTACTTAAATCAGCCGAATTTGAAATTGGCTACCGGCCCTACCCGCTAGACCCTGAAAAAACCATCAGCTGCGATGTAGACCATAGGGGTAAGTACGGTGATAAGCATGCTTAAAGCCGTCTATGAGCAGAACCGCCGCTAATGTGTATCGGTATTCCCATGCAGGTTTTGGAATCCGGTTTCGGCTATGCCCGCTGTGAAGGCATGGGCATGCAACGCGAGGTTGATACTCTCCTGGTCGGCGAACAGCCACCTGGAACCTGGCTACTGATCTTTCTCGATAGCGCGCGCGAGGTATTGAGCGAAGAGGATGCCGCACGCATTACCGATGCAGTCAAAGCCATCGACCTGATCATGCAAAACGATGGGGGAATCAGCGAATCGTCACTGCAGAGTGAATCTATTGAAGCGCTGTTCGCCGATTTGATCGACCGTGAAATACCAAAGCCAGAATCATTGATAGCACTGGAACAGAGTCGGAAGAAACACTAAACCCCAAACAATATAAAAACCAGAATAAACTGAGGAGTAAGCATGCCATCACCACTGATTGAAAACATGATAGAAAAATATGGTTACCCACTACTGGATGAAGCCGCGCATGACACATTCATTCAGAATCACGAAGAATGCGTGTTGTTCTTCACCGAAGACCCGACTCGTTTTCCAGAAAGCAACGATGTGTCAATGATCCTGCCTGAGCTGGTAAAGGAATATGGTAATAGATTTGCTGCTGCTGTCATCGACCAGAGCGCACAGCGCAAGCTACAAACCCGTTATGGCTTTAACGAATGGCCAACCCTGGTATTCCTGCGCGATGCAAAATATCTCGGTGTGGTCAGCCGAGTGCAGGATTGGGGCACCTACCTTACCCAGATCAATCAGATATTAAGCTCACAACCCAGATCTGCGCCCGGCTTTGCGCTACCCGTTGAGCAAGCTGTATCCGCTTGCAGTCAACCCTGAGGAGATCAACATGAATAAAATACACATCCCTATTGAAATAAGCCCAGTTGTTGGCCCCGGCTCGCAGCCCGCAGACAGCGATGGTGCAGAAATGACCTTCATGCAAATGCCCTCCGGCATGTTTACCTATGAAGCCCCTATGATCCCAGAAGCGGAAGAAATCATTGGGCTGGAAAACGCAATAGATCTCACTCGAAAAATCGAACAGGGCCTTCAGCATTACAAAGTTGGCGGTTCCACCCAGATCTTTGAGCTTAACGAGCTTGATCTGAAAAACCGACAGTTCTTCGATCAGCTACTGGGCGAAGGCGAAGTCAGCGTGCAATGCTCCGGTAATATCAATGCCCTGATTCAGGAATCGGTGCTGGCTGGAGTATGGCGCGTGCAATACGTAGATGAACATCAGGCTATTATCCGTGATACCATCGAGATAGCCGATATTCCTGGACTGATCAGCGAATTAACCTTTGCAGAAGCCCGGCAAAATATAACGATAGCAGACTTACAGATACCGGATGACGTATATAACGCGGCACCTTTATTAGTAGAAATCCACGATAAGCTACCCGGATACAGACCCGTCGACGAGCCCTATGTCATCAACCTGTCGCTGTTACCGCATACAGAACAGGATCTACTGTATCTGTCTGACCAGCTTGGCATAGGACCGATCATTATTCTGTCGCGTGGTTACGGTAACTGTCGTATCAGCAGTACAGCTACACGCAATGTCTGGTGGGTACAATATTATAACTCGCAGGAAACCCTGATTTTGAATACGATAGAAATCAGTAAGGTCCCCGAAGTTGCTCGCGCATCGCAGGAAGATATTGACGATAGCGCACAACGATTGAATGAAATTCTCAGCATTTACGAGTAAAGATGAACCAGCAACACATACCCGGATCATTTGGCGGTGACAATAGCAAACTGAGCGATGACACACGCCTTGAGTGCAAGATTTGCTGGCATGTATACGACCCAGTCAAAGGCGATGAATACTGGCAGATCGCTGCTGGAACACCATTTTCGCAATTACCCGCTCACTGGACCTGCCCTCAGTGCGACAGTAAAAAGATTGACTTCATGGTACTGGAAGATTAAGGCCGCTCATCAAAATGAACACCCTGTACAGGAACCGAACAGCTGTGTATAGCGCTAAATTCGGGGTTTATTGATGTCAGACAAACCCGAAGTTGAAATCACGCGTAAACTAGAAGCTGTTTTTAATCGTATTTATAAAGAGCGTATGACAGATATGCCCATGGTCAACGATAAGCTTCAGGTGCATGCAACAGGTTTCCAGCCCTGGCAACAGCATTACCTGGGTGTACTTAGCACTCCCTGGTTTATGAACCTGATGCTGATACCAGGTGAGCAGGAAGACTGGTCCGAGTTTCACGAATTGAGCAAACGCTCGTATGTATTCCCCTCAGGGCGCTACGAATTCATTACAGGATATGAAGAAGAGATAGGCAAATACCAGATGTGCAGCCTGTTCTCCCCCATGTTTGACTTTACTGACGATGACAGCGCTGTAGAAACCGCTCAAATCATTATGCAGGAAATAATGAATCCACGGAATCAGGATGAGATGCATGTCCAGCCGCAACAGATGGAAAACATCTGGAAAGGAGAAGATGTGCCTGAAATTGAACCTCAACAGGCTACAATAAATAATACTAATAACCCTGAAACCGAAAGACCAATGATCAGCGAACGCCTACAGCAACCCTTAAGTAGACGCGAATTATTACGCGCTATGTTTAACTCGGATGGAGATAACTCATGAATGCCATCGAAGGCCTGTTAAACATCGACCTCTACCCCAATAAAATAGCCCAGCAGCGAGTCGAAATCAGCTCATCCCGCCCTCTGCAGGCTTGCAAAGTGATGATTGGCAAAACACCTGAAGAAGCGTTAAAGGTATTACCCTTAATGTACAACGTGTGTGGTGTGGCACAGGCCAGAACCTCGCTTAAGGCGATACAGAATAATCTGGCTATAGCGGAAAAACGCAATGCAGAAGCAGCCAGAGACATGCTGGTTCTGGTAGAAAATGCGCGTGAACATCTATTTCGTATCCTGATCGACTGGCCTACGCTCTTCAAACTGAAACAGGATCAGAGCCAGCTACCACTGCTGGGCCAGCTGATTAAGGAATTCAAAGTGGCTTTATTCGCCAATGGCGATGCCTTTGCTTTGCATAGCCAGTTACAGCCTGATGGCCAACTCTTGCGTCAATTGATTAATCAGCTGGAAAACACCCTGCAACAGGCCATATACCATCAGCCCACCGAGCAATGGTTGCAGATTAACGATATCGATACCCTGTATAACTGGTCCAAAGGGCATGACAGCACCGCCACTAACTCGCTTTCTATCATCTGCGATCACGGCTGGACTTCACAGGGTTTTTCGCGCCTCGATCCCTTACCGGAGCTGGACAATAATGAACTGATACAGCGCTTTAACGACAACACAGCCGATCAGTTCATTGCACAGCCGGAATGGCATGGTCAAAAATACGAAACCACCACCCTGTCACGCCAGATGGATCAACCCCTGATACAGTCACTGGCTCAGGAATTTCACAACACATTGATTACACGCTGGGTAGCACGCCTGCTGGAACTGGCACGTATTCCAACTCAGCTACGCCAGTTAATGGCTGAGATTGAGTCATCGGATTCAACCAGCCCTGCTGTGGCAAGCTCGAACATGGGTCTGGCACAAACCGAAGCTGCACGTGGTCGCCTGATCCACCGTGTAGAGATAGATAATGACCAGATCAGCCAGTACCAGATTCTTGCGCCTACTGAGTGGAATTTTCATCCACAGGGCCTTATCGCTCACAGCCTGAGTAACCTGACCAGCAAAGACCCAGAGCTACTGCAAAAGCTGGCTCGGTTGATGATCAATGTGATCGATCCCTGCGTCGGTTATGAACTAAAGGTCCACTAATGCATGAAATGTCGCTATGCGAAGGTGTACTTCAGGTATTAGAAAGTGAAGCCCAGAAACAGGGCTTCGAAAAGGTTAAAAGCGTCTGGCTGGAGATAGGCGACCTGGCCGGAGTCGAGATAGAGGCCATGGAATTCTGTTTCGATGCCGTCACCCGCAATAGTCTGGCTGATGGCGCACAACTGAATATTATTAATGTGCCGGGACTAGCCTGGTGCATGCAATGCAGCAAAAATGTCAGCGTCAAACAGCGCTTTGATGAATGCCCAGACTGTGGCAGTTTTCAGTTACAGGTCACCAGTGGTGAGGAAATGAGAATCAAGGAGCTGGAAGTTGAATAAGAATCTTACTAGAGGATGTCAACCTCTCGGATTAGAGAAGTAGAAAAAACATTTTATTCTTGGTTTAAAAGGCCAACAAAAAAACAGGCCCCAAAACCAGACAACAACGGAGAAAAAACCATGTGCACAGTATGCGGATGCGGTGAAGGCGAAAGCCGGATAGAAGACGAACAGGAACATTCTCACGATCATCACCATGCTCATAGTCATGAGCATGATCACGACCACTCTCACCCTCATGAGCACAACCATGATCACGATCATGCTCACAGCCATCATTACGGACATGGCCCGGCACATGCACATGCACCCGGCATGAGTCAGTCGCGTATGGTGCAGATTGAGCAGGATATACTCGGCAAAAACAATGAATATGCACAGGTCAACCGCAACCGCTTCACGCGCCAGGGCATGCTCACATTGAATCTGGTATCCAGCCCCGGCTCCGGTAAGACCACGCTACTCACGCGCACCCTGAATGACCTGAAGGATGACATGCCACTGGCAGTTATCGAAGGCGATCAGGAAACCTCAAACGATGCAGACCGTATCCGCGAGACCGGGGTAACCGCGATCCAGATCAATACTGGTAAAGGCTGTCATCTGGATGCGCATCAGGTGGGTCATGCAGTAGATCATCTTGCTCCTCAGGATAAGTCAGTTTTATTTATTGAGAATGTCGGTAATCTGGTTTGTCCGGCTGCCTTTGATCTGGGCGAAGCTCACAAGGTAGCGATACTATCGATCACCGAAGGCGAAGATAAACCGATTAAATATCCCGATATGTTTCATGCCGCCGACCTGCTACTGTTAAACAAAATCGACCTGCTGCCTTATCTGGATTTTGATATTGAAAAATGCATCGACTACGCGCGCAGAATCAACCCGGGCATTCAGGTGTTTAAGGTTTCCGCTAAAACAGGAGAGGGGCTGGATCACTGGTACCAGTGGATCAAACTGACCCATCAAAGTCGCTTAATAGGATTTCAGCCCCAGTCAGAACAAGCTGCAGTAGGAGTATAAGCAATGGATGCATTACCCAGCGTACTGGTAGTAGATGATGAACAGCGCTCGCTGGAATCCATTCAACGCATACTTGGTGATCGTTTCGAAGTGTTCACCGCTATCGATACCGATCAGGCTGAAGAAATATTACGCCTGCAATGGATACAGGTGATGCTATGCGACCAACGTATGCCCGGTATGAGCGGCGTTGAATTTTCTGAAAAGGTACGCGAGTCCTATCCCGATGTAGTACGCATGATTATCTCCGGTTATAGCGAGGCTGAAGATATCATTAATGCCGTCAACAAGGGCGGTATCTATCAATACATTACCAAACCCTGGCATCCTGACGAACTGATCACTAAATTGAATAACGCAGTTGAGCTGTTTCGTCTGCAGCGTGAAAACGAACAGTTAGCAGTCGAACTCAAGCTCAAGCCTGACACCATCGAACAGGCCATGATTGAAAAACGTCGCCTGCTGAAAGCTCGTTACGACTGGGATCAGGGCATAGTGCGTAGCCCCGAAAGCTGCATGAACGAAATATGCAATCTTATTCGTAGAGTTGCCCCCTACGATGTGAACGTATTACTTAGCGGCGAATCTGGAACCGGCAAGGAGCTATGTGCACGCGCCCTGCACTACAACAGCCTGCGTCAGAATAAGCCTTTTGTGGCGGAAAACTGCGGTGCCCTGCCTGACGAATTACTCGAGAGCGAATTGTTTGGGCATAAACGTGGTGCATTTACCGGGGCGATTGAAGACCGCGTAGGTCTGTTCGAACGTGCCAGTGGTGGCACCATCTTTCTGGATGAAATCGGTGAAACCTCACCGGCGTTTCAGGTAAAACTATTGCGTGTATTACAGGAAGGCGAAATCCGCCCACTGGGCAGCAACCATCGTCGCCCGATTGATGTACGAGTAATTGCAGCCACCAACCGTGACCTGGAAGAGGACGTGCGCAGCGGTAAGTTCCGTCAGGACCTTTTCTATCGTATCGCTACTTTTGAAGTTAAGGTTCCACCTCTACGTGAACGTCGCAACGACATAACTCCACTGGCCATTGCCATCCTTAATCAAACCATGGATCAGCTGGGCAAACGGGTCAAAGGCATTAGCGAAGAAGTATTGAATTGTTTCCAGAGCTATCAATGGCCCGGTAATGTGCGTGAAATGCAGAACGAGATAAAACGCATGCTAGTGCTGGGACAGGATGATTACCTGGGATCAAACCTGGTTTCCCCGCAAATTTTGCATGCTACACCAGAAGAATCTCAGGCAGACATGATGCTGTTGACAGGCATAGAAGGGACACTAAAAGAACGCGTAGAGTCACTGGAAGCGCGTATCCTGAAAGAAACCCTGATGCGTCTGCGCTGGAATAAAACCCAGGCTGCGCAGGAGCTGGGGCTATCGCGCGTGGGACTACGTAATAAGCTGGAGCGTTATGGGCTGGAAAAAAACAGCAATCTTGAATCCATTCACGTTGCATGAATGAGTTGCGCTCACAAAATACTACCAGCCTGACCAATCAGGCTGGCCTGACTGCCGAAATGGATCAGCAGGTGCGTCGAGCTGACGATAAAGCCTGGATAGAAGTGATCCAGCAGATGGACAGTATTTATGCCAACCTGGTACATTATCAGGTAGAGCTGGAAGAAAAAAATTCCGCATTAGAGAATGCACAGAGTTTTATCAACAGTGTTATTTCATCCATTTCCGACATTCTTATCGTGTGCGATATCGATGGCCATATCCAGCAGGTCAATAAGGCTCTGACCGAACTTATCGGAAGCAGCGATAGCGAGCTTAAAGGCCTGTCGTTACAGAAACTGTTTGCCACAAAACATCTGCCTTTGATCGCTGATTTTCCAGACCACATACGTTCAGGTTCATTGATAGATTGCGAACTAGATTTAATCGATAGTCAACAACAGAATGTGCCGATGGCGATTAACTGCAATGCACGTTTCGACCATAAAAACCGTCTCTCCGGTCTGGTCATTACGGGGCGCCCGCTGGGGGAGTTACGTAAGGCTTACTCAGCACTACATAAGGCGCACGAAGAATTAAAAACAGCTCAATTACAATTGATTCAATCAGAAAAAATGGCATCTCTGGGCCGACTGGTTGCGGGCGTTGCACATGAACTGAATAACCCGATCAGTTTTCTATATGCCAATATGCATGCGCTAAAAGGCTATCATCAAAAATTCAAACAATACATCGACGCTATCCACAGCAACACCTCTACAGCTACACACGAAAAGCTACGCGAAGAATTTCGCATCAATGCCATGATGGATGATATAGAACCACTGGTGGAAGGTTCACTGGAAGGTGCTGAAAGAGTATCTGAAATCGTCCAGAACCTGCGTCGATTCACCACACCCCAGCAGAGCAGAAAACAGGAGTTTGACCTGATCCCGGTCATCAATCGCGCTGCCTCCTGGGTATTGAAATCGGCCACAATAAAGCTCGATATCAGCAATGACTTTCCTGCTTCTTTGATGATTACCAACAATGAAGGTTATATTCACCAGATACTGGTTAACCTGATACAGAATGCAGTCGATGCGATGTTGGAGACTGAAAAACCCCAGCTCTCTATTTCAATAAATACCGATAACTCTAAAGTCCACATTCTGATAAGCGATAATGGTCATGGCATAACGCAATCAGATATCGTAAAAATCTTTGACCCCTTCTTCACCACCAAATCAGTTGGTAGTGGAACCGGCCTGGGACTATACATCAGTTATGGCCTGGCGACGGAACAATGCCAGGGAGACCTGACCGTGAGTAGTGATGAACAGGGTGCCGTGTTTAAATTAAGCCTGCCACTTGAGGCTGATTAACATGCCCAGCTTCAATGTGCTCTGGTTACAGTCCGGTGGCTGCGGCGGTTGTAGCATGTCGGTACTGAATGCTGAATCTCCCGATTTTTATCAGTCATTGCATCATAGCCACATCAAGCTACTCTGGCACCCTTCCCTGAGTGAAGAATGTGGGGATGATTTTGTTAAGCTGTTGTTACAGATCGAAAACAATGAAATCAGATTAGATGCGCTATGTCTTGAAGGCTCAGTTATGATGGGGCCTGCGGGTAGTGGTCGATTTCATCTACTCAGTGGAACCAGACGCCCCATGTTTGACGTCATTAAAAGTCTGTCTGAAAAAGCCAGATATACACTCGCTATTGGAAACTGTGCTGCCTTTGGTGGTATTACCACGGCGGGTGGTAATCCCGGCGAAGCCTGCGGGTTGCAATTTGAAGGACAACAGGCGGGAGGTTTACTGGGCGAAAAGTGGCGTTGCAGTGAGCAACTGCCCGTTATTAATGTAGCCGGTTGCCCGACTCACCCCAACTGGGTCATCGAGACATTGATTCAACTATCCGCTGAGGGCCTGCTTAAAAACCAGCTCGACAGCTACAACCGTCCGCGCAGCTATACCAATCATCTGGTACATCATGGTTGCCCGCGTAATGAATACTATGAATTCAAGGCTAGTGCGCTTAATCCTTCTGACCAGGGATGCATGATGGAACATATGGGTTGTCTGGGTACTCAGGCACGTGCCGATTGCAACACCCGTCTTTGGAATGGTGAAGGCTCCTGTTTACGTGGTGGGTATCCCTGCATAAACTGTACAGCACCCGAATTTGAAGAGCCGGGACACTGTTTTACCACAACCCCAAAAATTGCTGGAATCCCTGTTGGCCTGCCCACCGACATGCCCAAGGCCTGGTTTGTAGCACTCGCCTCCCTTTCCAAGGCAGCGACACCTAAACGTCTTAAGGTGAATGCGGTATCCGATCATATCCGTATCTCACCCGGCATGCATGATGACAAGGATGAGGGCTGATGATATGACTTATAACTCAAATAAGCGTCGTCTGTTAGGCCCCTTCAATAGAGTGGAAGGCGATCTTGAGGTTCAGATCGAAGCCGATCAGCAGCGTATCCAGAAAGCCTGGGTGAACGCCCCGCTGTTTCGCGGCTTCGAACAGATCTTGCACGGCAAAGATCCACGTGACGCACTGATTTATACACCGCGCATCTGCGGTATCTGTTCGGTCTCACAATCGGTTGCCGCCGCGTCAGCAATTGCCGAAGCTCAGGGTATACAGCCCACAGCCAATGGACAGCTTGCAAGCAACCTGATCCTGGCAGCAGAAAACATGGCGGATCATCTAACGCATTTTTATCTGTTTTTCATGCCCGACTTTGCGCGTGATTGTTATAAAGACAGATCCTGGTTTAGTGATACCCAGGCACGTTTTAAAGCGCAAATCGGTAAAGCAGCCAATCAGGTGCTACCCGCGCGATCATCATTCTTACACCTGACTGGTATCCTGGCTGGTAAATGGCCGCATTCACTGGCGATACAACCCGGTGGCACCACTCGCCCGCTAGAAACTCAGGAACGTATGAGACTAGGCACTACCATCGCAGCGTTTCGATATTTTCTTCAGGATATTGTATTTGGCTGCGAACTGGAGCAGGTAACAGAACTGAGCTCCACACAACAGCTCTGGAACCTTATTGAGCATACTCCTAACAGTGATTTTGCACATTTCCTGAATATCTCACGCGATCTAAATCTACACACACTGGGAATAGCCAGCAATCAATTCATGAGTTATGGCGCTTATCAAACTAAGCAGCAGCATTTATTTCGTAGTGGTATCTGGGATCAGCAATATGCCGAATTACAGCCGGAACTTATCAGTGAAGATATCACGCATAGCTGGCTCAATTCACAGATGGAAGCCAAGCACCCTTATCACGGCAGTACCATCCCGGATGGCGATGAAAATACGGGATATAGCTGGTGTAAAGCGCCGCGCCTGAATCAACAGGTGATGGAGGTGGGGGCACTGGCAAGACAGCAGGTGAATGGTCATCTACTGATACGTGAGCTGGTTGCAGAATCCGGAGGTAATGTGCAAAACCGTGTCATTGCCCGACTGCTGGAACTGGCACTGGTGGTACCACAAATGGAACACTGGGTAAAACAGTTAACCACGGGCGATGCCTACTGCCACAACCAGCCCGTTCCTGACGAAGCTCAGGGTGCCGGTATGGTAGAAGCTGCACGCGGTAGTTTAGGTCACTGGTTGCGCATCAAGAATGGTCGCATCTTAAATTATCAGATCATTGCACCAACTACCTGGAATTTTTCCCCGCGTGACAGGCAGGAGCAACCCGGCGCGCTGGAACAGGCATTAGAGAACACCATCATCCACAATGAACAAACGATTGATGCCAGTATTCAGCACATTATCCGCTCGTTTGATCCCTGTATGGTTTGCACGGTGCACTGATATGAACACATCGACCACTCAGGCACATTTAACCAGTTCCCTTACCCAGCAGATTCGTGTGCGTGGACAGGTGCAGGGTGTGGGGTTCAGACCTACCGTTTACCGCATTGCTCAGCAGCTTGAAATAAAGGGTAGCGTGCATAATGATGGCGATGGAGTTTTGATCCTGGCGCAAGCAGACGAAGCGCGCATACAACACTTTATTGAATTGATCAGGCAGAACACACCGCCATTGGCTCAGATAGACTCGATTGACTGCCAGCCTGCAACGGTCGACATGGTGTTTGACGATTTCACTATTCAACAAAGCCCGACAGGCAAGATAAATACCGGCGTAGTCGCCGATGCGGCTACCTGCTCGCAATGTCTGGATGACATTAACGATCCAGAAAACCGGCGTTATGGCTATGCATTTACCAATTGCACCCATTGCGGCCCGCGCCTGAGTATTGTACGCAATATTCCTTATGACCGACCTTTCACCAGCATGGATGAATTCGAGCAATGTCCATCCTGCTTTCAGGAGTATCAGGACCCGCTGGATAGACGTTTCCACGCCCAGCCTAACGCCTGCCCTGACTGTGGCCCGGTTTTACAGCTGTGCGACAATCAGGGTAATCCGCTGATCGTTGAGGACATCATTGCGCATACTGCCGAGTTACTAAAACAGGGAAAGATTATCGCCATTAAGGGCATAGGTGGATTTCAACTGGCCTGTGATGCGACTAACGATAATGCCGTACTGGAACTACGCCAGCGCAAACAACGTCCTTTTAAGGCGCTTGCCTTGATGGCCAAAGATATTGAACAGATCAGGCAGTACTGCATAGTCAGCGAGCTGGAGCAACAGCAGCTTGAAAGCCCGGCTGCACCGATTATGATTTTACAGTCGCTCAGCAATGACAGCAGCCTGTCGGGTCAACTGGCCCCGGGACAGCAATCACTCGGCTTCATGCTGCCCTACTCGCCTTTGCATCATTTACTCATGCAGCAGTTAGACGCTCCGATAGTGTTAACCTCGGGTAATTCCTCGCATGAACCCCAGTGTATCGATAATAGTCAGGCGCTGGATAAACTGAGCGATATCGCAGACTTCTTTGTGCTGCATAATCGCGATATCGTCAACCGAATCGATGATTCAGTGCTGCGGATCATCGAGCAGCAAACCCAGTATTACCGCCGTGCGCGTGGATATGCACCCGCGCCCATTTCATTGCCGAATGATTTCAACAATCAACGCCAGATCCTGGCTCTGGGTGCAGAGCTTAAAAACACCTTTGCCCTGCTACGCGCTCAACAGCTAACCCTGTCTCAACATATGGGTGATCTGGAAAACTATCAAACCTATGAAGATTACCTGAAGAATCTGGATTTATACCAGCGCCTATACGACTTTAACGCCCAAGCCATCGTCATCGATAAACACCCTGAATACCTGTCCAGCAAACTGGGGCGACAGTGGGCTCAGCAGCAGAACATACCCTTAATCGAGGTTCAGCATCACCATGCACATATCGCAGCCTGCATGGCTGATAACCACTGGCACATTGATCAGGGCCAGGTGATAGGGGTCGCACTGGATGGCCTGGGATATGCTGATGATGGCACCCTCTGGGGCGGCGAATTCATGCTGGTGAATTATACCGACTATCAACGACCAGGCAGCTTCAAACCCATTGCCCTGCCCGGCGGGCATAAGGCCATGCTTGAACCCTGGCGCAATACTTTTGCACAGCTTTATCAAAATGCTGACTGGCCTGACCTTAGTCAGCAATTCGCCGAGCTGGATCTGTTTCAATACCTGAAGCAGAAACCGCTAGAAACCCTACAGCGTATGATTCAAAGCAACACCAATGCACCCTTGAGCTCATCCTGCGGTCGATTGTTTGATGCGGTCGCTGCAGCACTGGGTATCTGTCGGGATGCGATCAGTTACGAAGGCCAGGCAGCGATTGAGCTGGAAGCACTGATCCAGCCGCAGCATCTGCAACAGGCGACAGCCTATCCATTTGACATTGAACATGGGGCTGTCGCATTGATCAATCCGGCAGCCATGTGGCAGGCGCTGATACAGGATCTGGCTCAGGGCATGGACAAAGCGTTTATCTCAGCACGCTTTCATCTGACGCTGGCACAGATGATCCATGCTATGGTAAGCAGTATTTCAACACAGTATGCAATAAACACCGTGGCGCTTTCAGGGGGCGTGATGCAAAACCCAACGCTATGTAAACTCACACGACAGTTGCTGGCCGAGCAAGGCCTGCAGGTATTAACACATCGCCAGATTCCAGCCAACGATGGTGGTCTGGCCATCGGGCAGGCGGCCATTGCTGCTGCCCGCTTACAACAGGAGACTAACTAATATGTGCCTTGGTATCCCCGGTAAAATTGTAGAAATCACCGACCCAGACAACCTGATGGCGCGGGTCGATGTCAGTGGTATCCAGAGGCAGGTGAATATTGCCTGCATCGTATCCGATGATCATCCTGCACAGGCCTGCATCGGCGACTGGGTGCTGGTGCACGTCGGATTTGCGATGAGTCGAATCGACGAAGAGGAAGCGCAGAAAACCCTGGCCATTTTAGCCGAACTGGGTGAGGTTCAGCAGGAGCTGGACGCCATGCAACTATCGGAGCAATGAGATGAAATATATAGATGAATTCCGCGACCCGGAAATGGCTCATTCCCTGACCCTTAAGATTGCCGAAATAATGCAATCGCTACCCTATGATAAAAAGAATCCTTTACTGATCATGGAGTTTTGCGGTGGTCATACGCATACGATATTTCGCTATGGTATCGAACAGATGTTGCCCGACAGCATAGAGATGGTGCATGGGCCTGGCTGTCCAGTCTGCGTATTGCCTATGGGTCGAGTGGATGATTGCGTGGCACTGGCCGAGCGCCCCGATGTCATCTTCAGCACCTTTGGCGACGCGATGCGGGTACCCGGCTCGAACAAAAGTCTGTTACAGGCGAAGGCCGAAGGTGCTGATATCCGCATGGTGTATTCACCGCTGGATGCACTGGAGCTGGCACGTAAATACCCTGATCGGCAGGTAATATTTTTCGCGCTGGGTTTTGAAACCACCATGCCCAGCACGGCTTTAACCCTTTTACAGGCCAAAACCGAAGGAGTGAAAAACTTTTCCCTGTTCTGTAACCACATCACCACGGTACCCACCATCAAGGCAGTACTCGATTCCCCCGATATGCGTATCGATGCTTTTCTTGCCCCGGGTCATGTCAGCATGGTGGTTGGCGAGGAGCCATTCCAGTTTATCCCGCAGGAATATCACAAGCCTATCGTGATCACGGGTTTTGAACCGCTGGATATCCTGCAATCGATCTACATGGTGATCAAGCAGTTTAGCGAACAGCGCTGTGAGGTGGAAAACCAGTATCAGCGTGTGGTGCCAAAGTCTGGTAATACACCAGCGCTGAATGCCATCCATGAAGTGTATGAATTACGCGATTTTTTTGAGTTACGCGGTCTGGGTTCCATCGATCATTCCGGGGTACGTATCCGTAAGGAATATGCAGAATTCGATGCCGAACAGAAATTCAATGTACCTAACCTGAAGATTGCCGACCCGAAATCCTGCCAGTGTGGCGAAGTCATCAAGGGCGTTATCCGGCCCTGGCAGTGCAAGGTATTTGGTACCAGTTGCTCTCCAGAAACACCAATGGGGGCACTGATGGTTTCCTCCGAGGGAGCCTGTGCCGCTTACTATAATTTCGGCAATCTGCCTGAATTACTTGAGAAACGAAATCAATCCGAAGGGGCCAGCGCAGCATGAATGCTGAAAAACCAATGCGGGCGCGTAAACTGCGTGCCGACACCATAACCCTGTCTCACGGTAGTGGCGGCAAGGCCATGCGCGATCTGATCGATGATGTATTTGTCGCGGGCTTTGACAGCCCTGAGCTGAATACACTGGAGGATCAGGCGCGTTTCGATATGAATAACCTGCTGCAGTTCGGTGATCGGCTGGCGATGACCACCGACAGCTATGTGGTTGACCCACTGTTTTTCCCCGGTGGTGATATCGGCAAGCTGGCGGTCACTGGTACGATTAACGATCTTGCCGTAGGCGGAGCCATACCGCTTTACCTGAGCTGCGGCATGATTATTGAAGAAGGCCTTGCTGTAGAAGACTTACGCCGAGTGGTTGCTTCGATGAAAGCCACTGCAGACGAATGTGGCGTACGCATCGTCACCGGCGATACCAAGGTGGTTCACCGAGGTGCTGCCGACAAGCTATTCATCAATACCGCCGGAATCGGCGTGATCCCGGCAGGTATTAATGTCGCCGCTAATCGTGCGCAACCAGGCGATGTCGTGATCTGCAACGGCTATATCGGAGATCATGGTGCTGCCATCGTCGATGCACGTGGTGAGCTGGCGATGGAAAACACCATCCAGACCGATTGTGCACCATTAAACTCCCTGATACAGGCCATGCTTGAGGTCTGCCCCGATATTCACTGCATGCGCGATGCCACGCGTGGCGGGATCGCCACTGTGTTGAATGAATTTGCCGAGTCCAGCAACTGCGCGATAAGGATTGATGAATCCAGCCTGCCGATTCGTGATGAGGTACGCGGCATGTGTGAAATTCTCGGACTCGACCCACTGTATCTGGCCAACGAAGGCAAGGTTATCGCCGTGGTTCCGGCGGAGAAAGCAGACGCCATACTGCAGGTGATGCAGGCACATCCTCAGGGCGAATACAGTCGTGTCGTAGCTGAGGTGGTGGCCGAACCGAAGCAGCGTGTTATCCTGAAAACCCGTTTCGGCGGTGACCGTATTGTCGATATGCTGGTGGGTGAGCAATTGCCGAGGATATGTTGATGTCCAGTCTATTATTACTAGGTTTCATGATCGGCATGCGCCATGCGCTGGATGCCGACCATCTGGCAGCGGTGGCAGCGATTACCACACAACAGAATAACTCCATCCGCTCCAGCATCCGGCATGGCCTGGTGTGGGGTCTTGGTCATACCATTACCCTGTTCCTGTTCGGATCGGTAGTCATCTGGATGGATACCGTCGTCCCTGAAAAACTCACCTACTTACTGCAAATTGGTGTAGGCGTTATGCTGATCGCCCTGGGTCTGGATGTACTACGTCGCGTAATCCGTGACCGCATTCATTACCATATACATCGTCATAATCAAGCCGCTGCACATATACATGCTCACTCGCATCAGGCGGAACCTTCCCACCAGCAGAGCAATCATGAACACAGCCACGACCATCGCTTTCCAGTACGCACCCTGATGATCGGTCTGATGCACGGCATGGCAGGTTCTGCTGCCCTGATACTGCTCACCATGGAGACTGTTGACAGTCTATGGCTGGGATTATGGTATATGCTGCTGTTTGGAACTGGCTCTATGCTGGGTATGGCGATACTATCCATAATCATAGCGATACCGCTGCGAGCCTCAGCAAATGGACTAACCTGGATGCACAATGGACTACAGACAGCTATCGGTGTATTAACCTGCGGGCTGGGTATGTCTATTGTTTATCAACTGAGCTAAGTTTTAGTTCTTTATCGCTGCGGGTGTATTTTTTCTTTGATTGAGGATACTCGGCCCCAGTGATTTTTTTTAAAAAAATTGTTAAACAATTTCTCTTTTTCTATCCATCAATAGCATACTGATTAGCTCTATAATATAGGCCTGATAATAGTTTTTTTACGAGCCGTCTCAGGTTATGCCGAATTTCAAAAATGCTCAATCCTCTCTTCTAATGTCGTTAGATTTAATCAGGAATCGAATCTCCCCAAAATGGGCCGAACGCAAAATTGATGCTCATCTATTTATGCTGAATACTCAGCAAAGTAACAATCAACAGACACCGAAAGACTTCGAGCGACTTAGATTTAATACAGCAGATGGTAAGGTTAATATTTACCAGACGGGTACAGGACCAACCGTTGTTTTTATACATGGCTGGGGTGGCGGGGCTTCTCAGTTTTTTTCACTGATGCGAGGTCTCAGAGACTGTGGTTTTACGGCGCTTGCGTTTGATCATTTGGGTCATGGACAAAGCGAAAGCAAACCTGCAACCATACAGCAGATGGTTTCAACCACAAATACCATATTAAAGTTTGTCAAAATCAATCATCTAAATGGGCTAAATGCAGTGGTTGGGCACGATATCGGTTGCACGGTCATTGCCAATAGCGAACCGGCTCTGATAAATGGTTTACCCTTGTTTTTAATCTCGCCTGTTTTTAATTACAAACTGTATTTTCTTAATCGACTGAAAGGCCTGAAGTTACACCCTGATATATTAAAACAATACGCTGCCAAATTTGTTGCAAACTATGTTAGGAAGTATGCCAAATTTGAACTGGCTACAAATTTGCAGAAATACAGTGACCATACTGTTATCGCACATGATAAGAGCGATGATTTATCTCCGATTTCAGATATCGTAAAATTTAGCGCCAAATTCCCACTTACCAAATTAGTAGTTACCAACAAATGGGGGCATGATCGAATCATTAATTCTGAGTCAGTTTGGAAAGAATTGAAATCTATGCTCAACTACGAAGACACTACCGCTAATTTTTCCAATATTGGTCATAGTCAAAATTCCCGATAGGTTTTGATCAAGCTGTTATTTTTCTGGCTGGGTGATAATCTGTTTTGAAGACTGATCAAATACTTTCTCTGCCTGAGCCTTGAGTTCACTACGAACCTGATCAATGGTTTGTAACATAAGTATGAGTCCATTTCCCAGAACCTGACCCGGAAGCCCTGAATGCTGATGATCGACTGCAAAAGCCCATACGCGATCTGTACCAAACGGAGCTTCTACCTTGTAACTGAAACCCGCTTCAGGATCAGGTATAGGAATATATAATCCAGCTTTAAAAAAATTCTGCCTGTGTTGTGCGTTTGGTAGTAGCTGCAACAAGTGATTTTCAGAGTCCTGATAGAAAAGATACACGTAGGCATCCTCATCCAGCGATAGCATGAAACTCAGCTTATCCCCGGCATGATAAACTTGCTGGTCACCCAGGTGGGTGGTGATATCCAGATTTACTATTCTTAGTTCCGCAGCAGGTTTGGCAGATACACTAAAGGAGATAAATAGCAATAAAAGGGGTACAAGCGGTTTATAGTTCAAATGCATGATTGTAACCGAAAAATAAACCCTTCAGATTATATTGCTGCTCATTCCCATCATCATAATCAAACAGGTAGCTGCGAGATTTAAAGCCTGTGCTGAGGTGGTCTTTTTTATTCAGCGCATAATTCACCCCCAGAATCAGGGCACTGCTGCCTGCGCGTCCCAGTGTCGTACTACCATCCTCCTTGATATCACCGCCAACAAACCCCAGTGATCCATAAAACGTCCAGACATCATTGATCGGGTGATAACCCGCAACGCCAATACCCAGCCCTGAGAAACTCTGCTTATAATTATTGTTATTCCAGGTGCTGCTAACCGTTTTAAGATCGACAAACAACGATACCTGTTCCCAGAAATAATATCCTGCAAGCAGGTCAAAATCTGCATGCTTGACACTGACATCGCTGGTGGCTATCGCCCCTGCGGAGGTAAACTGGCCAGGCCCTGTGTTATCAAACTGATACTCTCCGCCCTGCAAACTCAGGCCAAAGTAATAGGCATCTCCTGCCCAACTGGCGCTAACGCCGAACTGTCCGCCCTTATCACTGCTAAAATTGTTGCTACCGGCTCCATTATCAGCACTCCAGCCACCGCCATTTAACACCACACCGAGATTGAGTGAATCCTGAGCCCATAGCGGTGTCAGGCTTAGGCTTAACAGTCCTGTGCAGAGTATGTTCGTCACTCGATTCATAATTTGTTCCTTTATAATGAAGGCATAGGAAGATGCGGTTTAACTATGCTCGACTTTTGCTCAGCTGGCTGAACCTGTTCAATGACTACTGGTCTAGCTGCAGCACCCTTGGCAGGTACAACGTTCACCTGCACCTTTACCTTCTCTGCAGGCACACCATCCACTTCAACATTCAGTTTGATAAAAATAAATTCACCCAGCTCATCACCGGCACCCTGTAACACGCCACTTTGAGGTACCTGTTCGACATTATTCGCCACCACGCGCGTGACATTCTGCGATAGTTCACTCAGGGTTATCAGCTCACGGTCATTATTTTTTAATTCGCTCAATAAAAAGTAGGTAAAAGGCGAATGACCAGAAGACTGGTAATTATCATCCACATACTCGATTCCGCCCGCAGCCATGATCTGAACACTCTTTTTTCTGGATACTTTTTTAAAGTACTTTTCACTATCGCTAACCTGACTCAGCCCGCGACTAACTGGACGTAACAGGCTGCCGCTAAAACAGGAGTCAGAAATCAGCAGCGTATGTTTGGCACGCGATGCAATCAGGTTTAATTCGTCGCGTATGGTTGAATTTCTCAGGAAGGTCGTATTATCCAGGCCATTGGCATCCACCGGCACCCAGAAACCACGCTGCTTTTCATCATCAATAAAGCCATGGCCTGCGTAATACACCAGAATATTATCATTCGGCAGCGCGCGGTTAGCTAAGGCTTCCATGGCTTTCAGCACATCACGCCGTGTTGCATTTTCCAGCAGGCTGATATCACTGAATCCATACTGGCTTTTTAATACCTGACTCAGGCTACGCGCGTCGCTTACCGCTGTTTTCAGATGCGGCCATTGTCCGCTGGGGTCATGATAGACATTGTTGCCGATAATCAGCGCACGATAAAATCCGCCACTAAACGGTGCTCTTGCTACTGGCTCGTGCAATTCAAGACCGATACCGCGTTTGCCGGTATATTGCTGAGCCAGCAGGTTTTGCGCGATCAGACTCAGTAACATAAAACCTAACAGGATACTGTTTTTCAAAGATGTGTTTAAGTTATGCATCATTATTGACCGATTACAAAACCACCTGAGGTAATGAATACCTCCTGTTGCGAAGTGTTTCCACTTAATGTCCATTCAAATCGTTGATTAAAGGATTCTAGCTGAAGTTGTATCGAGGCATAAGTATTCCGGGTGGTCACTTTTTCAACTAACTGTTTATCGCCATCGCTAAAACGATACACAGAGATCTGATATTGCGTTGCGTTATCTACCGGCTGCCATTGCATCTGTAATTGATGATCGTCATCAACACTGATCAGTAAATTGTCATAGGGTTTGGCATAATTATTTGCGGCACTGAAAAAACCTATACCCGGAACCGTCTGCTGGGGGATAAAGCGCATGCTTTTACTATCCTGATAGCTGGCGATATTGATTGAGGATGTTGCCCCATGCTGCAACATGGAGTTACCCAATAATAAAACACTTACGGTTAATGTAATGACCGCCCCTGCGGCAAAACCTGCCCATGCTGGAGTGGGCCAGTTGAACCATTCGATCAGCTGTGACATGAAGCTGTTTTCATTATCAGGAGCGTTCGCAGGAATACTATGCGGCAGTACATCCTGCGGCATGGAAAGGCTATATAAAGCTGACTTCAACATTCCCGGATTATTACGAATTTCATCCCTGGCCGCTGCATAATCTTCCTCGGATAATGATTGCTGAGTAAATTCCTCCACCCGTTGCTGTTGTTCATCACTGAGCGTTTCGCTCTCTATATAGCGATAGATAGATCTAAGATTTTGCACCCTGGCAAGCTGTTGACGACAATCCGCACAACTGGCCAGATGTAAACTGACCTCAATAAACCTGTCTGCTGCAGGTTCTTGCTGGTAAGCCTGTAACAGTTCATCATCGGGATGTTGATCAAAATTCATATTTCACCTGTTTTCTGGTGATTAGAAGACTGCAACTTTGTGATCTTTTGAAAACTTATTTTCATCCAGCGGACTCCAGTGCCTGTTGCAATTTGTTCAACGACTTGCGCTTAAAATAATACAGTTGCTGGATACTGGTATCTTCCGGCCTAACCCCTTTTTTAATGCTGATATCCAGCCTGCTCAAAGCCTTCAGTACCTGCTTCGCATCCTGTTCATTGATCACCAGTGCCTCCAGCACAAACTGTTCTATCGTATCCAGAGTCTTCCACGCCTTATTAATATATTGTTGCTCATCCTGTTGCAAATATTCATCATCAATCACTGCCACATCTATTTGATGTGCATTTTCATGCTCATCGTTTTCACCACTGGCCGTCAAGGATTGAGTTTTAGGGGAATCCAGCAGATAGAGACGATGATGCTGGGTCAACTCGACGACTATGTGCCGAATAATGCGTTCAACATCATGCATAGAAAGTCTCAACTGTTGTGCGATTAGCTCTGGATTCAGCCCGGATCTCAAGGCATAAAAAACTGACTTTGCGTGTTCATCAATCGCAATCACATAGGTCGGTACATGAACTTTTCGTCCGAAACGCCAGTCTTTCCAGCGTTCGTAAAATGGTAGCGAATTAGCGATTCGATACAGATAATCAAACAGACTGGCACCATCCCTGGCCTGGTATTTTTGCAGGCGGCTGGAGCTGGTGAGATCGTTTAACATCCAGCCATAACTCGCATTGCCCCATTCGCATAAAGCTGCCTGTGCAGATTGAGTACCCCAGGGCTTATTCAGGCTGCATCGATACTGAAAACGATTCTGTTCACAGAAGCGTTTACAAAATAAAGCCGTATGATATTCGATCACAGGATGGATCAATTCATTCACCTGCGCACGCGCCTTAACCTCACCCCTGGCTGCAGTCAGAGATAGCTCAATTTGCTGTTGTGCTGATGACCTCGGTGTCATTGCATGTCCATAATTATCCAGCAACAGTATATAGCGACTAGCGGCCTGCTTGACAGATCAATATAAAAACCATCCTTTCACTTTATTTTCATTGACCTGTATCGCCAGACCATAGCTATCATAGGCCAGGTATTCTCCTGACACCAGATACTGGCGTCGGTCCGGCAGGCCCAGAGTGACTAATGCGCGCTCTGTATTATCACCTATTTTCAGCTTTCCAATCGCTGCCTGACCTGACTGCTGTCGGGCGCTGATGATCTTGCCATCTACCCCAGTGATAAATTGCGCCCCGGTTTCATATTGATAAACATGATACAGATCGCCCTCAATCCATAGTTCATTGATGCTGTGTGCCGAATCATCCCTCATCTTACGATTACCCAGACGCAGGCCATTGACGCCAGGCGCTACTTTCAAATCACCATTCACCATCGCCGAGGCAGGATTAATACGGGACAGAGCCAATCGAAAAAGACTCGCATTACCCGATCCCTGACTTAAACGCGCCAGTTTTTTCCACACCGGGATCACCTGATCATCATTCTGAGCCTGTTTTAGCAGCACGACTAAATTGTTAAATACCGAGAACAGCAGCACATCCTCAAGCGGTTGTTGATTATTCACTGTATCAACTAATTGTTCTGACAGCGCGTTGAGTTTTTTCAATGCAAGCTTTTGATCTCCTTCGAGAGAAATCGTGAGCGCCATCAACAGACTGGACAGCATGTCCTCTCCAAACTGAGGAATATACCTTCCCTGCAGTATGCCACGCGCCATCGGAATATTACCGCCTGCAAGATAAGCACTGATGAGTTGCTGATAGGTTTTCTTGTTTTCAGGTGCCAGTCGAATGGCTTTTTCGAAATAATAGACCGCCTTTTTCACATGGCGCTCTAAAGCCTCGCGGATGGATAAAGCCTCATTGGCTCCTGCCCTTTTGGTGGATTTTTCAGATTCATCCAGCGCCTCTATTCCGGCTCGCGCATCCAGAATAAGCGGAAAGTAAAAATCTCCCTCGTTTAAATCACCACTATGAATCAGTTCTTTGCGCAGTTGAATCGCTTCGGCCAGATGACTAGAACCGATGGCCGACATAACCGCACGACTGGGAAAATCTCGACCATACAGAGAAAAGTAATAGCGCGCCTTTTGATAATCAGCCGCCACCATAGCCTGCACACCCAGTTGATACAAACCCGACTGATCCGCCAGGGACTTAAGCTGTGATCGAGTACGTTGAGCGCGCTGTTTTGCCTGCAGGCAGGCCTCGGATAACACCTCATCCTGCTGGGTTGCGCAGGGTTTTTGCCAGATATTCTCCACCCATTCGGTAAAAAAATCTTTTTTCGTCACCACATAATGCGGATTAAAACCCACACTAATCATCAGCATCATGCCATCGTAATCCGCCTGCGCCTCCTGCTGTTCCATCTGTTGCAGCAATCGCCTATCCATTTGCAAATCGACAATTTCAACACCCCTGTTTTGTTGCTGATTCATCGTCTTCCGAAAAAAACGATGCTGCCATAAATCATCTGATTTCTGATGCGCCAGTTCATGCGCCAGTACAAAGGCCATTAAATGCTCAGCACGATCCGCTCCAAAATCTAAAATCCTGCTGATAGCCTGTCGACTTAAAAGTATATTGCCGTCGACCAGCGATACCGCCCAGGGTCCCTGATCGGAATCAACCACGTATAACCCCGGCTCAAGACGGCTACTCTCCCATCCACGCAATAGCCGTTTGAATATCTCCTGAGAAAACCGTACCGCGTCATCCTCATCGGGGCTAATCACACTGGACTTCCAGAAGCTGATGAACTGTGCAGGGTTATCCTGCTGCAGTAACACTTGCGCTGATAATCCGCCACTAAAATACAGCAGACCAAAGACTAGAATAAGGTTTCGAAACATATCCAGACCAACAAAAATTTTATTGTATAAGAAGACACTAAATTAGATTTTTTTTAAAAACACACTAAAAGCAGATTATTTTTTCAAATCTACCGGCACTGCCTGTCTCCTTTATCATGCGAAATCAATCAACTGAATCAACGATCAAGGAGATAACCATGAAAAAATCCTATCTTATTATTCCACTGTTACTGGCCAGTGGCATCTTTATTAGCGGATGTGGTACGGATACGGACGCAAGTGGCAGCACAACTGATGACAATCTAACAGTAGACCTGAACCTGCCTGACAGCATAACCGGTGGCAAAGCCGTAGCAAACCTGTCTTTGGCTAATAAAATCCAGACTAGTGATCTGGCCAGCAAGTCCTCAACTGGCGAACCCTGTACTTATCTGGGAGCTGAACATGATGACATTTTTGAAAATGGTTATAAAACCACCCGCTTCATGGTTTCTACCATGGCTACCTGGACCTGTATCGCCGACCTCCTGATTGATTTGGCCGATGTAGTCGTGCATGACGGTAGTATTGTTGAAACCGATAATGACATCCAGGCCACCAATTACGATAACGAAGATCCGACACATTACAGTATCACCGATGACTCGGACACACAGACCACGATTCGTATGTATTACGGCTATGATCGGGCCAACCCACCCACCGAAAACGATCTGCCGGGATTCTATATCTCCTGGAAATCAAGCTATGATACAGATGCACAGGGCCGAATGATTGTTGACGCCAGTGCACTTAGCGCTGATCGTCTCGTTACTGATCCTGTACGCATGCGTATGGATTTCAACTTTAATGCCTCCAGTAAAAATGCAGATATGTTCCTGCAATTCGATAGTAATAATCCCTGGGCCGATGGCATGCGCATCGATATTACAAAAGACCTGCAGGCCAATCAGCTACAACAGGTCTATAGCGCACGTGGTTTAATAAAAATGACTAACCAGTTTCTGCCGGTTAGTGGAATTACAGAAATACCTGATGTTCATTTTTACACAGTGGCCGATGGTCTGGGAAATGGTGCCGCCATTGAAGAGATTCAGAACATGTCACTGCCACTATTCGTCAATATTTTTCGCAACAACAATCTGGGCAATTATCTTTTTACCAAGCGTGATATCTATTTCTTCGAAGAAGATATGGACTGGGAATATATTAATAAAACGGTTACTTCATCGAATTACCGAGGTGGTCGCACAACAGCCGAAATCGACGGAAGCTGGGTGCCTTTCGATCCTTCACTGGATATGATTAAAACTGCACTATCCCTCGACACTGACTACTTCAGCGGTGACCTTTGCGCCAATGTTAACGATGACTGCAATTCACTATTGAATGCAATATTCGTTGATGGTTTTGCCGGTCAGGAACAAAACCAGGGAACTGACCCGATGGACTGGCGTTCTACTGCACTGAACAATGCGGTGTATCTGCAAAGTGTCTATCCGAATGGAACAGACTGGACGGGGGCATTTGAGCAAAGCTTCAATCCCCTACCTTAAACCTTTATCTATAAATACTAACCCCGGCCAGTCCGGGGTTTTTTCTTGTGTATCGCCTTATTCAGAGGAGCACGCATAGAAAGAAAATTCTTACCACTGAGGACTCGGAGGACACACAGAGGAAAAGCTAGTCGGATTATTAGACTACTTATAATAGAACAATCAGCTTTGATATACGAAGACTGGGAAGTTATTGCAGGCAAAGCAAACGAAGCCAATGAGTATTTTGAACCTGGATTCCGCAGTAAGATAAGTCAAAAATTCGACAACTGAATCGGCACCAAGAGTCTCGGGATGCTGCTTGTCATGAAACAGGATAAATCGGTAAATCCAGCTTATATATGAATGCTCAGTCCTTATGGCATAGTGCTGAACTCGCATGATTTAACGAGCTTTTCAAGAAATGGTGATTTTAAGAGAGTGCTATCTTCCATGACTAAAGTTCTCAATATATTCTCATTGAGGTATATAGCCAACAAACACTGAAGAATCAAATTAATTTACCTATATCATGGAAAAATGAGTTAGTATTCCGAGGTATTAGTTAAGGGAAAAAGAATGAAAGGTTTTCAACCTGTTGAATTAAAATAAGAAACTTCGATTTCATCCCGGGAAAATCAGTTTTATCCCAAAAGTCATATCCGGAAAATTGAGGTATTTAAATACCGCAATTTTCCACATACTTAAGCTGTTAGGCTTTCCTGAGGCATATTTGCCAACATAGATTATGACGATTGTTTTATATATTGCGAGCTTTGTTTTTATTCTTATCACTGCACTTTCAGTGTTCGTGTATCTAGCTCCCGCACGAGTGGTTGACTTTGCACTCAATGCAACACGTAAGCAGTCTGGTATTGTCCGAAAAGAACTCACTCTGCCTAATGGAATACACTATGCATACCTGGAAGGTGGACAAGGTAAGCCACTGATGCTACTTCATGGATTTGGTGGAAACAAAGATACTTTCACACGTGTTTCACGGTATCTAGTCAAACACTACAGAGTGATTATTCCGGACATCATTGGATTTGGCGAATCGGCACACATACAGCACACGGACTATTCACCTTCAACTCAAGTTGAGCGACTACGGTTATTATCAGAAGCACTGAACCTCAAGGATCTTCATCTCGGTGGGAATTCAATGGGCGGCCAAATCGCATTGTTATATTCAGCTCTATATCCCACAGAAGTAAATAGCCTTTGGTTGTTGAGCCCAGCTGGTGTATGGAGTGCACCAAAAAGTGATGTATTTAAGATTATTACTGAAACAGGCCACAATCCTCTGATCGCTAGAAATGTGAAAGAATTTAAAGATGTAATGGCACTTGGCATGAGCAAACCTCCATTTATTCCCGCGCCGATGCTAAAGGTGTTGGCACAAGAACGCATTCAGAATACTGCGCTCGAAGAGGTTATCTTCAAGGAAATGCTGGATCAATCGATCGAAGATCAGATTAGCGGAATTGAGACGCCCGCCTTAATCGTATTCGGAGAACAGGACCATGTAATTCCCGTGGAAACAGCAAACGTCCTCAAAAAACTTCTCCCGAATTCTAAGGTTGTATATGTACAGAAAGCTGGTCATGTCACAATGTTTGAGAAACCACAGCAATGCGCAAAAGACTACGTCACCTTTCGCGAGTCAATATCCAAGGATTAGAAAATTGAGTAAGCAACTTACTTTTAAAGCGGAATGCTTAACAACGCCATCAAAACCGACACCAAAAAATGGCGTGGTTTATGGCAACCGTTACGCGCATAACAAACGATGGAGTGAACAAGGTGCCAAAGTACAATACAATCGATGAATACATTGACGCGCAATCACATCCGCAAGCAGAGCGGTTGCAAGAGTTGAGGAAAGCGATTTTAGAAGCTGTGCCAGATGCGATTGAAACCTTTAACTATGGCGTACCGGCTTTCAGTCTTGTACCGAATGGGAAACGTGATCAACAAATCATGATCGGTGCATTCAAAAATCATGTTGGAATCTATCCTCATCCAACAACCATTGTTGAGTTTGAAAAGGAACTTTCTCAGTTCGATCAAGGTAAAGGATCAATTCAGTTTCCTTTAAATAAGCCCATACCAACTCAGTTAATTGTTAAGATAATAAAATATCGGAAGAAGCTAATTCAAAGCGAATTGAAGAAATAAACAATGCAAAATTACAAAGCAATCGGCGCGCGTAAAAAGCGCTTGCAAGGTACATCGCAACCGCGCTGTCACGCTGCCCTTGAAGTGCGACGTTAAATGTAAAAGTATGAAGAAGTCAGCTATATATACGCTCATCACAGGATCTTTAAGTATTGTTGCATTCCTGTGTTATGTATTCTTCTTCGCTCCATGGCCAAGTGATACGGTAAGCGAAAGAACTGTCACTTCTGGAAAAGTTGGGACATACAGTATCGGCAGCACAAAAGAAGAAATAATTGAAAAGAACTTTAACTATGTATTTTCGCCAATCCCCAAACCTGCTGCATGCCCGAAGAACTGGATTGACATTAAGGAAATGACTCCAACACAGAGAAACTGTCTTTTGGATTCCGATGAATGGGAGGTGGGACACGCAGAGTCTGGCGTATGCAACGATAAAGAGGACTTCCATGTCACATTGTATTTTTCGCAAGAGAAGCTTAACCGCGTCAAAATAAGATGCACATTAGCTATATGAAACTGCATATAACGCGTCGCTTCACCCGACTCCTTTTAAAATCTGGAAGGCAACTTGATGAATAATCTCATAATCGGGATAGGGAGCTACTCAAGTAGCCCCCTCCCACAGCACCGTACATACGGGTCCGTATACAGCGCCTGACCAGTTATTAACTGAGATACTTCATCGGGCAAATCGAATTCATATCACCCTAGGGACATAGGTAAGGGGCGTGAGCAGGACGCGGAAGCCTTGCCTATATGGACATAGGTAAGGGGCGTGAGCAGGACGCGGAAGCCTTGTAACTCCTTGGAATAGCCCGCCCTTTACAAAAACTGCAACGCAGGATTGGGTGTAGATAGCAGGCATCAAACACCCGTTGGCGTGTCCTATCTGTTGCCGCCTCTTTCGGCAGGAGATGACTCGATCATCCGCTCGGAACACCCTGGATCAAATCTCACAATTGACACACCCCTCTCTACTTGCTAATTTCCTGTCACCCCATCAAGGAGAGAAAAAGATGACCATCCGTTCAGAGTCAAGTTTCCAGACGCTCTTTACCATGCCACTTCGCGCGCTAACGCCCAGCAGCCGATTTTCTCGAGGGATGACGACAGAAATCGATTTCTTGACCTGGTCAGACAGTAAATCGATACGACTGTTAGTTCAAAAAATATTACCCTGATCTGCAAATTACACTATGTTATGTGAGAACAGGATTTATACTGTCTCAAGAGGAATGATTATGGACTTAGATATAGCTTACTGGCACTGGATCGTATTCGGTGTCGTTCTGATGCTCAGCGAAATCGCTCTGAGTACTTTTTTTATTTTATGGTTTGGTGTAGCGGCCATTATTGTTGGTGGTACTTTATTGATCTGGCCAACACTGGATCTCAACTGGCAGATCTTTATCTGGACGGTGTTGTCGGTAATCCTGGCAATATTATGGTTTAAATATCTCAAACCCCTGTCGGTGGATCGCACCAAAGCTGGACTTTCGCGCGAAGCGGTTGTCGGTGAAGTGGGACATGTAATTCAGGTTCCACATGAAAATCGGCGAGGAGTCATGAGGTTTTCGGTACCTGTTCTCGGCGCTGACGAATGGCAGATCATGTCAACTGATGAATTGTCTGAAGGTGATCGGGTGCAAGTCAAAGAGGTTTCTGGCAATACGCTTATCGTAAGTAAATTTAAAAATTAACAAAGGAGAAGGAAATGAATCCAGGTTTCTATATTGTTATTGCAATTTTCGTACTGGTGCTGGTTACCATTGCACAAGGTGTCCGTCTGGTTCCACAGGGTTACAAATGGGTTGTACAGCGATTAGGCAAGTTTCACAAGACACTAAATCCGGGCTTGAACATCATCATCCCCTATGTGGATAGCGTCGCCCATAAGGTCACGACCAAAGATATCGTACTTGATATCCCATCGCAGGAAGTGATCACTCGCGATAACGCGGTCATCATTGCCAACGCAGTGGCCTATATCAATATTCTCTCGCCGGAAAAAGCGGTCTATGGTGTTGAGAATTACGAGATTGCGATTCAAACTCTGGTACAAACCTCACTGCGCTCAATCATCGGTGAAATGGATCTCGATGACGCGTTGTCTTCTCGCGACAAGATCAAGGCGCAACTGAAACATGCCATTTCGGATGATATCTCGGATTGGGGAATTACGCTGAAGACCGTAGAAATCCAGGATATCAATCCCTCGGCAACCATGCAGCAGGCTATGGAAGAGCAGGCAGCAGCGGAACGTGCGCGCCGTGCCAAGGTAACCAAGGCGGATGGCGATAAGCAGGCTGCTATACTCGAAGCTGAGGGTCGTCTTGAGGCATCCAGACGTGATGCAGAAGCTCAGGTTGTTCTGGCAACCGCAAGTCAAAAATCAATTACACTGGTTACCGAAGCGATTGGGGACAAGGAGATGCCAGTGATTTATCTGCTGGGAGAAAAATATATCAAATCGCTACAGGATCTGGCCAAATCAAACAATGAAAAAACTGTGGTATTCCCGGCTGATATCCCCGCCGCAATACGTGGCTTAATGGGCAAATAAAATCAGCAATCCAGGCTCAGGGTAAAAACCGCTTTTTGGCAGAAGCTTAGCTGAGAAGACATCATGAGGTAGTGAATCGTGTTGTCTGGTCTTTACCCTGTTTTGACGTGTCATCTATCATTGCAAATACTAGAGCTGGGGAACCATCTATCACATTTTGGGATATTCCTCGCTCAGGCGAGATAAATTCTATAGATTGGTTTGACTATATTGCATTAAAAACATTCCGGAACTTTGACCCGTCAAAAAAGTGCAAATGTGCCAGCAGCCAAGTTAAAAATTTAACTTATTGTTGTAACATACTTTCATCCAGGGCTCTTCTGATGTATATAATGGAGAAGCTTAGTCATTATTAAAGCAGTAAGCATAAATTCAAAAAAGTTTAGACTAGTCTCAGAAATGTCGGCAAGTCATTTAATGAATTTAATCAAAGATTTAAAAATAACAAGGGAGTACTTGAGCTTGAAGTCAATGAGATACTACCAACAACCAGGCAATGTGTTTTGCATATTATCTATCTTGCTATTGATGGCTGCATGCAAAACAAATGAATTCAATAATAATGACCCTCTATTACAAAACGAGCTTCTATTACAAGATGCCAATGCATTTTGTGATATTCATACTGCAAACTACTGGGCTGATTTACCCCCAGATATGTCTATTTCCGAGTTTAATACTCAGGTAAAAGCAAAGTTAAAATCAGTGCTCAAAACAGAAGAGTTTTTAACTCTTCTGGATGATATGGACAGTGTAGAATTTTATCGAGAGATGTACTCTACAGCAAAAGGAAAAGTCGAATCATTAACTGGCACTTCATGGAACTGCCCAGCTTACCAGACTTTCTATGAATTAAAATCACAGCCTGTTATTCCTAAGCAATCAAAATTATTCGCACCTCAAATAATCGTAAATACTTTTGATCAATATTCTCTTCATGGTAAGCCGTTAAATTTGAGTACAGATAAATTGAAAGTATTCATTAACTCAAGGATCAACGACAAGGTCGATTCGCCCATTGTAATTCTGGTAGAGGCCGGAGCCAGTGATATGGGGTTACAGCGATTGATTAAAGCGCTATCCTCGCTACAGGTTACCAATATAAATATCATTAATGAGGAATAAAAGGACTTCCAGAACCGATTTGATGAATGGCCGAGATGTAGCTCCTGTAGTGCCTTCCTGATGCGATATGTTCAATATTCCAGCGCCGCTTAAAGATCTGGCCGGTCGAAACCGTGAATTGCCGTTGGGATATATCGATTGATCTGCCAGCACTTTAAGCGCTGTTTTCCAGGATCAGAAAGTATGGCAAATCGGGCATGAGACACTTCTGACCATTTAGCTTCAGTCTTTTCGATAAACTCTAACATAATCAACATCCATGCTTTGTGGGAATTGCGTGGAACTGTCGGGACTGCCCGGCCAATCACCACCCACCGCAAGGTTCAAAATCATATGAAAACGCTGGTTAAATGGCGCGGGATAAGGTGCCGCAGTAGAACTCCAGTTATTTTGCGTTTGATAATGAACGCCATCGATATACCATCGGATCTCATTTTCATCCCATTCCAGCGCATAGTTATGGAACTCATCAACCACACTGGTGGAAGGCTCAGTCTGATCGCCTGAATATATGTTATTGGGCAATTCAGCACCGTAGTGTAGTGTTCCATAAATAGTATTGCCGCCAGCACCTTTCAGGTTGACCGCTTCCATAATGTCGATTTCACCACTGGCAGCCCAGCCACCATATACCCAATCCGTGGGCAGCATCCAGATAGCCGGCCACATCCCCTGCCCCTGGGGAAGTTTGGCGCGCACTTCAAAACGACCGTACTTCCAGTCGCCTTTGTTCAAAGTACGTAAACGCGCGGAGGTGAAGTTCCGGGTTCCTTCCGGGCCTGAATACCGCTCGTTTAGCGCCTGAATATGTAGCAGCCCATCAGAAACCCATGAGTTTTGAGAACGCCCCGTGTAATACTGCAACTCATTGTTGCCGCCACCGGTAGCGTTAACCTCATGCTCCCATTTGCTTAGGTCAATCGTGTCACCGTTGAACTCATCGCTCCAGACCAACGTCCAATTAGCGGGATCCGTGGTGACACTGTCGTCTATCGCCAGATCGATATAGTTGAAATTTATACCATCAGTTAAAAAGTAAACCTCTAGTTGATGCACTCCTGCTACCAGTCTGGCGTTAAAGCTTAAATCACGCCAGTTCTGAAAATCGCCGCTGTTGGGAACGGTCAATGCGCCGCTGATATCTTTATCATCAAGTTTGAGCATAAGTTGCTTGTTTGAGTAGGGAGATGCTACTCGGAGTGTCAGCTTATAACCAGCCGACTCTGCGACATTGATGTGGTATCGTAAGTATTCGCCAGGCGTTATCCAGCCAACATTAAAGCCACCACCCTGATCTGCCGTGGCTTCAATATCCACATCATCCCGACGAAATTCTCCGCCAGTATTACCCGTCGTGGTATCGAGAAATGAGTCATAGGCTTCAGCCTCCAACCTGCCGGGTATAGCTGGAACGGTGACGGTGACGGACACGACCTGAGAGTTGGTCACACTCGAATCCACATCCGAGGCCTTAATCCAGTAATAGTAGGACTCACCGACCTTCACGTCATAATCGATAAATTCGTTACCACTACTCGCAACGCCAATTCTACTGCTAGCACCTGGGTCAGGATCGTTGCCGCGCATGATCTCCTGCGTTCGGGGAGTAATTCCTCTCAGCGACCAGCTGAGTTTAACCGAATTACCGCTGGCTGCGGCCTGCAAGTCGATTGTTTTTGTAACATCTCCTGCAGGCGCTGGTATGCCACAGGTCACCTGTACTGCCAGATGCTTATCCGAACCTTTGCAGGGTTCACCGAAGATTGTGCTATCGACATTCAGCGTGCAAATATCCATTCCTTTACACGCAACCGCGACAATAGTCATCGAATTGCTGGCATCACAGCTACTCTTGCTGAACGATCCGCAGCTACCGCCCGGTGTGCCGTAACTGGCGAAGTTGACTTCATTAATAACTTGCCCGGAAGGGCAACTAAGCGTCAGGTTACTGCCGTCATTGGCCGTTGCACAGACCCCTGTAATAAAACTCCAGCTTTCACCAGCGAAAGTGTTACCCGCCAGATCTGTGAGGCTATTGTCAAGGGTAACTGTGTAGCCGAGACCAGCAGAGAGGTCTGCAGCAGGTTTGTAGCTAAGGGTAAAATTGCTACTGTCATAGCTAACATTGCCAGCAACCGGATTACTGTTTTGTCTAACCACCAAACTCTGACTTTCAACGCTGCTTTCAAGTAGCGCCTCATCGAAGACGACACTGATCTCTGCATTCGGTGCTACTCCGCTCTGATCAACCTGAGGTGATCGGGAAACGATTGATGGTGAGGTGACGTCGTCTATGGGTGAGATCTGGACGCTCACGCTTGCGCTGCTGGAGAGCACGCCATCGCTCACTGTCAATTGAAAAGAGAACTGTGTGGGTTGTGCAACTATCGCCGCAACAAAGGTAAGTATGGGGCTTGTTGTATTCGAAAGCACAATGTTCGGACCACCAATCTGTATCCATTGGTAGCTAAGTCTATCATCGTCAGGGTCTGATGATCCGCTGCCATCAAGGGTAACCGTCTGGCCAGAGATGTAGGACTGAGGCGCAGTGATCCTGGCGCCAGGTTGATGATTGTCACTCGGTACCTGCGTAGGAACTGGTGTAGGAACTGGTGTAGGAACCTGAGTTGGAATCTGAGTTGGAATCTGAGTTGGAACCTGAGTAGGAGCTGGGGCTGGGTTGCTGGGTGCGACATCATCCGGGTTACAGCCGCTTAATATCAAAGCCAGTAGAAATACCATGCTTAAATAAATAACGAGGGGCTGTGACTGTTGACAACGAGAAATCATTTAAACACTCCATCTGGTACTACGCATAGACAGGTCCGATCACACCAGTCACGTAAAACAATATTGTTAAAGCTATACCACTCCCTAAAGCATGTTCAGGATTCTAATTCCCGCTTTTTGAAAAGATTTTTTGTCTCATTCGAAAGCTGCCCAGTGCAACTGGACTGTGCAAGAATGCTATACACCCTATCTCATTTATTCAAGAAAGGTTAATAAGGTTAAAATTTACCAGGATCAGAACATTTTTATAATGACATAGGCTTGCTTCACCTTGCCCCCATTTAGATTTTCTTCAGAAAACCCTGTTGACTATTTAATTTCCAAAATTCTTTTGTACTGATCAATTCATGGTAAATATCAACTCTAATCATTTTATTAAACGTATGATTAATTCCGTCCTCTTTTAGTAAAAAACCACATCTACAACTATTGACAATCTGTAGGCCTATGATTATTTTTGAGCGTATGAAAACGCGCTTTAACTCAACATTAAAAGCAGGAATACCATCACCCTAAACACACCAATTAAATGCTTTATATTTAAAATGACAATACTTTCTTCATGAAGATATCCAGCAAGCAGAAAACAGGAAAATAAATTTGTGACTTTTATCTCAAATATTAAGGAGATCTTTTTAAAGTAGATAACCATTAAATTTTAGACAGGTGATAATTGTCTTCTGAGTAGATTCAGTCTGCCCCCTATTATCACAGATCAATGCCAGGTTGTAGCTTTCATTCAGCTCTGGGATTCTTAAAGCATTTCAAATTACTCTATATACAGGCATCCAGAGCATGACAATTTCGTATACAAAAAAGCATTATGCTGTGTATTGCACACATCACATTAACTTAGTCCCCTTTTAAATATTCTTACTAACACAAAGCGATTAACAACTTCTAAACACCATCAATCTCTGCTTTATAGTTGCCTAATAAAGCCATACTGATGAGAAGGTTTTGTGACGTATTCAACAAATTATTTGGGGATTTTTCAGTGTGATACCCCTTCAACCTGGCTTCGTGGGCAGACCTTTTAACCTGGAATCTGCAGTTGGACGAGTTGTAGTACGTTTGAGGTAGTTTAGATCAAGGAGTTACAAAGCTTCCTCGTCCTGCTCTCGCCCCTTACCTATGTCCCTATAGGCAAGGCTTCCGCGTCCTGCTCTCGCCCCTTACCTATGTCCCTATAGGCAACGCAGAGATAAGCCGCCTCAAACTTGCTATTCAGCTCGTAGCGGAATTTCAACTGCTGGGTGAAAAGATAAATCAACTGTGATGATCTACGAAACAGTGGGTTACCTTCCAATGCGAGCGGTCAACTGCATAATCCAGGTTCAATTGACGCGACTTTTCAGGACATACATAGTGCCTTTTCAAATATTTGCTACACCTGTTTAGCTCCTTCCAAAGCATGAGAGAAAAAATGCTAAGGTCTCTATGGTATGAATGATGTAGTTTTTTGCTGAGGTTTATTTCAATAGCGGCTACTGCCGCGCTAGTTTTAGTAGTAGGAATAGATATTACAGTTTCAGGGATTATCAGAAGTTTAGGATCCAGCTATTGAAGATTTCCTGAGATAAAATATTGAAAGCCCGTTAAAACCACAGGTAGGTAGCGCTTATATAATATGGCAAACCTGTGAACAAATGGGCAAGAACTGGGTGCATGGTGTGAAGCGCTACTCTGAAGTTTTTCCCGTCACATAACCTAACACACTTAGCAATCTAAATAAATCCAACTTGAGAACACGGCAGTAGTTTACGTTATCCTGAAATACGTTCCAGAGTAAAAACAACCGATCCTGGCAGGATAAACCGTAATTAAATCAGCCCCTATCCATTTTTACTGAATCAATATCTCCATTTTAATAAGCCCCTAAAAGATGAGTCTTCGGATCGCTAATCCTTACCAGGTAGCGGGCTTTCACCGCCAATCTTTTGCCGATTTATCTCGGCGCACTGGGTGTCCTTGTTTTCTGTATTTGCTTTCATCACACAATACGACAACTGAATTGAATAGGTCGTCCAGTGGCTTGTTCCTGATTCAAGACAGAGGGCCTGAAAATGCGGAATAGCAAAAATTTGCCCGGCAAATCAGCATAATGAAGTGATGATGACCGGGTTACCGGGCATTCCAGGTGAGATTCTGATGCTGATTCTCTGCCTTTATATGCAGGGGATTACATTTACTCTACTTATACTTCTGTTATTGAAGCGTAAATGAATAGGTCACACCTTCATATGGGCTTATATCACCAAAGAAAGATTTCCGGTTTCCCTTATGACGAATCCTGTATGTTCCGGCAGTCGCGTCCGCTGTGTCCCAGGTGATTGTTACTTTTGAATAAGCAGTAAAATCGCGAGCCCAGTTGAAAGTGGTTTCAGGATCCCAGTCTCTTGCCACTGGTTCATATTTACCATTAACCAGCTTCTCAACCACAAGGAACGTGTCCTGTATCATGAAATCATTATTGGGATGCGCGCCCCAGAACACTGTACTGACCCTATCGCCAATTTTATAGCTCGCATCAGGCTGCTTTTCAACATCGCCGAAATTTTTACCCATTGGTACATCGTCAAATGCTACATATACACTAAAGTCCACAGCCCCGGCTGTAATATCTTCCGGTGTTGGCCCCGGTTCAACGGTTGTGCCGTTTGCTATCGCAGCACACAGCTTTCTATACTCCTGTCTGAAAGCAGCAAGTTCATTGGGGCCGAATTGTGTGGAGGCTCCTTCATACCACTGCATGGCGTATTCTTCTCTTGTAGCCATGTATGAGGTATAGGTATTGGCCAGGGCTGCTACTACCGAATATTTTACGCCGGTGGATTCGAGTCCTGAGATTATGGTGTTTCTTATGCGTCGTCCCGCCATAGTTGTAACCTCGTTGGGAGATGCTGCAATCGCCAGATTCCCAATCTTCAGTACCTGTAATGGAACGATGTTCGGCGTCATGGTAGATCCGCCGATATTCAGATGCGCAACACCAGTTGGGATGAGTATTGGTTTTTTTGCATGGCATTCCTGATAAACAGGATCATTGGTTTCCGGCCATGCAAAAAGGAAAGCTACATTCAGTATGCTACTCAAGGTAGCGGTGGCCGCATCTTCGTCCCAATTTACGCTGTCAACGGTTGTGCCGTTAGGGAACAATGATGCGGGACTGGGATTATCAAACGGGCTTCCTGCCGAGAAAGACGCTCCCATGGCTCCGGGGCAGGTGGTAGTGCCAACAGACTCAACATAGAGCGTTCGCATGTCCACCCATTCATGTCTGAAATCAACCGAACCGGATAATTCTTCTGTCGCGCTATTATATAGTTCAACTGCTTTGCTATATTGCTTATTTACTGCATTTTCAAGGCTCGGGTTTTCCGCTAATGTCACTTCTTTGGGAGCCGGTCCATAGCCTATATTAGGCGTAACGTCACCAGCATCGGTCTGCGCAAAGGCGGCTACAAATGTCCTGGAAGCCGAATAATCCGTTCCTTTAAGCTTTTCGAACTTATATGCAGCCCAGCCCTTGTTGTCTCCGCTGATCAGATGATTATCAGGCCCAATGCTGTCCGCGTGTACCGCATACCAGTTCAAGGTACCGATCTCTTCGCCATTCATAGCAACAAATTTTAGAAGCGTCATGATTTGATCGGTATTGCTGCTGTACTGAGTCCTTTCATCTGCAGGATTATTGTTATATGCCTCAACTGCGCGGTTTCCGCCGAGGCCTTCTATGGTCCCCTGATTTATTAATATCTTTCCTTCCTGTAAATTATTATGCGCTCTTTTGATGGACTGATAGATGCCGTCAACGATGGCGTTAAAATTCTGCCTTACAAATCCTTTTATAGTGGCGTCATATAAGAAGTGCCCTGAGTAACCTCCAGGGCCATTATGAGTATGAGTTGCAGAAAGGAGCACGTTATTTACGTTATAGTAAGGTAAAAGATCCGGGTCATTTGCAATTTTTTCGCATACTTTCAGTTTTACCATCTGGAAAAGCATACCGAGATCAGCGCTGACGAAAACAACTCGTTTTGTCCCATCACCCACAATAAACGCCCTTGATCTCAATCTCAGATGTATGCCTTCGGTTGTTTGCGTCTCATCGGCATATCCCATCATAACCACCTCGCCCGCAGGGCCCGTTATATCGTATATACCTGAGCCGATAAGATAGGTACTTCCTCCGCCAAACTCTGAGGACAAGACCTCTGGGGAGGGATTACTGAGCGACTTTTTTGGCTGTATCGAATCGGATTCGCTAGAGTATCCAGAGGGGGTGGCTGCACTGGTAAGACTAAACCAGAAGAGTGTCGTCAGCGATACGAGCATTGTACTGAAGAACCGAATGAAAACTTGATTGAACATGACATCCACCCCACAGGTTAAGTAAACCAAATATTATGATAGTCTTGACTATCATATACTTGCCTGTCATTTTTGCAAGAATTGTTTATTATCGTCATATTCGCGGGCGCCTGGGATTTCCCTCTTGTGGTTAGGGAGGATTGATGATCAGAATGCTTTACGTCAATTGTTTTCAGGGTTTAGCCAATCCAATCATTATCTGGAACTGGCGGATTCATTCGCCTCATCCCTGAGACTCACACTAAGGGCAGCGTAGCTGTGCAAATTTATCCATTAAATTTGTGGACAGGACGTATTCTCAGGGAGGATAAAATTGTGGATCTATGCAGGATCTATGGGGGGGGCAATCTCGATAGATTTCATATAAACACATAAAAAATGATAGCTCAATAATTACTCCAAATCATACATGTCTGCCCCCTTTTAATCGCAACTTTTCTGCTGAGGAAAACTCATGATTTCCATTTATCCATCAATTATCTGTATCTCCAGCTACACTCTGCGTTCTCAATGAGAAAATTAAATCAACAGTTCCCTTAGAAAGGAATGCGTTTTACTACTATGTATTGCTCGCGATTACTCTGCTGGCCTCACGGCTTTAATGTCCTGATCAGCTGCCCAGCTCAACACATCTTCCCGTTTTAAAGCAGTCGCCATAAGATCTGGAAATTGATCTGGGGTACAGGCAAAAACAGGACTGCCAATTGCGGCAAAATCAGCGGCCAGCTCTGCATCATAAGAGGGCTTTCCATCATCACTTAAGGCCAGTAACGTAATGACATTAACATCCTGTCTTATTAGATTTAGAACTCGGCGTTTTAGACTTTCCTGATCTCCACCTTCATACAAATCCGTAATCAGTATTAAATGTGTTTTAGAGGGCCTTTCAATTTTTTTCTCACAATAGGCTATCGCCTGATCAATATCTGTCCCTCCCCCAAGCTGTACACCAAAAAGCACACTGACAGGATCTTCAAGCTCATCGGTTAAATCAAGTATCGCCGTGTCAAAGCAAATCAGTTTCGTGTTTACTGCAGGAATCGAAGCCATTACCGCTGCAAAAATTGAACTGTAAACAACAGAACTTGCCATTGAACCCGACTGGTCTACACACAGAATGACTTCGTCTAAATCTACAATACGTCGTTGTTGACGCATAAAGCCAATCAATTTTTCCGGTACAATTGTTTGATAGTCGGCCTGATAATGACGCAGGTTTGCACTGATCGTACGATGCCAGTCAATATCATTGAAACGTGGACGAAAACTGCGCTTCGATTTATTAATAGCTCCACGTATAGCTTCCGCAGTCTTTTGCTCCAGTTTTTCCATTAATTCATCAACAACCTTCTTGATTACCTGACGAGCAGTATCAATGGTTTTTTCTGGCATCACTGAGCGTAAGCTAACTAAATCGGCGACGAGATGCACATCAGCTTCCAGTGCGCTTAAAAACTCAGGCTCCATTAACATTTGCTTTAGTCCTAAGCGTTCAAACGCATCCCGTTGAACAACTTGAACAACCGAGGCTGGAAAAAACTCGCGAATATCGCCCAGCCATTTGGAAACTTTAGGCGCAGAACGAGAAAGGCTGCCACGGCCTTTTTTGTCACTATCGCTCGCTTCCCCACCGTAGAGTGCCGTAAGAGCTGTTGACAGTCGTCGATCACTCTCTGACAATGCGGCACTTTCATCAGAGTCGGCACCAAGCACCAGACGCCAACGACGCTCTTTTTTCAAGCTGTCATCAATGCTCAGATTGTGCTCGTTATTTTCTTCAGTTACTGAGACCAATCTTTATCCCTCTTCAATAGCTTAGCAATACGCTGCAGGTGATCTGGCCATAGTGGTAAGGTTATTGGGTTGACTATTTTATTGACGGCTGACTGAGTTCGGCCATGTAAAACCGTATCTATCATGCGCTTTCTTTCCATCGTATCCAGATCAGAAAAAATTCGTCTAAACAGAGGCAAATACTCTGTGAATGAATCCTCGTCAAGACTGATTAACCAGTGTTCTATAGCATCTAATAAAATTCGGTCGTACAACAAGCGCTGAATAGCATCTGTAAAAAAACCGTCAAAAAAACGGGCTGCGTCAGCAGCAGGCAGCGCAGGTGACAACATTCTTTGGAGTAAATACTCTAACTGACTGCTGGGTATTTTTTCTGCCTGATAGAGTAAGCGAGCACAAAGCCCTGCAAGTTGAAGATCTGACTGCGGACTGTCGACTATTTGCTGAATGGCCTGCCACCAGTCTTCCATTACCGATTCGTCAAAATCGACTAACTGCAATGCCTGGTGAGCATCACTTAAACTTTTTCTGTAATGATGTGCTTCTTCATCATCCAGATTGCGGCATGCATATGGCAATGCAATTGCAGTTTGTATGGTGAGTCGAATAATTAACTCTTCAATATGGGCGAGTGATATTTCTCGCGCAGTTCCATAACGATTAACATTGATAAGAGGCGCCAGGCTTTCCAGTAGTTCAAGACAATCACTGGTATGTGCAGCACGTTTCTGAATACGCAGCAGACCAATATCAGCAGCCTGATTTAACTGTGCTTCCAGGCAGAGTTGAACACTCGATGCAAGCTTACTTAAATTATTCTCGTTCTCTAAGGCTTCACTTATTTTAGTACTCGCAGCCTGTTCAATGGTACTTCCGTAGACCAGATTTTCTACAAGTCGAACGGCATATTCTGGCTGCCAGGATAAATGCCAGCGCTCACGGAAAGTACCGCGACTTTTCCCTGCATCAGTGATGCGTCCCCAGGGTACATCTAGAATATTTAAGCGATGCAGCAAGATCGACTTACTCAACCCAGCTGCAGTACGCAGGTCAAGAGACAATTCAGTGTCCAGGGCTTCCGGTTTAAGTTTATTTTTTTTCTGTAAGCGCTGTAAATCTTCAAGTAACGGGACGAGCGGTGCATCAGGGGGGATTTGTCCAACCTGATTCCCCAACAAAATATGCGTTTCGATCTGTCGCCATACCTGAGGCTCACCAAAACACAAACAGGCGATCACCGCTTCGCGAATTTCTTCAAATGCTGGTTCGGGACGATTTCGGATAGCCGCCAAACTGTGGCTCAGACGCACTGCTTCAATAACCGAAGCGGTTGATATGAGCTGACCATTATCACGCAAGCCCTGGGCAATCTGACCTAGCCAATATTCAAGTGTTGACTGTTTGTCCCGATACTCCCAGAGGTGCTGGTACCACATCGGGGCAGCGACCCCTGCGCCATAGCCTGAGGCAGTTGCCAGTCGCGGCGAAGTCCAGGGTACCCAGGTCGCCTTAACCTTACTCGCGGGCAGTTTGCTCGGCAGCGTTTTTATCAGTGCACGATCATTTTTTGCAGTATGCTTTTCTCTTAACCCTGGAACATGCCACGCCCCGCACACAATGGCGAGAGGGCCTTCCGTAACCTTTTTCGCTTTAGCAATTTCAAGTCGCATAAAAGCTTCTCGAACCCGATCTCGTTGTAATGCAGGATGGTCATTTTCTGTATTATCTCTGAGAGCCCGCATGGCGGATTCGATAATATCAAAAATCGCTTCATCACTATCACTGTTCTGTTCGATAAGATCATTCCACCAGGCCTCACCATCCTCATACCCCGACAGCCTGGCTAAAGAACCTATCGGGTCCTGCACAATTGTGGCGAGGTCATCATCTTCTTTATCACTATCCTCATCGGCTGCGGCACTGTTTTCATTGCTATCATCAAGCTCATCTGCATCCTCAGCTTGATGTTCGGCCTCTGACAGCATTTTTGCTAATTGCACAGCGACTGGCACATCTATAAAAGCTGTTTCAATATTTGCTTTTACGGCCCAGCAACAGGCTTGATATTCTGGTGAATAATCAGCAAAAGGATAAAAAATACTACAGGCGGATTGTTCTGATGAATAAGCTAATAAGGCAACCGGGGGTTTCATTTGCTTGCTAGCTAGCATGGGTAAAAGTTCGCTACAATCCTGCGGGCCTTCTATCAGTATTCTTGCAGGTTGCAGGTTTTGTAATGCTGCTAACAGGCGCTTGCTTGAACCAGGACCATGATGCCGAATGCCGAAATAATGTATGTCGTTTGTTGGCATTATTCAGTACTAAAGCACGTCGTTCATGCTCTTATAATAGCTGGAATAACCCGCGCGTTTTTTTAGCACTGTCTCAAGATATTCTTCAAGTACCGCCTTATCCTGCACAGGGTCTTTAACTATCGCCCCAACAAGAGTACTACTTATTTCCTCTGCCTCTAGCTTGCCATTACCAAACCAGTTGGCCTGACTTAATCCGCCCACCATTACCGAGATTGCTTCAGCCGTTGACAGGTTGCCCGTCGGGGTTTTTAAAACATTTTTTCCGTCGAGAGTTTCCCCTCCTCTTAATTCACGAAAAATGGTAACTACTTTCTCAATCTCTTCTTTAGCATTTTTCGGTACCGGTAAATTTAAACTTGCCCCCATTTCTTCGACACGTTTGCTAATTATCGACACTTCCTGATTCATATCATCCGGTAATGGTAACACCACCACATTGAAGCGGCGCTTGAGTGCGGATGATAATTCATTCACACCTTTGTCCCGATTGTTGGCAGTGGCTATAATGTTAAACCCTTTCTGCGCATAAACTATGTCATTCAATTCTGGAATTGGCAGCATTTTCTCCGACAACACAGTGATCAATGTATCCTGGACATCGGATCCCATCCGGGTCAGTTCTTCAAATCGGCAAATTGAACCTTCCTGCATTGTGCGATATAGCGGTGTGGGTACCAGTGCTTCTTTACTGGGGCCTTTCGCCAGTAGCTGCGCATAATTCCAGCTATATCTAATTTGATTTTCATCGGTTCCTGCGGTGCATTGAATAACCTGCTGACTATTACCGCAGATTGCTGCAGCAAGATGTTCTGAGACCCAGGATTTTGCAGTACCCGGAACACCCAGTAGCAACAGTGCTCTATCAGTAGCCAGGGTAGCCACCGCCGTTTCGATTAATCGGCGGTTACCGATATATTTAGCACTGATAGCAAAGCCGTCTTTGGTTTTACCACCCAATAGATAGGTCACAACAGACTGAGGGCTCAACATCCAATTGTCTGGCTTGTTCCCAACATCCTCAGCTTTTAGAGCGTCGAGTTCAGTTTGAAAATTTAGTTCTGACGGCTGACGAAGAATATCACTCATAAATTGATCCTTACTTAAATTCAGTTAATTGCATATTTAATTTCAAACAGTCTAATATTGGATCTGCTTGCAGTAAGCCAAGATTGACCAGTTCGCTAAAAACTTCTTCTGCTGTATGTTGCGGCAAAATCAATCCCAATGCGGTTAATTCATTTTGCGTGTAGTAGTTGTCGACGTAGACACCTTTTTCCATATCCTGCTGAATTGCTGTTACCAGGTTCTTCCACGCCGATGTTGCAACGAGCAATTTCCTGCTTATTTCATCTATCGGTGTATCGATAAATTCAAGGCATTGGATAAAAGTCAGCTTACTCGCTTTATTTTGCAAAAGCTCCAGCATGAGCTGATTCCGATATTCCTGCTCAAGGCGTGGTAATAATAACTGAATGTAATTCAGCATCGGCTGGCTTTCGTCTAATTGATTGATAGCGCTTGTTAAGAGCTTATGGATTAAATCATCAGCAAGCGTATTTGCCGCATTCGACACAAAAGCATAATTATCGTGATCACGATTTTCTGAAAATTGCCAGATCGAAACCAGTTCTTCGGTTGTAATGCCTAAGGCACTGGACAGATCGAGTAGCGGTATTATCTGTATTTGCTCTGAGCGAATAGATTGCTGCTTTTTACTTTTTAGCTTTCGTGGAACAAGCACAGTTCGTTTTCTAAAAATTCCAGTCGTTTTAACTTCATACCACTCGGCAAGTTCTTTCGCAGGACTCTCTCCTTCTTCACCATCGATATGCTCCTGCCCTATACCCAGCCTCATCAGATATTGCGTTGCCAATTGTGCGATTTTTCTGGAGCGATCCAGAGTAAGGCTTTGCAAAAATTCACTATCGTACTGATTGAGTTTAGTGCCCAGAACTTCAATAATCTTAAGCCGTTTGTCTGCTGGCTCTTTGGCTGCACACTGGCTGATTAATTCTCGCGCAGCATCACTATCATGACGACGAAGTTGAGTTAATCTGGCCAGGCGCTCTGCAGGGAAAAAATCATCCCAGTTTTCAGCAGTAATCACTTCATCCTCAGCATGCTGATGGCTTGTAAGCTCATTCGAAACCCATTGGCACCAGGGCCAGTAAGCATTCGGAACTTGATCATTTGCTGAAGGTAGCCAGTCGGCTGGATGGGCAACAATTTTTCTATGTAAAAGGAGTTTCAACAGATGATCAACCGACACCGTCTGCTGTTTCCTGATAGCTTCAAGGCTTCGCCGAAACAGCGGGCGTAATGTGTCATTTAAAACAGGAAACTCTAACTGGGGCAGGTCGGGTCTCGCCTTCAGATCGTGCGTGGCTTCCGGTTCAAACAGTAAGGTTTGCTGCTGCGCGCACAAAGCTAATGTGATCAAGGCCCGGCGTTCTGAGGGCTCGCCTTCTAACAATGGCTGCCAACCTTCAGGTAGTTGCTCTAAAGGGATAGCTGCACTATCTGCACCGACAAGCCAACGTTGATGTAACTGCTCAATACGCTGCAGGTCAGCACTTGCCTGTTTCATTAGCATGCTATACTCCCCCAGCTCATTGTTTGTGCACTTAGTAATTCTGCACGCTCACCATCAACCAGGACAAATGCCGTTTTTAAATCACTACCGAGTAATAATGGATTAAAGCTTTGATTGGTGAGTGGAATATTCTGTTTCAAATCATCACTACGCCACCAGAAACCCTTTTTGCTATTCTGATATATCCGACCGCCACCCAGCAGACAGGGACAGTATTCTGACCAGGGCAATAGACTTAACTGGTGAGCATAACTTTGCCAGATGTTACTACCTGGCTTATCCCACTCCTTGCGATTTTCTGCTGCAATAACCTGATGCTGAGAGATAACAGCTCGCATTGGAAATCGACCTGGGTAGAAGACGAGTTCACCCTGTAACTGGTTGCCGATACTAAATCCGACTTCTCTTTTGCCTGATGATGCAGGGTAAAAATCTGACAGCTGGGCAAGGCGCGCTTTATCATCCACCTGTAGTAACCACCGAGAGTGCGCAATCAGGCCATCCTTGCGGGTTTCTATCTTTTCACCCACTGTTTCCCAGATAGCTGATATACGTAGAGTATCTGGATTATTAAAAAGTAGTTCCCGACTTTCGCTTGTAGCAACTGCACGGCGAACATCGACATCATCTGGATTGGTAAACCATGCTTCAGATAACAACACCAGTTGACCTAATTCTTTAAACACTGCCTCTGGTTGTTGTTCGGAATCAAGGGCTAGAACCCTCGATGGAAATTCATCAATACGCGAAGCGAAATTGCTGGCTTTGGCATCAACTAATCGAGCAGCGATCTGTCGGCAACGGCTATTTATTTCTTTAATAAAAGTAGTAATGCCTGTAGTGAGTTGATCATTTACCCATTGCTGGAAATCAGTTAACCCGTCAGCAATGCTGGCATCTGTTTTTGCTTTATTCTGCTCAGCTCGTTTTGCCTTCGCAGCTTCCTTTTTTTCTGCTTCTTCAGTAGTTAATTGAGGTTTTGTAGGCTCTTGAGCAAGAGATATATCCTTTTTGACAACAGGCTTTTCAACATCCACGGTATCTGTCGAATTTTTTGTTGTTTTACGCCGTCGACCCAACCAGTTATGCACATATTCCGGCGGCTCTCCTTCCGCAAAGCCTGACGCACCTTCAGAAAACTGCCACAACAGGGCAAGCACATGCTTACAGGGAAATTTACGAGAGGGGCATGTGCACTTATAACCATGATCAACCACATCGGCCATAGTGTAATAGGGGTTAGCCCCAGAACCCTGGCATTCGCCCCAGATAGTATTGACTGCTGCTGACTGCCCCCGCAATGGCCACTTAGCAGGACTGAGTAGTTTTTTTGCCGCGTTCAATGAAGCCTGGTCAGGCGCCAACTCCTGAACGGTACTGAGGGAGATTTCCACTTACTTTCTTATTGCTCCGAAAAATATTTCTTTTGCCTTTCTGTTGTAGCCGAAACTGCATAGAGTCCAGATTCCTTATTCTCATCCAAATAGTATAAGGAATCCAGTAGCAAAATTTTACTGGCTTATTACTGGCTTATTACTGGGGGGGGGCTGATACGCATTAAAACTTAATTTGTATCTGACATTTTTGATATATGCTCTCGTTAGACGAAAAAGTTTTTTTACCAACCTGATAATCAACTAAGGTTCATCCTTCCCCCGGAATACACACTCATAAACTCTGTCGCATATGCAACAAATAACCACTGAATACTTGTAGAAAGTCATTCAGTTTGTTTGGGCATCAAACATAAAGTCGCTAAAAACACTGGCTAAATGCATTGCTTATCAATTGGTATGAGAGTTGCTTATCGTTGATTGGAGTAACTTATTCGCCATGCGTTATGCAAATTATTTGCATAACGCATAGGTAAGTCATTGGTTCAATTTATAAAAAAGGAGTAGTGTTGTGCGTTATCTGTTGTTATTACTTGTGTTTATCAACGGCCAGAGTCTGGCCATGGAAACACTTACTGTCGCCGCCGGGGCTGGTTACAAAAAGCCTCTTATCAGGCTCTATCGATCCTTTACTAAACAGACGGGCGTAGAAGTGATGCCGATCTTCGGCAATATGCGTACGGTCATCTCTCAAACCGAGAGCAGTGGACAGGTTGCCTTGGCAGTGGGAGATCGTCGTATTCTGCAAGCAACGGGGCAATACGAACACTTTGTCGTGTTGGGACAGGGCAGACCAGTGCTGGCCTGGGCGGATAAAGTGCCGGCTGCCCCCTGGATCGCCCTGGCGGATGGGTTAGTTGAGCGGGTTGCCATGCCAGACCCAAAGAAGGCAATCTATGGTCGGGCCGCTGAAGCCTTTCTTATGCAGAATGGCTTAAAAGAGAAGCTAAAAGATCGATTACTGGTGACAGGGACAGTGCCTCAAGTCTCCTCCTACCTGGTAGCCCATTCAGTGGATGCCGGTTTCATCAATCTGACTGATGCGTTGGCACTGGGTGAGCGTATCGGAGGCTATATTGAACTTCCCGAAGGATCCTACGAACCAATCGAGATCGTTGCCGCTGTGGTGGCGGGGTACGGAGAAGATGCCCTGGTGCTAAGCCTGCTCGATTTTCTCCAGGCACCAACCGCTCAACAGATACTCAAGGATGCCGGTTTGTGAGTGAAGCCGGTTTTGGTTGCTCCCTGATGCCGCTGGCGCTGAGCCTGAAGGTGGTGGTGATTATGCTGCTCTGCTATCTGATTGCGGGGGTTGGGCTCGCCTGGTGCTTGAGCTGGAAACGCCTGCCTTTGCGCCTGCTTTGGGAAGGGCTTATCTCTCTACCGCTCGTATTTCCGCCTATAGCCATTGGCTTCTTTCTACTGCTGCTACTGGGGCGTCGCGGGGTGCTGGGTGGTCTGCTCTATGATCGATTTTCAGTTGATATCATTTTCTCCCCTCTGGGAGTCTTCCTGGCCGCCTTCATCGCAGGCCTGCCCCTCATCGTCAAGCCGGTGCAGGCGGCGATCGAGAATTCCGCAAACGAGCTTGCCGAGGCTGCCACAGTGCTGGGTCGAGGTCCCCTGGCAACCTTCTTTCTCATCATCGTGCCTAACGTGCGCTCGGCCATTATCGCCGGATTAGCCCTGGCCATCGGACGCGCACTGGGGGAAGTGGGTATTACACTCATGCTAGGAGGCAACATCGCTGGACGTACCGATACTCTCTCCCTGGCGATCTACAACAGTGTACTGGACGGGGATTTCGACTGCGCCACCCGGCTGTCCCTGATGCTCGGAGCCGGGTCGCTAGCGCTCTTCATGCTATTGCACGCCGGTAACCGGCAATCGCTGCAGAGGGCCTGAGTTATGGGCTCTCTGTCCTTCGACCTCAGCCTGCAACGACCAGATTTCGAGTTGCAGATTGAACTCGCACTGGAACGTGGTGTTACAACCGTCCTGCTCGGTCCATCCGGTGGAGGCAAGAGTACTTTGTTGCGAACGCTGGCAGGGTTAGAGCGCCCTCATACTGGTCGCATAGCTCTGGGGAAGCAGATCTGGTTCGATAGTCACCAAAAGGTCAACCTGTCGGCCCGGCGACGACGAGCGGGATTAGTTTTCCAGCACTACGCTCTGTTTCCTCATATGAGTGTGGCGCGTAATATTGCCTTTGCTATGCCCAGGCTTTCGCGTACAAGCCGGCACAATTGTGTGGCGAGCTGGCTCGAACGTCTGCGCCTGAGTGAGATCGCCCAGGCCTCGCCGAGCCTCATCTCTGGAGGTCAACGGCAACGAGTGGCATTGGCGCGTGCTCTGGCAGCTGAGCCCGAAGTGCTGCTTCTGGACGAGCCATTCTCCGCTGTCGATGCCGAGCTGCGTCAGCATCTGCGCCAGTTGTTTCGAGAGGTGGTCGCAGACAAGCCGCGGCCATTGCTGCTGGTTAGCCACGACCTTGAGGATGCCCGCGAGCTGGCTGACCGCATCGGGGTGTTGGTGGCGGGACAGTTGCGGCGCTTCGGTAGAGCAGATGAGGTCTTCGCCGATCCTCGTGATCTGGAGGTTGCTCGTGTCCTGGGATGGCAGAATTTGTTGCCAGTGGACGATTTCAACGGGGTCTGTGTGAGCGGTTCCTGGGGCTGCTTGCCGAGTCCTACGCCTGTAACTGAGCCCAGACCTGCCGGTCGGCTGTGGTTAGCTATTGAGCCCTGCCATCTGCGCCGGGTCGAAAAGGGAGGTTTGTCGGCGATTGTGACGCGCAGCTGTCTTCTTGGCCCCTATCGACAGGTCACCTGCCGGTTGCGAGACGGCAGGTCTTTACAACTGCATCGTCGACATGATGAGCCCGAACTTCGGGTAGGCCAACGTCTACAGCTTACGGTGAACCCGCAACATCTGGTTCAGCTTTCGGAAAGGTTGGGCTAAGGCAGTATTCGGTTGGTAAGGCGGATTATGGCAGACATGAGAAGATAGGGCCCAACTATTGGAAAGGAAATTACTGAAAAACCCAGGCTTTGTAAGGGGGTCATATATAAATCCTTTCGGAATTACTTATTTCTTCGAAAATATAAATTTGTCCTTTGCCAATCTTTTTGGGACATCCAATCTTTTTGGGACATCCACTTTTTGATGTTTTTGGGACATCCACTTTTTGATGCTTGAAAATTTGCCTAATGGCTGGCCCTCAGATCATGAAACTACGGCTACAACCCTCCTATACCAATATAGACTTTAAATACTGCACTATATCTTGAATTCCCTTCTAGAGGCCTGTAATCGATAGGACTAACCGGAATGGATTTGTCTGCAGTGTTAAAACAGAAACACCGGTTAAGCCTGGCACAGACCCGACGCATTTTAACTCAGGTTGCTGCAGCCCTGGAATATGCACATAACGAAGGCATCGTGCACAGGGATGTAAAACCTTCAAACATTATTATCAATCAATTCAATCATGTGAAAATCACCGATTTCGGACTCGCCAAACCGCCAGATGACAAGAATGAAAATATCGAGGGATCACCGCATTATCTCGCTCCGGAAATCATCCAGTCGTTACCAGTCGATGGTCGTGCTGATATTTACGCGATGGGTATTATGGCATTTCATATGCTTACCGGGAGTCCCCCTTTCACAGCTCAATCGCTCGACAAGATTCTTAATATGCATGTTAACCAGCGGTCGACTGATATTCACAGTTATCGCAATGATATCGATCAGGATATGGCCTTATTCATCGAAAGGGCTCTGGAAAAAGATGCGTCTAAGCGCATCAACAGCTGGAAGCATATTAAAAAAGCTCCTGAAATCCAAAAATAGAAGTCAAAACATCCAGGTTACCCAGGATGATGTCGTTTTCCTCACCCGGCCCAAGGGTTCATCCTATAAGAATGCAGCAGGGATTATTCGTTCACTAAAAGATACCCTGCAGGCGGAGGGTATTTAGTACGAGATATCTATACAACGAGAAGAAGCCACAGAAGAGACCATGACTATCATTGCGGTCAATCCGGATAAGACATAAGTGCTCTCGGTTATCTAAAACAAGCGCCACATATTCGAAGAAGCAAGGGTTTCGATCATTACCTCGCTGAACAACATGACCTGGTATACCCGGTAAGTACATCCTTGTTTTTCTGGAATCAAAAATCCGTTTTCCTATTTACATCTCCTTTTCCGGGTTAAACACGACACCCTTAAGTTGAGAAAAACCCTCATGTACCTACAACCCATTTACCTTTATTTACCTCAGACCCCTTTTGCATACACCCAGTGATTTAGCCGATTCTGATACGGTATAACCCTGTTCTAAAACCATTGCGGCCGCTTCTTCTTTATATTCTTTAGAATATTATTTGCAGGTTCGCTTCTAACTCATTATGACACCTTTATAATTGATAAATATCAGCTATTATTAAAGTACCAAGTACAATTAGACCACCATATTCAGCCAAACAAGGGGGGATCAGAAAAATGCGATTTAAACCTTTTTTTAGAAGCAGAATATCGAAATTTAAGCCAGCCTTCCCACTTTCTATTGATAACCGAAAAGGCCGTCAGGACCGACGGATTTGCGATAGACGATCATGGTCAGAACCAAATTATTCAGAGCTATCTCGGCGTGTTAAATGTATCAACCGCCGGTTAAGAGAATTCAGTGATCGTCGTCATTCATAGGCCTGGGTGTTAATTTTTATGCTCAATAACCTCTTTTAGATAATCACGGACAGGCAGTCGTAGGTCGGATAATCCGGGCAAGGATGCCCGAGGTACGAGACTATGGAATGGTCGAAGGTAGAACAATGCAGAACGCCCACATGGACGTAGGTGCCAGGGTGAAGCAGGAAGCCAGAGCCGACGCCTACACGGATGTAAGTGGTAGAGTAACGCAGGACGCAATTGCCGACGACTGCAAGGATGCAGGAGGTAGAGCGAAGCAGGAAGCCAGAGCCGAGCAAAGCGCCATCCGACATAAACAATACAAGCACCCTGGCAAATACAAAGGCTGGCCTATGCTGGAAGGCGTCGTTCCTCTTTTTCAAACCTACGATTCCGGGTTACGGGTTGCTTAAAAAGAAAGGTTATTAAATACAAATTCTGATTTTGAAAAAAAGTATCGTTTATTTTTTCTCTGTTTTGCTTCAGCGATCTGTTCCCGTATAGCTAATTTAAATAATATAAAAAAGGGGACGTTAGTAATTGCTAACGCTCCCTTTATTTTAAGAACAGGTCTTTTGATGGCCAGCTAATTTATTCTGAATCTGTAATTATTTTTGCTCTTAATATTTTATTGTATCCACCACTGCTATTATAACCCCCAAAAGTATAAACATAATTTCCAATTATCTGACTGGTTGAACCAAATATTTCTACTGGCATAACCGATCCAGCATCACTCCAGGTGCTTGGATCACTTGCTGGTGCTCTAAATATCTTGTTGGAAAAACCTCCATTAATATAGCCCCCAAAAGTATAAACATAATCGCCAATTATCTGACTGGTTGAACGATAAATAGGTTCAGGCATGACAGAACCGGTATCACTCCAGGAGGTTGGATCACTAACAGGGGCTCTAAATATCTTATCGGTATAACCACCATCACGATAACCTCCAAAAGTATAAACATAATTACCAATTATTTGACTGGTTGAATCATAAATAATTTCCGGCATGACAAAACTGGTATCATACCAGGAGGTTGGATCACTAACAGGAGCTCTAAAAATTTTATTGGTAAAAACACTAGTTTGACCACCAAAAGTATAAACATAATTACCAATTATTTGACTGGTTGAGTGAGCACTATTTTCCGGCATGACAGCACCTGTATCACTCCAGGAGGTGGGATTACTAACTGGGGCTCTAAATATCTTATTGGATTGTAAACCATTATGATAACCCCCAAAAGTATAAATATAATCTCCAATTATTTGACTGGTTGATTGACCGATAGTTACCGGCATGACAAAACCAGTATCACTCCAGCTCATTGGATCACTAACCGGGGCTCTAAATATCTTATCGGTATAAGCACCATTGATAACCCCACCAAAAGTATAAACATAATCGCCTATTATCTGGCTGGTTGTGTAATAAATGCTATCTGGCATAACAGAACCTGTATCTTCCCACCAATTAGCAGGTATGTCAGATATGTATTTAGAAGGGATATCCTGATCTAAAATAAGATCATAGTTCTCAACAGAAAGAGTAGAAAGAGTTACATCTTTTGTCCCCATCCTGGTATCAAACTCAGCCCTAAGTGTATGACTCCCTTTTTTGATGTACTGTTTCAAATACCCCTTAGTCCCAAAAGTCCCACTCCCAGTGAGCCCTAGATAAGTATCATCAGCATAAACCTTTGCTCCTTCTACTGAATCACCTTTTTGATTGTATACATTAATACCGACTGTAGCTAATAAGTTACCGGTAATATTACTTCTTTGTTTTAGTGTTACATCGCAGAAGACTGTTTTATTATTTTGATCTACTATAAATGTATCTATATCACAGCTTCCTATTACTTCGTTGTTATCAGTGATATCTCGAAATTCTAAACTAAAAGAGAAGTCTCCATATTTAACATCTCCCAGTGTTGCGCTGCCCTGATAATCATTTCCATAAGCTACTACAGAAATTTCTTTCTCTCCACTTCCATTGACTCCTGTATATCTAATGATTGTTTGAAGGTTTGATAACGACAGGGCTTCAGTTACTATCTGACTCGGTATATTTACCAGCAGGTTTAGTGAGGAACCATCAACATCAAATCCCAGCGTTGCTTCTCCGTAAAGCGGTACGAGGTCTATATTTATATACTCTTTTGGGATGATAGTTAAGGGTGATGGATATTTTGAAGATCTTCCCCGATAGATATTTCCATCATAAAAGTTTAGCGCAATATTATGATCCCCAGCGGGGATATTTACATAGGCGTCACTTAGTCCAGTTGCTGGATTGATGTTAAAGTATTTCTCACTATCATCATCTATTTTAATGCCTATCTTTGGACTATCGTAACCACTCATCTCACCTACATCATATACAAATTTAAATGAGGGTATCTCAGCTACTATGTTTACATCAGTAACAAGATCTCCTAGTACGGGTTTCAGGTTAAATGGAATATTAACCTGATCAAAGTCTTTTATCTCATACACTGTTTCACTGACATATTGGTTATTACCGTTTGCAAGGGTCAATACAAACTCATAGCTTCCTGGCTTTAGTGTAATTGTTTTATTTGACGTAACGGCGAAGCTATCCTCATCAATATATGCCGACCAGGGATGAATCTCTTCTTCACCCAAGGTTATGTTTTTTGCTAATAGATCACCTGTATATATTTTTACTCCTTTATTAGATAACCTGGCTCTTGTTGTTAGATCTTGCCCACTGTAGATGGAAGATAGTTGGTAATCAAAGCTTACGCTTGTTTCTCTGGCACCACCCTCATCTACTGCGCTGCTGCCACATGCGATTAATGTTAATCCTATGAGCGTGAACAGGATTATTGCTTTTATGTTTTTTATCAGGTCCATTTTGTTTCCATGATTGTCTTTTGAGTTCTACACTTCCCTTTAGGAGGTTGAAAGGTTTAATTACTGGTGTTTTATTAAATATTGAAAACCGAACTTACAAGTAAATTCGAATATCTTCAGGTTTTTAAAATAAAATTACCCGGCAAGACGCTTCCTAAATACAAATATCCTGTGATGAATAATATTTGCAGATAAAATTTAGATAATTGGCAGTCTTCTTATAATTAGTAAAACAGCTTTGACTTAAAAATCATATTAGCTATTTAGCGTACGACACCCATAGTCATATCAACCAAAAGACAATTTTTGCCCCTGCTATTTGGAATAAAGTTAAACTCTAATTATTCGGCCAATACTTCAGTTAAAAAATAAGCGTAAAAATATTTCTGGTTTGGATAAACCGTGTCGGATATTGTTTATCTGACTCGATTCTAAGAAAAAAGTGATGCTGTATCTTTTACCAGATTGGAGGCAGGAGGCATTTATTTCATCAATAATGAGTTTTAATTCATCGACGGAATATTAATTTGTCCGGTTAATACAAATCTCTGACATAGCTTACTGCTTTACTTAGTCTGTGATGTTTTTTTTGCTGAAGTTTCGGCTTTGAATTGCTTACCAATGAGATCTAATTTTCGATTTATCTCTGACATATTTTTATGTGTACCCAGATCTAAATCCAGCTTTCCATTCATAATTCGAACTAAAGGTTGAAGCGTGTTTTCAAGTACGTCAGCCAGTTTATCGGATAATGTTTTTGCTGAGTCATTCGTGCTTTCTTCCTGAATGCCCGCGTGTATATTGTCAACCAGTTGATTGATAGCTTTGGCAATATCTGATAATGACTTATGACTTTGTTTTCTGCTAATAGCCAACTCTCGAATCTTTTCTTCATTCTCTTCACTACGAGATTTTTCAACGCTATCACGCCAGGAATTAATACCACCAACCAGATCATTAAGCTGTACCACAATTTTGGCTCCGGTATCTGCATCATCTCCACCCATGGCTTTATTGCGCATGAAATCTGATTTGATTTGAGCCCAGCGTTGCTGTTGGGCTTCAGTCATATTCCCTCTGATTTCAGCCAACTTAAGCAGGTTTGCTTCGGTGCCAGTAGTGAGCAATTGAGACTCGCCCTGATAGTGATCATCAACAAGGCGCATTAACTCATCTTCGGTCATGATCGATGATATCTTTTCCGCCATTTTATTCATGTTTCGATACGAGCCCTGTAGCTTAAACACGGGTTCGGTTCGGTATTTATCATCCTGTGCGCTAGAGGCTATGTAGGCCTGGTTCACCTTCCACACTACACTCTGAATGGTTTTCATTTTCTGTAATACATCAACAATTTCCTTAATCTCTGCCTGAGAATACTGATGCGAAAAATCGGTAGTCGCAACAGTGACACCATTGACCATGTCGATGAATTTATAAACGTCATCCATTGCTCGTGTCGCGAGCGGTGCCAGTATTTGATTTGAGGTTAATGAGTTTTCGATATAGCTAAGCCCGAACACTTCTTCTTTGCCACTGAGCACATCACCCAGGTTGTATATGTCTGCCCGGTTAGCGAGCATATCGGGTATCTTAAAAGCCTCACCCGATTCGGTATAAGGGTTGCCTGCCATGACGACACAAAACTTTTTACCTCGCATGTCGTATGTCCTGGGCTGGTTTTTCCAGACACCTTCGATTCGTCTTGTGCCATCTGTTAGAGAAATAAATTTTTGCAGAAATTCGCTATTCGTATGTTGAATATCATCCAGATATAACATCACGTTGTTACCCATTTCTAATGCCAGATTTAGTTTTTCCAGCTCCTGTCGGGATGCACTATTATCTGCCTGTTGTGGGTCTATCGAGGTAATTGAGTGGCCTATGACCGGACAGTTTATCTTCATGAAAATGAGTCCGAGCCGGTCGGCAACGTATTCCATTAAGGTAGTTTTACCGTAACCTGGCGGGGAGATCATTAATAGCAGACCCATTAAGTCAGTACGCTTTTTATCGCCAACCGTACCTATCTGTTTCGCCAGGTTGTCGCCAATTAGCGGAAGATAAACTTCATTGATGAGTTTGTTCCTGACAAAAGATGACAGTGGTTTTGCCTTAAATTCTTCCAGCCTTAATTCCTGTCTCTTTTGGTTAATAATCTGGTGACGTTTCTCCAGGTAGTTTTCGTAAGTAGGAATCACATGTTCGTGATGTGTACGATTATTATCCAGAAATTCATCGAGCTGGATGGTCAGTTGACGATTCTCTATCTTTTCATGCGTACCAAGTAATCCTTCGATAGTGAATTGAATATCGCTTTCACGATCACTGCGGTCTATCCTTTGTTCTGCGTTTAAAATACCAATGGCTTCTACCACAAAGCTTTTGTACTGAAGTTTTTGCTGGGACTGTATATATGCTTTTAACCAGCTTTGTGCCAAAGTCCAGCGTTTACCTACCTGTCCTTTCATATCACCCAGTGCTTTTTGATAATCACGCCAAATATCATGCGTCTTTAAATGAGTGATGAATTCATCGCATAGCTGGCGTGCATATTTGGTGGTTGCGAAACTGACGCGTTCCTGTGATAACTCATCAGTTAGATATTCACTGGCATTGTTCAGTAGTCGTTTATCATCAGGTAGCTGGTGTTGGATAACAAACTGTGACAAATCTATGGCTATTTCATTACTCAGAATATGTTTGGCATTATTATCTGAAAATAAGGTCGTCATCTGCGCTGCATTTCTGGCGCGCTGATGCCATGATTTCTGTAGATCGCCATTTTGACAGTTGGCCCAGTAAATTGCTGCCAGCCCACGCGCTGATGGTGAGTATTTGAAGACACCGGCGCTTTGGTACACTGGCACTATTTTTTGCAGAATTAGACTGGCGTCATGATCGTGTATGCCTTTTTCGTAGCCCTCTTTATAACGCGCTGCGGCATAGGAGACTACCAGTTTCACCATTTGAGTCAGGTCTACAGTCGCACTGCTTAATGTTTGCCAGTTAAGATCCTTCTGATTATTTTCAGCTGCTTTCAAAATGCTATAGGCCAGATATTCGGCGCGATAAAGCTGAGCGCTTTCAGAAGGTGTCTGCATAGCCCAATAGCTGCGCATGTCGTTTAGTTCAGTATTGTCCAGAGCTTCAAAATAGTCGGTGCCAGTCAGGCGGATAAATAACTCATCGTCCTTCGGTAGAATGGTTAAGTCCAGCTCCTGAGTATTAACGGAAAACTTGTGTCTTGGGCCTAGTTTTATGACCTGACCGCCCTCTTCATACAGATCGCTTTTATCACGCAATGCGCGAATCGATTGCTCTCTGATTGCTTTTAATTTTGCATCCAGATCTTCCGCTTTTACGCTATCGTCCAGGGTCTTTAATTTTTCGATAATATCGCTAATTTTTCTGACCAGACTATCGGCACTAAAGAAGGTGTTTAATTCATCCTGAGTGGAGAAACGCTTTACCCGCCGCTGCACACTTTGCAATATGCGCTCTCCAGCATCGGCCAGAGACTGTGCCTTGCGTTGCTGTGCATCAATGAGTCCCTGTTTATGTTCTTCAAAGGTCTCAAATATTTCTTCGCGTTTTTTTATAATGTCAGCGATAAAATCATCATAATCTCCGAATTCACCTTCCAGTTCTTCCAGCTGCACCAGAAGCCTGGAAAACTGTTCATCACTTTTGGTCGGTGTCGTCGACATGCCCAGTGCATTGTGTATGCTCTGGCTTAATAGTTTGATTCGCGCCGAGAACTGAGCCGTGGCTTCTGCGCTGCCCATGGTTTTACGTTGATGTTCCAGTTCGGCTTTTTGCTGATTGAGGCGGCTATACAGTTCGGAAACTGCATCGACAATTCTAGTATGAATGGTCGCATCGTCTACCTTTAGTGTCGCCATCATTTCAGAAATCAGGTCCAGTGATTGCGCCAGTTTCTGCAGAGTTTCCACGTGGGGTTTTAGTTCAGCATTCGTTCTGCATTTAACACGTTCAGCTGCAACAGTCTCCAGCACTTTGTAATAGCTTTTTAATGCACCTTCAGAAGCCAGGAATGCTACCGTTTGCTGATTTAATTCCTGCTCAATCGCTGCGATGTCGGCATCTAACTGCTGTATCCGGTCGGCATCGATATAGCGATAGGACTTTATCGTCATCAGGTGACCACGATGTTGTCTTATGCTGAATAATCCATCGACAAATTCCTGTGGAGTGTGCCAACTGTCGGGTTTGATATGTCGAATAATCTCGAGTTGAGTTGCCTCTGCTTCAGTCAATGCCTTAGTCGATTGAGCACGGATACTTTCTACTTTTTCATATTCGTCTATCACCAGTTCGGCGGTGCTTTCAATCTGCCGCAGCAACCTGGCGATGGATGCCAGCTCGGGTGAATCCAACCAGTAATAGGTATCGAATATCTGATTACAAGATTGACTGAGTCTGTGGTAGTGATCCGCTGATACATCCTCTAATAACATGCTCTTGCTGATGCTATATAACTCGGAGATACCTCGAACCAGTTCGGCATTACCTATTTTTCCATAAAAGCTCTGTGAGACCGGTTGTGCGCTGGCGTGGCTTTCGCTGTAATAAGGCGTTTGCCAGATTTGCAATGGATGCACCCGGTTAGGTTCATCGTCTGCATAAAAGATGATCATGCGTCCATCTTCGTAAAATCCATAACCATGGCCCTTTAATGGGTTTTGCAATGTCTTTTCAATCAGATTGTATCCATACAGTACAATGGCATTTGATTCGGGCTGGTAGAACACATACAGAACATCTTCGCCGTTAGGTGAACGCATTGACCGTTTGAACACCAGATTTTCGAGATTGTCATCGAATGTTTTCATTTCCCCGCTGATTAGATAATAGCCGCCCGGAAAAATGATGCCGTGATCTTCGGGCAGCTGTAAACAGGCATTGCCGATGGCGTCTATGCGTTGCACATTCTGGTTATTTCGATTAAATACCAGGTAGCGGTAGCTCTCTTCTCGATAGGGTTTTATCTTTAATAAAATAATCTGATTAAGATCGGCGTAGTAGAATTCAGCATCGTCCAGCGACTGGTTTTCTTCTTCTACGGGTTCAGAATAAATACCCAGTCCAACATTGGTATTGTTTTCTACCTTAATCGTAATATCGCCGCGTGAGGCGTCGACAAACAGGGTATCCAGAATATTGATATGTGGATTACGTCCGTCAACAACATCATCGCGCTGGCACTCCACCCATTCAAAATCGTGACTGGCCGGTAACTGGATATCACGTTCGCCACGGTTATCGATATAATCTATCTGTTGACCATCGGTTGATACCTGCCAGCGAAAGACACGCACGTCGGTGAGCTTTTCACCGATCTGGAAGGATGCGAGTAGCCTGTTATTTTTCAGCACTAACTGGGATAGCGCGGTATCTTTATAATAGGCATATAGTTCTTCGAAGTCGGTTTTAAATCGACTATCGGCCAGAAATGAATCTTTAACTGGTACCGATCTTAGATCGTATTCGCCCTCTTTTTCATCCAGGGTGAACAGCGCAAGCACATCTTCGATACGCGTTTCTTTTCTCAGCCCGATATGCACGTTATAGCCAAACAGCACATACTCGCCGACTACTACCAGATCCTTTGCCTGACAGTTATTTTCGGTTCTCAGCCGCATGCGCCCTAGCACTTTCATCTCGGTGCTGCCAAACTCCTGTTGTCGTGCGTTATTAATGTCGCTGACCAGGCTATCCAGTGAATGCTGCTGTTCGCTTAAACGCTGGCGTATCACTTCGTAAGCGCCACCCTCGGCAACAGCCTGTTCGGATATCGTTGTGTGTTCAGTTTGATCTGTCACGAGTATTCCCTGCCATTAGTTACAGTCTTTAGATAGTATCTGGGCACTCTGCATAGCTGGAGTGCTCAGATAGATTGGCATTAAGTCAGATTAAGAAGTCTTCTTATCGACCTTGGTGTCACCTTTATCTGACCCAGGAATGGTCCTGGGTATAGTGCTTGCACCACCCAGTAGCTTTTCCATCAAGGCCTGTACTATCGGGCTTTTCTCAATGAAACCGTTCACTGCATTACCAGCGCCCATACCTTTGGCAAGTTTATCGAAGTAGTCGCCCTGTCCACCGACGATATCGATATTCGCTTTTTCAAGCGCTGCAGCCAGAACGCTGGCCTGATCACTCGCGATATCTTTATTGGCTGCAATGGACGCCATGACTTCCTGTAGATGAACTTCCAGATTGAGGCGGAATTCTTCGAACTCACGGGACTCTGTGTTCATGTTGTTCATGGCTGCAAACTTCTCTACCAGAGCATCGGCCTCAGCCTTACCTTTCTCACGTAAAACTTCAGCATTACTCATACCGATTTCCTTGTTGGCTACGGCTTCAGCCTTACCCATTTCCTCATTACCGCGCGCTTCTGCGAATAATTTTTCTTCCAGCACTCTGGCTTCAGCCAAACCGGCTTTTTCGGATGAAATGGCTTTCGCTTCCTGAACGTGCGCTTCGGCGATGCCTTCCTTCTCTTTGGCATCTGCTTTGGCTTCCATAACGCGCGCCTCGGCCAGCCCGGTGGCGGCGGCTATTGCCTGTGTACCTTCGGCTAATTTCTTCTCAGCTTCTGCTTTTTTGGAGGCCGCTTCTAATTCAGCCTGTGCCATAACATTGATTTCGCGGGCTTTATGTGTTGCTTTCTTTTCATCTGCCTCTGCTCGCATGACGGTGTGTACCAGTTCTTCCTGAGCCGAAGCCTCGGCTGCCAGAACAACTACCTGTTTCTTACGATCAGCTTCAGAAACTTCTTTCACTTCTTTGATACGCTCTTCTTCTTCCGTGACTTTCTTTTCAACAGCAATTCTTTCACTAATAGTCTGTGCGATGATTTTCTTTTCTTCTTCCAGCGCCTTGTCTTTTTCTATAATCGCTAATTCAACTTCGCGCTGTCGATTGACCTCTTCCATTTTCTGCGCACGGATGACCTTTTCTTTTTCGATTACTACGGCACGCTCACGGTTTTGTTCGGCTATTTCGACCTGGCGTATTTTGACCTGGTTACGTATTTCGAGTTGTTCATTGGTTTCGATAGTGGATTGCTCTGCTTTAAGACGCTCTTCTTCCTGAACCTTTTTAGTTTCTGCTGCTTCACGCGCCTGTACTGTCTCTATCTCACGTTTCTGTTTTGACTCTGCATCAATTTGCTGACGCTCTAAAGCCAGCATGGCTTCGCGAGTTTCGACATTCTTTTTGGTAATGGCAAGGGCTTCATCCTTTTCCAGACGATTGGTCTGTATATTTTGAATAGCGGTGATTTCAGTGATTCTTCGAATACCCTCTGAATCAAGAATATTACTGGGGTCAAGCTGAGACTTTGGTGTTTGCTCCAGATAATCAATCGCAACATCTTCTAATACATAACCATTCAGGTCATCACCAATAACCTGAATAATCTTTTCTCTGAACTTTATTCTGTTTTCAAACAGGTCAAGAAATACCATGTTTTTACCCACGGTCTTTAATGCCTCGGAAAACTTGGCACCAAATAATTCGTCTACCGCATCTTTATCTGATGCCCGATCTACACCAATTGACTTGGCGACTCGAAGAACATCGTCTCTGGTTTCGTTCACTCTCAGATAAAATGCCACGATGATATCTGCACGAAGATTATCCTGACAAATCAACCCATCCTTCCCTCTGCGGTCTATTTCCAGAGTAATGAGCGAGATCTTCATGACCTCCATCTTGTGAATGACAGGCCAGACCAGTCCTCCTGTAAAGTGTACCTTGGGTTGTGATGACATGTCGTTAACGATAAGTGCATATCCCTGAGGTACTTTTTTATAAAAGGCACTGAATATCATCGCTAATGCGACAATTGCGATTAATAAAATGCCGCCGTAAGTTAGTATTGGTAATAGTAATTCCATCGGTAAAGCTCCTAAATATATGTTTTCTTGTTAAATATAAGTCTGTTCAACCTTAATGCTTTGCTAATCTAATTGATCTTTGAACTCTTGTTCGCTGACCACGTTAAAAACCTGTTTCTCTTTATTGTGCTCAATCACTACCACCCTGTCCCCGGTGGCAAAAGTTTGATCACCCACTGCCCTGACCTTTACGATCAAACTCGCACCCTCAAGCATACATTCGGCTTCACCAAATTCAGCATCCGCACGGCTACTTCTAATGCGGCAGGTCGCTCCTAACAGGGACTTTGATATAGGAGCCTGGTTTACTTTTCTAAATAATCCTTTCATAGGCTTTATCATTGTCGCCGTGAGCGGAATCGATACCATAAAACTACCAATGGCTACGCCAATATTTATTGCAAGCTGTATCAATGAAATAAACTGCGGGAAAGCCGGGATTAACAGGCTCAGGAAATAGCACACAATCCATGCATTGAGTAATAGCAGGCTAATCACGATAGTGATCGGTACACCCGTTAAGCCTAAAGTGGTCAATAGCCCTGCGATTCCACCTAAATCACCAACGTCACCATCCAGGTCCATATCCATATCTATATCTACGCCCACATCAAACGCGTCCAGATCAAAAGTCCCGGTAAACGCGAGCAGCCAGTATCCGACCACAACCACCAGTAATGTGGTATAGATCACCGTTGGAAAACTGCTTATATTGACTAAAAAATCATCCATTACTAATTTCCTCGAACTGTTTTACGTATTACTTTCTGCTTCTTTTGTGCCCATAGCCAGGCACAGAAAACACCTGACATGAATCCGAATATATGTCCTTCAAAACTTATTCCTGCGCGGAAGTCAAACAATGTGAAGACCGCACCGCTATAGATTAACAGAGTGATAACTGCAATCGTTATATTCTTGAAACTGCGGTTAAAATATGCATTACTGATCAGATATCCCCAGTACCCCATGACTAACCCTGAAGCCCCAGCGTGTAGTCCATCTCTTGCAAAAAGCCAGACCAGTAAGCCAGTCAAAAGCATGATTAAAAAAGTAACACTACGCAATTTATTGAGTGCACTGACGAAAAAACCCAGTATCAACAACGGTATGGTATTTGATAACAAATGCCCCACACCATTGTGCAGAAAGTGCATCGATATAACACCGTATAAATTACTCACTTCTCTGGGGCGTAGTGCGAACTGATTTAAATTATGATTTAAAAGCAGGTTCACTATTTCTACACTCCATAATATGACTATATAAATAAGTAATAACTTATAGTCACCCATTGCCTTTCGCATCAGACTATTGCTTTTCCTGTTCCATTACTTTTGCAATGATCTCTCTGGCTGCTCTCTCTTTAATAGCCAGTTTATCTTCTGGGTCGAGCTTATAAATGCCAGCTAAAAACTCATAGTCTTTAACGGTCAGAGAAATGGTCAACCTGGGTCGAACGGGCTTTTTACGAGGCAGGCCTAAAATCTCGCGCATTTGATCCGAAGGTGACAAATCATTTTGACTGGCCATTAACTTTAGCTTTTTCTGCGCCTCGGTGGAAATATCGAAAGCGACCTGCGTAGCCTTAATCGCTTTCTTTTCTTTTTCCCACCTTTCAGGTTTACTCTTTTTCATCAACTGTTCCCGTTGCGCTCTGGTTTAATTTTTTGCTCTTAACCTTGCCAGAACATCTTCGGCAGAATGCTTCTCCTTTTTTATCCCAGCGGCTTTCAACTTATCATCCAGAACATCACCAGCTAGCTCTTTGCGCAATTGAATACCAGCGTTGAGTCTATCCTGTTCAGATTGTTGCTTCTGCTTGATTCTTTCTAACGATTCTCGAGCTGAACTAATAGAGGTATCATTGGCTGTGACTGTTTGCGTGACCGATTTAGTTGCCTGTTGAACCGACTCTCTCGCCTTGGCCATCGCCAGCTCTCTTTCATGTTCGGCGATTATTTTTTCGGCTTCCTGAATCTGAGACTTCAATAGCGTCACATTCTGATCATAACTGACTAGCTCATTACTCACTTCTTCGGCGGAGGCTTCCAGTTTTGCAATTTTTCCTGCGACTTCCAGCGCAAGGGCTTCATCTGATTTCTCCAGCGCTTTCACCGCATAGCCTTCGTTTTCTGCTATTTTCAATTTAATGTCTGATAGCTTTCTTTCGGTAGCCATTTTTTTTGCGACGATTTCGGTTAAGCCTACTTTTGCTTCGGTCAGACTGGCTTTTGAATCTTCGATTTCCTGTTCAAAAATTCTCATGGCCTGCGTATCGACAATAGCTTCACCCAGTTCTCTGGCTCCGCCGCGTAAAGATGTTAATAATTTTTTCATCACGTTCATTTTTATCTTCCTCTTAATTTAAATTCCAAATAACAAACTGCTTACTTAATGTAATCTTCTAAAGCCTGTAGCGTATCGATCGAATTAGCAGCCAGTGTAATCAATTCCTGGGTAATGCTTTCATTATTAGACTTACGATCGAGTGCTCCAAAAATGGTGTAATAATCATCCACCAGAGCAAAAGAACTCAAGGGCATGGGTACGTTAAGCTCCAGTAGATATTGATTTAATTCAGCCTCCAGTTCTGAGTGTATTTCCTGTTTGGTGAATAGATAAGAAATACATAAAATTTGAGTGTCGGTCACAGTGATGAAAATCGGGATTTCTTCAAGCCCGCTTACCTCAACCCTTAAAACCTCCTGCCCGCTATTCATCGGTAAACAATTAAAGCGATAACCCTTATATTCGCAATCTGATAGATGTTTGGATAAATCTTGTAATACACTCATGATAACTCCTTGCTTGACATATTATGTCACGTAAGGTACCAATCATTGACATAATATGTCAAGAATTATTTTTGAGAATATTTTCATATTTAGTCATCTTCCTGGAAGCAGGCATTAAACACTCCAAGATATTGGTGTTAAGAATGCAGAAAACCCCATAAAGACGATTATTTTTGCAACCTGCCACAATATTTGCGCATGCAACATAATCTGCTTTAAGCTCTATTCAAATTAAGTGGCTAAAATGATCTCATGAAAGAACTAATAGAAAAAAGCATAGAAACTGTTCGCTTGACCGCCGATAAAGCGAGTGATGAAATCACATCAGGACTTTCTTTGGTAAAAGAAAAAATTAATGGACTGCCAATATTTGTTTCTGTAGAGACATCAAGCAAATATGAGCACATACAGTATGATGAAAAACACTATTTCGTAATTCCATATAATCTTTCAGAGCACAAATTCGCATTGCATACCATGAGGTGCCTGCCAGAATCAGTCCCTGAAATTAATAAGCTTCCAAAAAGAAGAGTGTTTCATTTCGCCAACGAGCATTCTGAGGCTATGCTCAAGGAGTATATGCAACAAAGCGCAATTGAGATTGTGCTTGATAAAAGAAAAGACAACCTAAACAGCCTTCAATCCCTGGCAAACGACATTGATGCTCTGGACAAAAAATTAACCTATGGGATGCTTCTTGTTGGTGGATTAGCCGCTATAGCAAACCCACTGGTCGGTGCTGGTATCGCCGCAAAAGCATTGCTTCCAGGCCTGGGGGGCTTGCTGAATAAGTATGGATTACGCCCGACAGGTGAAAAACTCAGTAAATATCAGCTCGATAGATCTATCAGGGAAGCAGAAGCTACAGTGACTAAAGAATTCGAGAATTCAAATACCCTGCGAGTAGTAAACCCAATATTACAGGAACTAGAATTAGCGCTACACACTACTGAAACTGAACACGATCCCTTGCTAGATCCAAATTTAGCTAATGGCAGCATCCCAGAGCTTAACGACGAAAGGTGGCGAAAATTAACAGAAGTTGCCATCTGCCATGTATATAAAGAGGTTTACGAAACCCCTGACTTACACAAAAAAGCTAGCCTTGGTCCTGAGGATCTACGGTGGTTAAAAGTTTTGTTCGAAGTAAACAGGAGCTGTTGAATAATCTTAAAATATGACTCGTAATTTGAACCAATATTTGACCTGAATTAATTTCCGACCCTGATCTGATTTTATTTTATGGCAAAAAAAGGGGCAAAAGAAATGCTTCCTACACCGGTCGTTATATAGCCATTACAATTTGTAGGCCTGAATAAAAACCAGCCTGGCATTTTCCTTCTAAAATCCAGAGTCAATATCCTTCTCTGCACTATGCCTCCAATAGATAACTCGAACCTATTGACTAATCCCACAGGTTTTTCCACTAATCGCTTTATGACCTTGTTAATGCTATTAAATTTTTCTATTTGATCCTTGATTAAGCTTAAGCGCATGCTTTGTTTATATAAATCGTAGTGCTTTCGTTTTTAAAAGGGCGTACTTACTAATAATAGAAACCCTGGATACTCAAAATGGATTAGCTTTACTCCCGGATACACGGTTACCTATTATAGAATGACTGTGGCGCAGTTTTTCCACACTGAGATATCGCTATAAACTACAGGAGATAATGTCATGGATCTAACATATATCTACTTTTTGATCGGATGTATTGTTGTTTTTGTTTTTGCCTCTAATTTTTTTAACCAACCCGGCTATAGTTTTGTCGATGAGGATCACGCAACCCCAGGCAATACTAACGATGAAATGCTTGAGCCCGCGCTCCCCAGCTATCTGACCGAACGCTTCGAATATAATTTTTTCCGGGCCGCCTTCATATTGGTTGCCGAAAGCCTGTATATACTTCTGGTGCTATTCCTGCCTGATTTCAACTCAGCCACCGCCGCAGTCGATGCTAACTTAACAGGCAGCGCCTCTGCTGCTGCAGACAACGCTGCTGCCCCAGTTAACGTCAGGGAAAAAATAATCCTGGCTACCTTGATCATTACAGGTATGGCTCCTAATTTACCCTGGATCAAGGACTTACTTGAAAAATCAAAACTCTACCTGCATAAAAAGGCCCAGATCCCTTATAAAGGTAGAGCAATATACCGCCGCATTAAAAACGGCAAACCTTGCTATAAACAAGCCATGATCGAAAAGTTATTAATCGATCAAAGATTTCTGAGTGAGGCTGGCCAGGTGAGCCGCCGCGACCTGACTGCAGAAGATTTTGAACTAGGCGCCTGGACACTTGAGGCGCGCTGGGCAAAACTTAGCTACCTGCTCTATTTTGTGGAGATCTGGACACTCCAGTTTCCCTTCAAAAGCTACATCCAGAATCCTGAACTGCACTACAGCTCTATCGACACGCAGTACCAGCAGTTATTCAAATTGATGATAAAATATAAGGCTGGAGACATTTCTGGAGAAGAGAAATTAAGACTAGAGACCGGCCTGGATATTACGCTCAACCGTAGTTATAGACTGATCAGTTGCCTGCTCTATTTATCGGGTAAATCCGATAGCATGGTGGACACTTACCTTGATCAAGTGGGTTACCTTGCTAGTGAGCATAATGAATTTCCCATACCCTGGAATACCCTGGTCTTGATTATCTATGCTGTGTTTGGTTCAATTTTGATAGGCAGTATTGCTGCCTTTTTTATACTCAAAGTCACAGGTATCCCTCTACCTCAGGACTTATCATTTGGGGATGTTGCTTCATGGATTGGCTATGGCACTCCTTTTATGGTCATGCCAATGTTACTGGTATTAATGGCAAAGCGATACCTTTCCACCCATGGCGATGCATGGCCCACAGTACTAGAACAGGGCCTGTATCGTGCCCGTCCCTGGGCCATTTATTTCATAGTAGCCCTGTCTTCCTATATACTTGGTGCATTGGTGCTACTCACAATTGTATTTACTATAAATCAGATTAAAGGAGAGGAGATAAATCTCATTCCAAGCATTCGTTCTGTACTAGCCTGGTCGTCCATTGTTTTTCTAACAGCAGTTTACACTGCATTCAGACTTGACTCCAGCAGCCGACCCGACAATAGCAGAATAAAGTTCTACCTGACTAGGACTGCCGGGGCTATATCACAGGGCTTAGCTACCTCTGGCTTGATTTACCTTGTTTATCTTTATGCACATGACAAAACTTTAAATATCATATTCGAGCCAATCCAGGGGCAAACTATTGACCCCAAGGTCTATGTGCTTTGTATAATTGGTTTTTTACTTGGTATATCGGTTAACCTTGCCATCGGATTTGGTCGCTTACGCCAGCGCAGAAAATATGGCCGTCGTATTGCACACCGCACACTTAAGCTTAAAATAGCAGATCAGGAAGTCTCTGAGGCGGAAACCCTGAATATATCCCCTGAAGGAGCACTTATAAACATACAGGACACGGAGATACTCCGAGGTGAACAGGCTATGCGCGATACTCCTGTTTATTTAAGCAGTCAAGATGGTCATACATGGGCCAAAGCCAAAGTCATGGGGAAGCGAGGCTCACGGCTTCATCTGCTTTTCGAAAACATTGAAAACTGGTCCATGCTGCAGAAGAGTTTGAACCTTCCCGCCCTGGCCTGATTTATTCAACGATGTATATCTATTAAATCATTACTGCTGCGCTATGCCATTTGGCATAGCGCAGCGGTGCGAACATCTGGTGAAGTAGTCCAGCCCAGTCTTATAGCCCAACAACCATTTAAATCGCGTTCAGACAGCAGGAATGTAATCAGGAGACATATCCAAACGACGGGGCAATTTTTTTACACAATTTTAACAGCGCCGAAGAGTCTAACTTTTAGCTGTAGCCCAATTAAATCTATTGCACTCAGTCAAACATTCGTCTCTGATTTTTCCCATTGAATAATTCGATATACGCATTCTGCATTAGCTCTCAAGCTGAACACGCCTATTACTTTGGCTCAATATATTGGAAGATGCATTATATCCATGGGGAAAATAATATATATTGATTATCTCGAGTGGAGTAAACACCCAATAATCATACGCTATGGTCGTATTATTACTGAGGAATAGAGGGATATGCATGCAACCCGAGCATATAGCTAGCCTGCATGGTGGCGGGAGCCAACGACTACCGGGTTAAGCCAGTTGAATTTGAACGACTGCTGAAAAGGGTTGCTGACTGCTGGCAACTCACGAAGCGCGCTCACGGGCATAACGCCCTTACTTTTTCCCATCAATTGATCTAGCCTGGAATATAATCCTGGATTCCGCAGTTGACCGCACGCCTTGATCTACACCACCTCAATCGCACGACAACTCGTCCAACTGCGGATTCCAGGATAATCCACATATCCACGCACTCTTATTGACCCAGCAACCATTGAGAAGAAGACGACAACTTGCCCTCACACTCTTTATATACCAATTTCAATTCACTCCACTTCAATCCCCCAGATTTCCTCCGCATATTGCCGAATGGTACGATCACTTGAAAACTTGCCCATCCTGGCCACATTAAGAATGGCCATTTTGCACCATTGTTTTTTATCTAGATAAGTTTGTTCGACCCTCTCCTGACAGCGCAGGTACTGTTCTAAATCCATCAAGTGCAGATACGGGTCTCGGTAATGATTCATCAGGTCATCATAAATTGGCTGAAAAAGGTGTTTATCCTCTTTTGAAAAACAACCCTGCCCAATAGCATCAATAACCTGGCGAATTTCTTCGCTTTGTTGATAGATTTGTTGGGGCGAGCGCTTGGGAGATCGCTTTTCCCACTCGGCTTGTTCTGCCGTCAGACCAAATATGAAAATATTTTCTTTGCCAACTTCTTCCCTTATTTCAATATTGGCTCCATCAAGTGTACCAATGGTCAAGGCGCCATTGAGTGCAAACTTCATATTTCCCGTGCCTGAAGCCTCTGTTCCAGCAGTGGAGATTTGCTCAGACAGATCTGCCGCCGGGATAATTTTTTCTGCCAGTGACACCCCATAATTTGGGATAAAAACGACTTTTAGCTTATCCCCAACCCGAGGGTCGTTGTTAACAACTTCTGCAACAGAGTTGATAAGTTTAATAATCAACTTGGCTTTCTTATAGCCAGGAGCTGCCTTGCCAGCAAAAATGACCGTACGCGGGACAACATTCTCATCAGGTCTGGTAACAATACGCTGATACAGTGCAATAACATGCAATAGATTCAAAAGCTGCCGCTTATATTCGTGCACTCGCTTCACCTGCACATCGAATAATGAGTCAATATTTACCTCAACACTACACAAGCGCTTAATAACCGATGCCAGGCGTTGTTTATTGGCCAGTTTGGCGGCATGAAACTTGTCCTGAAACGCTGCATCTTCGGCGAACTTTTCAAGTTGTTTAAGCTGCTCAAGCTCCGTGATCCACCCGTCGCCAATGTTTTCGATAATCAGGGAAGATAATCTCGTGTTGCATTTAAGTAGCCACCTTCTGGGCGTAATACCATTTGTTTTATTGTTAAATCGTTCTGGATAAAACTGATGAAAATCTTTAAACAGTCTTGTTTTTATCAGTTCCGTATGCAGCTCTGCGACACCATTCACCGAATGACTGCCAACTATAGCCAAATGAGACATACGCACTCGCTGGGGAGGGCCTTCATCGATGATTGACATATTTCTGAGCAATGCATTCTGCGCGGGATATTTCTTGGCAACCTGATCTAAAAATCGATGATTAATTTCGTAGACTATCTGTAAATGTCGCGGCAGTACTTTTCCAAACAGCTCTACAGTCCAGGTCTCTAACGCTTCCGGCATAAGAGTGTGATTGGTATAGGCAAAAGTCTTGACACAGATATCCCAGGACTCTTCCCAACCCATGCCATGCTCATCCATGAACAGGCGCATCAACTCTGGAATTGCGATAGAGGGATGGGTGTCATTCAGCTGGACCGCAACTTTATCACTGAAGTTATCAAATCCTTTATTGTGCTTCACGTAACGCCTGAAAATATCCTGAAATGTTGCTGCAACGAAAAAGTATTGCTGCTTTAACCTCAACTCTCGCCCAGCACTTTCATCATCAGGTGGATAGAGTAATTTTGATATGGTTTCTGATTGAACTTTATTTTGTACGGCCCCAATATAATCTCCTTTACCAAAATAATTTAAGTCCAGCTCTCTAGATGCTTTGGCACGCCACAGCCGCATATTGATAACATTATTATTGCCATATCCCGGTATTAAAACATCGCAGGGATTAGCCATCACAGTCTCTGTGTTAACCCATTCAGAGCGGTAATGACCTTTTTTATCAATAAAACTACTGACATTGCCATAAAATTTGACCGCATATAAGGGGTGTGTTCGGTCAAACTCCCAGGGCGAGCCATAACGCAGCCAGTTATCGGGGCTTTCAAACTGATAGCCATCAATAAAATTTTGATGAAACAGGCCAAAATCGTAATTAATACCATAGCCATAACCAGGAATTTTCATGGTGGCGATGGAGTCCATAAAACACGCCGCTAATCGACCCAGGCCACCATTACCTAATGCAGCATCTTCTTCCTCTTCACGTACCGCTGCTAAATCAAAACCGAGCTCCTCAACGGCCTGGTTAACCTTATCGTAAAACCCCATGTTGAAAAGGCTGTTTCCCAGGGAGCGACCTATTAAGAATTCCAGGGATAGATAATAGACCCGCTTTTGTTTTTTAGTGTAATAACTTTGCTGAGTATTAATCCAGTTTTCAACCAGAAAATCCCTCATAGTATAGGCAAGAGCTTTATAAACATCTGGAGTACCCGCACGCTGTGGATCTCGCCCCTGAAAGCTTAACAGGTGGTTCAATATAGTTTTTTTTATTCCCTCAACATCCTTACTATTAAAATATGAAGAAAAAGAATTCTTTTCTTTAACCGCATCGATTTTTTTCATTTTCGTCCCCTTGAATTCGTCAGAATTTTTTCTAGCTCGGAAAATGCACTATTAATGGAAAATAGTTTCCAAATTGCTCAGATATAAAATGCTATTAGTGGATCTTACTCCCCAAGTCGCTTTTAAGCCAAAAAAAACATAGCCTCAGTTGACGGGACCACTCGTAACCCTTTCTTATTCCAGTTTTTTAAAAAAACCATCAACAGGCCATGATTTTGAGCCATGATCAGCCGATATAGTCTTCTATTTCGGCAAACTCGCGAATACAGATATCGCTCATCTCGGGCCAGGCAAACATACCTTCTGGATCAATATGGATGGTGGTTACCCCCGCACCCTTGCCTGCCTGCAAATCATACAGGTAATCTCCTACCATAACTGCATCTTCGGGCTCTGCACCCCAGAGCTGAAGTAAATGATGAACACCCTCAGGGGATGGTTTGGGTTTACAGGAGTCACGATCGAGTAGGTGATGTTGCGGAAAAAAATGATCGATACCACAGGCCTGTAAGGTTAGCTTAACTACCGGCATGGTATTGCGCGTAAGGATCGCGAGTTGGGCACCGCGGGCATAAAGCCGCTCGAGCACAGGCCTCACGCCATGCATAATCGTCGCGTTGCCTGCATAGTAGAGCTCCAGGTCATTCAGCATTTCCCACAGAGGCTCTGCCTGTTGTAAGGGCATCGCATTCAGCGCTTCCAGAATGGGAACAGCTTGCGGCAGACCCAGCTTTTTGCGGATGTATGCAAAATCGTGCTGGCTGATAGTGAGTGTGCCATCCATATCAAAAATCCAGTGATTGCACGATAACAGGGAATGACGTTTAGACATAAGTAGAAACCGTACTTTTTATTAATTTACACTTGCTACCATCCAACCACTGTTTGACGTTGCTCACCGAGGCCGTCTATGCCCAGATTAATCACATCCCCTGGTTGCAACCAGGGCGATGGATGCATACCCAGAGCTACCCCTGGCGGGGTGCCTGTGGTGACAATATCGCCCGGCATTAAAGTCATAAATTGACTTAGATAGCTGACCAGATATACGCAGTTGAAAATCATCGTACTGGTATTACCGGTTTGCATACGCTTGCCATTCACGTCCAGCCACATGGCGAGATTTTGCACGTCTTCGATTTCATCCGGGGTTACCAGCCATGGGCCAGTCGGACCAAAGCTATCGCATCCTTTACCCTTGGACCATTGACTCCCTCCACGATCAATTTGAAAACTGCGTTCAGAAACATCGTTGACGATACAGTAACCAGCAATCGCCTGCTCGGCCTGCACCTCATCAAGATATTGCGCTTTGCTACCGATGACTATGGCAATTTCAACTTCCCAGTCCAGTTTGGTGGAATTGCGTGGTTGAATGATATTGTCATCAGGCCCACTGATGCAGGTATCTGCCTTGTAGAATACAACCGGTTCTTTGGGAATGGGCGAGTTAGTTTCCTTTGCGTGATCGGAATAATTGAGTCCAATAGCCACAAATTTCCCCGGCTTTGCAATGCAGGAGCCAAGGCGCGGAGAACCATCAACCACTGGCAGAGTTGCTGGATCTATCGCTTTGAGGCGCGCCAGTGAGTCAGGAGACAGGGTCGATCCATCGATATCTTTAACGATATTGGAAAGATCGCGCATAATACCCTTACTGTCCAGCAAGCCTGGCTTTTCTTCACCCGCCTTACCATAACGCAATAGTTTCATAGTGGTTTGTTACTCCAGTTGTTTGCCGAATGTTAAGGCTTCACACTTTCCAGTATCTGCTTCAAAAACGGTTTATTTGTAATCAGTTCTTCATAGTCCAGGCCAGTTAATTCATAGGGCAATACCAGCCAGTCGCTGGTTGTATGCAGATAGTAATCTGGATTGCGATCCGTACGATTATTATCAGGCTTGAACCAGATGGTCGCCACTCGCGTTTCGTCAGGCATATTACGTTTTGTCCTGGACGACAGCTTGTTGATCACCGCATCAATATTGAGCCCGGAATTAAATACATCATCTACGATCAACAGGGCATCATCGTACTCCAGCGTTTCATACAGGTATTGCAGCCCATGAATCTTGATATCCGCATGATTATCCACCATGTCCTGATAACTCTCTGCACCTTCATAAGAGGTACGTGCGGCTAAGTGGCGCGTTTTCACACCCAGATGTTGCAGGCACTCCTGAACATAAATCCCCACCGTACTACCTCCACGCCACAGGCCCACAATAACCGTTGGTCGAAAACCACTGTTATATATTTCCACCGCCAGGCGGAATGAATCTTCCAGTAGCTGCTGCTCCTTGATAAACTGCTTGCTCATTTTCTGTCTAACCTTTTTTTCAGTGCTGAAGATACTACTGAGAAAATGAATCACTTTCACCCTATTCATGAGGTTTTATCATGGGCGATAAGCTCTACCTGAATGCCCAGACACTGCTGGAAGACTCTTTCAAGCTAGCAGCACAGGTAATTAATAGCGGCTTTAGGCCAACCTTTATTGTAGCCCTATGGCGTGGCGGCGTACCAATGGGTATAGCGGTGCAGGAGTTTTTGCAGTATCACAATATCAAAACAGACCATATCGCTATTCGCACTGCCTATTACTCCAGTGCCAACGTCGATAGCACTGCCAAAGAAGTCGCCGTATACGGCATCAACTATCTGATAAAAAACTGTAGTAACGAAGATAGACTTCTGTTAGTAGATGATGTGTTCGACACCGGCAAAACCATCCAGGCGGTTATTGATCACATTAAAAAACAGGCCAGACGCAACACCCCAGGCGATATCAGAATTGCAGTGCCTTATTACAAACCCACCCGCAATCAAACTGATCGCGCGCCCGATTATTATCTTTATGAAACGGAGCAATGGCTTAAGTACCCCCATTCACTGGAAGGGCTGAGCGACGAAGAGATTGCATTAAACCGGCCTGAACTGGCGGCAATCCTTGCCAAAGCCTGTTAACAGGGGCTGGTAATCACTCCAGCCACAGAAAGCCACCTTAAGAAAAATTTTTCTTCAAATTTTCAAACTGTTCCGAAAATGCTGATACCAGCTTCGGATCAGAAGTCAGCAGTATATTTTCTTCATTTAACTGTGTCGCACTAAGCGTCCAGTTAAAGCTTCCATTCAAGAGAATTCGCTGATCAAATATCGCAAACTTATGGTGCATGTGATAAGGCGATTGGTCGAGCAGGACTTTGACGCCTTTATCCATTAAAAACTGAATATCGCTTCCAGTGTCACTGGCTTTGTCGTTATCACTGATGATGGTGACCACAACACCACGCTGATGTGCTTTTATAATCGACTGGGTAATTTCATTATCTGAGATGGTAAACACACAGATATCAACGGACTTACTGGCCGCTCGTAACAGGCTATTAATCCTGTTTCTGCAACTGTTGCCCGGACTGAAATAAGCCTCAGATTCGATGACGGCTGGTTTTTGTGGCTGAATAGCTTTGACCACCCGCTGCAGCCAGTTGAGTACCTTTATAGCCTCTGCGCCACCTGACTCAATGGCTGGTCGGCTCAGCTCAAAAGCCTTATTACGTATAAAACTTAATGCCTCATCATCAAGGGTTTCTGAAAATGCCTTGAATACGGCTTTCTCGTCCTGATCAAGCCTGTGATCCTGTAGGCTTTCCTTGAGTGTCTGTTCTAAGGCTAACAAATCCATAAGCTGGTCATCTGATTCAATAGAGAAAACTATAGCGACCAGGTCGTTACCTGATCGCTATAGGCGCCTTATGCTTCAGCTTTCGCCCTGGGCAGGATAATGTTCAGCGCTATCGCAACCATTGCCGACAGGCCTATGCCCTGTAAGGTGAATTCACCATAGTTCAGCGCCATACCGCCCAGACCAAATACCAGTACCAGAGAGGTAATGACCATGTTTCTGGTTTCAGATAAATCTTCACCTGAACGTACCAGCGAATTCATACCGATGGCTGCAATCGCACCAAACATCAGCGTCATGATGCCACCCATAACCGGTGTAGGTATGCTTTGTAATATCGCTCCAGTTTTGCCTGAAAAAGACAGAAAAATTGCGAAGCCTGCCGCCCAGGTCATAATTACTGGATTAAAGGCTTTGGTCAGTGCCACTGCACCAGTCACTTCGGAATACGTAGTATTTGGCGGACCACCAACTAAAGCAGCCGCAGAAGTAGCCAGCCCATCACCCAGCAGCGTGCGGTGCAGCCCCGGCTTTTTAATAAAGTCTTTGCCGGTAACAGCGCTAATGGCAACCATATCACCCACATGCTCTATGGCTGGAGCTATAGCGATTGGGACGATATACAGAATCGCTTCCAGATTAAATTCCGGCGCAGTAAATTGGGGCATAGAAAACCAGGCCGCACTGGCTACTGCATCAAACTTTACAATGCCAAAAAACAGCGAAGTGATATACCCAACAATAATGCCGATTAAAATCGGAATCAGCTTAAACATACCTTTACCCAGGAAAGACGCCAGAATAGTAGTCACCAGAGTAATCATTGAAATAGTCAGTGCCGTATCATGAGCAACCAGCTCAAAAGAACCATCCCCAGTTTTCCCAAGCGCCATGAAAATCCCTACCGGAGCAAGGCTCAGGCCAATGACGATAATGACAGGCCCTACCACTATCGGTGGCAGATAGCGGTCAATTATTTCAGCGCCCTTAAGCTTGATCAATCCACTCAATAGCGCATACAGCAAACCTGCAGCTATTAAACCTGACATGGTTGAAGCAATGCCCCAGGTTTTTACACCGTAAATAATCGGCGCAATAAAAGCAAAAGAAGATGCCAGGAATATGGGAACCTGACGTCTGGTGACCAGCTGGAATATCAGGGTACCCATACCGGCGGTAAACAATGCGACATTGGGGTCAAGGCCGGTCAATATCGGCACCAGCACCAGTGCACCAAAAGCTACAAATAGCATTTGAGCACCCAGGATGGCATTTTGAAGAGGATTTTGTGTACTGCTTGCTGAATTCATCAATTTATTCTCAAAGGTTTACTAAAATCTATTTGGTGCCAAACAACTTGTCACCGGCATCACCGAGGCCGGGGATGATATATCCGTTTTCATTCAAATGATCATCGACGGCGGCGATATAAATCTCAACATCCGGGTGTTGTTTTTGGACGGCTTCGATGCCTTCGGGTGCCGCAACCAGAAAAAGCCCACGGATATCCTTACAACCCGTTTTTTTAACCATGTCTACCGCTGCATTGAATGAGCCGCCAGTAGCGAGCATAGGATCAACTATCAGGGCCATACGCTCTTCCATATTGGCAACGAGCTTTTCAAAATAGGGCACCGGTTCCAGAGTTTCTTCATTGCGATACAGCCCGACCACGCTGATGCGGGCACTGGGAATAAGCTCGACTACACCATCAAGCATACCCAGACCAGCTCTCAAGATAGGCACGATGGTTATTTTTTTTCCTTTAATCTGCTGAATGGTGACATCTCCATCCCATCCCTTAATGGTTGTGGTTTCCAGCGGTAAATCATTGGTGGCTTCATAGGTAAGCAGCATGGAAACTTCACTGGCAAGCTGGCGGAAACTTTTGGTACTGATGCCATCTTTTCTAAGCAGACCCAACTTATGTTGAATCAGGGGGTGACTGGCGACATGAATAGCCATTAATAATCCTCGTGTTGGAGAGTTTTAAAATTTAAAAAGAGGCTCTGAATCATTCACCCATGAATTCTCAGAGCGAGGCGAATAAATATTCTTTTACACCGCATAATAACTGGTCTTTTATAGTACCTCGCCAGACCTAGCGCAACTGACTATCCTTACTGCCGCGCCGGTTATAGCCCTGATTGCAGCTCTGCTGTTCATCGAGTATCGACTGGCAGCCCACACACAGGCGTACACCTGGGATCGCGTTACGACGTGCTAAAGGAATCTCAGCAGCACATTCTTCGCAATGGGACAGCCCTTCACCTTTAGGTAAGCGACTACGCGCCTGTTTTACCGCATCATCTACGCTGGCATCTATTTGATCCTGCACAGCTCCGTCTGGAGCCCAACCACTAGCCATAATTTGATCACCTATAATCTACAGATTGAAGACTGGATTAAAATGGCCATCAATGCAAGAGGGACCAGCAGCTCGAGCTGTATTTTGTACCCCTGAATATCATCTAAATGGTTGCCCGCCGAATAACAAAGCCCATATACTGATATCAAAAGTAAACCAAAGGAATAAATAATGTCTGATGCTGATATCGGTTTAATCGGTCTGGCTGTGATGGGGCAGAACCTGGTCATGAATATGAATGATCATGGTTTCAAGGTCTCGGTCTACAACCGAACAACACACAAGGTAGATGAATTTCTTGCGGGTGCCGCTAGTGGTAGCAATGTCACAGGGTTTCATTCATTAGAGACATTTATTGCATCACTCAAATCACCCCGCAAGGTCATGTTGATGGTTAAGGCAGGTGAAGTGGTTGACCACTTCATCCAGCAGTTGATCCCTTTACTGGACAAAGGTGACATTATTATCGATGGCGGTAACTCACTGTTTACCGATACGGTACGACGCAGTAAAGAACTGGAACAGCAGGGCTTGCTGTATATAGGTAGTGGCGTTTCCGGCGGTGAAGAAGGTGCGCGCCACGGTCCCTCTATCATGCCCGGTGGCAACCCTGAGGCCTGGCCTCATGTAAAAGATATATTCCAGGCCATCTCAGCCAAAGTAGATGGCGATGCCTGCTGCCAATGGGTAGGCGAAGAAGGCTCAGGGCATTATGTCAAGATGGTGCATAACGGCATTGAATACGGTGACATGCAACTCATCTGTGAAGCCTATCATTTAATGGGTGAAGGTCTCGGTATCGATGTTGACGCCATGCATGATGTATTTTCAGAGTGGAACCAGGGTGTACTGGACTCTTACTTGATCGAAATCACCGCCAACATATTACCGGTCAAGGATGAAGATGGATCACCGTTACTGGATAAAATCATGGATAGCGCCGGGCAGAAAGGCACCGGTAAATGGACCGGTATCAATGCACTGGATCTGGGCATCCCGCTTACCCTGATTGGAGAAGCCGTATTTGCACGTTGCCTGTCCGCCATCAAAGATGAGCGAGTAAAAGCAGAGACAGTGCTCGGAAGCCCGGCAGTTGAATGGACAGGCGATCAGAAACAGGTGATCAGCGATCTGCATGATGCCTTATATGCCTCTAAAATCATTTCCTACGCTCAGGGTTTTATGCTGATGCGAGAGGCAGCCAGGGAATACGGCTGGACACTGGATTATGGTGCCATAGCCCTGATGTGGCGCGGTGGCTGTATTATTCGCAGTGCTTTTCTGAAAAACATTAAACAGGCTTATGAGAAAAATCCTCAGCTAGAAAACCTGCTGCTGGATTCATTTTTTAGCAGCGCCATCAAACAGGCAGAACCCGGCTGGCGAAAAACGGTACAACTAGCGATACAGCTCGGCATACCCGTTCCCACCTTCAGCTCAGCGCTTTCCTTTTATGATGGTTACCGTAGAGGCCGATTACCCGCTAACCTGCTGCAGGCGCAGCGCGATTATTTTGGTGCTCACACCTACGAACGCGTCGATAAACCGCGTGGCGAATACTTTCATACCAACTGGACAGGAAGCGGCGGAGATGTCTCATCTTCGCGTTACGATGTTTAACATTACTCTTTAGTTTTACGAGAATCTTATGATTGATCACTGCACCTATGTCATTTTCGGCGCAACAGGCAACCTGTCCCGACTCAAGCTTATGCCCGCTCTGTATCATCTTGATTGTGCCGCAAAATTGTCAGATCAAACACGCATCATATTTATCGGACGGCGCGACTGGACACAGGATTATTGCATTGAGCAAATCCATCAATGGGTTGAGGTCAAGGCGCGAGGTGGTATCGATGAAACCCTGTTTAAACGCTTTGCAGAGCGTATCGATTACTTTGAGGGTGATTTAAATGATTTTGATATGTACCAGAGACTTGAAAAAGAGCTATGTGCCGATTGCACCTACCCAGGCAATGTCATTTACTATATGTCAATTCGCCCGGCTGAATTTGGTCTGGTGGTAGAAAACCTCAGCAAGGCGAACTTGATGGATGAGACACATGGATGGAAACGCGTTGTTGTTGAAAAACCTTTTGGCTATAACCTGGAAAGTGCCAAAGCCCTACATCACCGATTATCTCGATACCTCACTGAAGATCAGATTTACCGCATTGACCACTATCTGGGTAAGGGAACCGTGCAAAACGTGCTGGTTTTTCGTTTCGCCAATGTAATGATGGAACCTCTATGGAATCGAAATTATATCGATCATATTCAAATCACCCATTCAGAAAGTTTTGGCGTCGGTAGTCGTGGCAATTTTTACGATGGTACCGGCGCTATGCGCGACATGATTCAATCACACCTTCTGCAGCTGTTAACGCTGGTAACCATGGAACCTCCAGTCGATATGGAAGCAGAGTCATTACGTGATGAAAAAGTTAAGGTACTTAAATCCATACGCCCAATTCCACAGAATGCTGTTGATGCCCATAGCTTTCGTGCCCAGTACACGAAAGGTCAGGTAAATGGTAAAACAGTTAAGGGTTACCGAGAGGAAGACAATATATCCTCGGAAAGTGTCACCGAAACCTATGCCGCCCTAAAAATCTATATAGACAACTGGCGCTGGCGAGGTGTACCCATTTATTTGCGCACAGGCAAGGCAATGGCTAAAGATCAGTCATCTGTTTCTATCTGTTTTCGTAAACCACCCAAGCAATTTTTCAGACACACCAATGTTGAACAAATGCATCGTAACTGGGTTATTTTAGGCATCCAGCCCGAAGATAGCCTACGTATGCAAATGACCGTGAAAGAACCCGGTCTGGAAATGAAAACCCGTCAAACCTCACTTGATGCCAGCTTTCACCATTTAGGCGAACAAAAAACCGATGCCTACGAAGATTTACTGCTCGATGTCATCGAAGGCGACCGCTCACTTTTTCTGCGTTACGATGAAGTGGAATATCTGTGGGCTGTGGTTGACCCGATTTTGCGTAGCTGGTCAACAGAACGGGACTATATACACACCTACCCGGCTGGCAGTTGGGGGCCAAAAGAAAGCCGCAGAATTTTCGATAAGGCTGAGCAGCAATGGCGGCATAGTCTGGAGATAGAGAATTGTTATGAGTGTGATTAACTCGCTCATAAGCAAAACCGCCAGCTTTTTTGCTGGCGGTCTGAAGCACATCGGATAAAGATTTACACTTTACCTCAGGCAGGCAGGTCGCTCTGCCCCATCAGATACTCATCCACCGCACGTGCGCACTGGCGTCCTTCACGGATAGCCCACACCACCAGCGACTGGCCTCTGCGCATATCACCGGCAGTAAACACCTGAGGTACTGAAGTCTGGTAACAACCTTCACCTTCTGTAGTTGCAGCAACATTACCACGCGCATCCAGATCCACTCCCAGTTGCTCCAGCATGCCAGCATGCACCGGATGTACAAAGCCCATAGCCAGAGTCACCAGGTCGGCCTGAAGTTCGAATTCAGAACCCGCGACCTCAGACATATTCCAGCGTCCCTGATCATCCTGGCTCCATTCAACCCTGATGCATTGTACGGCTTTCACATTGCCCTCACCGTCATCGATAAACGCTTTGGTGGCCACAGACCACATGCGTTCACAGCCCTCTTCCTGCGAACTGGAGGTACGCATCTTGTTGGGCCATTCGGGCCAGGTAATGCTTTTATCTTCTTTCTCCGGCGGTTGTGGCATGATTTCAATCTGGGTGACCGATAACGCGCCATGACGATTGGATGTGCCAATACAATCAGAGCCGGTATCACCACCACCAATCACCACCACATGTTTACCGGTAGCACTGATTAAATGATCTAAGGCTTCGGGTCTATCCTGTATCACCTTGCTGTTAGCGCGTAGAAAATCCATGGCAAAATGTACGCCTTTCAACTCTCGACCTGGTACAGCCAGGTCGCGTGGTACTTCAGAACCACCCGCTAGTATCACCGCATCAAAATCATCCAGCAGGGTTTGCGCAGGCACATCCACACCGATATGGGTATTACAGCGGAATTTCACCCCTTCGGTACGCATCTGGCCCATACGGCGATCAATGAGCTTTTTGTTGAGTTTAAAATCAGGGATACCGTAGCGCAAAAGACCACCAATCTGATCTTCCTTTTCAAACAGGATCGCCAGATGACCGGCACGCGCAAGTTGTTGTGAAGCGGCCATACCTGCTGGTCCTGAGCCAACTACAGCAATCTTTTTATCGGTTCTGTGTTCAGCCACCTCTGGCTGTATCCAGCCTTCCTGCCAGGCATGATCAACGATAGCGCATTCAATCGTTTTGATCGTTACCGGAGCATCCTGAATGTTTAGCGTACAGGAAGCCTCACACGGCGCGGGGCAGATGCGGCCAGTAAACTCAGGGAAGTTATTGGTTGAGTGCAGTAAAGAGATCGCTTCCTGCCACTGCCCCTTATACACCAGATCATTCCAGTCGGGGATGATGTTATTCACTGGACAACCGCAATGGCAGAAAGGTATTCCACAATCCATACAACGCGCAGCCTGTTGATTCATCTCACTGGGAGACAGTTCAATAACAAACTCATTGTAATGATTAAGACGGTCGCCTACCGGTCCGTATGTGCGGTCCTGACGATCGTATTCCATGAAACCTGTTGGCTTACCCATGATTATTGGCCTCCTGTAACAGCATCTGTGGTGGCTTGTTGACGTAATTGCATCTCCTTCAAGGCACGACGATATTCGACCGGCATGACCTTGACAAATCTGGGCAGGTATTCATCCCAGTTTTCAAGGATATTCGCAGCGACACTACTATTGGTGTAATGCTGATGATTCTCGATCAACTGCTTGAGGCGGATTGCATCAAAGCGTGTCATATCGTGACTGACATCGACGCGACCATGCGTTTCCAGATCACCGCCCTGATGATCCAGTTTCTCCAGCGCAATATCTTCTTCTTCGATCGGTTCAAGTTCGACCTGGGCCAGATTACAACGTTGCTCGAAATCACCGGCTGTATCGAGTACATAGGCGATACCGCCCGACATACCAGCTGCGAAGTTACGACCCGTTGATCCCAGACAAACTACGACACCACCAGTCATGTATTCACAACCATGATCACCGACACCCTCAACCACGGCCGTTGCACCCGAGTTACGCACACAGAAGCGCTCACCGGCGACGCCGTTGAAATAACTTTCACCACAGATTGCACCATACATGACGGTATTACCGACTATGATATTCTCTTCAGCCTTGCCAATTGCAGATTCTCTGGGTGGGTAGATCACCAGACGACCACCAGACAGCCCCTTGCCAACATAGTCATTACCTTCACCTTCCAGCTCAATGGTCACACCCTGGGTTAACCAGGCGCCTAATGATTGACCGGCTGTGCCTTTGGCCTTGATGTAAACCGTATCATCGGGCAATCCTGCATGGCCATATTTCTCGGCCAGACGACCTGACAACATGGTGCCAAAGGTTCGGTTGTAGTTATGGATATCGATATCAATCCTGACCGCTTCGCCCTTTTCCAGTGCGGGCTGAGCCTGACGGATCAATTCATTATCCAGAGCCTGATCAAGCCCGTGATCCTGTGCTTCAGTATGATAGATAGAGTCACCTTCAGACGCCTGCGGCTTATACAGCAGGCTACTGTAATCCAGTCCACTGGCTTTAGAATGCTGTATCGCCTTACGCATATCCAGACGATCTACCTGACCAATCATGTCTTCGAATTTTCGATACCCCAGACTGGCCATTAGACGGCGCACCTCTTCTGCAACGAAGAAGAAATAATTCACCACATGCTCGGGCTTGCCGGTAAAGCGGCGACGCAGTTCAGGATCCTGAGTAGCGACTCCCACCGGACAGGTATTGAGATGGCACTTACGCATCATCAGGCAGCCTTCTACAATCAGCGGCGCCGTGGCAAAACCAAATTCATCAGCACCCAGTAAGGCACCTATCACGACATCACGTCCAGTTCGCAGACCACCATCGACCTGTACCGCAATACGACTACGCAGACGATTCAATACCAGTGTCTGATGGGTTTCAGCCAGCCCGATTTCCCAGGGGGAACCGGCATGCTTGAGCGAAGTCAGAGGGCTTGCGCCGGTGCCACCATCGTAACCCGAGATCGTGACATGATCGGCATGCGCCTTGGAAACACCTGCAGCAACCGTACCTACACCCACCTCGGAAACCAGCTTCACGCTGATGCGCGCAGCAGGTTGTACATTTTTCAGATCATGGATTAGTTGCGCCAGATCCTCGATTGAGTAGATATCGTGATGCGGTGGTGGTGAAATCAGACCAACACCCTGAGTCGAATGACGCACCCGTGCAATCTGCTGATTAACTTTATGACCCGGCAACTGACCACCTTCACCCGGCTTGGCACCCTGTGCCATCTTGATCTGTATATCGTCAGAGTTCACCAGATATTCAGTGGTTACACCAAAACGTCCGGAAGCAACCTGTTTGATAGCCGAACGCATGGGGTTCATGCTGCCATCTGGCAGAGGTGCAAAACGTTCTACCTCTTCTCCACCTTCACCGGTATTCGACTTGCCACCGATAGAATTCATCGCAATCGCGAGCGTCGAATGCGCTTCGGCAGAGATAGAACCGAAAGACATCGCTCCGGTGGCAAAGCGTTTGACGATTTCTTTGGCCGGTTCAACTTCCTCTAGCGGCACGGCTGTAGCATCGAAATTGAATTCGAATAATCCACGCAAGGTCAGTAACAGCCTGTCCTGCTCATTAATGGCTTTTGAATATTGCTCGAAGGTCGACCAGTCATTCTTACGCGTCGCATGCTGTAATTTCGAAATGGTTTCTGGCGTCCACACATGATCTTCACCTCTCAGCCTGTAGGCATAGTCACCACCTACATCAAGATGTTGCTGATAAATCATCGCATTGCCATAACCCTTGTCGTGCCAGCGCAGGGTATCATCCGCCACTTCAGCCAGACCTATACCCTCAATGCGGGTCGCTGTGCCAGTAAAATACTGTTCAACAAATTCGGATGACAGACCCACGGCATCAAAAATCTGCGCGCCACAGTAAGACTGATAGGTAGAGATACCCATCTTCGACATAACCTTCTTCAATCCTTTACCAATCGCCTTGATGTAACGCGACTGGGCTTCATCAAAGGTCAGGTCATCAGGAAATTCATCCTTCAACATCGGAATGGTATCGAAAGCCAGATAAGGGTTGATTGCCTCGGCGCCATAACCCGCCAATGTCGCAAAATGATGAACCTCAAGGGCTCCACCTGTTTCCACCACCAGACCCGAACGCGTACGCAGCCCTTTTCTAATCAGATGCTGATGGACTGCGGATGTGGCCAGTAATACAGGAATAGCAACATTGTCGGCATTCACTGAACGATCAGACAGGATGATAATATTAAAGCCTTCGTACACTACTGATTCAGCCCTGGCACATAACTGGTCCAGTGCATCCTTCATACCGGCTGCCCCCTGCTCTGCCGGATAGGTAATCGCTATAGTTTGTACACGAAAAGCACCGCCCGAATAGGTTTCAACATGACGGATACGCTCCAGATCCTTATTAGTCAATACAGGCTGGTCAACTTCCAGACGCTTATGCGTGCCTGCTTCATCGAAACCCAGCAGATTAGGTCGTGGCCCGATCAGCGACACCAACGACATGACCAGTTCTTCACGGATAGGATCGATAGGAGGGTTCGTAACCTGGGCAAAATTCTGTTTAAAATAGGTCGACAAATGTTTTGCGCGCAGCGACAGCACCGAGGGAGGCGTATCTGTTCCCATTGAACCGGTGGCTTCCTGACCGGTTAGCACCATCGGCAGCAGCAGAAATTTCAGATCTTCAGAGGTATAGCCAAAGTTCTGCTGACAGCGCAGCAAGGTTGCACCCTGAGGTGCCATCGGCGGTACACTGGAAGGCAGTCGGTTCAGATAGATCTGGGTTTGATCCAGCCATTTCTGGTAGGGGTGAGATGAACTGAGCTCCGCCTTAATCTCCGAATCGTCAATGATACGTCCGGTTTCCAGGTCGGCCAGAAACATCTTGCCCGGTTGCAGACGCCATTTTTTGACGATTTTTTCTTCTGGAATATCCAGTACACCCATTTCAGATGCCATCACGATTAAATCATCGCTGGTCACCAGATAACGTGCTGGACGCAGACCATTACGATCTAGCGTTGCACCAATCTGACGTCCATCAGTAAAAGCAACCGCTGCAGGGCCATCCCAGGGCTCCATCAGGGCAGCATGGTATTCATAAAAAGCGCGCCTATCCTGATCCATTAAGGGATTTCCTGACCAGGCTTCCGGTATCAGCATCATCATGGCATGTGCCAGTGAATAACCACCGGAAACCAGTAATTCCAGCGCATTATCAAAACATGCTGAATCAGACTGGCCTTCGGGGATTAATGGCCAGACCTTGGACAGATCTTCGCCCAGAATACTGGACGCCATGGTATGACGACGAGCGGCCATCCAGTTTACGTTACCGCGTAAGGTATTAATTTCACCATTATGCGCGATCATGCGAAATGGCTGTGCCAGATCCCAGGTTGGAAAGGTATTGGTGGAGAAACGCTGGTGCACCAGCGCCAATGCAGATTTAACACGGGGGTCACTCAGATCGGCAAAATATTCTCCAACCTGTCCAGCCAGCAACATACCTTTATAGGTAATGGTGCGAGAAGACAGAGAGGTAATATAGAAGGTTTCACAGCCTTCCAGATTCGACATGCGGATTTGCCTGTCTATCTGCTTACGGATGACAAATAATTTGCGTTCGAAGGCATCCTGATCGGCACAACTATCACCACGCCCGATGAAAACCTGCTGTACTACCGGCTCAAGCGGCAGCACACTCTCTCCGAGACCACTGTTATCAACAGGAACATCACGCCAGCCCAGCACAGACTGCCCCTCTTCTTCTACCAGGCGAGCCAACTGATCCTGCGCCTGCTGTCGAGATGCATCATTTTGGGGCAAAAATACCATACCAACCGCATACGAACCATACTCTGGCAGCGTAATACCGGACTCTGCACGGAAGAATTCATCGGGTATCTGTAACAAAATACCAGCACCATCGCCTGCCAGAGGATCGGCTCCAACAGCACCGCGATGGGTTAATCGGTCCAGGATCTGTAATCCCTGACTTACGATATCGTGACTTTTAACACCCTTAATATTGGCAACAAATCCTACGCCACAGGCATCATGCTCATTAGCAGGGTCATATAGGCCCTGTTTTGGAGGCAATCCTGACTGGTTCATACACTAACCTCAACAAATCCGTACCGGGTTGCAAGAAGCATCTCGGCTCAACAGATGAGAAATTTAAAAAGTTTCGCCGTAACTTGTCAGCGGGGCTATAAGCCATTCTGCGGGAAACAGAATCAGTAGCCGCTGAGGCGAAAACACACTTAATACGTAGCTGACTATTTCCTGGCCAGCAAACAGAACCGTGTAGGATAAAACAGTCTTACCTCAGAAGCCACATTGAAAACGAATAAAGTTCCCCAGATTTATCCTTTATGGTCTTGATAGCTCAATTCTTTCTGGTTCGAGAGGTGCCCTAACTTTTACCCGGGTAAATCAAACAACAGCACCTCCGCCTCATTTGTGCCCAGTAACTTTACAGCAAGCTCTCCTTCAATCGTGATTCCATCCCCTGCACCAAGTGATTCTCCGTTTATACTGACACTGCCTTTTGCCACATGCACATACACTACTCTATTGCTTTTAACTTCGTAGCTTAACTGCTGCGACCGATCCACTACGGCCCCATATAACAATACATCGCTATTTGCACTAATCGAACCATCCCGACCATCCTGAGAAACCAGCAACCTGAATTGCCCCTGCTTATCTTCTACACTAAAAAACTTTTGCTCGTAGCCTGGGGTGACTCCACGCCTATCTGGCAGTAACCAGATCTGTAAAAAGTGTGTAGCGTTTTGATCTGACGGATTAAACTCAGAATGCGTTATGCCTGTTCCAGCGGACATGCGTTGTACATCTCCCGGTCGAATGACGCTGCCATTACCCATGCTATCTTTATGTGCAAGCTCACCCTCAAGAACATAACTTACAATTTCCATATTGTTATGCGGATGGGTGGGGAATCCCGCCCCCGGAATAACTCGATCATCATTGATCACACGCAGTACTGATACGCCCATATGCTGCGGATCATGATATTCACCAAATGAAAATGTATGATTACTATCCAGCCACTCATTCTTGAAGTGACCGCGTTCGCCTGCTCTTCTGACCGTTAACATAACTATGCTCTCCTCGATTTTTAACAAGATAATCAAAATCTATTTGTTTTATTTATCGGTATAAAGGTAAATTTATAAGAAACATAATTGCGTTATATGCAACAATACGTTCCCAGCCTTCAGCGCTTTATAAAAACATTTAAACAGGAAATTCGAGCAAACTAATCTAAGATATATTTTAGGGCCGAAGTTAAAACACCCTTCTGGCGAACAATACGGGCGCATTATTCTAAATCAAAGGATTCAGTTCCTGGGTAATAATGTATTCATATGGGACATATAAAACTCTCCGCACTTGGGCTCGTGCTGTTGATAGGCATAGCCCTTCCGTTACAGGCAGATCAAGAGATTCGCGTGCTGGTATTAGTTTCACTGGATGTTACCTACCCCTACGTTAAATCAAAAATCGATGGTCTGGCCTTTGAGGGTGCCAGGCAATCCAATACTATCCTGCTTGATATTCAGTCGATTGAAGATCAACGTTTCACTGACCCCCATAAGCTTCACAATTACTTTAGCACCAGGGCCGAACAGTTTCTAAACAGTAAGCCTGACCTCATTCTGGTATCAGGCTCCCCCGTTATCTTCGATTTTTACAATAACTATATCTATCCACTAATGCCGGATATACCGATGGTTGGTGAAACCAGATCTGTTCCAGAAAACCATAAACCACTGGCCTATAGCTTCATCGAATACGCACAGAATATGCCACGCACCATCGATATAGCCTTATCAGCCGTTAAACCAAATCAAATCTACCTGATTGGTGATACCACGCACCCCGGTTCCAGGTTATCCATGGACATGGTTGAAAACAGTCTTCCACCCGATCTTGATATACCTGTTGAACGAATAGATATGCCATTCTCTCAACTGTTGACTGAAGTTGCCTCCCTGCCCAGTGACTCAGTTGGCTTCTATAGCCTGATTTTTAGTGATGGCGAAGGCAATCGCATGATTCCTGAGTCCGCTCTGGAAAAAATATCCAAAGTCGCTTCTTTTCCCATCTTTGCTTTTCATGAAACCATGATTGGCTCTGGTGCCACTGGCGGCATGGTCGCAAAAGGTGAAGATGTAGGCATTCAAATGCTACAGGAGGGTCTGTTAGCTCTAAAGTCAGGACCCTTTAATCCACCACGCATTGTACCCGCAAAAAGCACCCTGCTATTTGACTGGAATTTATTGCGGAAACACGGCATTGATATCACTAAGCTTCCGCCACAAATCGAGCTTATAGGTAAGCAATCAACGCTATTAGAGGCACATTTATACGAGATCATTATCGGCATCACCGTCATTGTTATTCAGGGCATCATGATGATTTTATTGATTCTGAAGATGCGACAGAATCAGTCCTTGACGCATGAGCTGGAACAGACCCTGCTACTTCAGGAAGAACACATTAATGAGCGTACTCATCAATTGAAAAAGACTACAGATCGGCTCAGCAGCCTTTTCGATAGCCTGCATGCAGGCGTTGTTGTACATGCTGCTGATACTTCGATTTTATTGAGCAATACTAAAGCCAATCAAATTCTAGGCCTGGTGAGCCAACAAATGATTGGTTCCACAGCCGAGGATACACAATGGCAATTCACTGACAGTGTTGGAAAACGACTGGTGCTGAAAGATTATCCAGTCAAGAGAGTGATTGAATCCGGGCGCCCTTTAAAAGACTACGTCATTGGACTAGGAGAAACAAATCAACCTTCAACCACCTGGCTATTAGTTAACGGCATGCCTATCTACAATAATCAGGGCAAGGTGTCGGAAGTCGTTATCTCTTTTGTCGACATCACCAAGCTTAAACAATCTGAACGAGCTCTCGCTAGAAGTAACATTCAGCTCAGCGCTATGTTTGAGAGTCGTGAAGATTTCATCTATGTTGCTGATCCAGAAACTTACGAACTTCTCTATATTAACCCTCAATTTAAAAAAATTTGGGGGGAACCCTTCGGTAAAAAGTGTTATCAGGTAATACAGGGGAAAAACGCCCCCTGCTCATTCTGCACCAACGACAAGATATTCGGTGAAAACCTGGGTAAAAGCTATACATGGGAATACCAGAATCCACTCACCGGGAATTGGTATCGCTGCGTAGATAAAGCCATTGAGTGGGACGATCAACGCATGGTTCGCTTTGGGATTTCCACCAACATCAACGAGGAAAGAGCCATCAACGCCAAACTGAAACAGGCGGCAACGGTATTTTCCAGCGCCTATGAAGGCATTATTATTACTGATCTGACGCCTATCATTCTGGATGTCAACCAGTCGTTCACAGAAATAACCGGGTATAGTCGCGAAGAGGCTATAGGTAAAAACCCAAATATGCTGAAATCAGAAAAACATGATGCGAAATTTTATCATGACATGTGGAAATCTATTTCTAAAAGCGGAAAGTGGAAAGGCGAAATCTGGAACCGCAGCAAGGATGGTGCGATATACCCTCAACTCCTGCACATCAGTTCAATTCCTGACGACAATGGAGAAACACAGGGTTATGTTGCCGCTTTTTCTGACATCACATCCATTAAACAAACGCAGCAAAGACTGGATTATCTGGCACACCACGACGCATTAACTGACCTGCCCAATCGCTTACTATTTGATGAACGCCTAAAACAAAGCATCCGCCAGGCTAAAAGACATAATACGAGTTTAGCGGTAGCCTTTATCGATCTGGATCGATTTAAAAATATCAACGACACTCTGGGTCATCACGCTGGGGATGAGCTGCTTCAAGAGGTGAGTATTCGATTAAAGCAGGAAGTACGAGACGGGGACACGGTTGCAAGAATCAGCGGAGATGAATTTGTCATGATACTGGAAGATATGAATAGCCCTCAGGATGCAGAGACCGTCATAGACAAGCTGATGAAAAAATTCCAGCACCCCATACTTATTAAAGGCAAAGAGATTTTCGCATCCTGCAGCATAGGCATTAGCCTTTTCCCGCAGCATGGAAAAGACGCAGACGAGATTCTACGCAATGCAGATACTGCCATGTATCATGTCAAGGAGGGCGGACGTAACGCCTACCTGTTCTACAGCGAGGAAATGACCTCCTGAACTAGCAAATAAAACCGGGGTAATATTGATTAGTCAGAATGATTGGAAACTTTGATACATTCAAATAATTTCAATTTGATATCTTAATTGCAAAAAATCGAAAGTGGAAACAACCTTCACATAGGCCTGTATGGCATAGCTCAGTATGTAGCTCGGAAAATTTAATAGCTAATCCTGTTTAGATTGAGGAATCCCATAACGCTTCATTTTCTCCCACAAACTTTTACGACTTATGCCCAGGCTATCCGCCGATTCAATAATTCTCCACTCATGATGCTCCAGAGTTTCCTGTAATAGATTCATCTCATACTGATCCATAGAATCTTTCAATGTGGTACTTCCCATAGATTCATTAACCACTGGATCTGGTGGGTAAAAATCTTTAGGCCCAATAATCTCCTGATTACTTAATATACAGACCCTTTCGAGGGTATTTTTTAACTCCCTCAAATTGCCAGGCCACAGTTGCTTTTCCAGAAATCGCTCAGTTATTGGCAATATTATCTTACGTTGCTGATATTTCTTCCCATGCTCCTCCACAACTTTATGCGCCAGCCAAATGATATCTGCCTTTCTTTCCCTTAATGGGGGAATGACAACATGCGCCACATTAATTCTGTAAAATAAATCTTCACGGAATGTTCCCTGATCTACCATTGCGAATAGATCCTGGTTGGTAGCGTAAATCAGTCTAACGTTAACCGATATCAAATCCTCGCCACCAATACGTTGAATAACCCTCTCCTGTATACAGCGTAATAATTTAGCTTGCATGCGTGGTGTGGTTTCGCCTATCTCATCAAGGAAAAGCACTCCACCATGCGCTTGCTCAAAAACACCCCTGCGCTGCTTTACTGCACCAGTGAACGCACCTTTTTCATGTCCGAATAATTCGGCCTCTAAAAGATCTTCGGGTAACGCGGCGCAATTAATGGCAATAAAAGGTTCCTCAGAACTGCTTCTGTATTTATCTGCGAAATACTTTGCTGCATACTCTTTACCAACTCCGGACTCACCTGTTATCAACACATCTACGTCATGTTCTGCGAGACGGTTTAGAGTTGCCACCACGCCTCTCATCTGTGATGAAACGCCCAATTCTGTATCGTCTGATCCTTCAGTGTTAAAAAGGGAAGGACATAGCTCTCTCAACTTGAATAACAAATCATCAAGATCAAATGGTTTACTGATATAGTCACTCGCACCAAGCTTTAATAACTCCACAGCCTGATCTATGGTGCCATAGCCCGTAATAAATATGGTAGGTGGCGGTATTTGATCAGAATCCAGCAATGATTTGTAGAGCGCCTCTCCACTCATGTCAGGGAGTTTGATATCACTAATGAGCAGATCGTAATGATTTTCTTTAAGTGCCAATAAGGCTGCACCTGCCGTGTCATAACAATCACAGGGAATACATTCTAAATTAAATCTCTGGCAAAGCGAGATACGCATAATTTCATCATCTTCTACAAGACATAATCTAGATGAGTTATTCATGCCATTTTCCTGGTTGTAAACGAGACATCAAACTTTGTTTTACCCGCTACGGATTTCACTTCAATAATTCCATCCAACTGCAACACCAGTTGATAGGTCACCCACAATCCTAATCCATTACCGGTTGCATCCTGCAAAAAAGGTTCGAATAAATGCAGCATTTTTTCGCGTGGAATTTCTGGCCCTTCATTTTCAACAATCAGACGTAAAGTATTGTTTGTAGATGTCACCATACATTGAACCTCTTTATCTTTGTGAGAAGCCTGAATTGCGTTTAAAGCCAGGTTCATTAATATTTGACGAATAGGCGTAGAGGGTAAATTTACAGATTCTTTCAGTTCATTGATCAAGACCAATGACACATCATTCTCACGCAGGACCGGTAATAACAACGTATGTACATCTTCAATATCTGCCGGCATCAGGTCGTGACTTCTAGGATTAGCCTCAACTAAAAGCGCAGAAACCGTATCTCTAATTTGCTCCAAACCTCGTTCAATCAACTTAAAAGTATCGTGTCCTAATTCATCGGTATTGCTATATTTACGAAAAGTATTCAGTGCGTTTAACATGCCACCTAGCGGATTGTTAATCTCATGTGCAACACCCGCTGTTAACCGACCAATCGCCGCCAAGCGCTCAGATGCCAGCATATTAACTTCCATTTTTTCTTTTTCATCTAGCTCCCCTAACATTCTTTTAAAACTTTCACCCAACTGCCCTATCTCATCGTCCCCCAATTCTAAATCACACACAATTTCTTCGGGTTTAACTCGTCCAATTTTTGACATACATTGATTTAGCTTACTCAATGGTGAGACTATTCTATTACCTAAGAACCAGCCAAATGGCAATAAGACTATTGCCACAATAAAAGCAGAAATAACCACCCTTTCAATAATATCAATCAGCCGAGGCCAGAATAATTTTTTATCGTATCCAATAACAATATTTCCTACGGCCACACCATCACTCAACATGGGCAAAATAACATAGATATTGACATCTCCATCATGCTCATAAGAGCGTGGTTTAAGCTCGCCACTCAGAGATAACAGCGTTGACTCAATGCGTGCAAATTCAGCTCCATGTGTTCTTAAGGGCGTCGTAGCTGAAAGCTCTCTGGGCTTATTTGAAACATAAATAAGACCATTCATATCGAGCACTATTAACAGGCGATTAGATGCCTCATCCGCCCAACCCTCGGCTGCTCTTACCATGCGATAAGCGCTCCACAAGTCATCACGCAACATGGCATCTGGTAAACTATTGGATAAGACACTACCAATCTCAACCGCATTTCTAAACATTTCTACTCTTAAATCTTCATAAGCACGCCAGCTAAGCGCGAAAGCTACCGCAGTGACGGTAAGTAAAATAACTCCAGTTAGCAATATTGGTACTTTGACCCGATAACTGATATCACCAATATTCATCTATTTTCCTTAAGAATATTAACGAAATTTGATATGCCTTCATAAAGTTCATCATCACCCATGATGAAACTATCGATATTCAATCTTTTCAACAAGGCCTGCCCATCCTTATCATTATTCATATTGAGTAATGACTGCCTAAGAGCTGACTCACTCGTACTGGAAATACCTCGCTTTACGACAAATGGTGGGAAACCAAATTTCTGAGATCGGGTAACCACTCTGGTTTGACTGGCTAATCGTGGGTCAATGCTTTCTATCGTATCCCAGACATACCCATCTACAGCACCTGCATGGGCAACTCCATCAGCGACCGCCCTTACGACATCCTGATGTGACCATGCAAAGAAAGTTTTATTAAAATAAGTTCTGGGATTGATACCTGCTTTAATCATATCCACCTGGGGAACCAGATACCCTGAATTTGAATTAGGGTCAGAGTAAGCAAACACCTTATTTTTCAGGTCTTCAATATTCTTTGTGTCTTTATCGGTTGCAGGAACAATCAAATAGGATTGATAAAGAGGCTCTCCTTTATAAGTGGGTACAGACAGCAGTTTAAATTCACTTTTATTAACCACATAGGGAAACCCACATAACCACGCCGCATCCAGATCACCTGACATCAACAAATCTGTCACTTCCTGATAGGTTTGACGCTGAACAAATTTTACCGATGCATTCAACTTTTTAGAAAGATAGTTTTGCCAATCATGAATAAAGGAGGTTCTATCTGTAAGGAATACAGGTGTTAATCCAATTTTATATGTTTTCGTATCACTTATAGCTAGTGAAGAGCTAGCCGAATAGAGCCATATGAATAAGCTCATTAAAAGAGTGATTGAAAACTGCGTGAATAAAACTACAGCTTTTTTCATTTTAAAATCTCACCCAGTTTTTTGCATTCATCGTGATGCACCACGTCCCTCTAGTTGATAGATGAGTTCATCTAGAGTGAATTGTTTTGTATCTTTTGATTGTAATAAACCCGGTTCAAACCGGTAAATCAGTTTAACACGTAATTTATCTAATTTCGGATCAGAATCTACAGGTATTTCAACCACAGTACTACAACCAGCAGGCAAAGTGTTATCTTTCCACCCTTGCTGCTGATGATCCTGCCAACCAAAACGTGTTTCTGATAGCCTCATAACTTCTCCAGCATCATTAAACTGATCAGCTAACAACCAGACTGATCTTCCCGTAGTGCCTCCAGGTACAGCATGACCTGCATTATGATTAATGCTCACAATTGCTATTGTGTCATCGCCTTCTATTCTTAAGGCAATGTCCAGTCTGGCAACCCCCTTTAAAAAACCAGGTGTTGATGGGCCTAAAAACTCATGCCCTGATACTTTGATATTCAAATGACAGGCACTACAGCGCTCACCTTTTCTAGATGAAGGTGACTGATAGTAGCTTCTTAGCGTTATTTCACCGGGTGCATCATGGCAGCGGCTGCAAATATTGATATCCGTTGCTAAATTAAAGGGATGATTAGCGCCCTGATGGCAGTCAGTACATACTACCCCTTGAGTTAAAGAGGGTGAATGGCAATTAAAACAGCGATCAGGTTGACCTTTTTGATTCCACTCATTAATAAAAGTAACGGTTTGCGCAGCGATAGCCATTTTACTGCGTTGATAGGATTCAGTCTGCTCGGAATGACAGCTCTCACATAGCGGGACATTAATATCTGATATCACTTTGACAGGAAGCAAAATAACACAAACCGCTAAAAACCTGGCCAATAAGAGTCGTATCATTCAAATATCTGCGCCGGTTCTCCTTCTTCACAAAGTCCTTTTGGGATTCGAAAGGGAACCGTACCCGGTTTCGAATAATAAGTCTCAGGTTCATAGACCTGACCACCCTGCGCGATCCATTCATTGATACCAGCACTGAACACGTAAACATCCAGATGAGCATTTTTTAATCGATCTACCCAGGACCTGGTGAAACCCTTTTCAGCGCTTTTGGGAATAATTAAAACCACCGGGGCGCGATTGCTGCCCGGTAGAAAACCTTTTGGGTCTAACCCACCATTGATAGCACCCGAAAGTGTTGCTTTTGAGTAAGCATCGCGACCGCGCACATCCAGCAACATCATTGACTTACCGTTTTGCTGCCAGCTCAATAACTCCGCAGCTGAAATTTCAGTATAGCCTTGCGCCAATAGATAGCCACTATATAAAACGCCCAGCAGTATCACTACCCACAATTTAGTCACAAGCTATACAGCAGGGCTACAGCCCTGGCCACAGACAAAATTAACTTCGGCAGTAACGGGTTCCGCTGCGACAGGAAGCAGAGCCTCGTTTAATGCCTCTATTCCATGCGTCCTGGCAAATTCACTGTCTACCACGGCTGCGCTGGCTCCTCCTACACGAACCATATTTTTTAGATGCTGAGGGTTAGATATCCCCCCAGACAACCAGACATTCAACTCACTCCCTTCAGTTCTATCCAGCATTTCCAGCTCCAGCCCTTTGGCTTCATTTTCCGCATCAAGGGAATGCAACCAGACTGAAGTAAATCCCAATGCTCTGGCTTTCTGTACGGCTTCAGACAATAAAATATCCCCATCGGTGACGCGCCAGCCTCTGATCGTAGAGGTATCAGGAATGTAGAATGAAAACCCTTCACCGATGGCAGGACCAGAGAATCGATAACTGGTATGAGGGCGAAAAACCGTTAATTTTGGAATCCACTCTGATTCTTTCCACTCATCACGTAATTCTGCAGTCTTCTGCAAACCCTCATCGCAAACCCAGCGGCATGTTTTATCCTGTTGTAAATGAAGCGTATTTCCAGGATCACTGGATATTATCATCATCTCATCTACTGGAATCGCATTCACGGTTTCAACATCGCAGTCACAGGGGTCTATGATGAAAGCATCTGCACCCTCCATCCATGTATATTCCAGCTCCTCATCGGCAGCGCCCGGCTGATGTTGCACAAGAAGTTTTGCTGATTTATTCATACGATCACCTTAATCATCTAATAAGTTTTCCCAGAAAATTTCATGGTTTGCCTGCACCTGTGGATCGGCATTATAAATTTGAGATGCCCGTTCTTTATTGATCGCGGCATCGACCTCATTCGCGAGAGCTATAAAAGCCTGAGCTGCCATACAGTCCGGGCTTGATAATACTAGCGGCGCTCCCTGATCGGCAGCCTGCTGGCCATTTGGGTCGAGCGGGATCCCACCCAGATATTTGACATGTTTTCGTTCTGCTAGCAGCTGTGCTGCACCATCTGGGAATAACTCCTGTACTTCTCCACAGCAAGGGCAGACATACTGATTCATATTTTCCACCACCCCAAAAACCGGGATATCCAGATCATGAAACATCGAGATACCTCTTGATGCATCGACCACCGATAACTTTTGCGGCGTAGTCACCAGCACACAGCCCGTAACAGGAATCTGCTCAACAATCGTTAACGGCACATCACCCGTACCCGGCGGTAGATCGACAAGCAATATATCAAGCTCCGGCCAGGCAATATCTCTAAACATTTGTAATAAAGTCTGGGTTACCAGTGGGCCCTTCCAGACTAGTGCTGCTTCTGGTGGCATCACATTACCCACCGAAACGGTGTGCACACCATGCTTCTCAATCGGCATCGTAAAGCCATCTTCGTTCACGGGTAGCTCAGCGTCGGTATCCATCATACGTGTGATCGACGGACCATACAGATCGGCATCCAGTATACCTACGCGCTTGCCTGCCTGAGCCAGCGCACAGGCGAGATTCACAGTAACCGTAGACTTACCTACCCCCCCTTTACCACTTGCGACCAACACGACATTGGCAATACCCTCAAGAGGCTCCTGAGGTTGCGCATACCAGGGGTCTTCAGAAGTCTGGATAGTGTTGTTGACCTCTATCTGAACGGGGAATTCTGCAAAATCTTTCATTGCAACACCTCTCTCATTTGATTGAGCTGCAGTTTTGATGACAGCAAACTGGCCAGTTCATAAAAATCAGCTCCCACGCCGCTATCTTCTGTAGCTACCGGTAAGCCATTATCTGAGCCCAACGCTACCACTGGCATAAAAGGCAATGTCGTCAACAGCGGTATGCCCGTCATCTGTGATAATTCCTGCGCACCACCCTGGCCAAACAAATCCCCTTTGTGATGACATTTTTTGCACAAAACGCCAGACATATTTTCCACCAGCCCGAGGCTTGGCACAGCAATATCTGCGAACATTTCCAACCCCCTGCGCACGTCATCAATGGAGACCTGCCCCGGAGCGGTCACCGTGATGACACCTGACAGGGCCACACTCTGCGCTACCGATAGATGCACATCGGAAGTTCCCGGGGGCAAATCCACCAGCAGAATATCCAGCTCTCCCCATGCAATATCATTGAATAATTGCGGCAATCCTTCATCGATCAAAGACCCCCGCCAGATAAGCGCCTGATCCTCAGGTAGCAACAGGCCCAACGACATCACTTTTACGCCGTGAGCCATAATCGGCTCGATCTTCTCTGCTGCTTCAGAAGTTTCAGCACGACCCTTGATACCCATCAATGTGGGTGCCGAAGGACCATACACATCAGCATCCAGCAGTCCGACCGACAAACCCTGACGAGCTAATGCAACGGCCAGATTAGCAGTTACCGTCGATTTGCCTACACCGCCCTTGCCACTATGTATACCAACGACATGCCTTATACCCGGTATGGATTCGCGTTGCGCGATGGACTTTGGACGCGGCTTAACAATCACTCGATCAATGCCAGGAATGGACTCAACCAGAGGCGTAATAGCCTCTGCCAGCATCTCCTCAGAGTCATTAGGAATATGCTGAGGGTCCAGTAAAATTCTCGCTGCACCTGCGGTCACAACCACATCATAAATCTGACCTGAAGAGACAATATCGGGGCCATTTTCACCGGCATATATTTCACTCAGACACTGTAAAATATCTTCTTCGAGACTTTGGTATTGATCAAAATTCACCGACATCGGAATTCTCCCCTAAAGTATTGTTGTATCAATCTTGCTTCATGCTCACTGATTACTTCAGCAGCACCATGATCCCTACGCATCACATCTACGATGTCAGCACGTAATTCACTCGGAAATTCACATAACTTCTCAATCTGCAATTCATGGCAACTTGCACATCGAACCTCAAACATCTGTTGTGGCGTTTCAGGCTGTTGCCACCACCAGTAAATCCCACTCAATATCAGCAACACAATCAATACAGGTAGCGCAGCCTTTTTATTCAGATAGCATCTCCATCCACTCTTCATCCAGATCCTGTTCATTACGGCAGATCGGACAGATATCTTCATCAGTTTGCGCGGGAATAAATGCCCCGCCACATTGTTTACAACCTGTCTGACCCATATGCATGATCAGGACACTGCCCGCTAAAACATCTTCAACACTATTAGCACTACTCACTGTTATCGCATTTTCCGGACAAATCTTTTCGCACAGTTTGCAGTCTGTACACAACGAAGGATCAAATGACAGGTTTCTTGAGTCTGGTGTTTCTTCGGCATTTAATGCGCCAGTCGGACAACGCTCTCCACAGGACAAACAGCCACTACAATCCTCGTTAACAGTACGTATCTGCCAGGGTAGATTAGTTTCGGATGCCCACGGTACCTGTTCAATGCGCTGGATCAGAGCTGCCAGATACGCTGCCGCTCGTTGAGGAAATTCACTCGCCTGATAAAAAGGTAATAACTCTTCTTCATCCTCTTCATCCTGCATCAGCGCAGGTACAAGCCACTCGACGACATGGTTAACCGTTTTCGCACCACCAAAACGTAAAAATGAGCGTCGATCCAAATGTGTCTGATCCTGAAATTCACGATCTTTTGTTTTAGCATCGTTTTGTTCTGGTTTTAAATCCAGGCTAGCAGCATTTTCACCCATCCAGGACTGAGTAATCTCGATAATATTTTTGATGTGTGTACGCGCATCACCCAGATCACAGTCCCTGCATTGATCGAGACCATGCATCTTTACATCGCTAAATCCTTCCGCTCTAATCGATGCCAGTAAACGCGCATCCAGCACAGCATGACAGGGAATGACTACACCGCCCCCTTTATCCTTGCTGTTGCGACAATGAAAATGGATCTCCTGCTTACCTTTTAGTGTTTCCAGAAAACGTGATGGGATAAACCCACTAGATCTTAACGCACCCGCTGCACAGGATGGCAGACAGCTATTACAACTGGTACATTTTTCCTTATCAAGTTCAATGCCATCGACACTTAAAGTCAGCGCCTGTGAAGGACAGGTATCACTACATGCGGTGCAATGCATCATGCGGCCACGAAGATTGATACACATTTCATCTTCAATGATGAGATCTGATAATGATAAAACCTCGCCGGCCTGCTGCTGGTTCATTAATCGCATAAACAACTCATTGGCTAGCCACTTTTGCTGGCTCAGGAATTTTTCTTCCCAACCAGTGAGTCAGCGCAACTGCACTTACCATGTTGGAAGCAAGTGGTACATTATTGATATCACAAGCACGATAGAATGGAGAAATATCGGGTTCATCATATGCCGGATTAACCGCATCCCGAATGAAATAAACTGCTCTGACTGAATTGGTACAAACCAGTCCACACAATTGAATCTCTCCCCCTTTTTTACCGGAAAACACGTGTGTGACTTCAAGCCCCAATGCCTGCTCAATGGCTTCACCTGTTTCGGTGGTAGCCAATAAGCGGTATTGTTCAAACACGTGTTTTTTACTACCCATTAACTTGATCAAATCAGCGACCTTATTATCATGGGCTATTAATATAATCGTGTTACCTGCTCCTGACATAAACCCTCAGTTGGTTAATTCTTTTTAAAGATTGCGGGCTATTCAAAGCCTGCACATTTTCTATTTTCACCTGATTTTAAACGGTTGCTTTATTATGTGTTAATAGCGCATCGTGAATATCAACGCCCCGCATATTCATAAGCGACTGATACAGGTTTTTATGCCCAAATGCCAAACGTTGAATTGATGCCTCAGCAGTTCCCAGACTATGCAAATTAATTTTCACTTTACTCACCCATTCAAAATTTCTCAGGTGAGTTAACAATGCATCAGGGTCATCATGTGAAAAAGTCAAGCCATGGATATGTTCACGAAAATCTGCACCTTCAACCCGGTTTGATTTCAGCACAGGTAAATTTAATGCAGCAGCCAAATCAAGTAATGGGCTTTTGCATTGCTTGATATAAGGCATAACCAATAGATTTGCACTGGAAAATAAATTAGCGACCTGATTGGGCGCAATATATTGATGCACTGCTGTGATTTTTATTTTCTTTCTGGCAGACATCAGCAATGACTCAGGCACCTTTGATAACACGCCCTCACCTGCTAGCAGCAAGTGATATTGCTCAGGCCAGTCATTTTCGCTGAATAGCTTAAGTAACATATCCAGCCCCTTACGGCTACAGCCATGACCAAAGAACAGTATGCGTTTTTCACCCGTTGTTTTATCAGGGAATAGAGAATCGTCACATTCAGTGAAACGAGTTGCTAATAAATTGGGGCTTCCTGGTATGTGCTCAATAGTTTCCTTGTGCACATCCAGCAGCTCTTCTAATGCCCAGGCAATATGCATGTCACGCGCTACTACCTTATCCATCGCTTGATAAAGCAAGCGATAAAATGGCATCAGTATCCACCTTTTTTCATGCGGTAATACATTATGTGGGGTATACACGACCTTAATACCACGTCGCTTCATCCATCGCAGCAAGCGATAAACAGCTAGCGGATTATCAACCCACTGAAAATGTACGACATCGGGTTTGCTACGAGCGATTTTTTCTCGCACACAACGCCACCCTTTACGACCTGACTGAATGCAGGACTGTTTGGGGAATGGCACATTCCAGCCAACCAGCTCATCACGCTCGCCGGTTAACAACTCAACCTCGACACCTTGCTGATGCAATCCCAGCGCTAATGCATGAGAATAGTGATTGAGAAAGCCTCGACCCGAGGCTTCAACCACTAATACTCGCAAAGCCTGTTGACTCATAATCCTGATGCCTTTCTGAAGTCGGCATCATAATCCATACGCTTGGGTTCGCGCTTATTCAGTTCAGCCAGCGCCTTCAATTCACGTCGATCAACCATCTGCGTCAATTCTGACCATAATGTTTGCTCAACCATAGTCAAAATCTGTTTATAGAAAGTCAGGTTGGCGGCCTGTGCAGCCAGATGACACCACCCCGGCCCCCATCGTCCCAACTGTTCAACTAAAAATGATTCTCGAACTGCCTTAATCCTGTCTGCAGACTCTACATCACCCGCATCAAGACTGTCTGCCTCGGTAGCACACAGGATTCCATAAAAACCCAGCATTGTACCTATATGATCCGGAAATTCACCGCTGTAGACGTTTTTATAATCCCAGCCAGCCTGCTGATAAGCGTTGAGTGCTTTATCCGCTGGCTCCTTGAACATACAACCGGTTTCAAAAACCGATGCGTAGGGACTGACACAGCCCGGCGCGACAAATAAGCCGGTAAATTCTTCTGCCAGTATCTCCTTTAACTCGTCTATTGGTACCGTATAGAAACTTTCATCAAACTGAAGTCCCGATTCCTCAATCGAGGGCCTCAATTCATTACGTAACATATGTAAAAATTCAGCATCCGCTTCCTGCTCAATACAGCGACTAAAAAAACCAAAAAGACCGCTCAAGGACAGTACATTTTCCACTCTATTATGTAAGGCCTGATTAATCATTGACTGCTCGCTGCCACTTTGTGCTTCAGTGCTATTTGTTATATTTGTTTGCATATCGCTCCCCTGAATAAGAACACCCTGACATGACTGCCAGGGTGTTATCAGTTTTAATGACCGCCAGATGACATAGCTGGATGTGGTAAATTATCCCAGTCTATATCCACTTCCTGATGGTGTTTACGATGCAAATCACCGTTATAGGCATAACGTAGTGTCTCTTCATAATCCTTCATAGATTCCTCAACACTCGCCTGGGTATCACCATATTTATCTCCGGCTTGAGCTTTGGATACGGTAACGACAGTATCGTACCAACCCTGCGAACCACCAATAGGATCAACGGCGAGCTTGATAATGGGATTCGGATGCACCCCTTTATCATCCCACCAGACATTATTGGTGATATCCGGATCACCACCTTGCGCCCAGTCAGCAGCCTGCTGTTTCTGTTTCAGCTGGGCCAGGCGACCATAGGCGTTATGACCACAGGCGGTTGAAATCGCTACCACATCAGGATGGATACCCTGTGTCACATGAGCACGAGTCACAATATGCCCCAGCGTTGAAGTCACCCTGATCAAATCACCATCCTTAATACCTCTAGAATTGGCTGTTTTTGGGTTAATCCAGGCTGGATTTTTATGGTACAGCTCGGCCAGAAACTTCAGCGAAGCGGTTCGACTTTGCGTATGCACATTCACCTTATAGGTAGTGAGCACCAGTTCATCCGGCTTCTTGTTACGAGATTCCAGTCGCTTATAAACCGGCATAGGATTGAATCCATATTTCTTAAAGCTTTCTTTATAGATTTCAATCCGGTGAGAAGGTGTTCCAAAACCCACCATGTTTTTGCCGTTGGCATTCACTCCGATTACTTTTCCATCTTTCATGATCAGACCTTCACTATCGACTGTGGCACCTGACATATCAGCCGCAGACAATTCTTTGGTATACAGACCATACTCTGGCTCTACTTCATTGCCATTTCTATCGACCAGCTTGGCGCTAGTCTTATCCACTTCACCGTAGATAGGCCAAACTCCTTTTTTCTTCATGTGGTTCCAGCCACCTTCTTCTTTCAGGCCGGGGATATTATCAAAATGAGCTTTCATCCAGTCTTCAACCGTATTGAAAGCAAAGTATTTCTTCATCCCCAGAGAGCCATCTGGATCGACCTTTTGCATCACATCTATCAGCGTTTGACGGAACTCCTGTGTACCCGCCAATGGCTTGGTGACCGGCTGGCGAATGGATAGACAGGGATATAATCCACTAGGCATAGACTCGGGATCATGTCGTTCAAGATAGGTCACATCCGGAATAATCAGATCGGCCAGTTCGGTTGTTTCAGACATATAGGGACTGAATGATGTGAAAAACGGAATGGTTGTTTCATCACGCAGCAGATCATCCCATACATGACTCGAAGGATAGGTGTAAACCGGGTTATCGTAGTAAGACATCCACACCGATACCCTGGCTTCACCTTTTTTAATCATATAGGGTGCATGCGTTGAAACATGATGCGAGGCTAATGGATATAGTGGTGGCGCAGCCAGTACACTTGCAGCCTTACCCTTGGGTGGCTCAGGCTGTGGTTGAGGCCAGCCCATACCACGTGGCAGACAATAACCACCTTTCTTTTCAACATTGCCCGTGATCACATTAATCATATGAATTGAGGCTTCCTGATAAGCACCCCAAATGTGCTTGGCAGGACCACGATAGGAGAATGTTGTTGCCGGCTTGGTAGTGGCAAATTCGCGAGCAATACGACGTATATCCTTAGCCGGGATACCAGACTCATCTTCTGCATACTCAGGCGTATACGGCTTCAGATGATCGATCAACTGTTCAACACTGACATTGGTCCAGTCACGGATAAAATCCGCGTCATACAGCCCCTCATTCATAATCACATGGCACATGGCCAGGGCGATGGCACCATCGGTGCCAGGGTATGGATAAAAAGCCTCATCGGCAAAACCTGATGTATTCGACATGCGCACATCAAAGCTTACCAGCTTGGCTTTGTTACCGACCACGCCATCAACCAGGCGCTGCGCATTCGGGTTCATGAAATAAGCCGTTTCAAGTACATTTGAACCAAAGTTCAGTATGTATTTAGTATTCGCCCAGTCGCATGACTCAATATCTGGTCCCCATGAAGGCTCAAGACCAACTTTTTTGGAAGATTCACAGATATTTGTATGATTGATAATTGTATTGGAGCCAAGCGCGTGCATAAATCGACCAACCGCACCACCCGTTCTATCACGACCATATTTGAACACTATTTCATTCAGAATTGCCGGATCATCATGCTCATTAGAGCGATCAATCACTTCCCGCAATTTACCTGCCAGAATCGTGGCCGCTTCAGCGTAAGAGATACGCTTCCACTTACCCTCTCCACGCTTACCGGTGCGTAATAGAGGCGTCATGATACGATCAGGGTCGTACACATGCAGATAACCGGAATTACCCTTGGCGCACAGTTTTCCGCGCGTATTTGGATGATCCATATTACCTTCAAGCTTAACGATGCGACCATTCTCTACATAAGCCACACCACCGTCTTCGATATTACAGGCCAGGCAGGTATAAGGTACCGCCGTTCTAGCGGCACCCGTGGTAGGCGAAAAGTCTTTTCCGCCCAGATCCTGTTCCATCGCTTCCAGGCGGCTGCTACCTAAAGTAACCACCGAAGCAGCCCCTCCAATCGCTCCACCCAATTTCATGAAGGAGCGTCTGGAAAATTTTAATGTTTCGTTCATTATTATATCTCCTTAGAAATTGATCATGGTAAGTTGACCTGCGTAGATCAATACTTCTCTGAAGGTAAAAGCACCCACCAGACTCAGCACAGACGCAAGTGTCAACACCATCGGATTACGGCCAATTCTTGGAACAGCGATCATCGCCAGAGGGATCAGAATTCCGACAAAGAATGTTAAGCCCCACCACTGCATAGAAAACTGCTGATTGATGATGGCATAGGCCTGCTGTTTTTCACCTGATCCATAATTTAACACCACCCACTCAGCGAGAAATAGTGCCAATGTGACAGACAACGAGATATATAAAAACAGGTGCAGAAACTCTGCCACCTTTTCATTTATTCCGCCTCGAAGCATTTGCGTTACTGCTACCACAGCGGTACCTGAACTGACCGACAAAATAACAAACAGCAAAGGTATTGTTGGGTTACTCCACAATTCACGCGACTGATTCACCATCAAATCCAGCCCCGTATATAAAGGCATAGATAAGGCCAGCAATGACCCAAGAATACCGGTCAGGCGCATTAAGCCGGCATTCTCTTTTAGCAGACCAAAGTAGTAACCCACGATACAGGCACCAAACAGTGGTAGAAACAAAGAACCCCAGGACAATGGCGAAGTCCAGTGAAAATGGATAATCGGGTACAGGAAGCGCCCCGGCTGACCCAGATCAGTGATCAGTAGCGGTGCACAGACAAGCAGCAATATCAATGAGATAATCATTCCCGTTTTCTGGAAAGGCTCCATGGCCTTAGCTGCGCCACCGAGCGTATCACCAAATACCGCCGGTGCAGCAGCATATACAAACGTCATTGCTGCAGCACCAATCAGAAAAAAGTAAATGACAATTTCGTGCCCCCAAGGAGCGATGTTGTAGTCCATGTATTCAAACATGATATGTCTCCTATAGAACGCCAGAAAAGAATTTACTGCCACGGTTATGCTTATAGAACGCTGCTTCATCAGCACGCGCTGCATAAGATTTCGGGGCACTGAATACCTGCTCAGTCATTGCTCGATCAGGCTTTACATAATAAACCTGTGGTGAGGTACCTTTGTCAGGCTTTAACACGACCGTTTTGTGACGAGCAACCAGACGAGACACTTCACTTTTCGGATCATTAAGGTCACCAAAAATTCTCGAACGACCTAGACAGGTCTGCACACAGGCAGGGGCAAGCCCCTTTTCAACGCGATGATTACAGAATGTGCACTTATCAATAACGCCACTAATTTTTACTCTGTCCCTGTTTTTTGGAAGGACATGACGTGCGTTATAAGGGCAAGCAGCAATACAGGTTCTGCAAGCGATACAGCGATCATATCTTTGCAATACAAAACCATCTTCATGTTTATAAGTTGCCTCTGTTGGGCAGTTACGTACACAAGGTGGATTATCGCAATGATTACAAAGTCGCGGCATAAAATGACGCTTGGTATTAGGGTAAGTTCCGGTATCTTTGACTTTAACCATGGTGCGCCACACGCCAAGTGGGACATCATATTCAGCCTTATCTGCGCAGACACAGGCCATACAACCTATACAACGACGTAGGTCGATAACCATGGCCCAGCGCTTTTTACCCGGTACTCCTAAAGATGGTTCAGCCTGGAGACCAACTGACATAAGAATTCCTCCTAAGGATTTTTATTCGACCGAAATATTTCGGTGCGTATGTAATAACCCCATTGAAAACAATGAAGTTTGATTACTCTAAGCAACCCTTATGCCAAAGGAGAAAAAACAAACTTAAGTGACTGTATTTTATGGTTAATTATTTATTAGCAAATAATTACATCGCAATTCATGTGGATATTACGAATTCATGGTTACCAATCAGTAACGGAGCAATGGTAAAAAATCTCTGGAAATGCCTGGAAGCGTTACTTTTTAGTAACACGATAAAAATCATGCATCCAGCACGCAATAGAGGCGCACCCCTTGTTCAACTTTTTTTACCTTGAGCCTGGGCAATAATATTGCCTGTACAGGAAAACGTGGAATATGTTTATCAGCTCGGTACTTTTCGCCATAGGCGGTACCTGTAATTTTTAACTGTTTTTTCCTATGCCGCTCATCCAGATCATCAACTTCTTCAATACTGCGCGTTACAAAACGTTTAAACACCCAACCATCATTATCCATCCGGAACAGAATTTCAGAAAGCAGCCCCACTACCGTCGTTGGTATATCGAATCCATACCATGAAACCTCGACCTCTTCACGCTCCTCTACAGTGTCCTGATCCCACATGTAAAGACATAAGGCTGCAGTCGCAGCATTAAACATATCATCATGATCCCTGGCGATTATTTCCATCCCTACGCCACCCCGCGGATCTTCTACAAAGCTATATTGCGCCATTTTTGATACTCTTCTACTCACTTAATTCAAGTTCAAATTATCACGGAACCCACATTTGTTTCACTCAAAAAAAACCGGATGTTGAGAAACACCCGGTTAACTGAGACATTTTCTCTATTAAGAAAAAATGACGGTAGCACTGGCAACCAAATTTGAGAAACTACAAACGACAGTGCAAGCATCACGTTAGTGTTTGCTAACGGACTCAGCTATCCACCCGTCATCGACATCAGGCGGACAACTCTCTGTCGATCATTTTTAAATTCATGCTTCTCTGGCTTGAGATTAATCGCCTTATGGATATGCTCCAGCATCTGAGCATCACTTTGCCCTGCACGTAGATACTGCCCCAATGGATAACGTGTTTCATCACCCAGGCAGGTAAAAATATCGCCTTCACAGGAAAGCCTTAAACGATTACAGGTTTCACAAAAATGCTGAGAAATAGGTGTAATAAATCCAATCCTGGTAGAACTGCCCTGCAAACGAAAATAGCGTGCCGGCCCTGCCCCAGGCATAAGATCAGGGATCAAATCGTATTTTTGACTTAGCTGATCCTTGATGATATTGAGACTCATATATTGGGATTGAGCAGAGCGTCCAGTATCGCCAATAGGCATAGTTTCAATCAACCTCAGGGTGAAACCATGCTTTGCACAATATTCAAGCATTTGATCAATTTCATCTTCATTGAAACCTTTCATTAACACACAATTAATTTTGATCGGGCCCAGACCCAACTGTTTCGCCTGTTGCAGCCCATTTAAAACCTTGCTTAATTTTCCACCACCAGTGATCTCTGCATAGCGATGTTCATCCAGTGAATCGAGACTGACATTCAATCGTTGCACACCCGCCTGTTTCAATCTTTCGGCATATTTTTCAAGACGTACCGCGTTGGTCGATAAAGACAAATCCTTTATCCCTGGAATAATGGAGAGGCGTTGAATGAGCTGATCGATGTTTTCACGTACCAGTGGTTCTCCCCCGGTAATGCGTAGATGCTCAATACCAGCCTGTGCAAACAATGACACCGTTTTTTCTATCTCATCAAAATTCAACCACTCCTGAGGTGCAGAAAAATCCCTGAAACCTTTGGGCATACAGTATTTGCAACGCAGATCACAACGATCTGTCACTGAAAGCCGCAGATAATTAATATGTCGCCCGCATTGATCTATTAATTGATTATTCATATTTTTTAATTACTTTTACCTATAACCCTGAGCAATATTCGCGCCATGGAACTTCATTTCACTATATTTATATCTGCGAGTCAGTATCTGCCTCACTTTTCGAAGACTGAATGCATACGATAAACCTCCGACTTATGTATTTTGGTTACCCAATCGGAACCTAAAACTATCAAGCGTTACCATTCAGTAACGCCTTACATGCATCAAGGAAATATAACCATCGAAACACAATGTTATATTCATGGCCTGATTTTTGCTGTTTTTAATATCAACTCTGGTCGTTAATAATCATAAGATGCCGCACCTTGAAAGCCCGTTAAAAAACTCAGATAAAGTGGCTTTTTTCCACCGGTAACAAGGAGTTAAACTATTTGAAAAACTTGAACTATCTATTTTTTCAGGGGGTAATAAATACTTTTGCTGAATATGGAAGTATTCCTGTCTTCTATATCCTTTTTAGCCATTATTTCTGGATCTATCCCTGAATTCATTGCCGGGATAATGGATATAGGTGGGGGCATTTATCTGGTAACGCAAATCATTATTCTAGGGACTGAGAAAGAGGCGGCAGCATGTGGAGCCATACATTTTTGTCGTAAAAAACGCTTCAAGAAGTCTGCCCTTGATTTCCAGGAAGAAGACAAAACCTGTTTTTCTTTTTCTAACAGCCGTCCTTACTCTGCTAAAGATATCGAGAAGATTCTGACTCGGGCTTTTTCTTCGGGTTCTATGAACTGCGAGAACATCCCTCAGTTTCAGAGTTACATCGGAGGTTCGGGGCAACAGGAAAAAGATATCATGGGCTTATTTACTGCTTTTGTACTCTGTCCCTTTATGCTTTTGTTTGATTCTATCCACCGTTATTTGTATGGCGAATCCGCTGTCTCCCTCGCTATCCCTCTCGCTGATTGCCTATCGGTTTTTATGTCTACCAGCAAGTTTTTATCAAAATTTTCCAGCTATTGCTGAGCCCTGGCAGCTTCGAGATTTTTTGTTGCTTGTTTTGTATAAGGATGGTCTTCACCCAGTACTTTTCGTAAAGATACCAGCGCCTGCTCGTAATAAGCGATCGCCTTCTCATACTCGCCGAGGTTCTTCCAGGCCAAACCCAGGTTGTTGCGACGTGTGGCTACATCAGGGTGTTCCTCACCGTAGGTCTTGAGGTCACTCGCCAGTGCCTGCTCATAATAACCGATCGCCCTCTCATACTTGCCGAGGCCATGCCAGGCTGAACCCAGGTTGTTGCGGTCACGGGCTACACTGGGGTGGTCCTCACCATAGGTCTTGAGGTCACTCGACAGCGCCTGCTCGTAACAAGCGATCGCCTTCTCATACTCGCCGAGGTTCTTCCAGGCCAAACCCAGGTTGTTGCGATCACGGGCTACACTGGGGTGATCCTCGTCGTAGGTCCTAAGGTCACTCGCCAGCGCCTGCTCATAGCAACCGATCGCCTTATCATACTCGCCGAGGCCATGCCAGGCTGAACCCAGGTTGTTGCGGTTAATCGCCACATTTGGATGGTCCTCGCCATAGGTCTTGAGGCCACTCGCCAGCGCCTGCTCAAAATAACCGATCGCCTTGTCATACTTGCCGAGGGCCTGCCATGTTAAGCCCAGGTTGCTGCGATAAATAGCTACATGAGGGTGGTCCTCACCGTAGGTCTTGAGGACACTTGTCAGTGCCTTCTCCAAATAACCGATCGCCTTCTCATACTCGCCGAGGGCATACCAGGCTAAACCCAGGTTGTTCCTGAGCCGCGCCACATCTGCTGAATCTTCGCCATCCTGTTCGAGGTAGAGTTCAAGCGCCTGTTCATTCCAGTCGATCGCTTTGGAGTATTGCGCGAGGGTATATGCCATTGATGCTGCTGATGCCAGATATTCTGGATTGTCCGGGGTTAGTAGAATAGCTCGTTGGTAGTGCTGGAAAGCTTCATGATATTGAATAGCATCTTCTGACAATTTGCCACGCTGGTAAGCCGCTTCTGCGGCAGCGGCTATATGTGGATCTGCCTGCTCTTCTACCTGGCTAAAGAGTTGGTCAGCTTTTACGTTATCGCCTTTTGCCAGTGCGAGTTTAGCTTCTTTAATGAGATTTTCTGGAACCTTTCCGCTGAGTTGATCTAAGCGATTCAGTCGTTCTTCCAGGTCTTTCTTATGGGCTTCGTAGCTCGCTTGCTCATCCAGACGGAGTTGTTCAACCTTGGCAAGTTTTTGATTGAGTTCTGCTTTCTCCCTCTCGTCCAGGGCAGCATTTTTCAGCAGGCGGCGAATCTCTTTTTCCTTCTCTGTCAGTTCTGCTTTGTATTGCTCAAAGGGCACGCCATAATTATTGATGGTGTCAGCATTTTGCTGATGCTCAACATGCTGGTTCTGTTGATCAAACGTTCCCATCAGAACAACACGCCAACCGCTGTAATTGCACCAGCGATAGCCGTTGCTAATCCACTGACTCCGGAGACCAGGTCTTTAGCAGAGGATAAATGCTCTACCAATGTTTTCCTGTCTGGCGCAGGCTTTTTAGCCTGAGCCAATGCTTTATTCAATTGGTATTCAGCATCAATGGCCTGATCATCTGTTACCGCCCCTGCTTCCCTCGCTTTTAGCAATTCGCTCTGGACACTTAGCAATTGTTGCCGAAAATCATCGGCTGTACTCACCTTATTAAAATTAATCGTTTCGGCGTTATATTGGGTGTGTACAGATTGTCCCTGTTGATTGAAAGTAGCCATGACTATTTACCTCCCAGTGGTTTGATTTGAATGCTATCCGAGTATTTAAAAACCTTTTGTTTTCCAGCTATTGCTGAGCCCTGGCAGCTTCGAGATTGTTAGCTGCGGCAATGGTTCTATGATGGTCTTCACCCAGTACTTTTCGAAAAGTCGCCAGTGCCTGTTCATGATAACCGATCGCCTTCTCATACTTGCCGAGGGCCTTCCAGGCCATACCCAGGTTGTTGCGGTCAATCGCCACATCAGGGTGGTCCTCGCCGTAGGTCTTGAGGTCACTCTCTAGCGCCTGCTCCAAATAACCGATCGCCTTGTCATGCTCGCCGAGGGCCTTCCAGACCATACCCAGGTTGTTGCGTTCAATCGCCACATCAGGGTGGTCCTCACCGTAGGTCTTGAGGTCACTCTCTAGCGCCTTCTCAAAATAACCGATCGCCTTCTCATACTTGCCGAGGGCATGCCAGGCTGAACCCAGGTTGTTGCGGTCACTGGCTACACTGGGGTGGTTCTCACCGTAGGTCCTGAGGTCACTTGCCAGCGCCTGCTCGTAATAAGCGATCGCCTTCTCATACTTGCCGAGGGCATACCAGGCTAAGCCCAGGTTGTTGCGACGTGTGGCTACACTGGGGTGGTCCTCACTGTAGGTCTTGAGGCCACTCGCCAGTGCCTGCTCGTAATAAGCGATCGCCTTCTCATACTTGCCGAGGACATACCAGGCTAAGCCCAGGTTGTTGCGGTTAATCGCCACATCTGGATGGTCCTCGCCGTAGGTCTTGAGGTTACTTGCCAGTGCCTGCTCATAATAACCGATCGCCTTCTCATACTTGCCGAGCGCCTGCCAGGCTAAACCCAGGTTATTCCTGAGCCCCGCTACATCTGCTGAATCTTCGCCATTCTGTTCGAGGTAGAGTTTAAGCGCCTGTTCATTCCAATCGATCGCTTTGGAGTATTGCGCCACGGTTTTTGCCATTGATGCTGCTGATTCCAGATATTCTGGATTGTTCGGGGTTAGTTGAATGGCGCGTTGGTAGTGCTGGAATGCTTCATGATATTGAAGGGCATCTTGTGACAATTTGCCACGCTGGTAAGCCGCTTCTGCGGCAGCGGCTATATGTGGATCTGCCTGCTCTTCTACCTGGCTAAAGAGTTGGTCTGCTTTTACGTTATCGCCTTTTGCCAGTGCGAGTTTAGCTTCTTTAATGAGCTTTTCTGGAACCTTTCCGCTGAGTTGATCTAAGCGATTCAGTCGTTCTTCCAGGTCTTTCTTATGGGCTTCGTAACTCGCTCGCTCATCCAGACGGAGTTGCTCAAGCCTTGCAAGTTTTTGATTGAGTTCTGCTTTCTCCCTCTCGTCCAGGGCTGCATTTTTCAGCAGGCAGCGAATCTCTTTTTCCTTCTCTGTCAGGTCTGCTTTGTATTGCTCAAAGGGCACACCATAATTATTGATGGTGTCAGCATTTTGCTGATGCTCAACGTGCTGGTTCTGTTGATCAAATGTTCCCATCAGAACAAAGCTATGTCTGCTTTAAGCAATGGGGTAAATCCTTTTGAATGCGACATTATTAATTCCTTAATCTTTACGCATGGAGACTATATATTACGCCTATAACGCTTGCTGTTCCAATACCATGATATTCGTGCAGTTATTGACAGATTTTCCAGTAGCCGCCCGATAATTTTATACCCTATAGGCTCACCATTTTTTCCGGTGTACAGAGTCGTCAGTAGTCATTTAAGGTCAGAATATGAATAGCTCCTTTTCCTTAGCAGACATTCGTATTGTGCGGTGCAATAGGCAGGAATGTGCCGACATTGGGCTTCACTATAGCTTTCGTACAGGATACGGAGGCTGCAGTCACTGGTACAAATTAAAAGAAGAAGCTCACCATACTGGCATGGGCTTCTGATAGTCTCATCAGCGGATCTAGTCAGTTACATTTTGTTAAGAATCGCAACAATATCCTGTGGTTCCAGGCGCTGAGTGTAGTCAGCATTAACGAAATCGAATTTGATAACCCCGTCCGATCCTACGATGTATGTGGCCGGTACTGGTAACATAAAGGTATCGTCACCGTTGTAAGCAGGAATATCGAGCCCGGCCCCGAGGTAGATCGGACGCAACTCTTCCGCCAGGCTAAACACCAGGCCCATTTTCTCACTGACGACATTACCAGCGTCGCTGAGAATCTCGATCCCGATATTATTTCGCGCTGCGGTGTCCTGAGCACGCTCAGGGGTTTCGGGTGACATTCCTATGAGGCGAGCGCCAGCAGCCTCAATCTCAGGCAATGCATCAGCTAGTGCCTTCATTTCGAAGTTGCAATAAGGACACCAGCCACCACGATAAATATTCAGTACAACCGGGGATTCTGCAAGATAATCCGCAAAGCGGCGTATCTCTCCGTGCTGATTGGGAAGGCTGAATTCTGGAATGCGATCTCCTGCTCGAAGTACCTGGTTTTCAATTCCAGAGTCTTTGAGTTCGGACATGGCTCTGGCCATGGTTTCCAGTACTTCGGCCGGCATTGATTCTCTTTTTGCAGCGTTATATTGATCGATCGTGGATTGCAGAGTTTGCATGGTTAGCTCCTATTAGTGGTCATTGAGTTATTGAATGAACGCTCAACAATACTACTTGTTATTGAATGAATGCTCAAGTATTATTTTGAGTAATCATTCAATAACGTTAGAATGGCCAGGCAATCAGTTTTTTAACTATTCGGTGCAGAAATGGCGAGACCAATACAATTCGATCGCGACAGGGTTTTGGACAAGGCTATGCAAGCTTTCTGGGAGCATGGCTATTGTGCTACCAGTATGGCTGACCTTGTTGAAACGACTAAGCTGAAGCCGGGTAGCCTATACGCAGCATTTGAGTCTAAACAAGGGCTCTTTCTAGCCACCCTGGACCGATATGGCGCAAACAGCGCAGATAAATTGCGTCAACACCTGAAAAACGCTGACTCACCCTTGCGTGCCATCGAAGAGTATTTTGACCAACTGGTAGACATTATCGAATCACGTTCTGAACAGAATAGTTGCTTTCTGGTTAATACCGTACTGGAACTCTCCAGGCGCGATGTTGAGGTGCGCGAACATATCAAAAAACACTTTGCAGAGATTGAATCGATTTTTCTTTCTGCGTTAAATAAAGCACAAGAAAAAGGTGAGTTGGGATCCGGTGTCGATTGTGAGGCTCTCGCGGCATTTCTCATGAACAATATCTGGGGACTCAGAGTACTTGCAGGGACGCATCCAAACCCTGGTAGAGCGCGGCAAGTTGCTGGCTTAGTAAAACAGATACTCATGAAATAGCTTCACCTTCATGTTTCATAGCAAAATAGTGACATTTTTGTCGACCTGGCAAAGTGTTGAAATAAAAACCACAAAAGAGGAACCCGTATGAAAAAATCACTACTGATTGGTGGCTCAGAAGTAGCTGCTACTAATGATCGAACCTATGAACGCCGTGACCCTGTGACTGGCGAAGTGGCAACAACAGCTGCTGCAGCTTCCGTAGAAGATGCACTAAAAGCAGCAAAAGCGGCAGCACAAGCTTTCCCGGCATGGTCTAAAACGGGACCCACCGAACGTCGAACTTTATTACTTAAAGCTGCGGATGAATTAGAAGGAATGACTGATCAGATCATTCAGACCATGATCACTGAAACAGGATCAACAGGACCATGGGGTGGTTTTAATTGCATGTTAGCTGCCGGAATGCTGCGAGAGGCAGCTTCAATGACCACTCAAATCACCGGTGAGGTGATTCCTGCAAACAAACCTGGCACTTTATCCATGTCTCAGCGTAAACCATTAGGTGTTTGTCTGGGCATTGCACCGTGGAATGCACCGGTAATTTTAGGTGTTCGAGCGGTAGCAATGGCCATAGCCTGTGGTAACACAGTGATACTCAAGGCCTCCGAGTTATGTCCGGCAACTCATCTGGCGATTGGTGAAGCCTTTAAGGCGGCAGGTTTTCCAGATGGCGTGCTGAATGTAATAACCAATGCGCCGGAAGATGCAGCAGAAATTGTCGCTGCATTAATCTCCACGCCTGAAGTACGCCATATCAACTTCACAGGATCTACCAGCATTGGTCGGATTATTGCGCAAAGAGCAGCCGAACAACTTAAACCTGTGCTTTTAGAGTTAGGCGGCAAAGCACCGATGATCATTTTAGACGATGCTGATGTTGAAGCTGCCGTGAATGGAGCTGCATTTGGTTCATTCATGAATCAAGGACAGATTTGTATGTCAACTGAGCGACTTATCGTGCATGAAGGCATTGCTGATCAGTTTATAGAAGCTTTTGCTGCAAAAGCGAATGCACTGCCTGCAGGCAATCCTCGAGATATGGTTGTTTTGGGTTCTTTAGTAACGATGGAAGCTGCTGAGAAAATGGACGCCATCATTCAGGATGCAACCTCTAAGGGCGGTAAAGTTATAGCCGGAGGTAATCGTCAAGGAACGATTGTTGAAGCTACGCTAATCGATAATGTCACTCCCGACATGAAAATATATTCTGAAGAAAGCTTTGGCCCCGTTAAACCTGTAATACGAGTTTCTAGTGATGAAGAAGCTATACGTGTGGCAAATGACACTGCATATGGATTATCGGCCTCAGTTTACAGCAGCGACATACAGCGTGCTCTGGCGGTCGCTGATCAGATTGAAAGCGGTATCTGTCACATTAACGGCCCGACTGTAGCTGATGAAGCGCAAATGCCATTCGGTGGAGTTAAGGACAGTGGCTACGGCCGTTTCGGTGGTAAACCGGCAATTGATTCATTTACATCCATTCGTTGGGTGACCATCGAAGATCCAAACCAACATTACCCATTTTAAGTGAGGATTACCATATTAGAACGATCTGGAAAAACGTATATGGTCACCGGAGCCGCCTCTGATATCTGAGCTGAAATAGCAATAATAGGGGACAGATCGCGGTTTATTGACATTCCTAAGCGAGAATCTAGAAATCAAGGGTTCAGCTTCTTGAAA
>JBNKUM010000099.1:0-15116 GCA_050298595.1 Gammaproteobacteria bacterium | reverse complement strand
GAGCGAAGCAGGATGCTAGAGCCGAGGAGCCAGAGCCGAGCTTTCGACGTGGCAGGAGTGCTACAGGATGTAGCGTATACGGAAGCAAGGGATCTAATCCCTTCGTCAGTGGGGTTTCTGCAAAGTTAGAGATCGCCGCGCTAACGCTCGCGAAGACAGTTTTCTGCTTAAGTAAGTGCCATTCTGAACTGACCCCGATTTATTTCGAGGAACGCCAGTCATCTTATCGTAGTCTGTTTCGCGGCCATATAAGTGATAAAACGCTCAGTGAGATACGAGAGGCAACGAATAAGTCCTGGGTTCTAGGGAGTAGCTATTTCAAAGACAAAATCGCATCAAGTATCAATCGCCCTGTTCGTCCAACGGACAGGGGTGGGGATCGTAAATCAGTGTTCTTTAAGAACAAAAATAAAATCGATCGAGTCTGACCCACTGCTGTCCCAGTTATTTTTATTCATCAAATCAATCTCAACTGGGGAGATGGCCTTTCCTGGTCCGGTGGAGGTTTAAATAGTTCAATCAAGTCTCGTCGGGTAAATAAATTAAGATGAATCAGTCGGCTTATTTGCTGAAGGCTTTGCCCTAACTTAGCTTGAAACTTAAGGTAAGTCAGTATTAGATAAACACAGAGCGCTACCCAGACTTGGGTCATCACGGCATTGTCGGTGTTACCCATAAACGCTTTTATTTTCAGGTTTTGCTTTATCCATTTAAAAAATAATTCGACCTGCCAGCGTTGCTTGTAAATATCAGCAATGGTTTTGGCTGACCATTCAAGATGATTGGTAATAAAGACATAATGTTTGTTCATCGCCGCGTCATAAAATCCGACTCGCCTGACGGGCCTTAAGTTGTTTTTTCGGGAGCGATCAGAGGTGTATTCAATGATCTGGTCGCTGGTAATACCTTGAGCCTTATTAACTGCTTTGCGTTGTACTACCCGGTATTTCGCATTGCTACGTATCCGGGTCACCCAGAATATTCCTTGCCTCGTCAATTGGTTATGCCATTTGTAGTCGGCATAACCCTTATCAAAAACCAGCACACTTCCTTCTGGGAAACTCATCAGTCGAGCCTGTGTTTGATCACTCACTTGACCCAGAGTAACCGCCGCAAAAGCCGGAATTAAACCGTCATGATCAAGTCCTATATGCAGTTTATAGGCGCCTTTCATTTTATTATATTCAGCCTGTGGAAAGACTTTTAATGACACATCCAGCAAGGATGCATCTAATGAAAAGAGTTTTTTCTTAAAGCGAAATGAATGGGTCGGCGATCCATTTTGACAGCCTGCGTATAACTTCCCAAAGAGGTCTTCAAAAAAGCATGACGTTAATTCCTGGTTGGCACGACCCAAGGTTGCCCTCTTGATAACACCACTGCCCAGGTGATATTTCAGATGCTTCTGGCTCGCCAATGTTGCCTCGATATCACGAAGACTGGAACGTCCGGTTAACTGGGCTGTCGCCATCGCAATAAATTGAGTCCAACGAGTCATAGCGTCACTTCGACGTTGCCCATCATGCTTTTTTGCAAGTGATGAAAATTCATGTCTAGGAAGCAGCTTTAGTAGTTGAGAGAACACAGTGTTATGATGTGGCAAGGCTTAAATCCTCTTGTTATTACTATGTTTGTTTGCACTTTCATTGTAACAACTGACTGAGGTTTAAGCCTTTTTATTGACGGCTAACTGGGACAGCAATGAGTCTGACCCTATTGATCTTCTATTGATCTTTATTGATCTTGGATTTGGGTTCTATGATTCCTTGGCGGTCAAATATCAGGCCAGACCTTGCGCTCAAAGTCATTGAAGACATTATTTGTTTTAGCTGATTTTGCTGGTGTCGACCCGAAACGGACAACCAGTGGTTCTGGTTAAAATTTAATCACCCGTCCCCTTTACGGCATACGTCCCCTTTACGGCATAAGGGCCAGACTTGCGCGATAGCGAGTACAACCGAGGAACCGGATGCGGGAAAACCGCACGTCCGGGACTGTGCAGGGGGCGCCGGGTAACCGGCACTCCTACTGCGGACGGGTCAGATCCAAATTAAATATAACGTGTCTCTGACTTTAGATATATTTTGACCCTATATATATTCATGTTTTTTTTTGGGGGTGTGTGTCAAATGTAACAAAAGACCCTTTGATGGATTATCACGTAGTATTAATTGGGGTAATAAAAACAAAAAAAACTGTCAAGTATGTCACAGAATATTTCTCAGTATGGTTTTGCTGGGTGACTTTAAAGTAGAAATGGATGGTATTTATAATTCTGTGATAGCGATGAAATATTTTTTAAGGGGTCTGAGTTGAAGTGATTTATACAATGCATGATTTGAAGCTTTTTTTTTGAAAAATTGTCATGCTATGTCGGTCCTGATAAAGCGTGATTTGACGTGCCTTAACCCCCCCTTGACTACAGGTAAACTTCAGCCGGGCTTCGAGCTCTCATTATAGAGGGCACACAAAATTTCTTTAAAAAGTGATTATCCGACCTGGTTTTTAATGGTCGCCTGCGCAAAAAGCCCTCCTTAAGGTTTGTGTGAAAAGTCACAAATATATTTTTAGTTATTACGCCTGCAGGTTGTGTTAGTGAAAAAATGTATTGGTAATTTAAATGCAAAGTATTTGATTACTGCGCTTGATGTAAAGACCTTCCTGCTCTGAATGTTGGGTTAAAGCTGTTTTATCGGCATAAATCAGTCTCGGTTTCACAGTTGATCAATAGCGGTGGGTCAGGTTTTTATAAAAGGGGACTGACTGAATGATGCGTTTTAAAAAAATAAATTTGAGTTGATATTAGAGATGAATTGATGGGTATAAAAGAACCTATCGAAATAAATAATTAGTCGAGTATTTTATTTTGGGGGCAGACTCAAATAAGTGTGTTTATTATCAAACAGGTTCCGATTTCGATAAATTTCGATCCATATAACCCTGCTTGAATTAAGGGTATTGCTACTTGAATTGAGGGAATTGGCCGTATAGGATTTAGCGTTAGTTTCTTTAGGCAACTTTTCGAATAAAGTGATAGCGCCTCACAAACCAGGAATTAGAATCCTGAAAGTACTTTTGGTAAGGGGCTACTTTTTAAATTTATTGTTCTGCGTGATTACTGTGATCAGGTCAGTTTAAGCGCAATACCAGATGGAGTCTTCAAATGATTTATCGTAGTCAACAGTCACAGCCCCGCTTGCTATTCTCAAGTGTGGTTCTTCTTCTGATTTTCGTATTAAGTAGCTGTGCCCCAGATGGTAAGGTAGACAACAATGAGTTAGATTCACCAAACAACGATTCAGGCAACACGAGCCATTGCCAATCTTCACAATTTTGCATTGAAAGTATATGCAAGGATGATGATCAGTCCAGTTCCAATTGCCAGTTGTATGTTGCCAAACTGTTTACGACAATGCAGACACACGAACATTTGCATGGTGACTACACCAAGGTTAACCAGGGTAAGCCCTACGCTTCCGCTCTTTCTCCGGACACTGATATCGATGTTTACATTGATTCGCCTAACGCGAAAAGTTTTTTCTTTATTGATCCGGATTTTGAGGGCAGTAAAAAGGAAGTGGATAAAGGCAGTATCATTATTCGCGAAGTCTGGAACAAACAGAATGAACTGGATAAATACACCGCTATGATCAAGATGGAGCCGGGATACTATCCTGAAGGTGGGGATTTTGCCTATGTCGTAATGAGTCACGACGGCACTGTGTTAAAGGGTGGGAAGCTGGACGAGTGCGTTGTTTGTCATGAATCGAGATCACAGGATGGCTTCCTTTTTGGCGTTCCCGAGAAGATAAAAAAGAATGGCGTGAGTGTTGACACCCGGTTGGCCAATCTGGCCAGAGATGTACTGGAAAACAGGAGTCATCTCGATAGTTCATTGTTCGACAGGATTAATTTTTTTCCTTATCCATCCGAGCTCAGTAACAAAAACTTTTTGGACATCTATATTTCCAAAGTGGGCACGCGGAATTATCTTAAGGCCTACCCATTTGATGACAGCAAGGCCCCCAATAACTTGCCGGAAGATACCGTCATTGTGCGGGAAGTGAGAGACAAGGATGGCTTGTTGAATGCTTACACCCTTATGATCAAGGGCCCGAAGGGATACTTTCCTCCTGGCGGTGACTACTACTACGGAGTGTTCAATGTCAATGGCACGGTAAAAAGCAGCAATGGTAAATCGCAGGAAGGTCGCCTGGATGAGTGCGGCGCATGTCACAGGAGTGAAAGAGCCGATATGGGATTTCTCTTTGGTGTACCGACTGTCTACCGGAATTCAATCTGGAAATAGGGAGGTGGCCAGATCCGTTTTTTCGTACATTTTGTGAAGCTCATACATTTTCAAGTTTTAATTGTCACTTTCGGCCGCTTCCTCCTGGGGTAACAAGCCTTTAGAGTAAAAGGGGACGGAGGGATTAAATTTTCTAAAAGTGACGTCATGTCATTGAGATTGCCACGTCGCAAGCTCCTCGCAATGACGAATTCTTTTAGTTATGAGCTTAAGTATGTGCCATTCGGGGCAGATACGAATGGCACTTACTTAAGCAGAAAACTGTCTTCGCGAGCGCTAGCGCGGCGATCTCTAAACAGTGCTGAGACCATCTGCCGAAAGAGATTGCCACGTCGCAAGCTCCTCGCAATGACGAATTCGTTTAAGTGTTGGGGTTAAGTCAATACCATTTGAACCTGCCCCTAATAATTACAGGCTGTGCCATTAGTAGTCATTGAGTTTCGAAGGGAGTTAAGTAAACTGTCCGCAAAATTCCGAAAATTTCGGCCTCAGCGGTGCTCCCGTAATCGACAATTAATAGGTGGTGGGTATAGTGGGTTATACTGTTATCGTACTGCGTGGTATGCGTGACCATCTCTCATAATAACTCAGTTGAGCACCTATGAATCATCGACTAAGCCACTATCTGCTGCTACTGTTATCATGCCTGATCATTCAACTGGCAATAGCAGATAGTCAACTCAGCCTGATGGTTAAACAACCGCCAGCAGCAGACTTTCAGTTGCCAGATTTAGATGGAAATATTCATCGTCTGCAGGATTATCATGGTAAACCAATTATCATAAATTTCTGGGCGACCTGGTGCCCCCCTTGCCGGGCTGAATTACCGTCGATGAACCGTGGTTGGAAAAAAGTTAAGGGCGAGATCGCAATGATTGCCGTTAACATCGGTGAAGATGAAGAGACCATTAAACGTTTTATGCAAGACTATCCCATCGACTTTCAGGTACTTCTAGATAAAAACGTCAGCAGCATACAAACGTGGCCTATTAGTGGCCTGCCCACCACTTTTGTGGTCAGCCCTGATGGCAACATTCACTATCGGGCAGTGGGGGAACGTGAATGGGATAATGAAGAATTACTGGAAAAAGTAAAATACCTTATAAAATAGCAATACAACACGTCGACTTTTTATTCAGGATAAGGTTAGGTCAATTGATCAATCCGAGGCGTCGATTTTTCCCTTGTGAATAGGTTCGTATTTAGACTTTATTCTCCCTAATATTTCATCATTTTTTAACAACATAGATTAATTATTGACAAGAATGAACATTCGTTCTATTTTAGTGGCGAAACAGAAAAACAATAAATACTTAAAACCATAAAATTGAGGAGTGAAAAATGATTTTAAATACCTTAAAGAAACCACTCTTAGCCTGCGGTATGGCTTTGTCGGTTTTTTCAGTCGCATTTCCTTTAACAAGCAGTTACGCCGATGAAACCTGTCAATCGCCGTATATGGCCAAAATAGAGGGTCAGGAAGACTTTGTTTATGTATGGACTCTAGGCGTTGAGGGACTGGGAGACGGTCAGGATAAACTGGTAACTATCGACGTTAACCCGAACTCTAGCAATTATGGAACAATTACAAATACCTTATCTGTAGGTGGACGTAATGAAGCACACCACTCTGGTTTTACCGATGATCGTAAATATCTATGGGCGGGGGGCCTGGATACTAACAAGATCTTCATCTTCGATGTGCATAGCAATCCGGCAAAACCCAGCCTGCACAAGGTTATTGATAGCTTTGTATCTGACAGTGGCGGAGTAGTAGGGCCGCATACCACCTATGCATTGCCTGGACGGATGATGATTACAGGTCTTTCCAATAATCGAGATCATGGTGGTCGTACGGCATTGGTTGAATACAACAACGCCGGTGATTTTGTTGCGACTCACTGGATGCCAACAGATCAGGAAATGAATGGAGCGAAAAAAGGCGGCAAATTCGCAGATGGCTATGGTTATGACGTGCGTGTATTACCGCGTAAAAATGTCATGGTGTCTTCATCCTTTACCGGTTGGAGTAATTACATGATGGATTTCGGCAAGATGCTATCTGATCCAGAAGCGATGAAACGCTTTGGTAATACGGTAACCGTATGGAATTTGCATACCAAAAAGCCTAAAAAGGTACTGGATGTCCCAGGAGCACCACTGGAAGTTCGCTGTGCCTGGAAACCGGAACATAACTGGTGTCTGACTACTACCGCATTGACCTCCAAGATCTGGAAGATCGAACAGGATATCACCGGGGAATGGCAGGCAAAGGCAATCGCCGATATTGGTGATCCATCCAAAATACCGTTACCGGTGGATATTTCGATCACATCGGATGATAGCGGGTTATGGGTTAATACCTTTATGGATGGTAAATCACGTTACTTTGATATCAGCGATGTTGATAACCCTAAACAAACCTATGAGACGGTGATAGGTCGTCAGGTGAACATGGTCTCATCCAGCTGGGATGGTAAGCGTGAGTATTACACCTCATCATTACTGGCAAACTGGGATAAGAAAGGCGACGATAATGAACAGTACTTCAAGGCCTATAGCTGGAACGGTAACAAACTGGAGAAACAGTTTGAGATTGATTTCAATAAGCTAAAACTGGGTAGAGCACATCAAATGCGCTTTGGTGCGTATTCTCTGTATGGTATGAATAATCCATACACTGATAAAGATGTGAAACTGGCTCGTCTAAAAAACAGCGAGTAATCTTTCAATCATCCAGGGCACTGCTGATACATTGTCAGAAGTGCCCCTGGATGCATAGGAAGCTTAAAATGCCCATGTGTATTTCACTTCGTCCGCAATTGCGGATTGCAGCATTTATGTTGCTGATAAGCTATGCCGGAATCAGTACTGCTGACCTCAGTTATGCTCTCGGTTACGGTGAGCTGTCATACCCTCTCCCCGATGTGGGTAGTTATAAACTACCGCCGTTAGGAACAGCAGCTGATGCAAAGGTAATCAATGATCAGGGGCAGGAAACCTCCCTGCATAAAATCTTTGATGGCAAATATGTGTTACTTTCTTTCATGTACAGCCGTTGTGATGATGTAAACGGTTGTCCGCTCAGCGCGCATGTTTTAGCGCAGATAAAGGCACACATGCAAAAGGATACGGAGTTAGCTGAAAAGTTAAAACTGGTGAGCCTGAGCTTTGATCCTGAATATGATACGGCTGAAGTACTTAAGCTGTATGCAAACAATTTCAGGTATTCGGGTAGCCGCGGAGAATGGGACTTTATATCAACGGATTCAGTTGAAAGCCTCAACCCCATTCTTAAAGCCTATGGACAGGATATACAACGAGAATACAGTCTGGATAATAAGCAGCAAAGATATTCACATCTTTTGCGGGTTTTCCTGATTGATCCGGAGAACAAAATCAGGAATATCTATAGCGTCGCCTTTCTACATAAAGACCTGTTGATCAATGATGTAAAAACACTAATCCAGCAGCAGAATGGGTCTGTCAATACAGATGTAGCAGTGAGTGAAAGTTCATCTCGATTGGGGCCAGGTGATGATAAATCTGGATACGAAAGCAGTGACTATCTGACTCGGGCAAGAGCTATAGCGGCTAGATCAGGTGAACCCGTTGACCTTTTATCTATTGCAAAAAATCCACCTCTGGGTCTACCTGCTATCAGTGAAGCGTTAGAAAATTCGCTGACTCAGGCAAAGGTTGCCCTCGGTAGAAAACTGTTTTATGACCGTAGAATGTCGCTCAATGACACATTTTCCTGTGCCATGTGTCATGTGCCTGAACAGGGTTTTACCAGTAATGAATTACAGACTGCAGTGGGTATTGAAGGAAGAACGGTAAGACGCAATAGCCCCACCATTTTTAATGTCGCCTACGCCGAAAGATTATTTCATGATGGTCGTGAATATAATCTGGAGCAACAGATATGGGGACCTTTGCTGGCAAAAAATGAAATGGGTAATCCGTCGGTGGGGAGTGTGCTGCATAAAATTTCAAAGCTGGATGATTATCAGGGGTTGTTTGAAAAGGCTTTTGACGGAAAAAAGGTGTCAATGCAGACGTTAGGGGATGCACTGGCTTCATACGAAAGAACACTGCTTTCAGCAGATTCGGCATTTGACCGCTGGTTTTATGGCAATATTCCTGATGCCTTGAGTAAATCAGCCATACGAGGCTATCGAATATTTACGACTAAGGCTGGGTGTGTGAGCTGTCATCAGATAAATGAGTCCTATGCCTTATTCATGGATAACCAGTTACACAATACGGGAATTGGTTATCTGCAATCAATGGCTGTAGATAATGAGCCCTTAACTGTTCAGCTGGCGCCAGGCGTTTTCGTTAAAGTAGATAGCGACCGAGTCAATTCAGTATCCGCCCCAAAGCCGGGGGATGTGGGGCAATATGAAGTCACTGAAAATCCTGCACATCGATGGAAATACAAAACGCCCAGCTTGCGCAACATTTCATTGACCGCACCCTATATGCATAACGGATCTTTAACCAGCCTGATGCAGGTAGTGAATTATTATAATGATGGAGGAGTGAAGCATTCACTGCTGGATAAGCGGATCAGACCTCTGGGTTTAAATAATGAAGAAAAACAGGACCTGGTGAATTTCCTACGCTCGTTAACAGGTAGCAATGTCGAACAACTGGTAGGGGATGCCTTTGCAGCACCTATAGGAGACATTGGTGTTGAGAGGCAGACACTGCAATGAAGCTAATGTTTTTTAAAGGGTCCAAAGCCGCTATTGCTGCGATACTCCTGATGTTTCTTGTGAATGAAATATCTCTGGCTGCCAATAAGCCTGGCGGGGACTTCAGCTTAATGGATCAGGATAAAAATGAGTTTCAGCTACAGCAACTGCGAGGAAAAGTTGTTTTGCTATTTTTTGGTTATACTTCCTGTCCTGATGTCTGCCCAGCCATGTTAGGGACTCTGGCGAGGGTGCTAAGAAATTTTGACTCTGACGATAGTCGGGTTCAAGCTTTATTTATTAGCGTGGATCCAGAAAGGGATAGTCCAGAGCGGTTGAAAGAATATACCCGATATTTTTCTACTCATCTTCTCGGCCTGACCGGAAGCCGTGATCAAATTGATCAGGTTGCAAGGCTATACCAGGCAAAATATGAAATATCACGAGATGATAAGCAGCATGTTTCTGTCGATCACTCAAGCCATCTTTATGTTATTGATCAGCAGGGAGAACTCAATACGATTGTGCCTTTTGGTATGGGGGCAGCTCATATCATCAATGTGGTAAAAAGGTTACTAAAAAATAAATAGCCCAATGGAATCATTTACCAATACCGCTGCCTTTAAAAATGATGATCAGGATGAAGACCTGAATGCTGATTTTTCAGTGCCTGCGATGGTCAACACCAGGGCTATTAACTGGCAGCCATCCCCTGCGTCTGGAGTACTGCGCAAAAGGCTGGAGCTGGTTTCTTTTTCTCAGCCTCGAATTACCACTCTGGTTCAATTTGAAGCAGGAAGCTCTTTTAAACAGCATACTCATTCAGGGGGCGAAGAATTCCTGGTGCTGTCTGGTGTCTTTTCAGACGAGACAGGCGACTATGAAGAAGGCTGTTATATTCGTAATCCGCCCGGCAGTTTTCATGCGCCATTTACTCATGAGGGCTGTCAGATACTGGTTAAGCTAGGTCAGTTTCAGGCACATGATGACAAGCAACTGGTGTTAAGAAGTAGACACTATAGCTGCCGATGGAAGTCTTCTAAAGAGCCTGGTGTTTCAATGCTGGACTTGCACCACTTTCAGAATGAAACAGTTACATTGTTCAGAATCAATCCCAATTGCTGGATGGATCTTAAATGTTACCCAGATGGTGTGGAAATATTTATTTATCAGGGATCATTGTCAGATGGCAATAATCAATATTCAGATGGTTGCTGGTTACGCTACCCGGCAGGATCCAGGCTTAAGCTTTCCACTGTAGATGGTGCCCATCTTTATATGAAACAGGGACACTTCCCTGAATTATCGTAATACAATGGATTATATTTACCGCCAGATAAAAAATACCCTGTTTGAGGACTAGAATATTTGATTTAAGTAAACATGGACACCCAGACATTACCCATTACCTTGAGCTGGTGGATTCATTCCTGGCCATCTGCCAGACATACTGACCTGACTCAATATTGATCCCAGGCACTGGGTTTACCTGACAAAAGACTTTGAAAGCCCGTTTAAATCACTTGTTGGTAGCTCGTATAAAATCAGACAAGCTTGCGAACAAATGGGAAAGAACTGGGTGCACGGCGTGAAGCTCTGTGCTGAAGTTTTTCCTGACACATAACCTCCTCCTCTGAAAACTCTTTCAAGTACCAACCTAATATCACAGGTTGCAACATCATTTTGTCCTTTGAAACCAGCCGAAGAAAAATACCCATTTAAGGTTAAACAAAACCTGTTTTTGACTTAATATCCCTTCATTTAACTGTAGCCATAACTGAATAGCTGAAGTTTAATTTCCTTTTCAATCGCTGGGTCTATAAAGATTGTAGGTGTCTTTAAAGAATGTAATAAAGGGTGGCCTCGAGAGAAACCCGAGTCTTCCTAGCTTTCGGCATGATGAGCTCGTTACGTTGAGTCAATGGATTTTACGTTACCGTTGATCTATAGTAGTGTCAATCTTCAAAAAGTGGGTGTCCCAAAAAGATACACTTTAACCTAGATAACTGGGGGGCTTTTTATTGCTATGGGTGGAGGAATTCTTTTCAGTAATCGGGCATAGCTAATTTTATATCGATGATATCGTGACTATTTATTATCGTGAGTTTAGTTTCACTTGCTTTTGCATTTCTTGCTTCATCGTGTCTGACGAGTACACGTGCGCCCCCCTTTCACTGTGAATTGCTCGGCTCTGGCATCCTACTTCGACCTACCTCCTCCCTCCCTGGAGTCGTGCTTCGCCCTATCACCTAAGTCCCTTTAGGCGTCCTGCATTTTCTGCATACAAGCCATCCTTGGCAATAAAGGCACGGATCGATTCGCTCCAGCTCAACGATCCTTATCGGGCATTCCTCGGTAACTGTTCCTGCGTTACCCTACCTCCTGCTTCCATGCAGTCGTGCCCTCTATCCTCACAAAATCAGCTTATTTTCGGCACACCATAAGGGCGGTTAAAAGACATATTACTCAAAACTAACAAACACATTATAAATTGACTAGCGTAGGGTTTACTGACTGAACATAGCGCGGTTATCATAAAGTTTGAATACATACGTTTTAACATCAAATTCTGATACTTATTAATATCCATACTTTTCTTAAAGCTATCGTCAGGGAAAAATAAATGGAACTCTTTTGGAAAGAAGGTTCAACAAAAACTCAAAAAATACTGGCTGTAATAATAACTTTGGCCACTATTGGTCCAATAGTTTTAATGCTTACACATAATTTTGTCCCTCAGCCAAATGTGTCAAAATTGGCCACCTATATTTCAATCATCCTCACAATATTATTGATTTCTATCATTGCATACTGGTATTCAAATAAATTATGGAGACCTTCTCCAGCTTGGTATGAATTTTCCAAACCCAAGAAAGCCATTACAATACCTGCTATACCCATTGCCTTTTTTGGTTTATTTTGGATAAACACCGCCATATCGTTTCCATGCTTATTCACTTTGTTATTTGGAAATAACTCCTTCGAACAGGTTTGGGTAATTAAAGATAGACACGGCTCTCGGAGGTCATGTGACTACCGTTTAGAATTGGCGCCTAATAATCCAATATTTTTTTACGAATGCATTTCTAAAGCTCAATATGAACAATTACCCGATAAAAAGATCAAGACAAAAGCTTATCTAAAAAAATCTCGATTAGGATTTATCGTTAGAGCTGTAAAGTTACCTGGGAATCCTGTAGACAAAATCATGGACTAGTAATTTGAAAGATGATTTGTATTGCAGAGAATACAACGTCAGTAAAAGATTTTAGCCGATGGATCAAAAACCATATCACTTTATAGGATTGACTCATGAAAATTTATTTAGATGATTTAAGGCCAACACCTAATGGGTGGATACATGCTTATTGGCCTGATGAAGTCATAGAATATCTAAAAACTGGTAACGTTGAAATTATTAGTCTAGATCAGATTTAGGGGATGACGAAAGAGGTACTGGTTACGATGTTGTAGTCTGGGTAGAAGAGGCCGTTGCTACTCTAGGTTTCAAGCCACCTGAAATTCGAGTGCATAGTGCAAATAGTGCGGCGAGAGCACGAATAGAAGCTGGAATTCGTGCTATCGAACGCTAGCTCAGGAATTGTAGCGAGTTATAACTAATGTTTTTATACTGTAGTTCATGATATCTAGAGCTATCAATAAATGAAATCAACAATCATATATTTCTTATTTTACCTAACCTTGGTTACCCACACCCTTGCTGCACAAGCTCAAACACCACCAAACCTGATAGGAAATATCATTGCTGATTACACCCAACAAATATCAAAAAACTGGAGTGACTACAAACTCACTCAATATTTCTCAAAACAAAAGCCAGACTTTCATTACCTGTCAGAGACCTTTGAACAATCCATAGTTGCTGATTCTACTAATATAGAGTTCCGCTATATTAATGTATCGGAAATACCTGATTCAAAAGGGGGTTACGAATTAATTATTTTAAAAATAACCTACCCGAATCTAGAAATAAGAAGTGTTAACTACAGTAAAATAATTAACTCTCCCAACAAAAATCTAAAAGGCGGAAAATTTTTTTTGGCTATACCACTAAGCAATGCGCTAATGAAATCATCCTTATCGCCTCACAAGCTGTAGCTTCGGAAAAAATAAAAAGCTATTTTCCACACTTTCAGAAATCCGCATATTTATGCCTGAAATTCAACAAGGATTGAAATAAACGCAACATTGTGCAAGGTATTTTAACTTGAACCTATCGCTGCTGAACCTTATAAACAGTTATTACTTTATGCGACATGGCGAGAGCGAAGCCAATGTTGCAGGTTTAATAGTGAGCAATCCTGAACAGGGATGCCATGCTTTTGGTTTAACTGAAAACGGTAAAAAACAGGTTTTTTCTTATATTAAGGATTTTTCTGAAATTGAATTCGATGTCATTATCACTTCAGATTTTCTCAGAGCCAGGCAGACTGCTGAGATTGTTGCTGAATGGTGTAATTTACCTGCACCAGTAATAAAATCTGATTTACGAGAAAGATGGTTTGGAGAATGGGATGGCCAGTCTGATACTCATTTTCAGGATGTCTGGAATAACGATATAAAACCTGAGCCAAGTAATGATAAAAACGTAGAGCCTGTTGAAAAAGTTTTACAACGCGGGTTGGATGTTATAAAACAGCTTGAAAAGGAGTACAGTGATAAATCGATTTTACTGGTTTCTCATGGAGATATGCTGCAGATTTTACGCACAGCCTTTAATGGTGTAGCGCCTTCCAAACATAGAAAACTGCCTCATCACCGGACAGCACAAATCAATAAATTTTAAATTGATATGTTTACACTGCGCTAAGAGTCTTACGTTTTATATCATGCCGTTGAAACAGGCTCGAGCACGTACTGGTCATAGACTATTGAGTCATGAAATCAAATGCATGGAAACCATAAGTTATTTAAGTCTAGCTGCCTTCTGGCAGGCTAGAAAAGTTGTTCATATCCGGATTGAAAGCAGACATTCTATTGTGCAGCGCAATAAGCAAGAATGCGCCATAGCCGGTCACTAACCTTCCTTGGTTTAGTCCAAGTTAAATTCCAAATTAATCGGTCTTTATCCGATCCAGTGGACTGCTGACATTCTTATGATCAGGTTTTACATGCGTATAAATCATGGTTGTTTGTAAGTGACTGTGCCCTAGAAGCTGTTGAATAGACCTAATATCAGTACCTGCTTCTAATAAGTGACTGGCAAAGCTGTAACGGAGTGTATGCACTCCAACATGTTTGTGGATACCAGCAACTCTGACAGCATGATTAAAAGCACGTCTCAATGTGCAGGGTCAACAATGCCATCGAGCCTGATGACCAGACTCACGCCAGGGTCGAACCACACTGGATGGGAAAACAAATTGCCAGCCAATTTCTCGAGATGCGGAAGGATATTTTTTGTAAAGAGCATTTGGCATCGGTGCATAACCATTGCCCTTCATTCGATCATCAAGATAGAGTTCAGATACCCTGACCAAGTGTTGTTCCAGAGTAGTGATTACGGCTTCAGGAAGCAAGGTAACCCGGTCTTTATTACCCTTGGCTGCACGTACCGTAATCGATCGGTGATCAAAATCAATATATTTGACCCTTAAGGTTACACATTCTCCAATTCGCATCCCAGATCCATATATCAGTTCTGTCATTAGGCGGGTAGTTCCACTCATCTCTCGCAAACAAGCCTGAACTTCGCTAACAGACATCACCACGGGTATACTCTGGTAACGCTTGATTTTCTGGAACCGATCCAGTTTGGGCATTTCCATCGACAGAACTTCCCTATATAGAAAGGCAATAGCATTCAATGCGGAAGACTGAGTGCTGGCAGATACCCGACGTTTCGAGGCCAGGTGGTTTAGATAGGCTTCAATTTCGACCTGTCCCAGGTCTCTGGGGTGCTTCAAGTCGTGAAAACGGACAAATTGTCGTATCCAGGTAAGGTATTTTTATACTGAGATGCCTTTGCCGGCAGACCAGGCGAATTTGATCAACTAAACGTGGATTCTGAGATTGAGATAGATTACCCCATAAGTGTCACTCCTTAAAAAGCCATGAATAATGGTCTTGTCACGTTATCATTACAA
>JBNKUM010000098.1:0-72750 GCA_050298595.1 Gammaproteobacteria bacterium | reverse complement strand
CGATGATGACAATATAGGTGGCGATACGTACCTGCTTGGGGATGTATTTACCCAGCAGCGATACGATGGTGCTGGATGCGACCAGAACGAAGGTAGTCGCCAGTCCCATGGCCAGTGCATTGATGGCAGAATTGGTTACCGCCAGCACCGGGCACATGCCAAGTAGCATGACAAACACCGGGTTGTTCGCCCACAGGCCTTCGCTAAAGGTTTCCCAGGTAATGCTATTGTCTTGAGGTCTACTCATGACCGGCCTCGTTTAACTGCGTAAGAAGAGGTTGAACCAGAGGCAGTAATGACTGTGCGGATTGATTCAGCGCTTTTCCCACGGCCTTGGATGAAATGGTGGCACCGGATATCGCATCGATTTCCCAGTCATGTTTTTTGCTGCCATGTTTGACGGTGACGATGGGGTTAATCAGTGCGCTATGCTCGGCATTTAACGAGGCATCCAGTTGCTCAAAATTGGCCTGGAAGCTGGCATCGGTGATGATCTTGTCACCCAGACCCGGTGTTTCCGCCATCTTTAATACCTTGATGCCACGTATGCATTCACAATCAGGTTGATAGCCATATAGCAGATAAACCATACCGGCATAACCCTGTGCTCCCGCATTAGCGGCAATGCCTTTCAGCTTGCCCTCGGCATCATAACCGGCATAGATGATCGGGTTATCCGTGCCTTTTTCGACTGCCTTTAACTGATTATCCTGAATCATATACTCTCTGTGGCTGACGGTACCGGGGATGACCTGAGACACGGCCTGCTCAATGGCGATGCGTTGGTTTTCTTCAATGAAGGGCGCGGTTACCTGTGAGGTCAGCACTACCAGAAAACCGGAAAACATGGCAATGCTACTGAGTACGGCAATGATTTTTGCCGAGGGTGTATCCGGTTGTGGACTGGGTTGAGCCTCTGATAATTCGGGTGTTTGAGTTTCGCTACTCATGATGATTTACTCCCGCCAAATACCCGCGGCAGGGTATATTGATCAATCAATGGGGTAGCGGCATTAGCCAGTAGAATAGCGTACATCACACCTTCGGAAAGGCCAGCGAACAGACGGATAACAACGGTTGTAATACCTATAAACAATCCGTAAATCATTACACCGCGCGGTGTTACCGGAGAGCCCACCATATCTGTAGCCATAAACCAGGCGCCCAGCATCAGCCCACCGGAAAATAGCATAAATAATGGATCAGGATATTTCTGCGCATCGATCAGGTAGAGAGCACCGGAGGTAAGTGCCGCCCCCAGTAATACATAGAAGGGGATGCGCCAGTCCAGCATCTTGCGAAATGCCAGAAATAGACCACACAGCAGGATGATCAAGGATGAGGTTTCTCCCAGAGATCCAGAAGAGGTGCCCATAAACAAATCCATTATCGGTGTCGTGATCTGTTCAAACTTGTGTAAGCCAAGTGGCGTCGCAGAACTCACTGCATCAAAACTAACGCTGGCATTCCATTCATTCATGGCCGGTGGCATCATCATCGGCATAGTCAATGTGGATGGAATAAACTGGTTGAAGCGTCCTTCGAAAAGAGACGGTGTCCAGGTGGTAATCGCCACCGGAAACGCGGCCTGTACAAAGGCTCGACCGACCAGAGCTGGGTTGAAGATATTCATACCCAGTCCACCGAACATGGCCTTACCCATGGCTATAGCGATAAAACCAGCGACAAATGCCATCCAGAGTGGAAAGCCGGGCGGCAGGGTTAGCGCCAGTAACAGGCCGGTGATGATCGCCGACCAGTCACCTAGGGTGTTGTTTTGATGACTCAGGTAATTGAACAGTCTTTCGGTCAGTACACAGGTCAACGTTACACTGGCAATCAGTACCAGAGCACTCAAACCAAACTGCCACACCGACCAGCCAGCAATAGGCAGGATTGACAGGACAACGGTGCGCATGATGATGACTACATCATCAGGGGCGTGTAAATGGGGCGTGGTTCTTAACTCTATCTGGGATTTCCTGCTCATGCTGCCTGCTCCCGGTTGATCGCTTTGGCGATGCGGAAGTATTGCACCAGCGGTATGTTAGAAGGGCAGACATAAGAACAGCAGCCACACTCGAAACAGTGATTCAGGTTATAGCTATCAGCCATGGTTTGAAACTCTGCGGCGCTTGCCAATAGTCCGAGCTGTGAAGGATTCAGGTGCATTGGACAGGCATTTACACAGCGACCACATTTTATGCAGGGCCAGGTGTGTTTGCTTTCATGCTGGATATTCGGCTCATCCAGTACCAGTAGACCGGAACAGCCCTTGGTAATGGGGGTATCCAGCGAAGACACAGCGGGTCCCATCATCGGACCGCCCATAATGAATTCATTCGCCGTACCTTCGTAGCCCAGTTGTTCGAGAACAAAACCAATAGTCGTGCCGATGGGGATCAGATAATTGCCTGGGCGCTTGATGCCTGGGCCGGTAACCGTGACAACTCTTTCGGTTAGACCTTCACCCTTTGGTAGCAAATGCCCCAGCGCTGACAAGGTGCTGACATTGTTCACCACAACCCCGATATCCGCAGGAATACCACCAGCCGGTACCTCGCGATTGATCAACGATTTGATCAGCATTTTTTCCGAGCCCTGAGGGTATTTGGTTTCTACCGCCTGCACGCTGATATGGGCATCATTGACCAGCAGTTTCTGCAGTACCTTAACCGCATCCATTTTATTGTCTTCAATGCCGATGATGGCCTTGCTGGTGGCCGTCGCCTTCATTGCATAACGGATACCGAGAATCAATTGTTCTGGGTATTCCAGCATCATGCGATGGTCGCAGGTTAGATAAGGCTCGCATTCGCAGCCATTCACAATCAAGGTATCGACGGGTTTTTCATCGGGATTATTGTGCTTGAAGTGCGAAGGAAAAGCCGCTCCACCCAGACCCACCAGTCCGGTATCCTGGATCGCCAGTAGCATTTCATCTCGGTTGAGACTATCCGCATGCCAGTCATGTCTCCACAGTACTTCCTGGCTGGAGGCTTGATAAGCTTCCAGAATGATTGACATGTCTTTGGTGCCGCGTGAAGTGGTGACCAGCTTAATATCCTTGATGCGACCGGTTGCTGGTGCATGAATCGGTACCGACAGGTCACTGGTGGCGATGGCGATGGGTTCGCCGCGCACCACTTCCTGACCTTTTTTGACAATCGCTTGCGATGGTGCGCCGATATGCTGGGATAGCGGTAACACCAGCACAGACGGAAACGCCAGCCGTCGAATTGGAATATGAGCAGTCAGCGCTTTATGCGCAGGCGGGTGAATGCCATGCGCGAAGCTGCCCTTTTTAAATAGAGAGAATATACCCACTGTTACATTTCCCGGGATTGAATGATTAAAAAATGGTGCATACGCTTACTGATATTTTTCAGCGCGTTTGATCCACTTATCGATATCCTTCTCGCTCATATCCCAGGGGGTTCCAGGGTGCAGACAGCCTGCGGTGCATTTCTCAGCTGCACGTACGATATCCTTGTAGGTCCCAGCCGTTGGATTGATAACCTCGGCCAGTTTATCTGCGTTATAGGCGAATACATCCGGGGCTATCTCGGTACATTCATCACAGGCGGTACATTCAGGGGTTTCGATCCATACCGCTTCAAAGCCGCTAGCAGTACTGCCATTACCGTTCGAACCCGCAGCAACTGGTGCAGCAGCCCCATTTCCATTTCCGTTGGCCTTGACTGCATTAGTCAGCATGCTGGTATCACCAGAAGAGGTGAGTGATAACAGGGTTGAGCTGAGGCGGGTGGCCATATCGATCTTGGTCTGTTCAACCAGTGCTTTGACATCCACCTGATTCATCTGGCCGGCAATGCCTTTCAACTGATGCCAGTAGTGCTGGCGTTCCTCTGCTGAACTGACGATTTCCTGTGCACACAGGGTGCGAGTCAGGCGATTTTTACTGTCAACGGTCCAGATGAAGGGATAGTTGCCTTCGCGATCATCTTCATCCATTTCCAGAAATTCATGGAAAGGTATCATTTCATCGCCCCACATTTTTCTGGGCGCAGTGCGAAAATGCTTGCGGAAGCGTCCTTCGCTGGCTGCAAAGTCGGCAAAGGTGATCGGCAGTTTCATGCTGGCTGGCTGACCGTTTTCATCCTCGTAGTTGAGGGTGTAACTGGTCCAGTCTTCAGACTGGCTGGGGTTGCCTTCAAGATCCAGGCATTCTTCCAGGGTTTCACCTGCATCCGGGTCGAACTTCATCAATGGATAGGCGCGTGATTCAACGGCCAGTTTGGATTGACGGTAGGTTGCATCATCCGCTACACCATGCTCGGGCTGACAGGTTGCGTAGATGTTGAACATCGCTGGACGGCGGCTGTTAAGACCATCGATATAACCTTCAATCATATGGGTGATGTGACTAGGTGAGCTTTGCAGGATATACGAAGTCCTGTGAGCCATACCAATCAGACCCATTTCCTTACGTATTTCGGTCTTACCCTTCATGGCCTTGCCGTAGGGGCTCATGTCTGCTACCTGACCGATAAAGCCAGAGGTACAGGCCTGACCGCCCGTGTTGGAATAAACCTGAGTATCCAGTACCAGTACCTTGATCGGTGTACCCGATGCCAGAGCACGAGACAGATTCTGGAAGCCGATGTCGTACATCGCGCCATCACCACCGATAGATACGACTGGAGGACACAGCTGCCATTCGTCATCGCTGAAATCCTTCCAGCCAAATCTCTGGAACAGGGCCTCGTGTTCGGAGGGGTTGTATTTACCGGCGAGTTCCAGCTCGGCCTGACGGATGGCTTTAAAACCATCGGCCATCTTCGCCATATGACCTTCGAACAGACCCATTGCCATCGATGGGCTATCCTGGAACAGATTACTGGTCCATGGGAAAGGATAAGGGTTGAATGGATAGGTTGATCCCCATACCGAGGTACAACCGGTAGCATTCACTATGCCCATCTCGGCTCTACCGTTTTTGGTTGGCCCTTCGCGATAACGCCAGTGCAGATCACGTAACTGATCCAGCAGGCGGGTCATATCAGTCAGCCATTCTTTATCCACCAGGGTATTTTCATGGTGAGGGTCGATATGTTGTGACAGGCTTGCCAGACTCAAATCATCTTCGGTCTGTTGCGCGGCCTGAGAAACTGCGGACAGGTCGCTAAGGTCTATGCCAGACGCAAGCTTCAGACGGATATGCTGTTCCAGGCGAGCGATCAGGTCATCCAGTTTGCCTAGATGCTGTTGAACGCGTGGCTGCATCAAAGCGGTAACCGTGGCAGTAAACAGATGGATGACGGTTTTTTCACCGCAGCCCAGGCAGGCACCATCGCCACAGCCCATTGAGTTATAGTTCGACTTATCCAGTAGCAGGGTTTCCAGTGCACCGATTTTTTCATCGATGTCATCGATGCGGCTGAAGCTGGGGTTGGTAGTAGGGAGATCCATCCAGAATTCCCAACCCTTGCGCATACGTTTAACGGCATCTTCATCCTGTGTTTTGGTGAGTAATGCGCCATCTTCACAAACATCTACACATTCCATACAGCCTTTACAGGTGTAGGGGTTGAGGGTGATGGAAAATAGACCGCCGGAATTGGCTGCCTTCTTTTCCTTGTTGCTCCAGTAAGGCTTGGTGACTGCAAACTGGAAGTCGCCCAGTTTTTCCATGAATAGTGCAAACTCTTTTTCCAGTAGATTGCGTTGCTCGTCTTCGAGTGCAGATTCCTTCACGGTTTCCAGAATAGCGCGATCCAGATTTTCACGTACATTGGCGTTTTCACCCTGTTCATTGAGCAATTCACGTAGACGTTTTTCTACGTTACGACTTTCACGACGCAGGTAAACCGTAGGCATGCCGCCGGTTTCTATCTTATCGATAACAGTGGCAAAGATTTCTGAGATGGTATTCACCAGTCCAGGAAGGGCACTGTCAGGACAGATACTGTAACAGTCGCCACAGGCGGTACAGTTTTCGGGGATGAATTCAGGGTATTCGAAACGGATCGAGGTCATATCGCGGTATACACCGGTAGATGCTGGAACCAGTGACAATGCCTGGTAAGGATCGGCCAGGTTATCTGAACCCTGTCCCTGAGCATAGAAGCTACCGGTTTGTTCCCAGAAACGATGTATGTCTGAGATAGAACCATCTGATTGAGGGATATGTTTAAGCATGATAGGCAGATCGATGTCTTTAGCGATTTGCAGCGCAGCCTGGCTCTGGATTTCACGCTGGGTGATCTTATGAATCTCTTCAAAACCACGGCGTACGATTCTCAGGTTATCGGCAACTACTGAATCACCTTTGCTACCGAACTTGTCACGTAGCTGGCCTTCGATGGATGAAAACAGTTTCTTTTCATCCATACCAGTGATTTTCATCAGGGGTGATCCCGCGAAGAAAGCACCCTGGAAGGCATTGCCCTGCATACGCAGCTGTAATTCAGGGTTAGACGCTTCTTCACGCGCAATCTTGAAGCCGTCGATGTAATACACCTGAATATCATTGTCGATAATTTGCTGCTGCATCCAGCGCGGGAAGCTATTCCATACAGCGGTTTCATTTTCCAGCGCAGACTGGATGATAAGTGTGCCGCCTTTTATCAGGCCTGCCAGCGGATTGGAGTGACCAAATACGTTTGGATCAGGGCTCAGTACAACATCCACATAATTGTATTCGCAGTTAAGTGGAATAGGGGTTGGAGCTACGGCCAGGTAGTAGGTTGTTGGTTGACCTTTTTTCTCAGAGCCATATTTCGGGTTAGCCTTGATTTCGTAACCGAGTAGATCATACAGCGTCATCACCAGGTTTTTACCGGTGGTGATCGCACCCCAGCCACCGACTGAGTGCATACGTACGGTAATCGAGTCTTTCGGCATCAGATTGGGGTTTTCTGAACCATGAACCGCCATCTCGCCAATAGTGGGGTAGGCTTCCAGCAGTTTCTGGATATGGATTTCCTGCTTTGGTGTACTCGCTTCGCGCACAAAGTCTATGCCCAGGTAGAAGAAGCGCTTTTGTGGGCCATCGGGCAGCATGTTTTCAACTGCGCCGATCAGGCCTTCGGGTTGCAGGTCGCGTGAACCTAATCCATAAGCACCTGAGAACAGGCGCGGGGCATCTTTGAAGTTTTTGTAGCTTTCATAGTCGGGATAGGCCTTTTTGTCTGACTGACCATTTTCAATGCATTTGCTTATTGCAGCGCGCACTTCGCGCATTATTGGCAGGTCTTCTGCCAGAGGCTGATCGGTACGTTCCAGTACCACCACGCCTTTTTTACCTTTTAATGCCTTACCAATCAGGTCGCCGGGGAAGGGGCGAAACATGGTCACATCCAGTACGCCAACCTTGAGTTTGCGGGTTTTCTGCAGGTATTCAGCCACACCTCTGGCCTGTACGATCATAGAGCCCATGCCCACAATCACGTAATCGGCTTTATCCAGTTCAAAACCGCTGATACGGTCATAGCGACGACCGGTAAGTTCATAGTATTCATCCATCACTTGATCGGTAATCGATTCAATATGATCGTAAAAATAAGGACGCTGTGCAGCCTGGGTTTGCATATAGGCATCCTGATTCTGTACCACGCCAGATTGTAATGGCTCGTCTACATCCCAGATTGCTGGGATACGGCGACGGGTTTCTCCGTATAGCATCTTCTGTGCAGGAGTCGGGCATTCGATTTCGTCGTCGGGTCGACCGAGGAATTCGGCAATCAATTCACGCTCGGGCACCTGTAGAGGTTCGATCAGGTGGGTAGTCAGAAAGCCATCCTGACCGACAGCGGCAGGTGTCAGTGATAATTCAGCAACCTTGCGTGCGATCAGATTAAGGTCGGCGGCACCCTGTGCATCACGAGCGAACATCTGAAGGAAACCGGTGTCGTCGATACAGTGAAAGTCATCGTGGCCACAATGTACATTCAGGCTGGCCTTGGTGATGGCGCGACAACCAATATTCAAAACATAGGGTAGGCGTTTTCCTGCAGCGGCATACAGCGATTCATGCATGAAGGCGATACCCTGTGCGGATGAGAAATTGGTGGCACGCATACCGGTCATGGTCATACCGGCGGTAACTGCGGCAGCTGCATGCTCGGACTCTGGTTCAACAAAGATAAGCGCACGTCCTGAGGTATTGACATGACCTTTCGCCATTTCTTCTGCCCAGTACTCGCCCATTTGAGTTGAAGGCGTAATAGGGTAGGCACCTGCTGCATCGGAGGCTTCACGTTCACACATAATGACAGCTGTATTGCCATCCATTGCCATGCGGATGCCGGGGTACTTGAAAGTGGTTTCAGGTTTTTTACGAAAGTTCATGAATACTACCTAGGTTTATGATTATGAATTAGTTAATGGGCAAGGCTTGTATGCGTACGATGCGTTTTGCCTTGCTGCCCTTGATGGCGACTTCATTGTCCAGCCACACGATGGCGCCGGTAGGGCAACGTTCGATGGCAACGGTTGAAGCGAGATGATTTTTTTCGTAGTTGATTACCGCCAGGTTATTTTTGATTTCAATCAAACCTTCTGGGGAGTCAACAGCACAGCGTTCACAGGCATTGCAGGCGACTTCACATTCGGCTTCAGCCGCGTCACCGTGCAGGAGATTTTTACAGGCAACCCAGAGTTGTTGGGTCACAGGCTGTAGAGAGAAAAGGCCTTTAGGGCAGATTTCGACACAATCGTTACAGGCGGTACATTTATCAGGGTCTACGACCGGTAGATGATGACGGTTCATAGTGATGGCATTCTGATCGCACACTTTGGCGCAGTCTGACAGGCCAATGCATCCCCAGGAGCAATTTTTGGGCCCGCCATTTATGACCGATGCCGCTCTACAGGATTCCATACCCGAATAACTGGCTGTATTGCGGGCAACATTACTGCCTCCTGCACAGGCTAGTCGGGCAACTCGTTTCACTACATCACCTGCATCTATACCCAGGTATTCAGCAATTTCACCCGTCGCATCTGAAGAGTTTACGGTACAATTCGCAGGCTGGGTTTCACCAGCGATCAGGGCTTCGGCAAATACACGACAACCCGCGGTACCGCAGGCACCACAATTGGTGTTAGGCAGTAGCTCTTCCACGGCATCGATTCTGGGATCTTCAAATACCCAAAGCTTGCGGTTTGCTACCGCAAGTAGTGAGGACAGTACCAAACCCAGTCCAAACATAAAGGCAACCGTGACAGCGATGTGAGAGACATCCAGGCCCATGAGTAAAATAACCTCAGGTTTAAAAGTGCTATAGAATGTATGGATTATTCATATTGATCAATTTAATATGTTTAATTTAATATATTAACAATGTTAATAATGTTGTGGAAAAGTGAATAGATGGCAGTGAAAAGCAAGGGGCGGTTTTACTACAAACAAAACCGCTTAAAACAATTAACAGCATTCTGTATGGCGGCAAAAACAGGCAGTATTTCCACCGCAGGTGAAGCCCTGTTTCTTAGTCAGCCGACCATATCTCTGCAAATTCAGGCGCTTGAGCGAGACATGAATGTCATCTTGTTTGAGCGAAGAGGTCAGAGGATTACCCTGACGCCGGAAGGTGAGGTTCTGTATGGAATTGCTCAGCCTCTGGTGGATGGGATGAATGGCCTGGAACAGAGCTTTAAGGCTCAATTCGGCAAGCTGGATGGTGGCACTATTAATATTGCAGCGGGTGAGTCGACCACGCTATATATCCTGCCTGAATACATTAAGCGCTTTGCCCAGACCTATCCAGGCATAGAAATCAAGCTGCATAATGTAACCGGTCGTGACGGTATGGCGATGTTACGGGCTGATGAAGCTGATCTGGCTGTGGGATCTATGATGGAGGTACCAGATGACATCATATATAAGGAGTCTATCTCCTTTGAGCAAACCCTGATTACTCCGCTGGATCACCCCTTAGCTAACAAAGACTACATCTCTCTGGAGGATATTTGCCCCTACGGTTTGATTTTACCGCCCCGACATCTGGCTACCTGGCGTTTTCTGGAATGGGTATTCAATCGCGCAGGATTGAAGTTTCAGGTCGCGCTGGAAGCGGGTGGATATGAAATTATTAAGAAATACGTCTCCATGGGGCTGGGGATTTCTATCGTCAGCGGCCTGTGTTTGACTGGTAATGAACCGCTGGCGCAAAGAAGTCTGGCTGAGCATATTCCCAAGCGCTCTTACGGGGTTGTTATCCGGCGCGGTAAATTTCTCACGCCTCAAGCGCGCGAATTTATCAAAATGATGGACTCAACATTTTTCATGACTTCAGGCTTGCATCAGTTTGTTCCCTGATTCATTGTGAACTATCTGGTCTGAGAAAACTCACTCGCCATTGATGGTGATGAGTAGCTGGCGCTGATGCGGCATGCTTCGGTGTTCCCATACAAATACACCCTGCCAGGTGCCGAGGCCGCTATGCCCGTGATGAATGGGGATGGTTATTTCGGTTTGGGTCAATATATTTCTTATATGTGCTGACATGTCATCCGGCCCTTCCTGATCATGGATATAATGAGGGTCGCCATCGATGACGAGCTTGCTCATAAAGTATTCCAGATCCTTACGCACCGCAGGGTCGGCGTTTTCGGTGATGATTAAGGATGCGCTGGTATGCTGGATAAATATGTGACAAAGGCCATTGTTGACACCACTTTCGCGGATGATGTGATTGATTTCCCGAGTGATATTAGTGGTTGATCGCCCATCTGTGGTGATACTGATCTGTTGTTGTTTTATCATGGAATAATATTCGCCCTGATTGAATCATTTAAGAATGAAAATCAATTTCGATTTCTATACTAACGAACACAGGACCCGCCCCTTATGCGTCAGCTCATCTTATTATTTTTACTGTTGTTTGCAAACTTTCAATCTGTACTGGCATCTGATCAGGCAAAGGAACAGCGCTGGGCAGATCAAATTGTCGATTCATTATTAGATGGTGAGGCTGAATGGTTACAGGCAGGGAATCAAAAATTTCTTGCTATCTATACCGAAGCTGAAGAGGAAACCCGCAAGGGTATGATCGTGGTGCATGGGACTGGCGTTCACCCTGACTGGGATCAGGTGGTAAAGCCCATTCGTGTTGATATGGCGAGCCATGGCTGGAATACCTTATCCATTCAGATGCCAATTCTGCCGAATGAGGCGGAGTATGCAGATTATGTCCCTTTGTATCCTGAGGTCCCGCCCCGCATGAAAGCCGCAGAGGATTTTCTGCTGGAAAAAGGTATGACCGATATCGTCATCGTCTCGCACAGCCAGGGGGCGACTATGTCCAGTTATTATCTGTCACGTAATACCAGTAAGGCGAAGGCATTTGTAGCTATCGGTATGGGTGCCACGCAAAAAGATAGTCATTTGAATTCAGCCAATGCTCTTAAATCGATCAATATTCCAGTATTTGATATGTACGGTACGGAGGATTTACAGGGCGTGCTGGATACCAGTGAGTTACGTAAGCAATCCGCCGCGCATAATGCTCATTATGAACAACAGGTATTTGAGGGCGTGACCCATTTCTGGGATGGCAAGGAGGCGGAGTTACTCGATGCCATCAAACAGTGGCTGGATAAAACGATACACTGAGTCGCTATCAGTTATTGATGAGGGTGACCTTTTTAGAGTTGCGATTATTGGTTTCAGGTTCGAGGATAGTCACCTCGGCTTTATCCAGCATATCCGGGTAATCCAGCGTGTAGTGCAGGCCTCGACTCTCTTTACGCGACATGGCTGAGCGGATGATCAGTTCAGCCACCACGACCAGGTTACGTAGTTCCAGTAAGTCAGCGGTAACCCGGAAGTTACCGTAATACTCGTTGATTTCCCGTTTCAGTAAATGCACCCGATTGAGTGCCCGTTCCAGGCGCTTATTGGTGCGTACTATTCCGACATAATCCCACATAAAGCGGCGCAGCTCATCCCAGTTATGAGCAACCACAACCTCTTCATCTGAATCGGTCACCATCGATTCATCCCAGTTGACCAGACGGCCGGGTTTCGGGGTTTTGGAAATGGTTTCAGTTATATGCTGAGCCGTCGCACGTGAATAGCTCAGGCATTCGAGCAGGGAGTTGCTTGCCATACGGTTGGCTCCATGTAAGCCTGAATAGGCGGTTTCACCAATCGCATAAAGATTCTCAAGGTCAGTCTGTCCATGTAAGTCAATCATCACGCCTCCACAGGTATAATGCGCTGCTGGTACCACAGGGATAGGTTGGCTAGTGATATCGATATCGTATTTTTTACAGCGTTCATAAATCATAGGAAAATGCGATTTGATAAAAGCTCGACTCTTATGACTAATATCCAGATAGACGCATTCTGCACCTAGTCTTTTCATTTCATGGTCAATGGCACGTGCCACAATATCGCGCGGGGCAAGTTCTGCTCTTTCATCAAAATGCTGCATGAATCGCTTACCATTGGGCAGTAAAAGTTTTGCACCTTCACCACGAAGCGCTTCTGAAATGAGGAATGTCCGGGCTTCTGGGTGATACAGGCAGGTTGGATGGAATTGCATAAACTCCATATTCGCCACTCGACAACCGGCGCGCCATGCCATGGCTATGCCATCACCGGTGGATCCGTCAGGATTGCTGGTATACAGGTATACCTTACTGGCACCGCCTGTTGCCAGGATGACCTTGCGCGCAGAAAAAACGTTTACCTGATGATTGGAATTGTTATAGGCGTAAAGGCCCACACACTTGTTATGACGCGTAATAAGGTCAATCGCGTGGTGTTGATTGAAAATAGTTATATTAGATTTTTCAAGTACATGTGCCTGCAGGGTATGCTGCATGGCTCTACCGGTAGCATCAGCTGCGTGCACTACTCGACGTTTGCTATGACCACCTTCGCGAGTCAGATGATAACCGCTTTTAGAAACATCCTGGCGATCTTTGGTAAATGGCATGCCCAGGTCTGACAACCACTTTATGATTTCAGGTCCACTTTCGGTCACTGTTTTCACAGTTTCGGGGTCACATAGACCTGCTCCAGCCACCTGAGTATCAATGCTGTGTAATTCGAAAGAATCTTCGGGTTCTAATACGGCAGAAATGCCGCCCTGGGCGTAATTGCTGGAGCAGTGTTCAAAGCCATTCTTGGCAAATAAAGCTATCGAAAGATTATCAGGAAGCTGTAAAGCCAAAGAGGAACCGGATGCACCGCTGCCGATAATGACTATATCAAAGTGGTATTGTTTGCTCATGATATCATTAAGAAGCCCTGGAGAAATGAGTGTAAGACCTGTGAGTATGCAGAGATTCTTCAAAAAACACCATGCCTATAGAAAATTTGACACAAAAAATCTATCTTGAAGAGAATCTTTTGATATATTGCCTGTCACATAGGTGGATTTAAACGGGCACTGGTTTTTAAAAATCAGTAAAAGAAAATCAAAACAAGGTTATTTAATGGGGTCCAAAGAATTAGACGTCGAGTTGGTTGAGCGTGTCCAGCAGGGGGACAAAGCTGCATTTGATGTGCTGGTACTAAGGTATCAGCAAAAAGTGGTGAATTTGATTTCCCGTTTTGTGTCTGACCATAGTGAGTGTTATGACGTGGCCCAGGAAGCCTTTATCAAGGCTTATAGAGCTTTACCCAATTTTAGAGGTGATAGTCAGTTTTATACCTGGCTGTATAGAATTGCTGCTAATACGGCCAAAAACCACCTGGCATCAAAAAGTCGCAAAACACCGAACTATTCGGTTGATGTTGATGATGCTGAACACTTCGGTGGGGAAAGTGGATTAAAAGAATTTACCACCCCTGAGAACTTAATGCTTACTGATGAGATCAAACATACAATTTATGCAGCTATAGAAGCCTTACCGGATGATTTAAAATCAGCGATTACGCTGCGAGAAATCGAAGGCTTAAGTTATGAGGAGATTGCGTCGGTAATGGATTGCCCTATTGGTACGGTCAGATCGCGAATATTTCGTGCTCGGGATGCAATTGATAAGGAACTAAGACCGTTGTTGGAATGACTAAAATGATAACTATGAGAATACCGGAATTAAGATGATGAATGAGCAAAATGAAAAGCTATCTGCGCTGATGGATGATTTTCAGGCAAACGAAGAAGAGCATAAGGCTCTTAACGAGTTGTTAGCTGACATTAATCAACGAAACACCCTGAATCGATACCAGTTGATCGGCGATACGATGCGCAATGACATTCCGGATCAAATCAGGCCAGGGTTTGCAGCAGACGTTATGTCGCAAATTGCTCAGGAATCATCGCTTAAACCCTCCAGCAATAAAAAACGCTCAACTAACAGAGTACCTGTAAACTTGTGGGGCTGGTTATTTAAGCCCGTTGCTGGACTTGCTGTGGCGGCGGCAGTTGCTGTAATTACTATTTCTACCTTCCAGTCTACGCAGTTGACAAACAGTCAGCCTGATCAGTTGGCAAATTCTGATGCCAGTAGTGCCAAGGTGGAACGTTTAGCACAGATTCCTGTGATACAGAACAATGCTCAGCTAGTTTCAACTGCTGCACCTGCTCGTAAACTGGTGAATGGTATGAACTGGAAGATTAAACGCAATGAACCTGCAATGCAGAATAAATTGAACATTTATTTGATCAATCACAATGAGTATTCTAATTCCATGAGTGGAATTATTCCTCAGGCCAGAGTAGTAGGATTTGATGACCAGAAATAAAAACAGGTCGTATCACCCTGTATTTTTTATTCAGATACTTTTATTCAGTTCCCTGGCGCTTCAGGGAGTAGATAGTTATGCCGACAGTACCCAGAATGATGCGATGCAATGGATCCAAAAAATGTCGCACGCTATGCAGCAATATAGTTATCAGGGGCACTTCGTGTATCTGCACGACGGGCAACTGGAGAGCATGTCCATTGTTCATGTAAAAGATGAACTTGGTAATCGCGAGCGCCTGGTATCTCTTAATGGCGAAGCTCGTGAAATTCTTCGCGACAATAAAAACCTGACCTGTATCTGGCCATCCAGTAAACAGGTAGTCGTTGATCAGGCAAAACAGGTGAATAATGTATCACCCATCTGGATTCCGGAGGATGTGCAAAGACTCTCAAAATTTTACGAATTTAAAATATTAGGTCATGACCGGATCGCTGATCGTAATGCTGTCATTATCTCAATTTTACCGAGGGATGAGTTTAGATACGGGATGAAGATCTGGCTGGATGTGGGTACTGGTTTGTTAGTCCAGTCTTCTGTGATAGATGGGAATGGTGAAAATGTAGAACAGGTCATGTTTACTGATTTAACCTTACTCGACAGTGAACAGCAAAAAGCTTTTTCAGTGTTACCTAAAATCGATGATAGCTATGCATTAATACAATCACACCAGGGAGCTGATGGCAACCCACAGAGTTCCGATGATAAATGGCAGTTAAAGTCGGTTCCAGGAGGCTTCTGGCTGGAAACTTCTTTCCGCAAAAAAATGTCGCTTACTGATGATTATACCCAGCAAATGATTTTAACCGATGGTATGGCCTCTGTTTCAGTATTTATCGAGCAAGCACATGATCAACAGCTTGTGGGCGAGTCATCAATGGGAGCGGTGAATGCCTTTGGTACACGTTATAAAGAATTTAATATCACTGCAATCGGAGAAGTACCGGCTGTTACCGTACGACAGATTGCAGAAGCTGTGGTGTATCAGAATTAATTCAGAGTACGTCCAATGATAGAACAACAGGCTCAGGTAACTTTTGTTAAAGGTGATAAGGTCTGGATGACGGTTAAACGACAGTCAGGTTGCCAGCACTGTAGTTTAAACGAAGGTTGCGGTACTGGAAGTCTCGGTAAATTAATGGGTTATAAAAGTACTGAGTGGGTTTTTTCAAACACTCTGGGTCTTAAATCAGGGGATAAGGTGATACTGGCTATTCCTGATAAATCCTACCTTTTAAGCTCTTTTCTGATTTATCTGTTACCGTTATTAACATTCTTTTTAAGTGCATTATTAGCTGAGTTACTCTGGCATGTTGAGTGGGTAACTGTGGTGCTCTCTATGCTCGGTTTGATTACGGGGCTACTATTTTCCGGTAGTCTGTCTCGGCGTCGTTATGCGAACGCATTACAGCCGAAAATCATGCGTAAAATCTGGTGAACCTAAGCTCAATCTTCTAGTCCTATTAATCGTTACTTTATTTTAGAGATTAAAAAATGAAAAAAATTGTTCCGCTATTTTTTATTGCTTTTAGCATCCTTTTTTTCAACACACCGATTGCGTTTGCTAACCAGTTACCTGACTTTACGGGCATTGTAGAAAAAGCGAAAGATTCGGTGGTTAATATCAGTACTTCTAAAATCATTAAAAGTAATCAATTGCATAAGCATCTGGAGATTCCTCAGCTTCCAGATGGCTCGCCCTTCAGTGAATTGTTTAAAAAATTCTTTAATCCGGACGGATTAGGTATACCTGATCGAGAAACCAGTTCACTCGGATCTGGTTTTATTATTTCCAGGGATGGCTATATTCTGACCAATCACCATGTGGTTGATGGTGCTGATGAAGTGATTGTTCGACTGAATAATCGCGAAGAGTATGAAGCTAAGGTGATAGGTTCTGATAAGGATTCGGATATTGCTCTGATCAAGATTGAAGGTGATGATTTTCCAATGCTTAAATTCGGTGACTCGAATGCTCTGAAAGTTGGAGAATGGGTGCTGGCTATAGGTTCACCTTTTGGTTTTGACCATACCGTAACCGCAGGCATCGTGAGTGCCAAGAGTCGTAGCTTACCTAGTGATAACTATGTACCTTTTATTCAAACGGATGTGGCCATTAATCCCGGTAACTCCGGTGGTCCATTGTTTAATATGGATGGTGAAGTTATTGGTATCAACTCACAGATATATAGCCGTTCGGGTGGGTTTATGGGACTGTCGTTTGCTATTCCAATCGAGATGGCTGTCGATGTTGCTATGCAAATCAAGGAGAGTGGCAAGGTATCACGTGGCTGGTTAGGCGTACTGATTCAGGAAGTTACGCGCGAACTGGCTGAAACTTTCGGAATGAAGACCCCACACGGTGCTCTTGTAGCCAAGGTGCTGGATGATAGCCCTGCTCAGCAGGCTGGTTTACAGGTTGGAGATGTGATCGTCGAATTCAATGGTAAGAAAGTGACGCGTTCAAGTAGCTTGCCCCCTCTGGTTGGCAGAACGGCGGTTGATAAGTATGCGGATGTCACTATTATTCGTGATCGTAAGGAAAAAACCATTAAGGTGAAAATTGCTCAGTTACCGACTGATATTACTCAGGCTTCTGCACCAGTGGTAAAACCTAAAGAAGTAGAAAAGTCTGCTCTTGGAATGACGGTTACTCCCCTGGACAAGGCTACACGTGACAGGCTGGGTCTGTCTGCGGGTGTGCTTGTAATGGATACTGATGCTCAGGGGCCTGCCAGCAGTGCAGGTATCCGAAAAGGTGATGTGATCAGTATGATAGATAACCACGGTGTGAATACAGTGGACGAATTTAATGAGGTTGTGGATGGGCTACAAGATCAAAAGTCAGTTGCCATCTTGATTCAGCGTAGTAGTGGCCCAGTGTTTCTGGCCATTAAACCTGACAAGCCCTGATTCAGTGGCTGCAGCAGCTCAGAAAAGCTTCATCCTTTATTATCGAGAAAACTGCCACCTTTGCGAGTCGATGCGACTCGCATTGGCAAAGCTTCAGAAAAAGGTGGCCTTCACCTGGACAGAAATCGATATTGATCGTGATACCGATCTGATTTTTCAGTTCGATACTCTGGTTCCTGTATTGCAACTGGATGGAAATGAGGTTTGCCACTATTTCATCGACGAAAAGGCGATCCTCGAACTATTATCAGTCTGAACAAACTATTGAGGCATTTTTTGGCTAAACTTCGTTTTCGCCCTGTCTCTTTGCGGTAGTTTCCCGTAAAATTCGCAGGCTTTTCAACCTGGGCTTTTATCTATGCGGATGCAGAATATCCGAAACTTTTCCATTATTGCTCATATCGATCACGGTAAATCCACCATCGCAGACCGTTTTATACAGATCTGTGAAGGGTTAACCGAACGCGAGATGTCTGAGCAGGTGCTGGATTCGATGGATCTGGAGCGCGAACGTGGGATAACCATTAAGGCTCAGTCAGTTTCACTGAAATATAAAGCACGCGATGGCGAGGTCTATCAACTCAACTTTATCGATACTCCTGGACATGTAGATTTCTCTTATGAGGTATCACGTTCCCTGGCGGCCTGTGAAGGTGCTCTACTGGTTGTCGATGCTTCTCAGGGCGTAGAAGCCCAGTCAGTGGCTAACTGTTATACAGCGATAGATATGAATCTGGAAGTCATTCCTGTACTTAATAAAATCGACCTGCCAGCCGCAGATCCAGAGAAAGTTAAGAAAGAAATCGAGGACATTATCGGTCTGGATGCCAGTGAGGCGATAGAAGTCAGCGCAAAAACCGGTATTGGTATCGATGATTTATTAGAACAGCTGGTGGCTAAGGTTCCTCCTCCTCAGGGTGATGAAAACTTGCCCTGTCAGGCGTTGATCATAGACTCATGGTTCGATAGCTATGTCGGTGTTATTACGCTGGTTCGTGTTATGCAGGGTAGTGTCAAACCACGCCAAAAAATTAAAATGATGTCAACTGGATTTGAATTTCTGGTGGATCAGGTAGGAGTATTTACTCCAAAGCGTACTGCTACCGCACAATTATCCTGTGGTGAAGTGGGTTATATTATTTCCGGAATCAAGGATATCGAATCCGCAAAAGTCGGTGATACCATTACTCTTGTGCAAAATCCTGCTGACCAGGCTTTGCCAGGTTTTAAGGAAATTCAGCCGCGGGTATTTGCGGGTTTATTTCCGATCAGCTCGGATGACTATGAAAACTGCCGTGAAGCATTAAAAAAGCTTAAATTAAACGATGCTGCATTACAGTTTGAACCGGAAACTTCGCAGGCGTTGGGCTTCGGCTTTCGTTGCGGTTTCCTCGGTATGTTACACATGGAGATTGTGCAGGAGCGTCTGGAGCGTGAGTACGATCTGGATTTGATCACCACAGCACCTACCGTTATCTATCAGGTGGAAAGTACCTCGGGTGAGATTATTGAAATCCATAACCCGGCCGAGTTACCTGCGGTGAATAAAATCAATGAAATCCGTGAGCCGATTATTCGTGCGAATATTCTGACACCTGAGGCCTATATTGGCGCAATTATTACCCTGTGTGTCGAAAAGCGAGGTGTGCAGAAACAGATTCAATATATGGGTAGTCAGGTTTCTATCGTGTATGAAATTCCTATGAGTGAAGTTGTTCTGGATTTCTTTGATCGATTGAAGAGTGTGAGCCGGGGTTATGCTTCTTTCGATTATGAATTTCTACGCTTTGAAGCGGCAAACCTTGTGAAACTTGATGTGCTGATTAATAACGAGCGTGTAGATGCCTTATCTATCATCGTACATAGAGATAATGCCGATTATCGTGGTCGTGAACTTGCCAGTAAGATGAAAGATTTGATTCCCCGTCAAATGTTTGATGTGGCCATTCAGGCTGCAATAGGCGCGCATATCATTGCCCGAACCAATGTTAAAGCACTGCGCAAAAACGTGACTGCAAAATGTTACGGTGGTGACGTGTCGCGTAAGAAAAAACTGCTGGAAAAGCAAAAAGCGGGTAAGAAACGCATGAAACAGGTAGGTCGTGTTGAAATACCTCAGGATGCCTTCCTCGCCGTTTTGCAGGTAGATAGTAAATAAGGGGCCTCTGGTCTATACCGGGCCTCCAAAATTTTTAATATAGAAGAGTTTAGTGAAATATGATTCATTTTGATTTTGAATTTGTACTGGTTGCAGCTGTTGCTGTTACCGGCTTTATATGGCTGATAGATAAACTATTTCTAGCTTCTAAAAGGCAGCTTAATTCTAGTGGTACCGCTTCTCCTGATCCAATACTGGTCGAGTATTCCAAGTCTTTTTTCCCGGTTTTACTGGCCGTGATGCTATTGCGCACATTTCTTTATGAGCCGTTTCGTATACCTTCAGGCTCAATGATGCCAACGTTACTGGTGGGTGATTTTATTTTAGTGAATAAATACACTTACGGATTACGCTTGCCTGTTGTACATACCAGGGTGACCGAGGGAGTAAAACCCGAACGTGGAGATGTTGCGGTTTTTCGCTATCCCAAAGACGAATCCGTAGATTTTATCAAACGAGTGATTGGGTTGCCGGGTGATCATGTGAGCTATTATGGTAGACGATTAATGATTAACGATAAGCCCTTGCCAGTGGAGTTTCAAAAGGTGTTTGAAGGTCAGGGGACCGGTCGGGATAATATGAAAGGGAGCGATGTTTTTATTGAAAAACAGGGCGACCATTCCTATACCATGATGACTGATTCAAACATAGAATTTAGTACGGAAGGAGAACTGATCGTACCCGATGGGCATTACTTCGTAATGGGAGATAATCGAGACCATAGTAACGATAGTCGTTACTGGGGCTTTGTACCTGAGCAGAATCTGGTAGGGAAAGCCGTTAGAGTCTGGATGCACTGGGATTGGCGAGCTGGCGGTAGTGGTCTAGACTTATCAAGAATTGGTCAGAAAATATGAGTGAGAAAACTATGAACAGGCATTCACAGAAAGGCTTAACGACTATCGGCTGGATAATTATAATAGCGATTTTTGGAAGTATCGTACTTACCGGCTTAAAGATTTTACCTATGTATCTGGATTATTTTAATGTGAAATCGGTAGTTGATTCTGTGGCAAATGATCCATCAATAGATCCAAAATCCAAAAAAGACTTATGGGATGCAATTAGTAAACGTCTAGTGGTTAATTCGATTCGAAATATCAAGCGAGAGAATGTCAGTTTTGTGCGTAAAGAAGGAATCACTACAATCACCGTAGATTATTCGGTCGAAAAGCCTTATATCGCTCAGCTATATCTTGTCGCAAAATTCAATTACTCGGTTGAGATTAACAGGTGAAACCGCTGCAACAATTGCAGGTAGTGATTCATTATCAATTTAAAGATGATGAATTACTACAGACTGCGATGACACATCGTAGCTTTTCAAAGAATAATAATAATGAAACGCTGGAATTCCTGGGGGATAGTATTTTAGGTTTGGTAATTTCCGAGCACCTGTTTCTTCGTCTGACTGATGCAACTGAAGGAGAACTAAGCCGGGTTCGAGCCAGTCTGGTCAAGGAAGATGCACTGGCGACAGTTGCACGAGATATCAACCTGGGTGATTTCCTGCAGCTTGGTAGCGGAGAACTTAAAAGCGGAGGCTATAGACGAGCCTCAATTTTATCAGATGCTATGGAAGCGCTATTTGGAGCAATTTATCTGGATGGAGGCTTTGAGCAGTGTAAACAAACTATCCTGTTTCTATACGAAGACTATCTGGTTACGCTACCTTCCCCAGGTGATTTGAAAGACCCTAAAACAACCTTGCAGGAATACCTGCAAAGCCATAAACATGATTTACCTGAATATGAAGTGGTGCAAACCGAAGGTAAATCTCATGATCAAACCTTTACGGTCAAATGCCGAATCGATGCGATGAATATTACTGCACATGGTAAGGGCACCAGCCGAAAAAAGGCTGAGCAAATGGCTGCATCTCGAGCTCTTGGGCAGGCCAAAAAATGAACATTGAAGGCTTTCAATGTGGTTATGTGGCCCTGGTTGGTAAGCCCAATACGGGTAAATCGACACTGATGAATGCACTGGTAGGTGAGAAGTTGAGCATTACCGCGCATCGTCCTCAGACCACTAGACACCAGATTCTAGGTATTCTCACTACAGAAGAGTTTCAATGTATCTTTGTGGATACACCGGGTATACACCAAAATCAGAAAAAAGCCATCAACCGATACATGAATCGAGCAGCAACCAGCATGCTGAGTGATGTCGATTTAATTTGTGTATTGCTGGAAGCCAGAAGTATAAATGGTGATGATGAACAGATTCTACAGCGTCTGCAAAAGCATAGTAATGTACTGATTCTGATCAATAAGATCGATCAGATAAGAAAACAGGATCTGTTGCCACTGATGCAAAAAGTGTCATTGTGGCTGCCTGATGTTGATATTATCCCGATCTCAGCGCTGGAAAAACAAAATCTTGAGCAGTTAATGGTTCAAATACGTTCACGTCTGCCCATCGGTATCCCGCATTTTCCTGTAGATCAGTTAACCGATAAACCGATGCGTTTCATCGTGGCAGAAATTGTACGAGAAAAACTGTTCCGTATGCTGACTCAGGAATTACCTTACGCATTAACCGTCAATGTCGAGCATTACGTCCACGAAGAAGATATGGTACGTATTTCCGCTTCCATCTGGGTGGAACGAAAATCACAAAAAGGCATTGTGATTGGAAATCAGGGACGCATGCTGAAGAAAATTGGTACCGAAGCGCGTAAAGATATTGAGCGCCTGGTCGATTGCAAGGTCTATCTACAGCTATGGGTTAAGGTACGTGAAGACTGGTCAGATGATGAACGCTCGCTGGCAGCCTTTGGCTATTCTAATGAATGACCTCATCTAAACTCTTTATCCAGATTGAATAAATGGATATGCACGTTAATGATCAAGCGGCATTCCTGCTCCATCGTCGTGAATATCAAAACTCCAGTCTGATTCTTGAATTATTTACTCGTGATTATGGACGCATGAGTCTGTTAGCGCGTGGTGCACGAAAACGACGCGATGTATCGCACTTTCAGATTGGTAACCGATTGCAGCTAGGCTGGAGTGGTCGTTCAGATTTAAAAGTGTTAACCACTATTGAAAGCCGATCACTTGAAGTTACTGACTCCTGCCTGATCGCGGTTTTTTATATTAATGAATTACTCATGTATCTGTTACCAAAACAGGATCCTTACACGGATCTGTTCGAGTTATATCAACGTACTCTGTTGCAACTTGATGCTGATTCTCTGGAACCGTTACTAAGAAATTTTGAGTTCAACATGCTGACCTCTTTGGGCCTGATGCCGGAGTTGGGTATAGAGTCTTCAGCTGGCCAGCCAATCGTAGAAAACTCAATGTATCAGATAAACCCGTCAGCGGGTTTGTTACGTGCAGATGAGCTTGATAAAAACGCTTTTTCTTCTGAGCAATTGATCGCTATACAGGCCTGTGATTTTTCATCAGCATCTACACTACCGGCAGCAAAACGATTGATGCGTTCGATTATTGATTTCAACCTGCAGGGTAGAGCGCTACAATCTCGTCAGTTCTATCAACAAATGATTCACAGTAAAAAGGGCAAAGCATAATTATGAATACTCAGAGTATTTTGCTAGGGATAAATATTGATCATGTTGCTACCTTGCGTCAGGCCAGGGGGACAACTTACCCAGACCCGGTGACAGCTGCAGTTATTGCAGAACAGTCGGGTGCGGATTCTATCACCTTTCATTTGCGTGAAGATCAGCGACATATACAGAAAAGGGACTGCTATCTGTTAAAGCAGATGGTGCAAACCAAGCTGAATCTGGAGATGGCGGTTACCGATGAAATGCTGGATTTTGCCGAAGAGTTGCAACCACAGGACTGTTGTCTGGTTCCAGAAAAAAGGGAAGAACTAACTACTGAAGGTGGTCTTGATGTTGTACAGGGTTTTGAGCGTATAAAACAGGCCTGTGATCGCATGGCAGAGCAGGGGACACGCGTGTCACTGTTTATAGATGCTAATGAAGCGCAAATCGATGCAGCTCTCGCCTGTGGAGCACCCTGTATTGAGATACACACAGGTCATTATGCCGATGCTAGCGGTCAACAACAGCAGGAACTACTGCAACAGATAAACCATGCTGTGGATTATGCCTATGCCAAAGGGCTGCAGGTAAACGCCGGTCATGGATTGCATATTCATAATGTTCAACCCATTGCTCGTAATCCAAAGATTGTAGAGCTAAATATTGGTCACGCTATTATTGCTGATGCCGTATTCAATGGACTGGCTTCATCGGTAAGAGAGATGAAGCGCCTGATGATTGAAGCCAGGTCATTAAAGTGATAACCGGTCTTGGTGTAGATATAGTTGAAATATCACGCATACAAAAGCTTCTGGAACGCTTTGGTGAGAAATTTGCACATCGCCTGCTGACTGAACAGGAGTTTGCCAGGTTTCAACAGCGAAATGGCTCTGCTACATTTTTAGCCAGCAGGTTTGCTGCGAAAGAGGCGGCTAGTAAAGCCTTAGGTACGGGTATTTCTGGTGGAATGAGTTTTCACTCTATAGAAATTGTGAATGATGACCGAGGTAAGCCAGAACTCCTCTTACATGATATTGCACTATTTATAAGTCAGCAGCAAAAAGTGACTCGAAGCCTGTTAAGTTTGTCAGATGAAAAGCACTATGTAGTGGCCACGGTTGTAATGGAGCGTGATTAAACTACCGTTCCATCAATATTCTGAGTTTTGAGAATTTTATCGATCTCTGCCAGCTCTTCACTGATACTTTGTGCGATAGATGGAATTTTATGAGCGGCATTCTTTTTAACCGTCTCGTACTCATCTAACAATTGTTTTAGTTTTGGTAACCCTGCGTAGCAGGTAACACCATGTAGTTTATGCATAATTCGTTCAAAATCAGCCAGGTATTTTTGCTCAGTCGCTTGCTGGATACTTTGCTGGTAAGAGGGGATCTCCTTAAGCAGCATGCTGAATACCTGGTTCATTAATACCTTGTTACTGGAAGACAGTTTAAAGGATAAAGCCTGATCTACTGATAATTCAAAATTTTCAGCAGGTATTTCTTCTAGAGTCATTTCATCGCTCACTTCAGCTTTATCGAGTAAAGCCCGAAGTTTATTTTCTTCGATTGGTTTCCTGAAGTAGGCGTCAAAACCCAGTCCCAGTAAGCGCTTTTTTTCACTGTCTAGAATATTTGCCGTAATAGCTGCAATCGGGGTTTTTAGATCTGGCTTTTCTTCTCGCATCATCTGCATTAATTTTACACCGTCTATTTCTGGCATCTGAATATCCAATAGAATTAAGTCAAAATTTTTGATGCGAAATAATTGCATGGCCTGTTGAGCATTACTTGCTTCAAAGGGGTGGTGTCCCCACATCTGTGCAAGTTCAACAGCTAAAGCTAAATTGATAGGATTGTCATCCACGATAAGTACACTGTGGGGGATAGCTTCCGGTTTACGAGAGGGTTTAATATATTCATCAATGACCGGCTCACCATGAGATAGCAGTCTGTGTAAATTCTTAGAGGTGTTAATCACCGAGATGAATTCATAGCGGCTTTGTTTTGCTAATTGAGTCAAAGATAAATCGTAATGCATGACAATAATGCGTTTTTCATTCTGCATAGTTTTGTCAAAAAGGTCATCTGGTTCTAAGGTTGCGTGTCTCAAGTCAAGAACAATACAATCAATATAAACGAGGTTCTGTGATATCTGTGACTGGATTCTATGTATATCCATCTCAGGCTCTATCAGTATAAATTCGGTGTTGAATCCGGCCCGGTTATAAAGTGACTGAATTTCATTCAGGGGTTTTTGACCAAATGCTATCAACAGACAGGTCTGTATATCATCAGATGGCTGCAATTCAGACTCGGCATCTTCACTGGGAGTGAAAGGTAAGGTAAGGGTGAATAAGGAGCCAAAGTTAGTGACGCTATCTAAAATAATTTCTCCTCCCATCAGTCGGGCAAGATTTTTTGATATAACCAGTCCTAGCCCTGTCCCCGAAAATCGACGATTACTGTCAGACTCAATCTGCTTGAAAGCCTGGAATAATTGTTTTTGCTCGTCCTTGGAGATACCAATTCCTGAATCTCTGATTTTGAATTTAATAATGACCTGTTGATCAGTTTGTTCTTCCAGATGGACCACGATTTCTACGTAACCGGTATCAGTGAATTTAATCGCATTTCCAATAAGGTTGATCAATATCTGTTTTAAACGCAATTTATCCCCTGTCAGGTATTGTGGGGTATCACTGTAGATAGTGAGATAGAGGTCGATATTTTTATCCATAGCTGCTGTAAACAGGCTATCGCGGGTTGATTCGACCAGTTCATATAAATCAAAGTGCCCCTGGATAATGTCGACTTTTTCGGACTCTATCTTGGAGAAATCCAGAACTTCATTCACGATACTGCTTAGATCAGAAGTGGATTGATTAATAATCTCGGCATAGCGACGTTGTTGTGAAGTTAATCCTGTCTGTGTCAGTAAGTTGGCAAAACCTTTGATACCATTGATTGGTGTTCGAATTTCATGGCTGATATTCGCCAGAAATTGTGATTTAATCTTATTAGCATTTTGAGCTTCGTCTCTGGCCAGTGAAATTTCCCTGTTTTTATATTCCAGGTCAGTAATCGCATTCATTAAATCGAGAGTGGCTGTTTTTATTTTTTGATCCAGTTGCATGCGGTTAGCAAGCAAGGATTGCGACATGCTATTAAAGCCTTTTTGCACGTCGCCAATTTCATTTTTTTCAACCGGTTTTATTACTTCGCCCAGATGTCCGGTTTCAATTTTTTTTAAATAATCTATCAGTGTAAATACTGGTTGTGTAATTCGACGGCTGATAAAAAAAGTAAGGACAATGGCTAGTAACATGGTGGCGCAGAAAACAATCAGTGCTTCATGGTAAATTGAAATCTTACTTTTATCCAGGCGCTGACGTGAGATATATAAATGCACCCAACCCAGGTTACGGAAGCCATCTTGTGAATTATCTATTTGCGTGCTGAATACATCTGTAACTTCCAGATTCTGAGTTTGAATTGGATAACGATAATATAAATAATGTGAACTGTTAGCGGCAGAATATTCAGTCCCGCTGACTTTTGCTATCTGATTGCCCTTGCTATCATATACAGATGCAAAGACGATATCGTTAGTATTAATTGATCTATTTAACAGATGTTGAATATGATCAAAATTACCAGAGAAGAGATCAAATTCTGTGGCACCTGCTATCTGTTTAGCGATAATTTCTCCTTTGCTCTGCAGAATTTTTTCAGCCTGAGTGATGCTGTTGTTAACATGGATGTAAGACAGTATAGCTGCAGTCATAAATACAGGGATCATCATAACCATTAGAATCTGTAACTTGATGCTGTGATGCCTCACTTTGATTCTCCTGATCGCATTTGACTGATAATGTCATCATCGGAAGGTAATTCAATTTTTAATGAATGTGCTACCTGCCGATTTATCTTTATCTCAAAATCGTTGGCGTAATTTTTGTAATCTTTAGGGGTTAATTTACTTTCCAGTAATTTATTCAGCATACTCGCTATCTGCGTACCAATTTGAGAGGGTGAAGTATAAATAGCTGCAAGAGCTCCAGAATTGACATGCGCGGGTGAATAGCTGATCACCGGTTTGTTAAGTCTGTAGGAAGCCAGTAGAATCCCTTTCAGTGTTTGATGGTTATAAACCGTGGGTTCTGGGAGGCTTAGCAATACATCATTTTTTTGTAATATATTGCGCACAGTCGTTACCGGATTTGGGTTTTCATCCGGATTAAATATATATTGATTAATCTGCACAGCATTGGATTTTTCCAGTTGTTCTAATTTTTTACGACCATAGCTGTTATCTCTGGTTTTGATCAGGCCTACTTTTTTAATGGCTAGTAATCTCTTAATAAAATGTAAATACCGTTCAATGGGTTGTTCTAATAGAATGCTGTAGTGTTGTTTGGTCATATCGTGATTTTTCAGCTGAAACTCAGTGATATAACTGTGAATAATCGGTATGTCATCCTCTATCTGGAGGGTTAATTGAACGGCCTTGAATCCCAGAGTGATGATAATATCTGGTTGATAATTCTGAGGGTTTCTTTCGTATATTTTCGCATTGACGGTATTAAATTTAACATTTGCTTCAGTCATGTTGATTAGTTTTTCAATGCTTTGATTGAAAAAACTGTTTTCGTTACTCTTTATAATAAGAACTGTATTTTCACTGCCTGTTACTGTTAGTGGCAATAACCATAGCCATAGCCAGAAGAAAATCAGTCGGTGATATGCCTTCCTTGAATATGAGGTTATTCCATGCATAATGCGCTAAAACCTACCAGAAATCCTTAAGAAGTATGAATCACCCCAGGATTTATCTGGCTCGAAGTCACTATAGTCTTCGAGTAAATTCTGTCCTATTAGCTCAAGTTTAAGGTCATGGACGGGGTCAATAATAAATTGATATCGTAAATCAAGTTTTTTATATTCATCCAGGCTTCCTTTTATGCCTGTCCAGGTCATACCATCCACGATATAAAAAACGCCAGATAATTGGTGATACGGACTTAAGTTATAATGACCTCCAAGGTATGCTGTATGGTCTGGATATGATTCTGCAAAATCGTCAATGCTCTCTTTTACTTTTACAATACTCATCCCTCCAAATAGCCGATATTGTTTATATTCAGGACTAAAGTTAAAAGATAGATCCAGCCCGTTTACAATGGTGTCCCCATCATTTATCGAGGTACCATAAGTCTGTTCTATGTTAATGTTATTTGAAGGATCAACTGCAAGTGTTAGCGCCTTATCATCTATTTGATCTCTAATTTTATAATGAAACAGCTTAAAATCGGTCGTCAGCTGTCTATTTAAATATTCTGTGAATAATCCAATTTCAGTTGAATTAATACTTTCCGGGTTGAGATTGACATTTCCGCGCCACCTTAAATATGGGAGGCCTTTATTGAATGGTTCTGGTACTGGTACGATGTATTGGGTTTCGCCTATTAGTTCCCACAAAATGGGGTTCCTTTTAGCTGTTGATGATACTAATCTCAGTCGGTGTTGACCAAACTTTTTTAGTAAAGATATTCTTTGCGAAATCTCGTTGTCGGTATAATTTGTATCCTCCAGCATAAAACCAAAATCTAAAATGAGATCATTTTGTGGTTTCCATTCGACACTACTGAATAAGCGTTTGGTATCAACAGTATGTGCCAATTCATCATTAAATAGATAATTAGAAATAACCTCGTCCTTACGCAGGCTCCCCCCATATAACAGCTTGGTTTTCGAGTCCAGATTCAAGCTTTGATATATCTCAAAATCCAGCCTATCCGATTTTCGACCAAAATCTATATCAGTATAAAAAGGAGGTAGACTCAGAATGGCCAATGAGTTTATTGGGTGATTTTCAAGAACTGCTGCTAATTCATTTAATGCACCTGATTTGAATATGTCTTGCACTTCCTGCCTAGTGTGTGTGAGTAATGCTGTGGTGTTAGTATTATCTTCTACCATTTCCCATTTTATGTTCTGGTAGCTATTGCTAACATCCTCGTCACGAAAGATGTTTGAAAAGCTTCCATCACCACGGCCAGCTTTTGTTTGGTTCAGGCCAGCCTGAATAGTCCAAAATTGATTATATTGGGTTAAAAGATCAGCTCGTATATTGATTTTCTCCACTTCGCTGGAATCATTAACCGTTTCATAACCATCAGCCATTTCTCGACCGGCCGAAATACGCCAGTCTAGATCACCATAGTTGTTTCCGTAACGGGCATAGAAATCACTGGTCGATTCGTTTTTACCCAAACCTTGAGTGAGTATGACTTCGCTGCCTGCATCCTCAGCAGCGTGACGGGTAATGATATTGATTGTGGCCAGAAATGCGTTAGCACCATAAGTTACGGCATTGGGTCCGCGAGTTATTTCAACACGTTCAATATCTTCTAAAAGTAGAGGCAGGTTTGTCCACGGCACACCACCATATGAAGGAATAAATGCCGATCGGCCATCGATCAATACCTGCAACTGTCGCTGATATCTATTACCTAAGCCTTGATAGGTTACTACGGGTTCATTCCCTGAATAGTAGCCAACGATAAACCCGGGAACCATACGAAAGATATCGGCTATCTGACGTGCGCCAGAATCGTGAATCATCTGGCGGTCGATAATGCTCACCGAAGCAGGCGACTCATCAAGTGGTTTATGCATACGTGATACAGTAAGTACTACAGAAGATTCGCCAAAGAAGTCGTTTCCTGCCTCATAGTCAATAGTCTGTGAAATGTCAGCAAAAACAGGTAAAACGTTTAATAACGTCAAACTGAGAAATACATTTATTTTCAACTTAAACCCCTTTATCAGTACTGTATTACCATAGTTTAAGCTCGTTGAATCGAGTAAACTATAGGTCAATTTTTTTTATAATTAAAACCCATGAAACTTGAAGATTATATCGGAAATACCCCCCTGGTTACATTGCAGCGTTTAGGCGTTGAGGGCTCAAACAATAAAATCATGCTTAAGCTGGAAGGCAACAATCCTGCTGGGTCAGTTAAGGATCGTCCGGCTCTGAGTATGATCCTTCATGCTGAACTACGCGGCGATATTAAACCGGGAGATACCTTAATCGAGGCCACCAGCGGAAATACTGGTATAGCACTGGCTATGGCTGCAGCCATTAAGGGGTACCATATGATTATTATCATGCCTTCCAATATGAGTCAGGAACGTCGTGCTGTGATGAAAGCCTACGGTGCTGAACTTATCCTCGCTGAAGATATGATGGTGGCACGTGATATGGCTTTAGAGATGCAGGCAAAAGGTAAGGGTAAGGTGCTGGATCAGTTTGCCAACCCCGATAATCCACTTGCCCACTATGAAAACACAGCCCCTGAAATCTGGCAGCAGACTGCTCAGGGTATCACCCATTTTGTTAGCTCTATGGGGACTACGGGTACTATCGTGGGTTGCGCCAGATATTTTAAGGAAGTGAATCCTGCTATACAGGTAGTCGGTGTTCAACCGGCAGATGGGGCTACAATTCCAGGTATCAGGCGCTGGCCAGAAGAGTATCTGCCTGAGATTTACGATTCGACTAATATTGATCAAATACTCGGTGTCACCCAGCAGGAGGCGGAACAGACCACGCGTGATCTGGCCGCTAAAGAAGGGATTTTTTGTGGTATATCATCAGGTGGTGCGGCCGCAGTGGCATTACGCTTAGCGCAAACCCTGGAAAACGCTACTATCGTCAGTATCGTGTGTGATAGAGGTGACCGCTATCTGTCCACCGATGTATTCCCCGCGTAAGTATTCCTGTATATCGATATGAATGTACTTGTATTTGCGATACAGACAGTCCCCGATATTGATGGTGCAAGGAGATTGTATGATCTGCATGGCCTGTCGGATGATGATGTAGCACGTGCTGTGCTACATAAATGCAGGCAGTTATCGAATAAGGAATCATTCCCACTTCATCTACAGAAAATTGCAGCCATCTCGGCAGTATTGTCTAGCGATGAGCGCTTTACGGTGTGGTCTCTGGGCAATGAACATTCGGGCGAACAGGATTTGCTACAACGTTTCTATGATGGCATAGATCGCTATACACCACGCCTGGTTACCTGGGGCGGTAATGGTTTTGAAATACCGGTGACTCATTACCGCTCGATGAAATACACGTTAAATGCGGCCAGATACTGGGAAAGCGGAGAAAACGACAGTCAGTTCAGTCAGGATAATTATCTGTCACGCTATCACTGGCGGCATACCGATTTAATGGACGTGCTGGCAGCTTATCGCAAGGATACCGTTGCCGGGCTGAATGAAATAGCCATTCTGTGCGGCTTTCCGGGAAATCTTTATGAGTCAGAAAGTGGGATCGAGGAGTCAACAATAGAGTATGATTTTGCAGCACTGTGTAAGCATTCAGAAATTAAGGTGCTTAATACGTATTTGCTCTACCTCAACTGGGAAAGAAATCGAGCCCACCTCACAACCACTGAATATGATGCGCGCTGCGCATTGGTTCGCGCAGAATTAATAAAATCTGAAAATCCTCATTTGATCGAGTTTGAAAAAAACTGGATCGACTACTAACCCAGGCAACAAAAATATGTCGAGAAGAAATCGCCAGCGGCAACTACCCGAGCCGTTTGAAGTTACTATTGAAGGTCTATCACACGAAGGTCGTGGTATTTGTCATCACAATGGCAAAATCATATTTGTATTTGCGGCATTACCCGGTGAAGTGGTTAAGATTCAGGTTAACAAAACCACCAAAAAATATTCAGAAGCCACTGTAATAGAAGTTATTTCACCTTCACCCGATCGTATTCAACCGCATTGCCCGAACTTTACAGTTTGTGGTGGTTGTAGCATGCAGCATGTTAGCTCGGAAACTCAGCTGCGCTTAAAGCAGCAAGCGGTGCGTGAAATGATTGAGCATGCGGGTATACAGGTTGGTGAATGGTTGCCTGCACTGACTACTGAGCCCTGGGGATATCGACGCAAGGCACGTCTGGGTGTGAAATACGTGATCAAAAAAGAACGCCTGCTGATCGGGTTTCGTGAACGCAATAAACCCTATCTTGCCGATATGCAGCAATGTCCAATCCTGATAGAGCGGGTTGGGCAACATATGCCAGAACTGATGGAATTGATTACCGGACTGGAAGCACGCGACAGCATTCCGCAGATAGAAGTGGCTGCAGATGATGAAAATTGCATGCTGGTGTTTCGCCATTTAAAACCCTTATCCGAGTCTGATCGTGCAAAGCTCTGTCAATTTGCCGTAGACAGTGGTTTCTGGGTTCAACTTCAACCTGGCGGCGCTGACTCTGTCACTCCGCTGTATCCAGAGCAACAGATCCTGCGCTTCAAACCTTTACTGGATAATGATCTATCCATTCGATTTAAATCCAGTGACTTCACTCAGGTAAATGCCGACATTAACCATCAGATGGTGAGGCAGGCTTTGGACTTGCTGGATTTACAGACTGAAGATTATGTGCTTGATCTATTCTGCGGGTTGGGGAATTTCACGCTCCCAATGGCTCAGCTGGCAAAACAGGTTATCGGAGTCGAAGGGGATGAAGCCATGGTAGCCAGAGCCAGGGAAAATGCACTTGAACACGGGCTCGTTAATACCGAGTACTATGCCTCAGATTTGACCAAAATTGATGCATCCAATGCCTGGATGAAACTGAAATTCGATAAAATACTGCTTGATCCGCCCCGATCTGGCGCATATGAAATTGTCGAGCAGTTACCCGCGATGAAGGCTAAAACCATTGTCTATGTATCCTGCCAGCCATCTAGCCTGGTGCGTGATGCCAGACTTTTATGCGATAAAGGCTACCGTTTAACGCATCTGGGCCTGATGGATATGTTTCCACAAACTGCTCATGTTGAGTCCATGGCTGTGTTCTCCATGAAATAGGGAAAAGCAAGAAAATCAGATAAAAATATGGTTGCAGATAAATATGCACCTATATAGTGCGCTTATTCAAACCTTGCTCCATATTAGGGAGGCTTTTACAATAAGCCGCACACATTCATAGGAGGTCTCATGAAAATTATTACTGCAATTATTAAACCCTTCAAGCTGGACGACGTACGCACAGCTCTGGCCGAAATTGGCATAAAGGGTATGACAGTAGGAGAAGTAAAGGGGTTTGGCCGCCAGAAAGGTCATACTGAATTATATCGTGGTGCAGAATACCAGGTTGAATACATTCCCAAAGTGAAGCTGGAAATTGCTATTGAAGATGAAATGGTAGAGCAGGTTGTCGAAGCGATTACCAACGCCGCTAATACCGGCAAGATCGGTGATGGAAAAATATTTATCACCGCGCTGGAAAATGTGATTCGGATTCGCACCGGTGAATCTGGCTCAATAGCTCTATAAGGGGAGATGTATCCGATGAAGTTTTATGTTTATATATTTTTTCTTCTATTGTTACCTCAATCAAGTTTCGCGGCTGACGCGATAGATACTGGTGATACAGCCTGGATACTGACCTCAACTGCTCTGGTACTTTTTATGACGCTACCCGGGCTAGCCCTGTTCTACGGTGGTTTGGTACGTGCCAAGAATGTGTTATCGGTACTCATGCAATGCTTTGCGATCACCTGTATTGTGACCATCGTCTGGGTAATAGCTGGCTATAGCCTGGCATTCTCTGATGGAGGTTCATTTAATGACTGGATAGGTGGCAGTAGTAATTTTTTCCTTGCTAACGTCACACGCAATTCACTAAATGGATCTATCCCTGATTCAGTTTTCCTGATGTTCCAGATGACCTTTGCCATCATCACTCCAGCGCTCATCGTGGGTGGTTTTGCCGAACGTATGCGTTTTTCAGCCATGATTATTTTTAGTCTGTTATGGTTTTTGCTGGTGTATTTACCTGTATGTCATTGGGTGTGGGGCGGTGGTTGGCTGGCACAAAAGGGGCTGCTCGATTTTGCCGGTGGTACAGTAGTGCATATTACAGCTGGCGTTGGTGCTCTGGTATCAGCAATGGTGCTGGGTAATCGTAAAGGCTTTTTAACTCACCAGATGACACCTCATAACCTGACCATGACAGTTACTGGCGCTGGCATGTTGTGGGTAGGCTGGTTTGGATTTAATGCAGGTAGTGCGCTTACCGCTAATGGTGATGCGGGCATGGCAATGCTGGTTACCCATATCTCAGCAGCAACTGGAGCTTTTACCTGGATGATGATTGAATGGATAAAATTCGGCAAACCTTCAGCACTGGGCATAGTTACTGGTATGGTTGCCGGTCTGGGTACCATTACCCCTGCTTCTGGCTATGTTGGACCAATGGCTGCGTTATTTATTGGCTTAAGTGCAGGTATTATATGTTTTACCTCTACCATGTACCTCAAACAGCATTTACGTATTGATGATTCACTGGATGTATTTCCAGTGCATGGTGTCGGTGGTATTTTAGGCACCCTGTTTGCCGGAGTATTCGTGGCTGATCAGTTCGGCGGTTCTGGCCTCGCGGATGGCGTGACTATTGGGGCTCAGATGATGGTGCAAATCATAGCTGTACTTGCAGTCGCGGCCTGGACCGCAGTAGTTACCTATGGCATCCTGAAAGTAGTAGGAATGTTTATTACGCTTAGAGTGAGCGAAGAACAGGAAACTGAAGGGCTTGATCTGGTCTCGCATGATGAGGTTGGCTATAGCATTTAGAATCTTACATCTGCGTATAAAAAAACCAGCTTAGTGCTGGTTTTTTTGTGCAGAAATAATTCAACACTTTTATCGGAATGGACTAGTCTTAATATATGCCCTCTCAAGATTAACCTGCCTGAATTTTCTGCGGGTTTTTTTTAACTGGAATAAATGGCGTCCCCGAGAGGGTTCGAACCTCTAACCTGCTCCTTAGGAGGGAGCCGCGCTATCCAATTGTGCCACGGGGACTTAATGCTGCGGGATTATACAAAGACTGCAGCATTAAATCATGTGATATCTTTTTCTTCATTCACAGTTTTGATTGTATTCTTCCCTAAGACGTTTTCTATTGATGCTGACCTGCTTTTTATTCAGATAGACTCGTTTTCCACTACCATCCAGATCATACCACTTGATTCTTCTATTATTGAATTGCGCGATCTGATCCTTGATCTGTAGACAGCGCTTCTTTATCCGTTCTTCTTTAAGATCTTCTTGCTGTTGTTCAGTATCAGTATGCTGCTCCTGTTGTCGTTGTTTCTGATAAATCGCCAGAGCACGGCTAACCCGGTCTCTACTACTCAAACTGCTGCTGGTTTTTGCTGGGGCGGGGGTTGAAGTTGGAGTTGTGCTTGCAATGGGGTTGTCAGTGGTTTTTTCTTCGAGTTCGCCGGTAGTTGATTGTTGTTTTGCCATCTCTTGGCGCTGAATCTCTAATTGTTGCTGCTTTCGTTCAATATCAGCTCGAAGTTTCTGTTCCTGCTGAAGTCGCTGTAAACGATTTCGAGCCTGTGTTATCCATTGGCTACCTTTATATTGGGAAATGAATTTTTCCAGCGCTGATATCCGGTTTGTTTCCGTAGCCTGATGGTAGGCCAGTTTATCCCGTTCATAGATTGCTTTTTCTAACCAGTTGGATTGGGGGTGATCGGCGATAAACTGGTTCAGCGCTAAGATATCTTTGCTTGCCTGTGCATCTTGCAGGGCCTGTTTTTCCTGTTCCATGCGGGCCACTGACTGTTCCAGTAATTGCTGCTGCTGGTAGTTGGTATAGCCGTAATACCCAGCTCCAGCAAGGATGACGATGACTGCTAATAAGGCAAGTGTTTTCACGTTTTCTCCCTTTATTTATGCTGGGGTAAATCCAGAAACTCAAACGAAGTATTTAGCTTATACAGTAATTCCATGATCGTGTATCGGCTTATATACCCAGATAAGCCTTTTGTACCTCTGGGTTTTGCGTCAGAGCTTCGGCCCTGTCGGTCAGGATGATGCTGCCATTCTCAATCACATAGCCTCTATCAGCGATTTGCAATGCCTGATTCGCATTCTGCTCAACCAGAAAGATGGTAGTGTTCTGTTCCTGATTGATCATTTTGATTATATCGAATATCTGTTTGATGATGAGCGGTGCCAGCCCCATAGAAGGCTCATCCAGTAATAACAGGCGTGGTCGCGTCATTAATGCGCGCGAGATTGCGAGCATTTGCTGTTCACCACCACTCAGGTTTCCACCGGGTTGGTGCTTGCGTTTTGACAGTATTGGAAATAGTTCGTAGACGTATTTCATGTCGCTTTTAATGGCAGCATGATCATCACGTAGGAAGGCACCGAGGTCGAGATTTTCCTGAACCGTTAGATGTGGAAAGATATGCCGCCCTTCCGGTACCTGACTGATACCAAGTTTGACGATCTGGTCGGGTGGTAATTTTTGAATCGATTGGCCTTCGAATTTTATGCTGCCCTTACTGGGTGGGACTACGCCACAGATAGACATCAACGTGGTGCTTTTACCGGCACCATTGGCACCAATGAGAGTGATTATCTCTCCTTCATTAATGTTTAAAGTAATGCCTTTGAGCGCAGAAATATTGCCGTAGTGACTATGTACCTGGTGGAGTTCAAGCATCGACTTCTTCTCCCAGATAGGCTTTGATAACAGCGGGATTTTCACGAATTTGCTCGGGCGTACCGGTAGCAATTAAGTTACCGTAATCCAGCACATAAAGTCGGTGTGACAGGTTCATCACCAGTTTCATATCGTGTTCAATCAACAGAATCGCCTGACCTTCCTGCTGTAATTTAAGAATCTGCTCTTCAAGCTGCATAGTTTCCTGAGGGTTCATGCCAGCGGCAGGTTCATCAAGTAATAAGAGTGCCGGCTCTGTAGCCAGGGCACGGGCAATCTCAAGTCGACGTTGTTCGCCGTAGGATAGATTGCTCGCCAGCTCATTAGCATGTTTTTCCAACCCCAGTTTTTTCAGCATTTGATAACTGGTTTCGATGATGTCATTTTCTTCCTGCATTGTGGAACGGGGCCTGAAGATAGCGCCAAAGATAAATGAAGAAGTACGGCAATGACGCCCGATCATGACATTTTCCAACACCGTCATATTGCTGAACAGGCGGATATTCTGAAAGGTACGTGCCAGTCCTCTTTCTGCAACCTGATTGGGTTTTAAACCATTTAGTCTGTAACTTTTGCCGCCGGGGGTATTGAGTTTAACTTCTCCCTGAGTGGGTTTGTAAATACCAGTGATACAGTTGAAGAAAGTTGTTTTGCCAGCGCCGTTAGGGCCAATCAAAGCGATGATTTCACCAGCATGCACCTGCAGGTTCACCTCATTAACCGCACGAATACCGCCGAAGCTCATACCCAATCCACTAACATCCAGAATAGGGAGGCTCATTCTTTCTCCCCCTGATGACTTGGCTTATAGTGATAATGCCGTCGCACCTGACTGATAAGCCCCTGTGGTCTGAACACCATCATGCTGACCATAATGATGCCGAAAGCGAGCATTCGGTAATCCGATAATGCACGTAGATACTCCGGCAACAAAATCAGAAACAGGGCGCCCAGAATGACGCCAAGAATAGATCCCATTCCGCCCAGCACAACGATAGCCAGAATGATAGCAGATTCGAGAAAGGTAAAACTGGATGGGTTTATAAAGGTTGTTTTAGCAGCAAAGATAACGCCCACCATACCTGCCCAGGTTGCACCTAAGGCAAAGGCGGTCAATTTGGTTTTGGTTTTGTCTATGCCCATGGCCTGACAGGCAATTTCATCCTCACGCAGAGCCAACCAGGCTCGCCCCATGCGTGAGTTTTGCAAACGATTCACCACGAAAATTGTAAATATGACCATCAGTATCATCAGGTAATACAGATAGGTAATCGACTGGTTTAAATCCATATCCATACCGAAAAAACCGGGCCGGTCTATATTTGCAATCCCACTGGGACCCTTCGAGAATTCATTCCAGTTTTCCAGGATTAAGCGAATGATCTCGCCAAAACCCAGGGTGACAATGGCCAGGTAATCTCCACGCAGCCTTAATACCGGAAAGCCCAGTAAAATCCCCAGAAAAGCACCTAAAATGGCACCAATAGGCAATACAAACCAGAATCCCAGGTCAAAATGCAGGTTTAATAGCGCGTAGCTGTAGGCACCCACCGCATAGAAGGCGACATAGCCTAGATCCAGCAAACCGGCAACACCGACTACAATGTTTAATCCCAGACCCAGTACGACATACATCAATGCCGTAACCATGACATTAGTCTGGTAGGTAGAAAATATATGTGGAAACAATAGTGCAAAAGCCAGCGAGGCCAGGGCGATAGGGTATAGGTAACGTCTTTCGCGCTGGATAATTTGCAGGATGCTCAGACTTTCTGCCTTTTCCAGAGTTTTGCTTACCTGTTGTCTACGCCTGCGCTCGAAAAAAATTCGGCTGGCAATTGATAGTACAAAGCTACCAAAACCGACTAGCAGCATGTTTTCCCAGCGCATGTCGATGGTTTTTTCCAGTGGGTCGACCTTGATGACTATGATTGGAAAGGTGAGAAACATAAACCAGAGTGATACAGAAAGAGATCGTTTACTTTCTTTTAAGGAGATCATACTTTTTGAATCTCCGCTTTTCCGAGCAGACCTGATGGCTTAAAAATCAGGATCAGCACTAATAATGAAAAGGCGAATACATCCTCGTAATCGCTGGATACATAACCAGTAGCAAAGCTTTCGGTTAAACCCAGCACCAGTCCACCAAGAACTGCACCAGGGATCGAACCGATGCCACCTAGTACAGCTGCGGTAAAAGCTTTTATACCGGCAATAAAACCGATAAAGAAATTTATCTGGCCAATATGCGATGCAATCAAAACGCCACCTACAGCGGCAAGTGATGAACCAATGATAAAGGTGACAGAGATGATGCGATCAACGTTTATGCCGACAAGCATTGCCATGGTTCGATCCTGTGAGGTGGCACGCATTGCCTTGCCAAGGCGTGAGAAACGAATAAAAAGGGTCAGAGAGATCATCACGATAGTTGCAGTTACGATGATCATCATGTCGGTGGTGCCAACGATATGCGCTATGGGTTCCATAAAATCAAATTCAGGAATGAGTTCGGGAAAGGCCAGAAAGTCGGAAGTCTGAGCCAGTAGCACATAGTTCTGCAGGAAAATTGACATGCCAATTGCGCTGATCAAAGGCGATAATCTAGGTGCATGACGTAATGGTTTGTAAGCCAGCTTTTCCACTGTATAGCCGTAGGCACTGGACCAGATCACGGCAGCCAGTGCGGCCAAAACTGCAATAGCAAGCACCGGGAAGCCGAGTATGCCGAGAACGGAAGCAATGATGTAAGCGGTAAAAGCGCCGATCATATAGATTTCGCCATGTGCGAAATTGATCAGGCCGATAATGCCATACACCATGGTGTACCCCAAAGCGATAAGGGCATAGATGGAACCGCGGGATAAACCGCTAAAAACTAATTCAATAAAATAATCCATCAGTACTTCGCATTCAGACAGTCAATATTGAGCAACAAAAAAGCCCGGCACAAAAAGTGCCGGGCTAATTTTCAGGAATGTTATTTCACTTCGACGTAGGCGCCGTCTTTTACCTGGTACATAGCAAAGCCAACGCCGATGGCATCACCGCGCGCATCGAAATTTATATTGCCTACAGGTGTAGCAGTTTTATGCTTTTGCAGGGCAGCACGAATCGCGTCGTAATCTGTAGATCCTGCCTGATCAATGGCATTTAATAGTGCCAGAGCTGCGGAATAGGCATTCTCATAAAACGCACCGGGGTCTTCTTTATAGGCTGCTTTATGAGCGTCAATTGCTGCTTTGGAGAGTGGGTTTTTAGAGTTATCCTGTGGTCCGGTAGCATATACGCCTTCAGCATATTTTCCAGCCACCTTGATGAAGGTCTCATCCTTAACACCATCGTCTGAGATGAAAGGAATCTTGATACGCTTTTTACGCATTTGAGTGACAATCTTGGAAGCTTCCGGGTGATAACCGCCAAAGATCACAGCATCAGCTTTTGAGCGTTTGATCTTCTGTACAACGGCTGAGTAGTCAACTGCGCCAGGGGTTACACCTTCGTATAATACCACTTCACCTTTAGCTGCTTTTTCGATGTAAGCTTTGGCAAATTCAGCAAGACCTTTACCGTAATCGCCCTTGTCGTGGATGACGGCAATTTTTTTCAATCCCAGCGTGTTAAGCGCAAACTCAACCTCTTTGATAGCCTGTGCGTCATCTGAAGCAATGGTGCGATAAAAATTTGGATAGTCTCCACTTTGGGTTAACGCAGGGTTGGTAGCGGAAGGGGACATCACGACAATGCGGGCATCTTTATAAATGGGCAGGGCGGCTTTGGTTGCGCCAGAACAGATATGTCCAAGTACCACATCAACGCCATCAGAGACCAGTTTAGTCGCTGTGTTAGTTGCAATCTCAGGTTTACAGACATCGTCTTCGATTAATAACTCAACCTGCATACCATTGATACCGCCCTTGGCGTTGACTTCTTTGACCACCAGCTCCGCGGCTTTTACAGTAGGGATACCATAGGAGGCGAGGTCACCACTGTGCGGACCGGCAACCCCAAGTTTAATGGTATCAGCAGACGCGACACCCGTCAGTCCAGCTGAAAGTAGTAACGCTAATAATGAATATTGGATAGTATTTCTCATGTGTCCTCTCCGTTATTGAAATTTAACCGGGTAAGGATAATTTATTGTATGGTATTAATCTATACTCACAAAATAAATTACGCCTATGTCTGGTTTAAAGCTGGTCGTATATTGAATACCTGTTTCGATAGCCTTCTATGCTTGTGTGTCGGGTTTAACTCAAATTGAGATTAATAACAATTTGTTATTCCTCTAATTCATTACCCTGATAGTAATAATCATACTTCTGCAGCAATGACCTCATAAAGTTCCAGGCTTCGTTATATGTAAGGCCACTATCTTTCGGGATAATGATTTTAACATACAGGTCCTGGCCTTTTTCCTGTTTGAGCTTATCCAGTCGTTTTTCAACCTCAGCCAGCGACAGGTTCTGGTAGTTTTTGTTGATGGGTTCCTTATAACGATAAACCTCGCCGCCTTTTTCTTTCACGTAATAGACTTCGGCAACATATTTTCCCCTGGCGCTACGAGCAGGTTTGATTAACTGGTCGTATTTGGATTTCACCACGTCGTACTCGCCTCGCAGCGTTAGTAACTGGCGGTTGTATTCTACTTTTTCCTGCTCCAGTAAATCTATACTCAACTGCTTCTGTTCTGCTGATGTATTAAGTGCCGCTATTTCAGCATTGGCAAATTCCAGTTCCTGCTGTGCAGCATCGGTGAGTTGTTTCTGTTTTTCTAACTGGAGTTTTAGCTCGGCAAGTTGTCGAGCAAATACTTCAGACTGTGCGTTAATCTCATTGATTTTCTGGCGCGCATCGGTAAGTTCATAGCGAGATGTTTCTATGGTTTGATTGAGTCGGGCCTTATCGCTTTCTAACGCATTGATCGCAAGCAGTTGTTGCTCTTCGTGTTGCCTGGCTTTAGCTAGTAGTTCATCTTTTTCCATGATGCGTAAACGCAAAATGGAGTTTAACTGTTCAGCATTAATCAAACGTTCTTCTAGCGTGGCGTTTTCCTGCGAGGTGGATTCGATCATTTCTGAAGCCAGCTTTTCAGCTTCAATACTTTGCTGTAGCTCAGCAACCAGTTGCCAGTTACGTACGATCAGTAAGCTAGTTGCCATCAGAAAAATCAATACCACCACCATCATGATGTCAGTAAATGACGGCCAGAAGGATCCTTCGTTTTCTGAATCTAAAGAGTGAGGTCCTATGGTAGGGAAATTACTCATTTATACCAGGGCTCATTCCTGTCCTGGAGGAGGCGCTGGCAGGCGGAAACCATCACGCAAAAGTTTCTTAATAGTAACGATATCACTGCCCAGCTTATCCATCTGTTGCTTATTGCTATTGATGGATTGCATTAAGGTGGTAGCTGATGAGTGATAGATTTCCTGCGTCTCAGACATTTTTTCAGTAGCACGAATGATGCCTTTGATCAGCCCGCTCATTTGATTGATGATATCTTCGCTACGTTTCACAAAGCGTGGAATCAGATAGACCGAAGTCAGGTGTTCGATGCCACTGAGTAAATGCGTTTGTACGTCTTTAACGCGCAGATAAAAATAACCGAATATCACATAACTGACGATAGCCGTTATGGTGGTAGATAGTGCTGTTGACATACCGTGGATAACCAGGCCCATCCCACTTAAACCGGCAGAGGCCGATTCAATCAGGTCCGAAGCGCCTATAAGAGCAATAGAAAGAGAAACGATGGTACCGAATACACCCGTCAGTATCAGGATGTTATTGATAAAACGTACGATCCCCAGTCGCGTACCTTCATCGGCTGTCAGCATCGCAGCCAGTGCGTTGTGATTAATTTCACCATGTGCCGAGTTGATGGCTTTCATGGTGGCAAAACGCTTTACGATCAAACTATGCGCATTTAAGTTTTCGGTAGGATCGTTACGGATAGCTTCAATATTTTCTACAAATCCAGTCAGTGCATTTTCTTCACGCTGATAACGTAGTAAGAGTAATAACAGGTTGATAATGCCGATACCAAATATGCCAGCAATTATACTGTTAATAATGATGCCAGTATTAGTTTGCTGGTTTTCCAGATAAAAATGACTCAGGAATTCATGGTTTGATGCAATGGCGACAATAGCGATGATAACTGTTAGTGCAAACTGAATGAGTATGCGCTGACTAAGTTTGATGAGCAGGCGATGCGTATCCATGGATGTCTGTCGACTATTGTTGGAGTAGAGAGTTAAATCCGCGACTACGAATCAGGTTATTGAAGTAGGCTCGATAGTAGGCGACCGCACTGTTGCCATTGGTGCCTACATCAAATACCTTCCAGCCACCAGGGCCTTGCATAAAACGGAAATCAATTCGAATAGGGTAGCTATCGGTAGGGATAACGCGAGCTGTCACTAAAACCTCGTTGTAACCCTGTCTTCTGGGGGGTAAAAATTCAACCTTAGGTTGAGCGTCGCCATAGGCAGTGATGATTCGAGCAAAGGCAGCAAAAAACATTTTCTTCAGATTCGACTGAAAGATATATTTTTGCGCCGAATTCATACGGTTATAGTGATATCCAGAGGCCCATTGAGCCATCTGTTCAAAATCGAAAAACTGAGACATCTGGCTATCCAGGAAGTTAAGCACCTTTTCGGGATTATCAAATTCACCTGAGTTCAGGTAGTTCTGTAATACCCGAATACCCATTTCCAGTAACTGCGCTGGCGTTTGCTGTGCGTAATTAGGGTAGGGCTGATACGGCTGGGCATAACCATAACCCGGCATCTGGGACTGGGCATTTGAACTGATAAGGAAGGTGAAGCAGACGATGATTATAGTAGTTAGACGTTTCATAGACTTCTCAGCTGAATGCTTGGTTTAGTTATAATAAAAGTTAGTTACACGGCTATTGAAACATATTAAGTGATCCAAACAAATAGTGTTTGGTACCGGGGGGGGGACTCGAACCCCCAAGGTGTTACCACCAGCGGATTTTGAATCCGCCGCGTCTACCAGTTCCGCCACCCCGGCAATAAGGCGTGGATTTTAATGGATAATGTCGTTAAGTGGTAGCACTAAGAAGAGAAATTTATGCAGATATTGCAACATATCTGCATTAAACACCGATTGGCAGGGCTTAAGAAGCCCAGTATGATTGCGCCCCTTTAAAATATCGACCTGTGAAACCCCCTTCATGCTATGAAAGCTTCAGACTTTGACTACGAATTACCTGAGCGATTAATCGCTCAAAAACCACTTGAGCAAAGAACAGCTTCACGACTACTGGTGCTCGACCCACAACAGAGTAGTATTGAAGATCAACAGTTTTCCTGCCTTGAGCAGTATCTAAGGCCGCAAGATTTACTCATCTTTAATGATACTCGCGTGTTTCCCGCACGTTTATTTGGCCAGAAGGAAAGTGGCGGCAAGGTAGAGGTGTTGATTGAACGCATCATTAATGATCAGGAAGTTCTGGCTCATGTTCGTAGCAGTAAATCCCCTAAGGCCGGGACGCGTCTTAAACTGGAGCAGGTTATAGACTGTCAGGTTGAAGGTCGGCAGGATGATTTATTTAGATTGAAGCTCAATCAGCAGGGCAATTGGCTCGATTTGTTACAGCAGCATGGTCATATGCCTTTACCTCCTTATATACAGCGTAAGGATGATGACAGCGATAAAGATCGTTACCAGACCGTTTACTCGCGTAATGTAGGGGCTGTTGCAGCGCCCACAGCGGGGCTGCATTTCGATCAGACACTACTGGATTCATTGCAGGAGCGTGGTGTCAGAACGGCTTATGTGACGTTGCATGTAGGAGCTGGTACATTCCAGCCGATGCGCGTTGAAGAGGTATCTGAACATATTATGCATGCCGAGATGGTGGCGGTAAGCGAAGCGGTTTGCCAGCAGATTAAATATACTCGAAAAATCGGCGGCAGAGTAATAGCGGTAGGTACTACCGTCGTGCGTAGCCTGGAAAGCGCCGCTGCTGATGGAGGTATCAAACCCTTTCAGGGCGATACGCAATTATTTATTACACCAGGGTATGAGTTTCGGGTAGTGGATGCGATGATTACCAACTTCCATTTACCACGTTCTACCTTATTAATGCTGGTGAGCGCTTTTGCAGGAAAAGACTTCATGATGCAGGCCTATCAACATGCTGTGGATGCTGAATATCGCTTTTTCAGCTACGGCGATTCGATGCTGATTAAAAATCGGCTTTAATTTAAACCCCAGTCTCTTAAAATACCGACTCTATAGCCAGATAGCCCACCCATGAAATTCGAACTACTTAATACCGATCAACAGGCTCGTCGAGGTCAACTCAACTTCGCCAGGGGGCAGGTGGACACACCAGCGTTTATGCCCGTTGGCACCTATGGCACGGTAAAAGCCATGACGCCGGAAGAGCTACAGAGCATAGGTGCACAGATTATTCTGGGTAACACCTTTCATCTAATGTTGCGGCCCGGCACCGATATCATCCAACAACATGGTGATTTACATGACTTTATGCATTGGCAGGGGCCGATCCTGACCGATTCCGGCGGCTTTCAGGTCTTCAGTCTGGCTGAGATGCGTAAGATTACTGAAGAGGGCGTTACATTTAATTCTCCTGTAGATGGTGCCAAGGTTGAGTTAACTCCCGAGAAGTCCATGCAGGTACAGCATGCTCTGGGGTCAGATATTGTGATGATTTTTGACGAATGTACGCCTTATCCCGCCACCCACAGCGAAGCCAGTGGTTCAATGGAATTATCTTTGCGCTGGGCGGAACGCAGTAAGAAGGCTCATGCCGGTAACCCCTCTGCACTGTTCGGAATTGTACAGGGTGGTATGTACGATGACCTGCGCAAGCAGTCGATCAATAAACTGGTTTCCATCGGTTTTGATGGTTATGCCATCGGAGGACTGTCGGTGGGCGAGCCGGCGGATGAACGCAATCGTATGCTGGAAGTCTGTACACCACGAATGCCACTGGATAAGCCGAGATATCTGATGGGCGTAGGAAAACCGGAAGATTTAATCGAAGGGGTAAGACGTGGCATTGATATGTTTGACTGCGTCATACCTACACGTAATGCACGCACTGGTTTTCTGTATACACATAATGGCATTATCAAAATCCGCAACAGCCGTTTTGCCACCGATACCAGGCCACTGGATGATCAATGTGGTTGCTATACCTGCCAGAATTATTCCCGGGCTTATTTGCGACATCTGGATAAATGCCAGGAAATCCTGGGTGCGCGCTTGAATACTATTCATAATCTGTATTATTTTCAGGACTTGATGAAAAAGATCAGACATTCAATCGAAGATAATCGATTTGATGAGTTTGCCAGAGACTTTTATAAGCTCTATAACAAGCAAGTGTGATAGTCCATGAACCCGCATCATAAGTTGATCAGTGCCGAACAGGCGGCGCAGATAATTCAGGATGGGGATACTATAGCTACCGGCGGATTCGTGGGTACGGGTGTGCCTGAAGAGCTATTGATAGCCGTGCAGAGGCGTTTTCTGGCAAGCGGTCATCCGCAGAATTTAACCCTGGTGTATGCTGCAGGTCAGGGTGATGGTAAGGAAAAGGGGCTCAATCATCTGGGTGAAAAGGGACTGGTACAACGCATCATCGGTGGTCATTGGGGGCTGGTGCCTAAGCTGGGTGCTTTGGCTTACGAGAATGAACTGGAGGCATATAATCTACCTCAGGGTGTCATCTCTCATTTATATAGAGACATCGCAGCCGGTAAGCCGGGCACCCTGACGCATGTGGGCCTGCATACCTTTGTTGATCCGAGGGTTGATGGCGGCAAGTTAAACGCTGCCGCTAGTGAAGACATCGTACAGCTGATGCACATCGATGATCAGGAATATCTGTTCTACAAGGCCTTTCCCATTCAAATTGCATTACTGCGCGGCACCACAGCGGATAGCAATGGCAATATCACCATGGAGCACGAAGCCCTCACCCTGGAAGCACTGTCTATTGCACAGGCCGTTCACAATAGTGGTGGCAAGGTGCTGGTGCAGGTTGAGCGTGTTACCGAGCAGCATCGACTGTCACCACAGATGGTGAAGATACCGGGGATTCTGGTAGATGCTGTCGTCATCGCTGACAGGCAAAATCATATGCAAACCTTTGGTGAGCTTTATAACCCTGCCTACAGTGGAGAAGTCACTGTTTCACGAGCACATATAAAGTACGAAAAGGATATTCGTCTTATTCTGGGTCGAATTGCAGCCCAGTATCTAAAACCCGGCAGCATTGTGAATCTGGGGATAGGTATGCCTGAAGCAGTGGCCCAGGCAGCCAGTGAAAAGGGTATGATTGATGATTTTACCCTGACTGTTGAACCGGGTGGCATCGGTGGAATACCTGCCAGCGGTCTAAGCTTTGGAGCTGCTGCCAACGCAGAGGCTATCATCGATCAATCGGCTCAGTTTGACTTCTATGACGGCGGTGGTCTGGATCAGGCATTTCTCGGTATGGCCGAGGTAGATACTCAGGGCAATGTGAATGTCAGCCGCTTTGGCAGCCGTACTGCCGGGGCTGGTGGTTTTATCAATATCAGTCAGAATGCACGCGAAGTATTCTTCATGGGTAGCTTTACCTCAGGCAGGCAGCAGATAGAGCTGTTAAGCGATGGACTAAAGGTGATATCCAATGGCCCGGTAAAGAAATTTGTGCCTCAGGTGCAACATTTAACCTTTAATGGGCGGCGCTCCCTGCAGACTGGTCAGAAGATTTATTACATCACCGAACGCGCGGTTTTCCGACTGACTGAGGGGGGCCTACACCTGGAATCTGTTGCTCCAGGCATCGATATTCAAAAGGACATACTTGATCAAATGAATTTCGTCCCCATTATTGACCCACAGCCAACACTGCTCGATGCAAAATTGTTTGCCTGAATCTGATCTGATTCGGGCCTGATCGGGAATAAGGCTTTTATCTAAAACCGTCGCTATGCAATAATACGCGCCGTTTTAGGCCATGAAGCGGCAGAACGCCGGTTCATCCCTTACCAGCCAATATAAATTAGGAAAAGTTATGAGTTTTTTTATCAATGATGCGATGGCGCAAACGGCAGCAGCAGGACAGGGCAACCCTATAATGTCTTTTCTTCCTCTGGTTATCCTGTTTGTCATCTTTTATTTCCTGTTGATCCGTCCTCAGCAAAAAAAGGCCAAAGAACATAAGAACATGGTAGAGAGCCTGCAAAAAGGTGATGAAATTGTCACCACAGGTGGTCTGGTAGGCAAGGTAACCGATATTTCAGAGGGTTTCCTGACCTGTAAACTGGCTGAAAATGTTGAAGTTAAGGTTCAGCGCCATGCAGTTTCGACGGTTCTGCCTAAAGGCACGATCAAAAGTATTTAATTCAACTCGAATAACTCCAAATCATGAATCATTATCCCCTGTGGAAGTATCTACTTCTCATTATTGTGGTTGCGCTTGGGCTTGTATATGCCGCTCCTAATCTGTATGGCGAAGATCCTGCAGTTCAAATTTCGCATCGTGTCAACCTGGTCAATGAAGAAGAACTCAACCATGTAACTACGCTACTGAAAAATCTCGATATTGAGTATCGTTCAGTGGAACTGACTGAGGGTAGTATTCTTGTTCGCTTTAAGTCAGAAGAGGCTCAGTTAAAAGCTGCTTCGGATATTAAAGATGCTTTACAGGAACAGGATAGCCGTTACACGGTGGCACTTAATCTGGCCCCTGCGACCCCAGACTGGTTGACCAAGCTAAATGCTTTACCCATGTATCTGGGTCTGGATTTGCGCGGTGGTGTGCACTTCCTGATGGAAGTGGATATGGAAGAGGCGATAGTCAAGGCGCTGGATCGCTCAGCAACTGAAATTCGCGGGTTTTTAAGGGATCAAAAGATTCACTACCGTACGGTTCAGCCAGGCAAGGATAGTTTGATTATTCGCTTTACCGACGATGCAGAAAGAGAAAAAGCGATCCAGGTACTGGAAGATGAATTCCGTGATTTTGAGTTTGCATCGACTGAAGAAGCCAATGCTGCATTAATTACTATGACCTATAGCCCTCAGGCTTTACTGGCAGAAAAGAAATCGGCACTGACGCAGAATATCGCTACCCTGAAAAATCGTGTTAACGAACTGGGTGTTGCTGAGCCTCTGATTCAACAGCAGGGTGAAGATCGCGTGGTGGTTCAGTTGCCAGGTGTACAGGATACCGTTCGTGCGAAAGAAATTCTGGGGGCCACTGCAACGCTGGAGTTTCGCCTGGTACAGGGTTCACTCGCTGACTGGCAAACGGCTGCCAGTAGCGGCAAGATCCCTCTGGGTGCCAAATTGTACAAGGAAACCAATGGTTCTCCGGTTTTACTCAAACGTAGCGTGATTGTTACCGGTGACCAGATTGTCGGTGCCGCCTCAGGTATTGATACTCAATCCAGCTCTCCCGATGTCAGCATTACCCTCAACAGCAAGGGTGCTGATCGTATGAGTAAGGTCACTCGCGAAAACGTCGGAAAACCTATGGGAGTTGTATTTATTGAGGATAAGTATGAATTCGTTGAGCAGGATGGCGAGAAAAAGCGCATTAAAACAACTGAATCACGGGTTATTAATGTAGCCACTATCCGCGACCAGTTGAGCAAGCGGTTTCATATCACTGGACTGGATTCAACCCGTGAAGCTCGTGATCTGGCATTACTGCTTAGAGCTGGTGCATTGCGAGCGCCTATGGTGATCGTTGAGGAACGTACAGTCGGCCCTAGCCTGGGTCAGGATAACATCGATAAGGGATTCAAGTCGGTTGTGATCGGCTTTTTTGCTGTACTTATCTTTATGGCGGTCTATTACAAGCTGTTCGGTATGGTTGCTAATATTGCGCTAACGCTGAATCTGGTGTTGATAGTCGCCATACTTTCCATGTTGCAGGCAACCCTGACCTTACCGGGTATTGCCGGTATCGTATTGACGGTGGGTATGGCGGTGGATGCCAATGTTCTGATCTTTGAGCGTATCCGTGAAGAATTGAGGCTGGGTAACTCGCCACAGGCATCGATATTTGCAGGTTATCAGAAGGCTTTCAGTACTATTGCTGATGCGAATATCACAACCTTGATTGCAGCAGTGATACTGTTCAGTTTTGGTACCGGTCCCATACAGGGATTTGCGGTTACCCTGTCGATAGGTATTCTGACCTCAATGTTCACTGCCATCATGGGCACGCGGGCGATTATCAATTTAATTTACGGTCGTAAAAACATCAAAAAGCTGGCTATCTAGGAACAATTATGGCTCTTATTCGTGAATATAACTTTATGGGCATACGTAAGATTGCCCTGACGATTTCAGTAATTGTAATGCTGATATCTGTGATCAGTCTGATCGTTAACAAGCTCAATGTCGGCATCGATTTTACCGGTGGTAGTGTCATTGAAATTGGCTACAAGAAGTCGGTGGAACTGGAACCCATTCGTCTGGCATTGGGAAAAGCCGGCTATGCTGATGCTGTTGTTCAGCATTTTGGCAGCGCCAAAGAGGTTCTGATTCGACTGGTACCCCAGGAAGGTCAGAACAAGGCAGAGTTAAGTACTCAGGTAATCACCCTGCTAGAAGAGCTGGAAGGCGATAAACTGGATGTGCGCCGGGTGGATTTTGTCGGTCCTCAGGTGGGTAAGGAACTTACCGAAGATGGTGGTTTAGCGGTACTGTACGCTCTGATTGCGATTCTGGTGTATGTCTCTCTACGTTTTGAGTATCGCTTCTCGCTGGGTGCCGTTGCTGCACTGATCCACGATGTGGTGATAACGCTGGGTGTATTCTCTATTCTGCAACTTGATTTCGATTTGACGGTACTGGCGGCAATACTGGCGGTAATCGGTTATTCGTTAAACGATACCATCGTGGTGTTTGATCGTATCCGTGAAAACTTCCGTAAAATTCGTAAAAAGTCGGCGCTTGAGATTACCAATACTTCCATCAATCAAACTATATCCAGAACCCTGATGACATCGCTGACGACCCTGCTGGTGCTGATTTCGCTATATGTATTCGGCGGAGAAGTGATTCAATCCTTTGCCCTGGCGTTGATTATTGGTGTAGTGGTTGGTACCTATTCATCGATTTATGTCGCCAGTGCTACTGCACTTGCATTAGGTATTTCGAGGGAAGATTTACTGGTGCCTGAAAAGACTGATGAAGAGCTGGATCGCCCGTAAAGCCTTTTTATTTACCAGGCTGGCGAGAATAACTCTCGCCAGCCTGGTTTGATTAAAACAAAACTTTTACATTTTTTATTTCTTCTTCTTAATGTCCTTGAAGAACTGCTTTGCTCCTCCCTTCATAAAGTAATACTTTGATATTCCCTGGGCTTCTAGCGAATACTGTAACCAGGCAACCTGTTTACCTGCTTCATCATATACCAGCAGAGTCTTACCCTGTTCCCGAATACTCTTCAGTAAACTGGCCATCTTTTCCTTCTGAGCCATTGAAATGCTTTCCTGCCGATAGGGGAAGAGCTCCAAAAGGCCACGCTGCCCCGGCTCTCTGATATCAAGAATAACTACGTTATCGTTTATTGCATTGCCAAACTTATCAGGGTCTAACAGGTGGGCATTAAACATTTCCTTACTGATTAATTGTTTCGGATTTATCGGTGTAACACCCAATAAGGTGGATTTATCCGGGTGGGCATTGGCCCAGTCGAAGATTCCTGCGTCGTAGGTATACACATTTTTAACACCTGCATTGCGGGCCTTTAGTACGGCTTTATAGGATTTATAACAGGTATGTCCGTTGCAATAAAAGACAATATCTTTATCTTCCGTGGGCAAAGCTCTAACTTTATCGGTAAAATTTTTGCTAACCAAGGCAATATTGAGTGCGCCATTGATATGTAGCGTTTCATACTCATAGCTTGAGCGTACATCTACGATAATGACTTTATCTAAATTGCTATTTAATTGTTCGGTTTCATAGAAGTTGACGTTTGGATACATGCTACGTCCCGGAAAACCCTCATTTTGGGCCAGGACGTTTAACGGTAGAGATATACAAAATGTTAATAATATCAGCAGATTTTTCATTCGGTTTCCCTGTATTGAAGTTTTTAATTTTTCATAAAAAAAGTAGTTTAGAATAATTTTGGTTAACTTCAATGATTTAGGTACAAATCTTCACAAATAACTTTAGACGAAGTAACGGGGCTCTGTATTTTGCTGTCAGGTAATTCTGGCACACTCCCTGCATATTTACCTGTGAATGCCCCAAACACAGGAGAATTATCATGAACCAGGCTCTCTGGGTTGCAAAAACCGGTCTTGACGCCCAACAGACTCGGTTATCGGTTATTTCTAATAACCTTGCGAACGTCAGTACCACTGGCTTTAAACAAAGCCGTGCGGTATTTGAAGATTTGCTATATCAGAATATACGTCAGGCCGGTGGCCAGACATCACAGGATACGCGCCTGCCTACAGGTCTTTACCTCGGTGCAGGCTCACGTATTGTGGCTACTGAAAAAATACATACGCAGGGCTCTATTGAAACCACTGGTAATTCGCTGGATATAGCCATCGATGGCAAGGGATATTTGCCGATTTTGATGCCTGACGGTAGCGAAGCCTATACACGTGATGGTGGATTAAAATTGTCCGACCAGGGGCAATTAGTTACCTCTAGCGGTTATACCTTGCAGCCCGGCATTACCATTCCTTCAGATACCAAGTCTATAACCATTGGTACCGATGGCGTTGTTTCAGTCACCACTCAAGGCACCAGTACACCTTCGGTGGTCGGTAATATTCAGCTTTCTAACTTCATCAACCCCATGGGCCTTGAACCTATCGGCGAAAATCTGTTTCTTGAAACCGCTTCCAGTGGCACAGCGCAGGCAGGTACCCCTGGTCTGACTGGATTAGGTACATTACGTCAGGGATCGATAGAGGGATCAAACGTTAACATCGTTGAAGAAATGGTCGGCATGATCGAAACACAACGAGCTTATGAAATGAACTCACGCGTGATTTCAACCGCCGACGGAATGATGTCCTATCTGAATAACAATATTTAGGTGATGCGATGAAACCATTAAGCATAACAATTTGCGCTCTGGCAATACTGTTGTTGCAGGCTTGTGCGAGTACTCGAATCGAGGTTCAACCAGACCCAATGTTTGCTCCAGTTGATCTGAAAGAAGCGCGTTTTCAACCGGTTAATAACGGGTCTATTTACCAGCAGGGGCGAGCAGTACGACTGTTTGAAGACAGCAAGGCCTTTCGTATTGGCGATTTGCTGAGTATCACGCTTTTCGAATCTACCAATGCGTCAAAATCGGCGGAAACCAAAACTGCAAAGGATGACAGTGTAGGAATTGGAGCAGGTACCTTGCTAGGTACTACGCCGACTTATCACGACGACGCCGTGTTAAATAACTCACTGTCAGCCGAACGTGCATTTACCGGATCAGGTGATAGTGCTCAGAGCAACAGTCTGAGAGGTGAGATCACCGTTATGGTGGTGGATATCTACCCCAATGGAAATTTACTGGTACGCGGTGAAAAGATCCTTGGCCTTAATCAGGGGTCTGAATTCATCCGTCTTACCGGCATTGTCAGACCACAGGATGTAAGTGCCAATAATGTCGTGCTGTCCGGCAAGCTGGCTAATTCCCGTATCTATTATGGTGGTGGTGGCGTAGTTGCTGAATCTAACACCAAGGGCTGGCTAAGTCGCTTCTTCGATAGCCCTGTATTTCCTTTTTAGGAGTCTGCAATGAAAAAGATTAACCTTGTTTTATTTTTTGCACTGGCACTCCCAGTATTTTCCAGCCATGCCGAACGTATCAAGGATTTAACCGAGATACAGGGCGTGCGCTCCAACCAACTGGTAGGTTATGGCTTAGTAGTGGGTCTGGACGGTACTGGTGACCAGACAGCTCAAACCCCCTTTACCGTGCAAAGCCTGAAAAGCATGCTATCGCAGTACGGCATAACTATTCCAGCTAATGTTAACCCACAGGTGAAGAACATCGCTGCTGTGAGTATTCATGCCGATATTCCTCCCTTTGCCAAAATAGGTCAAAAAATTGATATCACGGTATCTTCCTTAGGTAATGCCAAAAGCCTGCGTGGTGGTAGCTTATTAATGACCCCATTAAAAGGTGCCGATGGTCAGATCTATGCGCTGGCACAGGGTAATCTGATTGTTGGTGGTTTGGGTGTGGAAGGGCAGGATGGGTCGCGTGTGACTATCAATATCCCCAGTGTTGGGCGGATACCCAATGGTGCTTCCATCGAAAAAGAAGTGACTAATCCCTTTGCTCTGGGTAGTCATATCACTCTTAATTTGAAACGTTCCGATTTCACTACCGCCAAACGTCTGGCCGATACCATTAATCATGTGCTGGGGCCGAATAACGCATTTGCTAAAGATGCCGTTACCGTTTCCATTAATGCGCCTAAAGATACATCGCAACGCGTAGGATTTATGTCGTTTATCGAAAATCTTGAATTTGAACCGGGTGAAGCACCTGCCAAGGTCATCATCAATTCACGTACCGGAACGGTGGTGATTGGCAATCATGTGCGGGTTTATTCTGCAGCGGTATCACATGGCAATATGACCGTTACGATTACTAATACAACCGAGGTCAGTCAGCCGGGCGCTTTATCGGGTGGTCAAACGGTTCAAACTGTGCAAAGCGATATAGCCGTAAAACCAGACGATAGCCGTATGTTCCTGTTTAACACAGGTGTAACGCTGGAACAGATCGTTCGAGCCGTGAATCAGGTGGGTGCTTCTCCGGGTGATCTGGTAGCCATTCTGGAGTCTTTGAAGCAGGTTGGCGCGCTTTCTGCAGAGTTAATCGTAATCTAAAAAATTACGAGATAGGTTAAAGCCATGATGCCCTCCACATCTACAGACCTGTATATGAATATGAGCCAGTTTTCAGATATGAAATTGGCCGCCAGGGAGCATGATGCCAGCGCCAGTAAATCGGTTGCGCAACAGTTCGAAGGTCTGTTTATACAGATGATGCTAAAGAATATGCGCTCTGCAGCTAAGTTTGATGACACTCAGCACAGCTCGTACATGGATTTTTATACCGATATGTATGACAAGCAATTATCCCAGGTGATGTCGCAAAACGGTGGCATAGGTCTGGGGGCTGTATTGCAAAGACAGCTGAATCCAGCCTCGGCACAGCGGCAGCAAACTGCCGCTACCGAGGGCAAGGACTTGCCTGTATACCGAATGAATCCCCAGCAAATGTTCAACTCACCGATAGCTAAACATGAGGAATACTTCCCCATCAATCCAGCACTTCAGGTGCATCAACTGATTGGTTCATTAACAAACGATAGCACTATCAAACTAACTGAACCTGAGCCACAGAATACATCACTACAAATGGAAGCGATTGAGCCATTTTATGGCTGGGACCATGCAAAAACATTCGTGCGCGATCTTTGGCCTCATGCTGAACAGGCTGCATCTGAACTTGGAGTATCTGCCGAGGTTATCGTTGCTCAGGCCGCTCTGGAAACCGGCTGGGGCCAGCACAGCATGAAAAAGCCAGATGGCAGTATTGCCTTTAACCTGTTCGGTATTAAAGCCGGGACAGATTGGCAGGGGCAGCAGGTTTCTCAATCTACGCTGGAGTATCGACAGGGTGCCATGCAGCGTGAACAGGCAAGCTTCCGTGCCTACGATTCGGTTTCTGAAGCGATGCAGGATTATGTAGATTTTGTTCAGTCCAGTCCTCGTTATCAACAGGCGCTGAATCACCAGGGTAGTGATAGCAGATATATTCGTGGTTTGCAGCAGGGTGGTTATGCAACCGACCCGAACTATGCAGACAAGATTATTAACATTCGAGATGGAAGCACTCTCAGCAGTTCGCTTGAGTCGTTTGTTTCATCCGAAAGAGCTTTGGGTTAGGAGACGATTATGGGTGATATGTTAGGCAATGCAGTAAGCGGCTTATTATCGTTTCAACGAGCCTTAACCACGACCAGTCACAATATCTCCAATGTGAACACTCCGGGCTATAGCCGTCAGCGAGTGGAACTGGATACCCGTAACCCAAGTTTGATCGGCGGTAATTATGTCGGTAGTGGCGTAGAGATTACCAATATCCGGCGTTCCTACGACCAGTTCATCACCAGTAACCTGCGTGAAAGTACTTCGAGTTATACACGGCTGGAAAAATTCACCGATCTTGCGAGTCAGATTGACAATATTCTGGCCGACCCACAAGGGGGGCTTTCCCCTGTGCTGCAGGAGTTTTTTACTGCAGTACAGGATGTGAATAACGACCCTTCGTCTGGATCAGCGCGCTATCAATTGATCAGTGCTGCTGAAACTCTGGTCAATCGCTTCCATACCTTTGATACCCGGCTGGAAAACTTAAGCACTAATACTGAAGGCGAAATTAAAACCACAGTTGAAGAGATTAATCAGATTACCGCTGATATCGCTCGAATCAATAGAACACTTCAGGAGACCAATGCTTCGGGCAATCTGGATCAACAGTCTTCAGACTTGCTAGATCAACGCGATGCCTTGCTGCAGGAGTTGTCCAGCAAAGTCACCATTAATGTTATTAATGAACGCGAAAACAATATCACTGTGCTGATCGGTAATGGTCAAACGGTGGTAGCGGGTGCTTCAGCTTACGATTTATCTGTGATAGCTGATCAGGCTGATCCCACTCAGAATATCATCATCTATAACGGATTATCTGGTGATAGCGATATCAGTGCTCAGCTCACGGGAGGGGAACTTGGTGGCCTGCTCGATTTTAGAAATAATATGCTGACTCCCGCTGCCAACTCACTGGGCAGAATGGCTATTGGGATAGCAGACAGTTTTAATGACCAGCACCGGGAAGGGATGGATTTACTAGGCAATTTAGGTGGAGATTTTTTCAGTTTCTCTCAACCTCAAACCATTGCGCATACCGCCAACACGGGGGCAGCAGTTGTTACTACCAGCATCACCGATATCAGTCAGTTGACTACTGAGGACTATACGCTCGCCTTTGATTCGGGTGTGTGGACGGTAACTTCTACCAGTGGATCGTCTAGTGTTATTACTGCTCCTACTGATACTTTTGAAGGCCTCACCTTTAATATTGCTGGTGCGGCTGCGAATGGAGACAGGTTCACTATCAAGCCTACAGAGCTGGGATCTGGGACTATTGATGTCTCCATTTCTGACCCTAATTTGATTGCAGCAGCTGCCGCAATTAGAACTTCCAGCTCGCTGAATAATTTAGGTGATGCAACCATCAGTCAGGGAGAAGTGGTGGATGCGACCCATGTAGATTTACTCACTAGCGTTAACCTTACATTTAACAATCCAGCTACAGATTTCGTCTCCACGTCCGATATAGTGGTCAATGGTACAGCGTATCCAGCAGGAACTTCGGTTCCCTATAGTAAAAATATGCTGATTGAGTCCAATGGCTGGCAGCTGACTCTGGATGGTAATCCACAGCCTGGAGATGTGTTCACTATACAATCGAATCAGGGTGGGACAGGTGATAATCGAAACGGCCTGGAGCTTTTAAACCTGCAAACCCAGGGCTTATTTGATCGTGGAACCAATAGCTATCAGGAAGCCTATAGCGTCATCGTAGGTCAAGTCGGTGCGGTGACAAATTCGGCGATGAATAATCGAGATGCCCAGCAGGCATTACTGACACAGGCAGAAGATCGACGTAGTCAGATAGCCGGGGTCAATCTGGATGAAGAAGCGGCAGACCTGATTAAGTATCAACAGGCCTATGAAGCAGCGGCACGAGTAATCACTATCGCGCAAACATTGTTTCAATCACTGATCGATTCAACGAGGTAGTCATGCGAATTTCAACGACACAGATATATACTCAGGGCTTAAAGGCATTTGGCGACCAGCAGACCAAACTGTCCACGCTTCAGCAGCAGATATCCACGGGTCGGAAACTTACCAAGCCTTCGGATAATCCTGCTGCATCAGCAAGGGTACTGGAACTTGAACAAGTTGTTGCCATAAATGAGCAATATCAATCCAACATAAGTCAGGCCAAACATCGTCTTGAACTTGAGGATACTACACTGAATTCAGTTGAAAATGTCATGCAGCGTATTCGAGAGCTAGTCATTCAGGGTAATAATGCGGTCATGAGTGCAGAATCTCGCAATGCGATAGCTGATGAAATTGATGAAAGATACAAGGAACTTGTTTCTCTCTCTAATACGACTGATGAGAATGGTGACTTTCTGTTTGCCGGATACCAGAATCGATCAGAGCCATTCACCGAGCTAACTATCGGTTCTATAAAACAGATTCAATTTAATGGTGACCAGGGCCGTCGTTATTTCCAGATCAGTCAAAGTCGTCAAATTGATGCCAGTATTAATGGTTCAGAGGTTTTTATGCAGGTGAGTAGTAGCGTGGCATTAAATGAAACTACTGCTGCTGGGAATACGGGCACAGGTACCATGGCAGCAGCACATGTTATTGACCAGACTGCTTATGTACCAGGTAATTATCAGATCGTATTTTCAGACCCTGCAGCACCCCCTCAGACCTATGATGTCATCGATTTATCAGGGCCAACTACTATCGTGTCTGCAGCAAGCTATACAGATGGTGATATTCTGGATTTTCAGGGCATACGTACCAGCATTACAGGTACTCCGGCAGCCGGCGACAGTTTTACTATTAGTAGCGGTCAGTATCAGGATGTTTTCAGCATAGTCCAGACCACCTCTGAAGCTTTGCGTGCGTCAGGTTCCAGTGATGTTCGTGCGGCAAATCTGGCCCAGGCGCTATCAAATATTGATTCGGCAATGAATAATTTTATAGAAAGTCGTACTAAAATTGGTGGGCGATTGAATGCAGTGGAAAGTCAGTCCGAAGATAATGAGGCATTCATTCTTGCGACTAATGGTTCGCTAGGCGTTTTGCGAGATACCGATCTTGCAGAAGCGATTAGTCAGCTGTCATTGGAGCAAACTATTCTGGATGCAGCTCAGGCTGTGTTTTCGCGCATTACCAGTTCATCGTTATTTAACTATCTGCGCTGATTAAGCTATTTAGATTTATTAACCTGTATTATCCGGTTATGCATATAAGTGATTGAATTTAAGCAGTTATTTTGTTCCTGGATTTCAGTGCATCATATCAATATAAAAACCTCCAAAACTCTTTGAAATTTCGCTAAAGTTTTTCTTTCCACTGCCGTTAACATCACTGAGAGGGAAAACCAGTCAGCATCGGTGACCCGGAATTTTTAACGTTTGGCGCTGAATAAGCGTGGAATTTAGGAGAGATTACAATGCCTCAATTTATTAACACTAATGTCGCCTCGCTTAACACTCAGCGAGCATTAAATATGTCTCAAAGCGCATTGCAAACATCCCTGCAACGTTTGTCTTCTGGTTTGCGTATCAATAGCGCCAAGGACGATGCTGCGGGTCTTGCGATTTCGGAACGTATGACTACCCAGATTCGTGGCCTGAACCAGGCAATTCGTAACGCGAATGACGGTGTATCTTTCTCTCAGACTGCTGAGGGTGCTTTGAGTACCATCGGTGGAAGTCTGCAGCGGATTCGTGAACTGTCCGTACAGTCCATTAACGATACCAACTCTTCTTCAGATCGTCAGGCTCTGAATAATGAAGTTGGTGCCCTGATCGCTGAAATTAATCGTGTTGCAAACGCTACCGAATTCAATGGTCAAAGAATTCTAGATGGATCTCTATCTGCGCTGACATTTCAGGTTGGTGCCAATCAGAACCAAACTATCCAGGTCACAGGTGTTGACTCTAGAACTTCTCAACTGGGAGCTAGAATATCAACCAGTGCATCGTTTACAAGTACACAGATTGCAGCATTAACTACTGTGACTCTAAATGGTAATGACATTGATCTGTCTGCTGCCACTACAAATAATGATGTAGTAAATGCTATCAATGATGTTTCTGCTACTACAGGTGTACAGGCTTTGACTGCGAATACGACTAGTACAGCAGCTGCTGGTGTTGCGGTTGCTGCAGGAGCAGCAACTATAAATACGGTTAACTTTACTTTGGTAGGAACTGCAGCTACTGATGCCGCCACAATTAATGCACTATCTACACAAACCGGCGTAACTGCTACTGTTAATGGTGCAAATATTGTGCTGAGTAATACAGATGGATCAGATATAGCTATAAGTGGTGCTGGACTTAATGGCGGTACCGCCGCAACATATCAGGCTGGCTTTATACTTGCAGGTGCTGTTTCCGAAGGAGCTTTTACTGCTTCGGGTGGTGTGGGTGTTGACGTCGAAGGTGCTTTACTTGGTGCTGCTACTCAATCTGACCAAACATTGGCAGCTGTAGATGTTCTAACCGGAAGTACTGCTAATGACGCTTTATTAACGCTTGACTTCGCTTTACAACAGGTCACCGGATTGCGAGCAGAATTAGGTGCTGTTCAAACTCGGTTCGATTCTACAATCGCGAATTTGCAGGCGAGTACTGAAAACCTGTCTGCTGCCCGCAGCCGGATTCGTGACACGGATTTTGCTGCTGAAACTGCTGAATTGACTCGGAACCAGATCATCCAGCAAGCTGGTATTGCGATGCTGTCACAGGCTAACGCCGCACCGCAAAACGTTTTGGCACTTTTACAGTAATTGATGGGTAATGGGCTGGTTCTTGCGAGCCAGCCCTTAACATCAAAAACGGAGAAAGAACATGGCTAACGATATTTCAAGCATGGTGATGGCGCAACTGCCAGCAGCCAGTGCGCAAAAATCAAGCCAGTTTGTAAAGCTAGAAGCTGCCAATGTGCCTGATGCTGGTGGCCAGGACTTGCCCGTACAGGGTAAGGACTTGCCCGCACAGGGTAAGGACTTGCCACAACAAACTTCGGAAAAAGAAACCTCAGCGAGTTCGTCAGAACTTCGGGATGCTGTCAACCAGATCAATGAATTTGTGCAAAGTGTGCAGCGAGACTTATCTTTTAGTATGGATGAGGCTAGTGGTCGCACTATCATCAAGGTTATTGATTCTGAAAGTGGTAAGTTAGTTCGGCAGATACCTTCAGAAGAAGTGCTGGCACTGGCTACATATCTACATGATGTGAATAAGGAAACCACCAGCACTGGTACGCTTCCGTCGGGGATACTATTTTCGGATAGTACCTGATAAAACTGGTCTGTAAATTGCTCTAGTTATTGCAAGTTATTAAAAAAAGTAGCAAATCGTTTTGGGGGGAGTTGGAATTTTCAACTGCCCCCAAGCGCCCTGAGGATGAGATATCCTCAATTAGCAACAGTTAGTGATTTAACTGCTATGCTTTAAATTGATGTCCAGGTTTTACAGCCTGTAACAGTGAGAACAAAAGCGATGGCAACTATAAGCTCTTTAGGTATCGGATCCGGTTTAGATCTATCATCGATAGTGACCGGTTTAGTTAATGCTGAGCGTGCTCCTACTGAAAATCGTCTCTCCTTAAAAGAACAAACTATTACCGCCAAACTATCGGCTTTTGGCGCACTAAAAAGCTCCCTGTCTCTGTTTCAGGGTAGCATGAGTAATCTTTTATCTAGCTCAACCTATAACTTGAAATCGGCATCATTATCGGATAGTTCGGTTTTTTCGACTTCAGTAACCAGTAATGCGGATAATGGAAATTATGCGGTTGAAGTTTCTGCCCTGGCTAAATCACATTCTATTGCTAGCAACGCAGCTACTGCGTTTTCGGATGTTAACGATTACATTGGCATGGGTACCTTAAGCATAAAATTTGGAACTACCACTACTGGCCCTTATTCCTTTACTCAGGATCCTTCCAAAGCGACACAGACTATTGAAGTGAGCGCGGCTAATAACAATACAACCCTTTCAGGAATGAAAGATTATATCAATAATGGTGATTTCGGTATTTCGGCGGCTATAGTCAATGACGGCAGCGGTTATCGCTTAACCTTAACATCAGACAATACCGGAGCCAGCAATAGCATGGAAATTAGCGTGACCGGTGATGCTGATGGAAATAATACTGATAATTTGGGCTTATCACAGCTCGCTTTTAACGCTGCTGCTCAGAGCAGTATGACTCAAACTGTACAGGCGCAGGATGCTGCATTAACCATCAATGGTCTGGATATTACGCGTGATACCAATACGGTTACAGGTGCGATTGATGGCGTCACTCTAAATCTATTAAAAGCAGATGTAGGTAATATTGTTAATGTAAGTGTCAGCGAAAATATCGAAGACCTTAGTACAGGTATTCAGGAGTTTGTTGAAGGCTTTAATGGGCTAGCCAATACCCTTTCGACGCTAACCAGCTATGACCCTGTGACTTCCAGCGCAGGTCTGTTGATTGGAGATGCGACAGTTCGAAGTATTAGTTACCAGTTAAGAAGTATCATCGGTAATTCGGTTTCTGAATTAAGTGGAAATTTACGTTCATTAGCTGATATCGGTATAAAAACTACACAGGATGGTACTCTGGGTCTGGACATGTCCAAACTTAACGCCGCGTTAGCCAACTATCCTGATGAGGTTGCCGCGCTATTTACCTTGCAGGGCCGCCCCAGCGATTCTAACATCCAGTATCTGTCAGCTACCGATAATACACAGGCTGGAAATTACGCTGTCAATATTACCAATATGGCAACTAAAGCGGTTTATAATGGTACAGCAGTTAATAACTTGACCATTGATGCCAATAATGATGCTTTTACAGTAAAAATCGATGGTGTTACGTCTAATTCGATTTTGCTGAGTCAAGGTGTATATGCAGACGGTTATGATCTGGCGGCTCATATTCAGGCCCAGATAAATAACGATGCTAACATTAAAGCATCTGGAGTCGGTGTCACCGTTGTATACGATGAGGCCATTAATGAGTTTGATATTTCATCACTGAAATATGGGGCTGAGTCAAAGGTCGAGTTTATTAGCGTAGATACTAATTTTAGCAATGATATTGGTTTTACTGTCGGCTCCGGCATCGATGGTACCGATGTGGCAGGTACTATCAATGGCGTGGATGCTAGTGGTGATGGGCAGTTATTAACCAGTTCTGAGGGTTCCAGTCAGGGGCTCGCATTATTGATTGAGTCTGGCGCCACTGGAGATCGGGGTAGCGTTTCATTCTCTCGTGGGATAGTGACTGCATTGCAGGACATAATTAGTAACTACGTGGATAGCGATGGTCTTATTTCTAATAAGGAAGATGGACTGAACAGCGATTTAAAAGACATATCGGTACAAAGAGAGAAGCTAGACACTCGAGTTGCTAGTCTGGAACAACGTCTGGTCGCTCAATTTTCAGCGCTGGATAGTTTGATATCACAGTTTAATACCACCAGTTCGTTTCTGACCCAGCAATTGGCGAATTTACCAAAACCTAACTCGGTTGGTAATAATTAATTCGATAAAAGAGCTAAATTTTAGCGACAATTGGTCGATATAGAGATTAAGTATTGTGGAGAAAAACATGAATATGCCAGCCAGTAATGCGGTTTCAGAATATCAAAATACCAGCAATAGCTCGATTGCTTATGCTGACCCCCATCAGTTAATACTACGTTTGATGAATGGGGCTATAGAAAGAATAGCGCAGGCTAAAGGTTGTATGCAGCAAAAAGACTCAAATACCAAGGGTGAGTTGATTGGTAAAGCCATAGGGATCATAACGGGTCTTAGTGCCTGCCTTGATCATAATCAGGAAGGTGATCTTTCAGATAACCTGGAGTCTTTGTATGAGTATATGAACTTGAGCTTATTACAGGCTAACTTGAAAAATGATGTCGGCAAATTGGATGAGGTTTCTCGATTGTTACGGGAAATCAGATCTGCCTGGATTCAAATTCCAAAATAATCAGTTTTCTTCGGATTTCACATTAATTAATATGACACCATTAAACTCTCTAGATCAGGCGATTGAAGTCAGTCAAAAGATTCTTGAGGCTATAGATAATTCAGACCTTGTTTTGATTGCATCGCTTGAACAGGAGCGACAGGGTTTTATCTCGAAGTATTTTTCTGGGTCGGACCACAAAGATGAAAAACAGATACGCTTACTTAAAGAATTAAACGACGATATTTTACAGCGACTGACTGTGATGCAATCACAGATACGCAGCCAGCATTCAAGCCTGGCTCAGGCAACAAAAGCTTCTAAAGCCTATCTGGACAATACTTAAAATAAAATCTTGCCTATAATAATATCCATCAAATCAATCTCTTATTGATCATTTTGTGGTTAATATAATTTTCTGTCGATTTTTTGTCATTTTCATCTAAAATGTGAGTAATATTTACCTTGACGGTATGGATTTTTGGGTAAATTTAAAAATATTATTAACGGCTAACTATGACAATATTGATAATCGATTCAGATTTATCTCGTGCAAAATCGTTGCAACATTTACTCCACTTCATTAAATATAAGGCTGAAATAATCGATCCGACCCAGTTAGAAAAAATTAAACCTTCCGAGCTGTCCGAATACCTGGGCATCTTCACTATTCAAAATGATTCTGTGGTCAAAACTCTGCGACAACAAAATGATCAGAGCCAGAGTCAGTTGCCAGCAGTGCTACTTGCTGAGAAAGCGGATCTGGATAACCAGAAAGCGGTGGTTCTCCCTCCATTTATTGCTGCCCTGAGTTTTAGTCCCGATTACCATTCGTTGACTCAGTTGCTGGATCAGTTGAAATCGCATATTTCTCTGGATCGGCGCAAGAATAATCGTCAGTGCCAGCCTTTCATCGGAACCAGCCCTTCTGTCAATGCCATCAATCAAATGATCGGTCAGGTAGCCGATACCAATGCTTCGGTTTTAATCCTGGGAGAGTCAGGAACGGGCAAAGAGGTTATCGCCAGGAATATACACGCACAGTCCAATCGTGCTAATAAGCCTTTTGTTCCTATAAATTGTGGCGCTATTCCTGCTGACCTGCTTGAAAGCGAATTATTCGGTCATGAAAAAGGTGCTTTTACCGGAGCCATTAATTCTCGCCAGGGGCGCTTCGAGCTGGCTGAAGGTGGGGTGATATTTCTCGATGAAATTGGCGATATGCCTTTATCCATGCAGGTGAAATTATTGCGTGTATTACAGGAACGCAGCTTTGAACGCGTGGGAGGCAACCGCACAATTCAAACCGATGTGCGAGTGATAGCAGCGACTCATAGACGACTGGAAGAGTTGATAGAAAAGGGCGGGTTTCGCGAAGACCTGTATTACCGCTTAAACGTATTCCCCATAGAAGTAACGCCATTACGTGAGCGTCGTGAAGATATTCCACTACTGGTTACTGAATTGATAGGGCGTATCGAACAGGATAATCGCGGCTCGGTTAGGCTTACCAGAAATGCCATTGCCATGCTTGCTCAATATGACTGGCCCGGTAATGTGCGCGAGCTGGCGAATCTGATCGAACGTCTGGCCATTCTATACCCGCATGATGTGGTCGATGTTAAACAGCTACCCCCAAAATTTGTCCCTGAAGGTGCCATCATCCCGGGTATAGAGGTGCCGGAGATTCAGACAAACGTGCAGACAGCAGTTAATTTCAATGCATTGCCAGATGGTGGTATCGATATGAAACAGTACCTGATGGATATCGAAGTCTCTCTTATCGAGCAGGCGCTGGGGGTCACGGATAATGTCGTGGCGCGCGCAGCCAACCTGTTGCATATGCGTAGAACCACGTTGGTTGAGAAGATGCGTAAATATGAGATTGAGCGTTAGTGATAGTCAATATATTGTCAATACCTGTCTCAATCGGGTTTTGATATTATATAAGTCTTTGATTAATAGGCTTAATTAGTAGTCGGATTGAATCCTGCAGTAGTTCAGAAGATGCTAGTTATATGACTAATCATGAACTCAAACCAACAACGTGTAGAATTACAGCAGGCCTTTCATCAGTTTAATCAGGTTTCAAATACGCTGCTTGAAAGCTTCAATCAATTGAATGCAACGGTTGATGGGTTAACTCGTGCCAAAGTTGAAACCCTATCCCCACAATCACAGGACAATATGAGTCAACAACTCAGATCTCTTATCGATGCTATACCCGGCGCGGTGATCGTTATCAATTCGCAAGGTAGGGTAGATGACTTTAACCTTGCCGCCTCTGAATTACTGGGTGAACCCCTGCGCCAGCATCACTGGCGCGATATTGTGCATCGTGTATTTCTTGCTGATCTGGATCAGGGGGAATTACGTACTCCGGATGGACGTCAATTCAGTATTTCTACCCGACCACTGGGTTATAAACCTGGACAGATATTACTGCTTAGCGATGTTACCCAAACCCGCGTTCTGCAACGTGCAGCACAACAAAACCTGCATTTAATGACTATGGGAAAGATGATGGCCAGTCTGGCACATCAAATTCGCACGCCTCTGTCATCCAGCATGTTGTATCTATCACAGATCATAGAAGGTAATCTGGATGAAGAGAAAAGCCGTAAATTCACTGGCAAGGCCTTAGATAGAATCAGGCATATCGAGAAAACTATCAACGATATGCTGGTTTTTGCGCACGGTGGGCAATTCCATATGAGTGATTTTGCCATCACTGATCTATTAGCTGAATTACATGATCATCTGGCACCACAGTTGATGCACAAACATGCTCAACTGAAGATAGAAGCCACCGATAAAAGCATACTGATTAATGGCAACAAGGGGGCACTATTGGGCGCACTGGCTAATCTGTGTATGAATGCGATGGATGCCAGCGATCAACTATTAACGATCAGGATTACCACTGCATTAAATGGTAGAGGGGATCTTGAGCTAGTAGTGATTGATAATGCCGGAGGAATGGATGAGCAGACATTGCAACACCTGTTTGACCCCTTTTATACTACCAAGCAGGATGGAACTGGTTTGGGACTGGCAGTGGTTAAATCCGTTATAGAATCTCATCAGGGTCATATCAAGGTGAGTTCAACTCTCGGTGAAGGTAGTCGTTTTGACATTAGTTTACCCTGTATGAGCGGCAGTAAAACTCAATTGAGTACACGTAACAGTGAGGCGAATAAATGATCGATGTATTAGTTGTTGAAGATGATGCAGATTTACGCGAAGCGATTTGCGATATGCTCGAAATCAACGATATTAGCTATATCGAAGCCGAAAATGGGCAGCAGGCACAACAGCAACTTGCGGAGAATAATGTAGCGCTAGTACTCAGCGATGTGCAGATGAGTCCCGGTAATGGCTATCAGCTACTGGAGTTTATCAATCAGAATCATGCAGGGCTCCCTGTTATTTTGATGACTGCTTATGGCTCAATTCCTCAGGCGGTGGATGCGATTCAGGCGGGAGCAGTAGATTATCTGGTGAAACCTTTTGAGGTTTCTGAGCTGGTTAAAACCCTGCAGCAACAATTATTACCGAGTGCACGACAGCTGGGCGAAGGCATGATCGCGGTAGATCCTGCATCGAAAAAGCTGGTAGAATTAGCAAAAAAGGTGGCGCAGTCGGAAGCAACCGTATTATTAAATGGTGAAAGCGGGGTAGGTAAGGAAGTACTGTCTAAACTAATTCATCAAAATTCACCGCGCAGTAGTGGTCCATTCGTAGCCATTAACTGTGCCGCTATACCTGAGAACATGCTGGAAGCCGCCTTATTCGGTTATGAAAAAGGGGCTTTTACTGGCGCGATAAAAAGCGCTATGGGTAAGTTCGAACAGGCCCAGGGTGGTACCCTGCTGCTGGATGAAATTAGTGAAATGGATCTGGCGTTACAGGCCAAGTTATTACGCGTCATACAGGAACGTCAGGTAGAAAGACTGGGTAGTCAGAAAATGATTGAACTGGATGTGCGCATAATCGCCACGACTAATCGAGATCTTAAAAAAGAAGTGTCTGAAAAAAGATTTAGAGAAGATTTATTTTATCGTTTGAATGTGTTCCCGTTAGTAGTGCCCGCATTACGTCATCGCACACAGGATATCATTCCTATCGCGGAAAAATTAATCGCCGTATATAGCCGTGCCACCGGGCAGGCGATCAAGCTATCAGAGTCTGCGGCACAGCTTCTGATTCAGCATCCCTGGCCAGGCAATGTGCGTGAACTCGATAATGTCATCCAGCGTGCAATGATCCTGAAACAGGGCAATGAAATCACTGATGACGATATTATGCTGGAGACTAATAGTTCTGTGGATTTTGGCTCAGAAGAAAATGATGATACCGGGAAACTGCAAAATGATTTACGCGATAGAGAAGCCGAAGTCATTCTGGAGACATTAAGATGCCATAATGGTAGTCGCAAGAAGACTGCAGAGCAGCTAGGCATTAGCCCACGGACTCTACGCTATAAACTGGCAAGAATGCGCGATGCAGGCGCGGCTGTTCCTGATTAATCTGCAACTCTCGGGATTAAAGTAGTTTCGAAGCCCTGTTCAGGATTCATCGGTACTAGCTGAGATAGTATTAACGACAAAACTGCAAATCCCGTCCCGCACAAAAACACCAGGGACGGAGATATGATCCACAGAAAACCCAGTGCAAATGGCAGAATGACCGCAGCGATATGATTGATTGAAAAAGCGACCCCAGCAGTAGAAGCAAAGTCCTTAGGATCACCGATTTTCTTGAAGTAACTTTTAAGAGCTATCGCCATGGCAAAAAATACATGGTCCAGAATGTAGAGTACCGAAGCCAGTATCACGTTATCGACAAATGCATAACTGGTGAAAATGATAATCAGGCCCAGATATTCCAGCGATAGTGTTTTTCTCTCACCCCAGAAAATAACCAGCTTGCCAATCTTTGGTGCTAGAAAAATGGTTAAAACGCCATTGATGAGGAATAGCATGGCTATATTTGAAGCCGAGAGATGAAATTTTTCCACCAGCAAAAATCCAGCAAACACAACAAAGATCTGCCGTCTGGCACCGGATAAAAAAGTGAGCGCGTAGTAGAGCCAGTAGCATTTGCGCAGGATCATTTTTTTATGCTGTTCGGCTTCACCTTTAAAATGAGGAAAGCCCTTATAAATTAGTACAGCGAGAAAAACAGTTGTTAGCCCACCAGCCAGATAGACCCAGTGATATTCAATCTTTAACAGATCCAGCATCAGATAGATGGCTGCGAATATAAACAGTCCGGTGAATGATCCCACTGCCATCTGTCTGCCCATTACCAGAGGTAGCTGATCTTTGCTAATTAATTGCAGGGATAAAGATTGCTGCATGGTCTCGGCATAGTGAAAACCAACCGACATCAATACCGTCGTGAAATAAAGCCCCATGACACTGGGCAGATAACCGGTAAGCGCAGTACCTAAACCTAGTAAAAACAGCGATACAAATGCCAGCGTTTGTTCACGCATAAGCAGCAATAGAAATACCGCCGCAAATGCCAGAAACCCGGGGACTTCGCGTAAGCTTTGTAGAATCCCCATTTCGATACCACTGAAGGATGCCTGTTCTATGGCAAAGTTATTCAGTAGAGTGCGCCAGGTAGAGAAGGCTAAAGGTACCGCAGCCGCCATTACATACAATAATATTTCAGGGCGGTTTTGCCATTTAAAAAGGTTTTTCATCCGGTATTTCTCATGCCCGCTGCAATAGCGTTGATAGAACTAAGTAATGCACTTTTCCACTCTTCACTTAGCTCGGGATCGCTGGAACCTGCGCGATATTTACGCAATAAATTAATCTGAATATAACCCAGAGGATCGAGATAGGGCTCACGTCGAGTGAGCGATAATTCAAGCGTTGGTTCACTCGACAGTAGTCGTTCGGACTGTGGGATTTCTAACACGTAGCGCATAATCTTTTCATGTTCTGAGCAGATCATGCTGAATATCTTGTCTGCCAGTTGCTGATTGTCACATAGATCGGCGTAGTAACGCGCAGTCTGCATATCAGATTTGAACAATGCCATCTGAGTGTTGGAAATCATTGCGTTAAAAAATGGCCAGTCACTGTACATCTTCTGTAATTTATCCAGACCCTCATCAGGATGCAATTTTAGCCAGGCTTCAATTGCTGATCCCATGCCATACCAGGCGGGCAGGGTATGGCGTGACTGAGCCCATCCAAAAACCCAGGGAATTGCACGCACTGAGGATTTGGACATGTCACCCTGGCGTCGATGACTTGGACGCGATCCGATATTCATTAAACCGATTTCACTGACTGGGGTGGCCTGATAAAAGTACTCAAAGAAGCCCTCAGTATTGTCGGTCAATTCTCGATAGCTTTGCTCAGCCAGATCAGCCAGTTGCTGCATATCGGCATAATATAATTCATGGTTAAAGACCTGATCACGAATGATATTTAAACTGGATTTCATCAATCCGGTAATACCCATAGAAAGTTCGTACAGCGCGGTTTCTTCATTGCTGTATTTACTCGACAGAACCTCGCCCTGTTCGGTGAACTTGATTTGGCCATGTACAGTATCATGCGGCTGCGACAGGATCGCATCATGGGTAGGGCCGCCCCCACGTCCGATGGTGCCACCGCGACCATGAAACATGCGGCATTTGACATTATGCTGACGAGTAATCGAGATGACCTTTTTCTGTGCCTGATACAGGCCCCAGGAGGCGGAGACTATACCGCCATCCTTGCAGGAGTCGGAGTATCCGAGCATTACTTCCTGGGTGTTTTTTGCGGCGGCGAGTAAGGTTTTGTATAGCTTGTTGTCCAGTAGTCGATTTAAAACTTCATCGATATGCGAAAGATCTTCAATGGTTTCGAATAACGGGCTGATCTCGATATGACAGAAATAAACGCCATTGATTTTACCAACCAGCCCTGCCAGATAAGCCAGATACATAACCTCCATGATATGACTGGCATGGTGCGTCATAGAAATTACATAGTTGCCAAAGGATTCTTCGCTGATTTCTTTACGCATCTCGCGCATGGTCTTAAACAGTTGCAGCGTCTCTAAAGTCTCAGGAGTCAAAGCAGATTCTATGGTGTCAGGTTTTAGCCCGCTACTGATCTGGTCAGCCAGGAATTGCACGCGAGTTTTTTCCGGCAGGGATAGATAGTCGGCAATGCTGGTCTGTTGAAGAATCTCGTGAACAGCATTGCTATGACGGGTCGATTCCTGGCGCACATCCAGTTTCAGCATAAAAAAGCCAAAGGTTTCAACCAGTCGAATCAGATCCTTTAGTTTGCCATTTGCTGACGTGGAATCGTTATGACTAACCAATGAGTTGTAGATAAGGTAAAGATCATCCAGAAACTCCTGACTGTTCTGGTAGCAATGGATGCTGGTATCTACCGTTTTGCCCTTGAGGCGAGCTTTCAGCGTACGCTGGTTAGAAGTCAAACGGTAATGCATGTAATACAGTTTGCGGCGATAGATTTCTTCTTCAAATCGATCCCGTGTTTCGTCAAAGGCTTTTATCCCCTTGGACTCGTCAATCAGCAGGCTTTCCATGAAAGCTTCATTGGGCGTACACCAGCGTGACGATTGAGTGAGCTGTTGTGTCAGGTCCAGCACTCTGAAGCAGTACTCTCGTATGATTTCTTCTGCATGCATGCGTAATGCAGTAGCAGTAGTTTGAGAAGTGACATAAGGATTCCCATCGCGGTCGCCGCCTATCCATGAACCAAATTTTATAAAGCTGGGCGGCTTTACTACAGGGTTACCGTAACTATCTTCACCATATACCTTGCACACGGCTTTTTCTATATGGCGGTATTCCATTGCAACAGCCTGATAAATACTGCGCTGAAAGTAAGATAGACCCAGTTTGATTTCATCAGACACTTCCGGGCGTTTTTCACGCACTTCATTGGTTTGCCATAACACTTCGATCTGTTCCTGCAAGTGTTCTATTAGTGCATCCTTTTCATAACCGGTAATGCGCTGATCGGTCAGGTCATCGATGATTTCAAAGATCTCGCGTTGTAATTGCATCACAGTTCGGCGTTTGGATTCAGTCGGGTGTGCGGTAAAGATGGGCCGATAGGACAGTTCGTTAAACAACAGGCTTAGATCCTGCTCGTCGATACCCTGGCTTTTGAACTCTGTGATGGTTTTAAAGAAAGAACCTTTCCAGTCAGGATACCCGAGCAGGCGAACCGAACGCCGACGCTGGCGGTGGAGGAAATCTTCTTCGGCAATATTGACCAGACTGAAATAGATGGAAAACGCGCGTATAACCTGTTCGGTGATTTTGGCCGGAAGCTGGTCAATCTGCTGGATTAACTGCAGACGTTTGGCGGCATCATCCTGCTTGCGCAACTGGATAAAACCCTTACGTAGTTTTTCCACTGCTTTATAAACCAGAGGGTCTTCATGTTTTTTAAGGACATTACCCAGCAGGCTTCCCAGTAACTTGACGCGCGAGCGTAATTCCTTGTCAGGGATTGATGACACTGCTTCAGGTGAATTTTTCATAAGGTATACTTTAATATCAGTCGTTGATTGGCGGAGTGTAACAAAAATTACTGGGTGCACGCTGAAGCAGTGGTGTTAGTTCTGCTTCATATAGTGCGCATCAGATTTCTTCTTTCTTCGGATCGGCTTTTTCTGCGGCCTGTTGCTCACGGAACTGTAGAAGAACCCGTTTTTCCTGCTCTTCCAGACGTTGTAACATCTGTCCACGTCTTTCCTCTGCTCTAGCCATAATTTCTGTCAGGCGATCAGCCTGATATTTCTGAAAGCGAGCAAAGTCAGCTGCATATTTTTCAGCAGCCTTACGATCTCGATCAAGGTTAGCCTGCAAATCTTCCTTTTGTTTGGCAAAACGCTGTTTAATCTTTTCCTCGGTCATCGGCTCTGGAGGCGCCATGCGCGCTAATTCCTGCGGACTGGGGAAGTCGGGCGTGAAGCGTGGAGGCATGTCAGGTCGCTTGAACTCTGGAGGGCGCATTGGGGGACGCATATCCTGACCATGCATCATCGGGCCATTCATC
>JBNKUM010000097.1:0-17662 GCA_050298595.1 Gammaproteobacteria bacterium | reverse complement strand
GTTTTCCTTTATGGTTAAAGGTGAACTTGGTTTTTCATGTGCCGTTAGTATCCCATCCTATCCATGGTGATTATACTAAGCAGCGCCTTCAACGAAATTCAGTACCTCTGCCCACAGAGGGAAATATTACAACTATTATCTCGACTGCTCAGCCAGTGCCGCACCCGTTTTAAAATATGCTCCACGGTCTGTCGTGCAAGACTCAAAAGGTGGCACTCACAAAAAAGCCACCTCAATTGAGGTGGCTTCAGTGAAGGCTGCTTCAATTAATTATTAACGTTGCTTTCTTCTCAGGGAAAAAGCAAAACCCAGGAGGCCTGCGCCAAATAAGGCAAGAATCGAAGGCTCTGTGACATCTCTAGAACCATCAAATTCTGTAACGTGGCTTATTGTTAACTGGTCATTTTTACCTAAATTTAATTGAAAGCCAGTAAGTGCAGAATCTGTCAAATCAAGAACACCATAGTCAATAGACAGATTGTTTTCCATCAGAATCCATGTTTGGGCATTTTTAACTATGTAAAATCCAGGGCCTGTTTTTAATTCAAATGCCACAATAGTGTTGCCAACATTGTACATAACATCAACAGTCTCTTCCTTACCTGAAAAATTTACATCTATACCTCCACCAAGAACATTTTCTGCCCAGCATTCTTCACTGATTGGATCAGAACCTGTCCCACAGCTTCCTACGGGATTTAGATTTAAGTCATCGGTTACCCCTTTTATTGTATCAACCGAACCAACATCGATAGAGTTTATAATCAATGACCACGAAGGCATTGAAAATCCTAATCCACCTATCATTGCTACAACTATCAAATATTTTTTAAACATTACTACTAACCTCATATTACTACTTACACCTAAGAGATATGCATAAATAGATCCATAATTAGTATTCCCGAAAAAATACAATAGATTGCCTGACCATAATTATGAATAACCGGGAAAATGTAAAATATATTGACAATATGTACTTTATAGTTGTAAAGAATATTGACTATGCCCCCTTCTGTTAAGGGTTGTCTGACATCTGCACACGAAGCAATGCTCGTCCAGATTAGCACAGATATCAGGGGCAGAGTTAGACAGGTATCTGGGGAGGAAACCGCAGGTGATAATGCTTTTTTGCCATAGCCTGGTATATATGCCAGTTTAGCAGGAGCAAACACCGGTAATCGCCAAACCCAAGGTGTGCAACATCAGCGTAAAGCCCATCTCTGCCCCTTTTAACTATATAAGAGCCACTGTTTTAAGAGAAGAAAATATCCTTGCTGCTGAGTCACGCTACTGTGAGGGCGTCTTAGCCCTTTAACACCCAGTGGCATATTAAAGCAAACACAACCAATGTCGGCTATTTCATACCGCATTTACCGCTAAGGTCAAAAAAGTCTAAATCCAACTCCAGGCATAGCCTGTCAAAACCTGTTATTGGATAAACCGAAGCGAATACATACCTCCACTGATCAATCATATTCCTGATGCTGACTGCTGCATCAACCTGAGTAATGGCAGCTAAAATCAGTGGAGTAATGATGTGTTAATGGTCTTCAACTTTGACCCGAATTCTGTTAAATTTGTCAAAATTTCTTACGGATTTTCTTCACTATGGCCCGACCACTAAGACTTGAGTATGCAGGAGCCCTGTATCACATTACTTCGCGCGGTAATCGCGAGGATGATATATACGAAGATGATTCAGACTGTAAACTGTTTATCGACCTGCTTGATAAGATCGCTGGAACCCATAATTGGATTTGTCATGCTTATTGCCTGATGAGCAACCACTTCCATCTTCTAATCGAAACACCCGATGCTAATCTCAGTAAGGGTATGCGGCAATTAAATGGCATCTACACGCAGCAGTTTAATCGAGCACATAATCGGGCAGGCCATGTCTTTCAGGGACGCTACAAGGCCATAATTGTGGACAAGCAAAGCTATTTGCAGGAATTAGCACGTTATATCGTACTCAACCCGGTACGAGCCCAGATTGTTCGGTCGGCCAGGGAATGGCCCTGGAGCAGTTACCGGGCGACTGCAGGACAGGCACCTGGACCGATGAACTTACAAACTGATGAGTTATTGGCTTCATTCGGCAAAAGAAAATCCCGAGCCCGGGAGCTATATAAACAGTTTATCACTGAAGGAAAAAAGCAGCCCTCTCCCTGGGAACAATTACGCAACCAGATTTATCTTGGTGACGATGAATTTGTTACCCGGTTGCAAGAGCACATAGAACAAGATCGGGAGCTGATTGAAATACCATCATCCAAGAAAAGGCCTGCACCAAAAGAGTTAGCGTACTACGAAAAAAGGGCGAAGAGTCGCGATGCAGCAATCTTCGAGGCCTATAGAAGTGGTGGATATACCCTCAAGATGATTGGGGATTACTTCGGATTACATTACTCAACAGTTAGTAGTATTGTTAATAAACATAAATCAAAGACCTGATAGTAAACACGCCTTCTCTTTGGAAGGAACGTTAGAACCATATCATAAATGCGCCATGACATGAGGCGATAATAAAGAAATTATATGAGAATATTTTATCTCTACAGTAGAACACGAAGAGCTAGCTAATCGATTCTACATCCGACATCAGGAAAAAAGCCCCAGACTTTACCGGTGGGGTGATTTTTACTTATTTAAAGAAAGAGAGTAAACACATTGCTCTCTCCCGCTTTTAATTCAAAGTTAAAGGTTTTTGTTTCGTTGCCTACAGTAACATTTACCTGATATTTGCCGTAAAAGCCACGATTGCCATACTGCCCCTGAGCATTGCTAACCCCGTCAAAATCGTTCCACCTCTGCTGACAGATCAACTCTTTCCAGATTTTTGCATTGGGTTTTTCTCGCCAGTTTAAATCGTACATAGCTACACTTTCACACCAGTGGGCACCAGCCCAAAAGCCCCAGCACTGCACGCCAACCGTTGCAGGGTGACTAAAGAAAATCGTTAGGAAATCTCGGGTGTAATCTGCCTGCAGATCTTAGTATACGGTACTTACGTCAAACTCGGTCGCACGCAAATCCAGCCCAGGGAATGCTTTGACGAAATGGTCGACAATATCATATACCGTGGTGATCGCGGTTAGAGTTTCCGAAAAATGGCTCTGCAGACCAATACCGTTGATAGGTGCATTGTTATTTACCAGAATCTGAATCGTTTTTTGATAGTGATCCTGATGCGCAAAATTTCGCCCCTGAGCTGACAGAATAGAGTAATCGTTAATAAACAATTTATGCTCAGGCAAGTTGGTTCATGCCCGGTTAAACCAGTCCATCATCACCGAATCACCAAAAGCATTCATAAGATAATGATTATCGTAAGGCTCATTCAACACATCCCACTCATCCAGATAAGATGACGTTGCCTGTGCTATATCGTCAATATGATCCAATACCGCCTGCTTGGCCTGGGGATCGGCATCGGCAGGGTTATCGGGTAAGTAACATTGCATCGACAATGGCAGGTTACGCTTAGAAGGCCACACCATAACGTGTCCTCGCGTATACAAACCATTATCTCGCAGCCACTTCAAACCGGCAAGAGTTTGTTCCCGGGCATAATCGCTGCCCCACTCTCCATCCCACGGCCCCCATTTCAGATCATTCTCGGGGCCACTCTGATTAAACAGTTCTAGCACCTTTGCTCGGTATATCTGTGCATCGGTACTATCGCTTACCAGAATATGGCCAACAGTCACCGAACCAAAATGGTAGGTATGTTGCTTGAATCGCACCTCTAGCGCGGCATAGCTAGCAGGGTTGCCGGAGCTATCGACAATATTCAAGGTAAAATCGCCTTTGCGATACTGTTCGATGCCTGCGGCTGCTTCCGCACGCCATGAAGCATCGACACTGCGGTCATCATAACTGGGGGAGGGTCACCGGCAGATCTTCAATGACTACTGACGATCCGAAGCTAAGCAACTCCACAGCGTTAATGTCGAAGGTTTGTGCCCGGTCGCCAGCACCAAAACCAAACCTGAGCGCCAGTTGGTTTTGCGCCTCGTTATCAGTAACGCGCAGCGGAAAAAAGTATTCCTGCCAGTCCGTCGATGCACTCACTTAGCGCGAAACATATTTATTGCAGTCTTTGTCCTCGATAAATGCCGTGACAAAGCTGGCAACAGACTCATAGGTATTGGTCACTGAGCGAAAATAAAAGTGGATAAGCAGCACATCATTCACACTGACATCGGCAATAGTTGGAAACGACAACTGACCATTCCATAATTTCCCTGTGGGGTCAGTAACCGCAATTCGAGTCGCTTGAGAAAACGCGCTGTGAGTAACATCAACCACTGAACGTGAGGCTACATCACCACCATCTGCAGCATTACCTGCCCAGAAGCCAGCAGACTCAAGCGAACTATTAATTATCGAAACACCTCCACTGGGAACCGGTACTGCTTTGGAGATGGGTGTTGGAGTTGGCGCTGGCGTGACTGTCGGAGTGCTAACTTTTCTTGTTTCTGTTTTCACGCATGCTGATTGCTATTACTCTTCTCAATCCTGATCTGTGGAGCTGCACTTTGCTATCTTTTTTATAAATAGCAGGTAATCCTGACGAATATAGACGAACTTATTGCTGCGGTTTCAGTCTTGCTAACTCACTGGCCACTACCCCGAACGAATAGCTGGCAGCAGCCGAGGCATCAATCACATCCGACACTATTTGCCAGACTCCTGATTACTTCCGGTTCAACCGGCATGCCTAAAGGCGTGATCAAGACCCAACGCATACGGCACTCCAATCATAACTTTGGGCTGTTTCTATAAAACGGCAGAACACTATCCATCGACGAAGAAAAACCATCATCTAAGTTGATGCATCATTCTCTTAAAACCTGCTCGATATAGCTGCCACCCTGCACTTCAATGTACCCGAGGGGTTTGAGTTACTCGTTGCAGAAATGAAAAAAACCTGAATTACGAAAAAGTTTCTTTTCTCATCTGAAGTTACTCCAGTACTCTGGCACAGGTCTGTCTGCTCACGTATTCACTCAACTGGAAGAAATCTCGGTTGAAATCGTAGGCGAATAACCCCTGATCATTCCTAGTTACAGCGCCAACTAAAACGCGCCCTTCACCACCTGTCCTATCGACCCCATCAAACAACCCTGTCTGGTAGGACTTCCTGCAGTTAGTGTCGAATTTAAACTACCACCTCACGGTGTTAAAACCGAACTACGCGTACACACCCCCTCTATCATACCAGGCCACTCGGGTGGACCGCTTAAAACCGCAGATGCTTTTGATGCTGAAGGCTTTTACTACATCAAGAATGTGAAAAAACTCATAGATACTCTCGCGATATATCAAAAGACCTATTGTAAGTATTTGAGTTATCTCAGATCACAGAAAAACACCTGTTTATGCGTAAAATATTCAGGCCTGTTACCTATGGGCAATAATGATTTTTAGTTGAAAGTGATAACAGATGCACAGAAGTAGTCGAATTTTTCAGGCAATCAATAAATTACTGTGAAAAAGGACACTTAGTGGATCGTATTTATCGGGTTGATATTGGCAGATTGGGCTTTTATACTTCTTATTCTTATAAAAAAACTGTAGGGGATAGCAGCACATCTGTGCAGCCTTAAATCATTGACCAAACGCGCGCTCATCGTTGACGACTCAAAAACTGCAAGAAGGGTTCTGTCGAGCAAACTATCAAACTATGGTATTGTCGTGGACGCGATGGAATCAGCCGCCGCAGCCATCGATTACCTCTATGAAAACACCCCTGACGCCATCTTCATGGATTATGAAATGCCGGGGATGGATGGCTTTCAAGCACTAAAAATCATCAAATCCAATCCTCACACAGCACTGATTCCGATTATGATGTACACCTCAAAGGTGGAAGGGATTGAAGTTAGCCAGGCAAGGGCTCTCGGTGCAGTGGGCGTGTTACCAAAACAACTTGAGCCACATGATCTTCAGGAAATTTTAACTACACTTCATTTGATGCCTGATCAAGAGTCTTTGGTGCATGGTTTTGAGGATTCCGAACTCGACAATGCGGGTGTTATCGGAAATAGAGGTAATATTCACTCGATCGATGAGCATGGTCGGAAAAAAATTGCACCTGTTGAGCTTCTTAGCCTACCGATGGATGACTTTCAAGATTTTGGAAACGGTGACGACTCATTAAGGCGGTTTATTCATCGTGAACAGAGCCAGTCAGAGAAGCGTATAGAGGAGATGATTGAAAAACACATTGCAGAGTTGCAAGGTGAGTTGTCTGAGCTAGAGGCAGTACAGCTGGAATCGGAAAGTCGAACAAGGCATGGTCAACTGCTGGGAATCTTAAGCCTGCTGTTTCTATTCGCAGGGTTCATACTGGTCTACTATTTCCTGGCATTTTCACCGATCGACCCTCAAAATATATCTCTCTCCCAGCGTGAGTTCAGCCAAGAAATTAAAGGGCTGATAAAGACCCAGGGTGATAAGATTGAGTTACTAACAGAGCGTCTCAATGTGGGGGTGTATGACATCCAGGCTGAAAACAACCCACCTGTCCCGATCAAGTTGATTGAGTGGGCAGTAAATCAAGGGGCTGAATTTGGTTATGGTGAGAGGCCCTTCGGTGATAAGCGTGCGCTTTGGATCTCAGAGCTGGTGGGTCAACTCAAGGAAGCAGGTTTTCGAGGCAGCATCGAATTGCGCGCTACCTATGGCAATTTTTGCCTTGAAAAGAGTGATGCAGGGGAGCTATCAATAGCGAAAGCTGGGCTTGATGTTAATGAGTGCCTTTTTGCGGCGGATATTGGCGGTAATAATGAGGGGCTGAATGATCAATCGGTCGCCTTCGCAAACTATTTAAATGTGGAAATGGGCCGGAGCGGCGGAGAGTTGGAGATTCTTCTGTCCAGTAGTGGCTTCAACGATGCATTAACACCCTATCCGGCTCTTTATAATGTCAACACAGCGGGTGAGTGGAATAAAGTTGCAGCTCAAAATCAGCGGATTCGGGTGAGTCTCTATTCTAATCAGGACTATTGAGTCGTTAAAAATCGAGTATTAATTCTGAGCAATAGAAAAGCCTGCAAGGAAAGAAAGCAACATATCCAGAGAGTGTAGAAATTCAGCTCAAAGAATATAGCTACTTTTTCAAACCATCAGGTAAACCAATAAGCGGATTCATCGCGGGCGAAGCCTGATGGTAAGCCACTTTATTTCCTGAACTTTTAGATGATTACATCACGGAAGAACATTCGCTCAGTATCGTCGACGTCTTCATGGTCATGCTGGATTTATCGATAATCGGTTTTAACACTCAACCAGCCGATCATCCTTTGACGATTCTCAAACTATTTATTTACTGCTATTTAAATCGTATCCAATCCTCTCGTCGTTTAGAGTGAGAAGCGGGAAGAAACCTGGAATTGATATAGCTGCTTGCTCGCCTGTCTCCCAACTTAAAACCTGAAATCCGTGTTTGTATTCCAGTAGTTCAATACTTTATGTAGTCTAAACAAAAACCAGGCTGGATATTTCTGGCATGAATATCAAGAATCGTTCTAAGATCTCTACCATATTCCTGAATTTGAAAAAATTCTGCTAAACAGCGAAGGTCTTGTAATATTTTAGGGTTTGTAGATAGATTAAAGTCTCTTAGATGGAGGATTTACTCAACAGCCATCACTCATAGTCGTATTGCACCAGGCGGCTAAGTGCCAATAACTGCAATTTACTTGTCACTAAGATTGTTGTTAAAGTAATGCAATATGGAACGCGAATTCAAAGGTGTTGAGTCTTGTGAACCATACGCCATTTTGAACGGATTGCTTAAAAACTTAGCGATAACAAAAAAGAGATGGTTTGCGCGTTATAGTGCTTTCCAATAGCTACATCAGAGCAGGCATGAGTTATAAATTGAATTCCAGGAATACAATTAATAATAAAGGCGTATTTTTAGAGAATGCTGCACTACGCTGGCTGAAAGCCAGGGGCCTAAAAGTAGTCGCCAAGAATTATCTAAGCCGAGCGGGAGAAATCGACCTAATCATGCTAGATGGTGATACTTTATGCTTTATAGATGTTGAATACCGAAGAAGCCAGGATTTTGATAGCACAGACTATGGCATACCCGCATCAATGCAGCAGAAAATAATCAAGACTGCGTCAAGCTTTGTTAACCATCAAAATAAATACCTCAAATACTCAATGCGTTTTGATGCGTTGCTCGTCGAGCCCGGTATTGACCAACCCTTTAAGATCAACTGGATACAGGATGTATTCAGCGCTAACCTTTATCAGGGCAAATGACCGTTTGGGGTCGTCAGTACTTATTGAAGGTCAGAATGTGAGCGCTCCCTTCCTTGAAACAATCGTTCCAGGGTTATGAGTACAGTCTTCTGGTGAGCCATACTCGGCCGTTAACAATCCCTGAATCAGCTTAGATACCTCATACCTCCAAAAAAGTCATGTTTTACCTGTGTCATGACTTTTTAGAAATGTATAACGGGGCAATGATTCGCTATCTCATTGATTTTAAGTAGCTTACAGTGTTATAAACAGGTCTCATTGAAAATGTATTAGCGAGAAACACGGTCTCCTTAATACAACTGTTACCCCTATGGATAGATAAATAACATCAGACGATTTAACCGTAAATTTTGAACATATTAAGTCTGGTGGATTGCTTGAAGATTGGTCATGGCTTCATCCTGGGAAAACAAAGCTACTTTTTTATTGTTAGCGAGTAGGGATGCATTTGTTCAAGATGTGAATACTGGATCTGTTTATTTCCTGGATGCTGGTTTTGGAGAACTCGTAGAGAATGAGCGCTGCCGTATATATTACCTGTGAATCACCAACCTCTGCTGATGATATAGCAGTTGATGGTAAAAACATGATATTCCATTTTGATAACATCTCAGCTATTGGAGAAGACCACGATTTAGCACGTCTTGATGAATATGTAAGCCAAACGATGGAAGAAATGCTGGAGTTCATGATTAGCTCAACCGCATCAAAAGAACAAATAGAAGCAACCTATAAAGAACAGTGGTTCAATCCTAAGGAGGGACTGGAGTTAATTGAAAAATATATTGAACTTGTGAAAAATTATCATAGCTTAAGTGAAACCACTAAGCATCACTGTCTAGCTGATTTAGAGCAGTATAGAGAAGTACTTGAGGTCCTTGTAAAGGAAAATGTTCGGTGGCATTTTTCCTATGACATATAGGCCAAACCATCTGCTCCACAGGAATCACTTTCTGCGCTCGCACTCCTGCTGAGCCTGGGCATTATACCAATTAATAAGGACAATCATGTGCAAAAATGAAAATTTAATATTAATTCATGGATTACCTGGTTGGTTAAGTTTTTTCAACCCAGAGGAGCTTCTACCTGAAATAAAAGTAATGTGTCCAGACTTACACGGTTATGGAAATTCCCACCTGAAGGAAAATCTCCCCCTTCAGGATCAGGTGGATTTCGCGAAGCAGTTTGTCGAGGGAAATTTCACTATCAACGATGCATTCTAGTGCCAATCAATTTCAGAGAAAGATTTAAGCGATTGGGAAATAGAATATGAGCACATATATAGCGATCCTGAAAAATGGCTAGTTCAGACGCAAGGAAAATCTCCGTGTGTTTCCGGAAACTACTGTGGCTGGCACTGTACTGCCATTCCGTTAAATATTCGGATTGGGTCCTGGCTGTGTGCAAACTCGCTCCAAACTAACCACACCAAAATTAATTCCCACTAAAGGCCAATTTATCTGGATTATCAAGAGCTTAATTACCACAAATCATTGGAAATTGTTTGAAGACAGGCCCAAATATCCACTTTGAAAATTTGGAAATAGTTTTCACACAGCCTGGGACATTCGCTGCCAAGCACATCTACCTCCTGAATGACCGCTATAATAAATGAGTCTGGTAAATCCAGAAATAGCGATTTTCAATCTTTTAACTTCTGAAGATCTGTTTTGGTTGGGTTCCTACGATAACCAGAGCAAATCATTAAGTAGTATTGTTCTTTAGTTGGTCATAGGATCATACAGCAATGATCAACTATAATTTTTCTGTGATCCACGTATGATTGATATTGAAGATCAGTTCTCCAAAAACGAATGTCACCCAATTACTGGAATTAACCCATGAAATTCTATTCTGCCTGGTACTGTCCATTTGCTCAAAGAAGCTGGATCACTTTGCTGCATAAACAAGTTGATTTTGAATACATCGAGGTTGACCCTTATGATAAAAGTGACTGGTGGCTACAGGTTTCTCGCAACAGCGCTCTGGTACCGGTTATTGTTAACCCTAACCGCAGTAGCCCCGGCGATACCACGATTGTCGAATCCAATCGCACTATTGAATTTCTGGAAGATTTATTGCCTGAGGTAAATCCAGTTTTTCCCGCAGAAGCTAATCAACGAGCAGAACAAAGGTACTGGATGGATCATATCAACAACAGTATCGTCCCTTACCTGTATCGCTTTTTACAGGCTAAAGCCCCCGGTGACTATCGAGATGAGTCGCGAGAAAAGCTGATCTCAGGGATACAGCAAATCACCAGTGCCATGCATCAGGAAGGCCCATTTTTTACAGGATCCACTATGGCTGCTGTAGATATATCATTCATCCCTTTTGCTTATCGCATAGATGAACTACTGGGGCATTACCGAGATTTTGAACTGACTGAAAATATAGAAAACGGCGTACGTTATCAATCCTGGTATCAGGCAGTTTTACAGGACGCCAGCTTCAGGGCAACCTCTACTGATTACGAAAATTACAGGCAACGATTGATTGAACACTATCTCCCTTATAGTCGTGGCGATGGTCAAAAAGATGTTACAGAGGTTTGATAGAGGGTGATCACTACCGTTGAAGGCAGAGATGCCGACAAAATTAGTAGCCACAATGCAGCTGCACAATCGGGTGCCCTGTCGCAGCTTCAGCTTGATCAATCCACCAGCTACTGGTCACAGTCTCAACCCGAACAGGCTGGCCGGATCACCAAAATGCAATATAATCAGTGTCAAATTCGTGAAATATTGCCCGCAGGTTTTAGCGTCAAAAGCCGCGTACATGAATACAATGGCAGTGCTTATACAGTCTAGGATAACTCGCTTTTTTTCTGTAATGAAACTGACCAAGACCTGTACCTGTTAAACCTGAAAACAGACTAGCTCACTCCTATAACCCCAGAATCAGAAACTACTCGTAATGCCGACCTGCAATTTGATCCGGCAGCGCAGCGCCTTTTTGCATTCGCAACAAATCAGGCGCAGGTCATGCATCAGGCTCTGGGTGAAAAAGGCATACCGTCAGATTTAGAGATCTACCCGAACCAGGATCATGGATTTAGTGATGTGAATAATATTGCTTACGCACTGGAAAGAGAGCTGGCATTCTATCAGCGGGTATTTGCGCTGTGAGAATTGCTATCTTAAGGCAATAATGCTTCCAGCTCTCGATGCAACAGCTCTTCATCACCCAGATTGAGTTCAACCAGTTTACGCAGATGGGTCATGCTGTCTATGTCTATGCTCTGGCAGTGAATACCCACCCGGTTTTCTAATTTATATGCAACGCTGCCATCCATAACAATCTTTACGTCAGATGATTCATCGAGAGTTAGAATTAACCGACAGGCGGTACCTGGCTCCAGGGTGGTGCTAGAACAATTACCGATTAGAGCACCTTTGAATGAAATATCATGAAGATCGCAAACCTCGCTAAACCCTTCAGTTTCAAATTCAACCGTGCAGTCGAAGTGAATTCGTTGGAATCGCCTGTTATCAGTCATAGCATTAATCCCATTGTGTTTGTACTGATTCTAGCACGCCTGCAGCAGAATTAACCATGAAGGATAAAGCAGTCATGATTTGGAGGCATAACAGAGGTTAACTCATTCCTCCTGAAACATGCTGTGCAGAACCCTGCTCTAAAGATGTACACTACGTTTGTACGCCCCCTCCACCGGATACAATATCGATGTAAATTAGCCTCGACAATTTTGACTTTCTACTTATAAGAACACCGATAGTCTTTAACAAATTGCTTATAGACTTGGATTTCTCTATGTTTCGTGGATAATGCACACTTTATTCTGGTAACACTTTTACTGTTACCCCATTTATCAACTCAAAAGGTAATTTTAATGGCCGAGAAAAAAATCAAAGCAATTCAAACTGCTTACACCAAAACACAAACTATCCAGTCACTAATGGAGTCTACCGGATTAGCTCGTAAAGACGTTACTGCTGTATTAGATGGATTAAGCGATATCATTGAAGGCCACATCAAAAAGCGTAGTTGCGGGCAATTCACCCTGCCTGGACTGATGAAGATCAAAACAGTTAAAAAACCAGCTCGCAAAGCCCAGAAAAACGTACCTAACCCTTTTAAACCTGGTGAAACCATGGATGTGGCAGCACGCCCAGCTTCAACTGTTGTTAAGGTAGCACCTTTAAAACGTCTTAAGGATATGACTTTATAGTCATTTCAAGTTATTGGAAATAAAGAAAATAGGGAAACTATGTTTTCCTATTTTCGTAACCTGATCACTCGCTCTGCTCATCCGACTCAGACGTAGGCATTGGTCCTGAAGCAACACTACGCATATTACGCGTATGCAATACGGGTTGTTTAATCGAGACAACACTTTCACGCCAGACAATCATCACCCCTGAAAAAACAGTAATCACCAATCCAATCACAGCAACCTGATCAACCGACTCATTAAAAAACAGCCAGCCGAATAAAATCGCCCATATAATTTGACTGTATTGCATAGGCGCTACCACAGCCGCAGGAGCACAGCGATACCCTGTTAAAATAAATAGCTGCCCTAATAACGCGAGCACACCAATCAAGAACATCAGGCTCAGATCACCAATCGGCATGGGCGTATAAACAAAATATAATATTCCACCGCTTAGTAAAATACTCAGCAACAAAGGACTCAGGATAAGAATCGCCGAGTTTTCCAGATTGCCGATTTTACGCGAAATAATGGAAGCCAGAGAATTACACAAAGCCGCCGTAAAACCGAATAAATGGCCTAATTCCAGATTTTCAGCTGCCGGGCGCAACACAACTATGACCCCAATAAACCCCAGCAAAATACTGATGCCTCGTGTAGCATGAATTTTCTCATCCAGCAAGGGTATTGCCAACAACGATATCAGCACAGGAGTGGTAAACAAAAGCACATACACCTGAACCATAGGTAACATTGAAAATGCAAGGAAAGCAAAAGAAACGCTCCCCGCCATCAACAGAGCACGTAAAAACACCAGACCCGGATTTTTAGGATGCAGGGAAATTGCACTGCCCTCGAAAATCCGCGCTAAAGAAAAAGGCACATAAGCAAACAACATGGCAAAGAAAATAATCTGGAACACCGAGTAATCACTCAGCACCTTCACCAGAGCATCATGCGATGAAAAGATGACATAACCCAGCAAAGACACGCCTATGCCCTTAATGACAGAGGTATCATGAGAATTATCTGGCACTGAAATTTCCACTGAGATAGCTCACAAAAACTAACATTAATAAATCCAGCTGGATTAAAAACAGCCATATTAACCCAGGATTTTGTAAAAAAGCAGTAATCAATTTCGTCTTATTAATAACGACTGGCCAGGTATCTATGCCTCCTCACGCGTCCAATGCGTGCGGCAGATTGTTCGCCATTTTGGTAACGACCATCAATCAATTGATACAGTAGATTTTGCCATAGGCACCGGTAATGCATTCAGCGACCTGCGACAGCATTTCAAATTATATCTGTCCCGGCTGGAGATGTGGGAGGCAAAGGCGGCCGGCGTTGCATGATTGATATAGGTAGTGGTGACCAAACCCGTGCGCATGCCAGCGGCTGCTGCGGACTCCAGGATAAAGTACTCGCCTGCTCCCTTAAAGCGGGCGTAGTGTTCGCCCACGTATTCAAGGGTTCCCTGGTAACGGTTGTCTCGACCGATCTTATCGGTCAGCGCGATGGTCAAAGTGCCGCTGAGACCATTCGGCTCCACCGGCTCGCCAGCCAGCAGAGTGTTGGATTTGGGTTTGGTGTTGCTCTTGAGTTGGATCTGGGTTGGTATCTGTTGCCATACCACAGGCCACCTGTACAGCCAGCTTCTTGGCCGTACCATAGCAAGGGGCACCGAAGCTGTCATTGTTGCCGGCATTCACTGTGCAACTATTCTTGCCTTTTAGGCGTCAGAGACCACCAACAGCGCATTACTGGCCTTTCATGAGCCCGTGGTAAACGGACCGCAGGAACCGCTCGGTGTACCATAGCTGGCGAATACAACTTCCTTAGCGACTTGCCCGGAGGGACAGCTCAGCGTCAGGCTATTGTTCTCTACTGAAGTGGCGCAGACCGGGGACAAAGAATCCGTAGAAAAACTCCAGCTATCACCGGCGAAGGTGTTATCAGCGAGATCCATAAGGGAGTTGCTAAGTGTAACTGTGCAGGTAGCGCCGGGAGTGAGGGCCGATGTCGGCTTGTTGGTGATGAAGTAATTGGTCCTGTCATAACTAACCTCGCCAGCAACCGGACTGCCGTTTAGGCTGGCCAACAGGCTTTGACTATCAACGCTGCTTGCAAGCAGAGCTTCATCGAAGATGACACTGATCTCTGACATGGGTGGCACACCGCTCTGATCAACTTGAGGTGACCTTGATATGATCGATGGTGAAGTAGTATCCAGCAACGGGGTGATCAAAATGCTCGCACTGATGGAGTTGGAGGACTCGTCATCATTCACGTTCAATTCAAAAGTGACCGGCGTTACTTCTGTTACCGATGGCGCCTCAAAAGTGAGCGTAGGGCTTGTGCTATTCAAAAGCATGATGTGCGGACCTTCCTTCTGCGTCCATAGGTAGCTTAGCATGTCGTCATCGGGGTCAGATGAGCTACTGCCATCCAGAATGATCGTCTTACCTGATGTGGAGCTCAGAGGCGCTGTGATCCTGGCGCTCGGCTGTTGATTGGGTAGCGTATTCGGCGCTAATGGTGAGATCTGGATGCTCGCAGTGGTGGTACTGTTGAGTTGACCATCCCCCACCGTTAATTTATAGGTGAATTGTGTGGTCTGTGAGACCGACGGCGCGACAAAGCTAAGGGTAGTAGTCGTGCCACCCAGAGGCGTGATGGCTGGCCCCTCTATCCGAATCCAATTGTAGTTGAGTATATCGCCGTCAGGGTCAGATGAGCTACTACCGTTCAAGGTGACCGTCTGACCTGCTGAGTAGGCTAGGGATCCAGTAATCCTGGCGATGGGTTGCTGATTGTTATTCGGTACCGGTAGTACTAGGTGTGGGTCTGGATTCCTGGATGAGCCATCATCAGAGTTACAGCCAGTTAATATTAAAGTCAGTAGAAACACCATACTCAAATAGATAATGAGAGGCGATGACTGTTGACTACGATAAATCATTTGAACACTCCAACTGATTTTGCGCATAAACAGGCCTGATCGCACCTGTCACGCAGAACAATATTTTTAAAGCACCCCCTCTAAAGCACTTTCAGGATTCTAATTCCTGATGAGCTTTTTTCGCCATATTTTTAAAAAGTTGCCCACTTCAACTGAGCATTTATGCTATACACCCTATCTTTTTTCTTCAAGTATGGTTAATTAGGTCAATAATTACCGATACCAAAACATTTTCGATAAATACACAGATGCACATCGCACCGCCCCCATTTAAAAAATATACTCATCAAAACCTGTTTTCCATTTATTGCCCGAGGTTCTTTCATACACACCAATTCATCGCCAATATCAACTCAAAAATGAATGCTTTTATGCGCAAACAACTTTCAGCCCCCTTTTATTAAAAGCAGATCAACAACCATTGATCAGCGGTAAACATGAGACCCTTTTTTAAGCCTGCAAAAAACATTCTTTAACTCAATATTTAGCGCAGAAAGACCTTTGCAAAACCCGAAATAAAATACATGACATTAAAAAAATCAATACAATTTCATAAAGTTAATCTGCAATACAAAATAGCAAAAAATAATTTTGAGACTTTCCACACAAATCATAAGCAGACCTGTTAACGCGGATAACCTTTAAAAATCAGCTCTGGTTATATCTATTTTTGAAGGTGAACCAACCTGACCCCTATGATCAGTAATCGAAGTCAGATAGTAGTTTTCCTGTAAACTGGGGGGTGGGCTTAAGTCACATCAAATCGCGCTTTAGTATGGCAGCCAGAGCTTGATATTTCCGTAAGTAAAAAACCTTAACCGGTGCATCATATACATCAAATTCACACAGTCCACCTTTAAAAGATTCTTACTAACACAGAGTGATAAACAACTTCTAAATACCCTCAATCTCTACTTTATAGTTACCCTATAAACCCGTGTTGAGGAAAAAATTTTGTGACATATTCAACTGCTTTTTTTTGGGGAGGGGATTTGCTGTTTGATAATCCTTCAAAAAAGCCTGGGGTAAGTAAATACTCAGACTTCTATGAGGTGGAAGCTTAGCCAGGCCGTAACTCTGGATTTCGCTTTTGACTGCTAATTTCTGACATAAGCTAATGATATGTTGAATCAATTATTGAATTTTTTCTTCACCATAGGCTTTCAGCATGGATACTGTTATTTCGCGAATGCATGGATATTAGTATGAACCCCACTTTAAGTGTTATACGAGCGGTGAGTCAGAGTTTACCGGATATTCTGAAAGATGCTGAGAATGGATTAACCTCCTTAGCACGTGAATTGTTTACCAACTTTATGAAGAATTACAGGCGCTAAACCAGCATTTCGAAACATGCGAACAACGGTTAAGCAGATTAATCAGGGCAATGAACTCTGTCGGCGCCTGGATGAAATTCTGGGCATAGGCTCCCTCACCGTAACAGCGACTTATGTAGCAGCAGGCGATGGAAAAGATTTTGTCAATGGCCGACATTTTTCAGCCTGGTTGGCGTGGTACCAGGGCAGCATTCCACTGGAGGGAAGAACACCTTATTAGGCATCAGAAAACGGGGCAACGCCTATCTCAGAACCTTGTATATCCACGGTGCTAGAGCAGTGTTGCGTCACTCGAGTGGTAAGACGGAGTGGGGCCATATATGCATAGGAGCGTGAACCCAATAACGCTACAGGCGTTTAATTTATTTTGCTCAAACTAAATCCGACAGACTCCTGGTCTGCGGTTAAAACCGGCACCTCCAGCGATTATAGGGATGCCTGGGTACTGGGCTTTAACCTAGATTCCGCAGTTGACCGCTCGCATTAGAGGGTAACCTACTGTTTCGTAAACCATTAAACTCGATTTATCTTTTCACCCAGCAGCTGCATCCCGCTACGAGCTGAATTGCATGTTTAAGGCGGCGTATCTCTGCTTTGCCTATTGGGACATAGGTAAGGGGCGTAAGCAGAACGCGGAAGCAGAAGCCTCGTAACTCCTTGGTATAGCCCGCTATTCCGCGTCGTCACGCCTTGATTTACACCACCACAAACGCACAGTTCAACTCGTCCAACTGCGGATTCCAGATTTAATGACCTGTATCGTGAGCGCATAAATGGGAAATCAGGACTACACAGCGATGGATGAAGTTACCGGCTCATCTAGTGTGCTGTCCTAAACTGTATGTAGATTATAGAAGCCCCCAAATTTCCCAAGATAAGGCGCAGTTCGCAGGCAAT